>DASPLX010000036.1:0-213691 GCA_035627375.1 Paucimonas sp. | reverse complement strand
GCTGTGGCTGCCCACCGCCAGCGACACGCTGGTGCTGATGCTCGAACCATTGGCGCTGGCGATCACGCTGCCGTTGTCGAGCACTTCGATCCTGGCGACGCTGGCGCTGCCGGCCGACGCGCTGCCCGACACCGGCACGCTGGCCGGCGAGGTCACGCTGATGCCGTTGGCCGGCGCGCTCATGTTGACGCTGGGCGGCACGACCGGCGCCTTGACCGTGACGCCGGCGACACTGCTGGTGGCGGTGCTGCCCAGGCTGTCGGTGGCGCGCAATTGGATGTTGTGGCTGCCGACCGTCAGCGCCACGCTGGTGCTGATGCTCGCACCATTGACGCTGGCGATCACGCTGCCGTTGTCGAGCACCTCGATCTTGGTGACGCTGGCGCTGCCGGCCGAGGCGTTGCCCGACACCGCCACGCTGGCCGATCCGGCGGCCGTGGCGGTGACGTTCGCGCCATGGGCCGGCGCGCTCATGCCCACGCTGGGCGGCACCGGCACCTCGATCGTGACCGCCGACGCGGTGCTCGTCGCGCTCTGCCCCAGGCTGTCGGTGGCGCGCAGCTGGATGCTGTGGCTGCCCACCGCCAGCGCCACGCTGGTGCTGATGCTGGCCGCATTGACCGTCTTGATCACGCCGCCGTTGTCGAGCACCTCGATCTTGACGATGCTCGCGCTGCCGCTGGAGGCGCTGCCCGAGACCGCCACGCTCGCCGTGCCGCCGGCGGACGCGAAGAACTTGACGCCGTTGAGCGGCGCGCTCATGCCGACCCCGGGCGGCGAGGCTTGCGCGGTCACCGTCACGGTATAGGTCGGCGAATGCGCCATCTCGCCATTGTAGGAATGCGCCACCAGGTACAGGTGATGCGTGCCGATGCCCAGGCTGGTCGATCGCACGCCCGAGCGGGTGACATTGACCGGCTGGCCGGAACTGTCGAAGATGACCTTGTAGGTGCCGCTGTTGATATAGCCGTTGTGGCTGTACAGCTCGATGCGCTCGATCGAGTCGCCGGCCACGGAATTGGCCGTGAAATTGATGCCGGCCGACAGCGTGCCGCCCGCAGGAACCGAGCCGCCCGTGGTAGTCGGGCTGGTCGAGTCGAACGTGATCTGCGCTTGCGCCGCGCCCGCAAGGCACAACAGCAGCAGCGCGGCCAGGCGCAGGAGCCAGGCCAGGAATCGATCTCGTTGGTTCAGGCAAAGCAAGCCCATGGCCGCGACGCGGCCGCTGACGGATGCGAAACGCATGCGCCTCCCTTTCGGTTCTTATTCGTTGTGAGGTCAATCCTGGCGACGCGAACGCGTCGAGCGAGCCTTCGGCGGCCGGACGGACAAGGCGGTCGCGGCCAGGAAGCGATGCAGGCTTGAGGATCCTGGTCAAAAAGTATTGCCGTTTCGACCAGCGGCGGATTATCGGCGAAGAGTCATCGCTTCGTCCATACCCACTTTATGGGAGGCGGGATCTCATTTTTGAATGAAAACGGCGAGATCCTTTGGGCAGCCTACCTCACTTCCCCGCCCGCATCTCGATCAAGATGCCCTGCAACCGCTCCATGCGGAACGGCTTGACGAGAAAGTAATTCATACCGGCATCCAGGCAGGTCTGTATATCGGACAGCGCCCCCGCCGCGGTCAGGGCGACGATCGGCAGCGCCGCCGCCGGGCCGTCCATCCGGCGGATCGCGCGCGTCGCCTCCAGGCCATCCATCTCGGGCATGTGCATATCCATCAGGATGACGTCGAAGGCGTGGTCGCGCTCCAGGATGTCCAGCACCTCGCGGCCGTTGTTGGCGATCAGGACCCGATGCCCGGCGCGCTGCAGCAGGCTGGACGCGACCTTCTGGTTGACCTCGTTGTCCTCGGCCAGCAGGATGTTCAGGCCAGCGAGCTGGGCCGAGGGCGCGGACGCGGCGGCGGCGGACGGCTGCGCGCTGGCGGCCGGCAACGCGAAGCCGAGCTCGAACCAGAACCTGCTGCCGACGCCTTGCGTGCTTTCGAAGCCGATGCGCCCACCCTGCAATTCGACGATCTTGCGACAGATCGACAATCCAAGGCCGGTGCCGCCGAAGCGTCGCGAGATCGAACGGTCGGCCTGGTAGAACGACTGGAACAGCTTGTCCTTGGCTTCGTCCGGGATGCCGATGCCGGTATCGGCCACGGAAAAACGCAGGCATACCTCCTTCTCGCCAGCCGAGACGCGCTCAACCGCGAGCGTGATGCCGCCCTTTTCCGTGAACTTCAGGGCATTGCTGATCAGGTTCAGCAAGACTTGGCGCAGGCGGCCGCCGTCGCCCACCAGGTATTGCGGCAGCGCCGCCCCGCGCTCGAACTTGAGCCACAGGGCATGTTCCTGCACACGCGGCTGCATCAGGCTGATCACGCCGTCGATGGTCTTGCTCAGGTCGAACTGGATCGCCTCGAACTCGAAATTGCCCGATTCGAGCTTGGAAAAATCGAGAATGTCGTTCAGGATCGTCAGCAGGGCCTCGGCCGAGTACTGGGCCGTTTCGAGATGCTCGCGCTGCGACGGATCGGTGGTTTCGGCCAGCGCCAGTTGCATCATGCCGAGCACACCGTTCATCGGCGTGCGGATCTCGTGGCTCATCACCGCCAGGAATTCGGACTTGGCGCGATTGGCCGCTTCGGCGGCTTCCTTGGCCACCATCAGGTCGCGCGTGCGCTCGATCACCTGGTTTTCCAGGCTGCGGCTCAATTCGCGCAGCGATTCGTACAGCTGCACGTTGCCGAGGCCGGCGGAAATGTTGGTCGAGAGGACTTCGATCAAGCGCTTCTCGAGATCGGTCAGTTCGCGCTCGGACGGCACCAGGATGCCGTATTCGCCGTTGCCCTTGGTCGGCTGGACATACAGGCACAGGTGGGCGCGGTCGTAGATGTTGCGCTTGGTTTCGAACACGCGGCGCAGCAACTCGAGCGCGCCGGCATCCGGCTGCAGATACCTGCCGAGCGCGGTCACCACGGCGATTTCACCGTCCGCGCCGCGCTCCGCGCCCGCGATGCGCTTGGCGATGATGCCGTCTGCCGGATGCCCGATCAACTGGCTGATCTGGGCCAGGATCTCGTCGGCGAAGCTGCGTTCGGTCAGGGCTTGCAGCAGGGAGCCGGCGGCGCCGACGATCTGCTCCAGGCCTTGCAGGCTCTTCTCGAGGGTCAGGATGTCGTCGTACGAACGCAAGGCCGAGACCACGCAGGTCAGCAGCTTCTGGCGCGTCAGCTCGGTCTTGGACTTGTAATCGTTGATGTCGTGTTCGATCACGACCTCGCGCTCCGGCGCCTGGCCCGGCTGGCCGGTGCGCAACACGATGCGCAACCGACGGTTGCGCATCTGGCCGCGGATCTCGCGCACCAGGCGCAGGCCGGCGTCGTCGGACTCCATCACCACGTCGAGCAGGATCACCGCGATATCGCTGCGCTCGGCGAGGATGCGGCGCGCCTCCGCGGCCGAATAAGCATGCAGGAAAGCCAGCGGCCGCCCCTTGAAGACGACGTCGGCCAAGGCCACCTTGGTGACGGCATGGACTTCCTCTTCATCGTCGGCGATCAGAATTTGCCACGGCGCCGCCATTGCCTCGGCTTCGACTTCCGGCGCGAATGAAAAATCATCTAGCATGTCAAATTCCACTTCATTGTGATAACTCGTCGGCGCTCGCGGCGGCCGGTCGGGATCTTGCATCCGCGGACCGGGCCGGATTGCGCGGGAAGCGCAGCGTGAACACGGTTCCGGCGCCCACCTCGCTCGTCACGGAGAGCACTCCCTGCAAGCTGCCCGACACCAGGTTGTAGGCGATGTTGAGGCCGAGCCCGCTGCCGCCCCTGCCCCGCATTGTAGTGAAAAACGGATCGAATATCTTCGGCAAGTGCTCCGCCGGGATGCCTTTTCCGTTATCGGAGAAGCATAATTCGATCGTCGCCGTGTCCGGCTGCGTCACCTTGATCGCCATCGCGCCCCGCTCTCCCTCCTCGAAGGCATGGATCAAGGCGTTCATGACGAGATTGGTCAATACCTGCGACAGCGCGCCCGGATAGGTATCGACTTCGATCATCTCGTCGCACTCGACCTCGATCCGGTGCTCGGTCTTGCGCAGGATCGGCGTCAGGTTCAGCAAGACTTCGTCGATATAGTTCTTCAGGTTGAAGCTGCGCCGTTCCTGGCTGGTCTGGTCGATCGCGACTTCCTTGAAGCTCTGCACCAGGGTCGCGGCGCGCTCCATGTTCGACAGCAGCAATTTGCTGATGGTCGCGGCCGAATCGACGAATTTCTCGAGATCGGAACGCTTCATCGCTCCGGTCCGGTACAGGCTTTCGATGCGCCCGGTCTCCTCGGAAAGAGTAGAGGCGGCGGTGACGGCGACGCCGACCGGCGTGTTGATCTCGTGGGCGACGCCCGCCACCAGCTGCCCCAGCGAGGCCAGTTTCTCCGATTCGATCAGCTGCTTCTGCGCCTGGCGCAGCGACTGCAGCGTCTCGTTCAGCTCGTCGTTCTTGCGCCGCAACGCCAGCGTGCGCGCCTCGATCTTCTGTTCGAGCTCGTTGTACAGGCCGGCGTTCTCGAGGGAGATCGCGATCTGGGTGGACAGGATCTGCAGCAGCTCGGTGTGCTGCGGCGTGAACGCATCCGCCGCCAGATTGTTCTCGAGATACAGCATGCCGATCAGTTCGCTCTGCTTCAACAGCGGAATGCACATGAGCGACTTCGGATGCTCGCGCCGGATATAGGGATCGAGATTGAAGCGCGGGTCGTTGTCGGCGTCGCCGAGCACGACCGAACTCCCGGTGCGGCGCACGTAATTGATGACCGCCAGGCTGAGGCCCGCATTGCGTTCCACCGCTTCGTTGCGCAAGACCTCGATCGACTCGCCGAGCGCGGCCGCCTGGATCGTCAGCGCGCCATCCTTCTGCGCCAGCAGCGCGCCGCGCTGCGCGCCGGCATTGCGGATCAGGAGTTGCATGACGCGTTCCAGCAGGCGTTCGAGCTGGATCTCGCCGGACAGCATCTGCGACGCCTTGATGATGGTGTCGACATCGATATGCTGCTCCGCCGGCGCCTCCGCCCTGTCTTGTTCCGCGCGCCGCCGTTCGAGCGCGCGCGACAGCAGCGTCGGATAATTTTCCTGCAACTGCCAGGCCTTGGCATGGCCGCCCCATTCCTCGTACTTGGCGAGCGCCTCCTCCATGTGCAGGCGCGCCAGCAATTCCTCGCCGGCATGGAGATGGAATTTCGCCAGCAGCTCGTGCGCCAGGGCTTCGTCGTTCGGGAAACCGTGCCGGCGCGCGCCCTTGATGGCCTGCTGATAGAAGCGCTTGGCCGGCCGCGGATTGCCGAGCACGCGTTGCCGTTCGGCTTCGACCAGTTGCCACTTGTGGAGGTAATTCATCGGCGCGTGGCGCGCCCACGGCCGGAAGCGGCGCTGCATCTTCGTGACTTTCGCCAGCGCCGCCAGCTTGGCGCCGCCGTGGCTGTCGCACAAGGCAAGCTGCGCCAGCGAATGGAAGAACATCAGGTAGGCGGACGACGGGGTGCCGTAGTCGAAGCCGGGCAGGCCGATCGCCTCGGCGGCATGCAGCAGCGCCTCGCCGTAGCGGCCGAAGTAATAGTCGTCGATGCACTGGATGGTGCGGACATAGAACACGCCCCAGGGGTCGGATGCCTTCTTGCGCGCCTGCACGAAGTCGTCCATCGTGCGGCCCTGCGTCAGATGTTCGACCGACTGGCCGACCAGGTCGGCGAACAGCTGGGCCCACGGCAGCATCACCCCGAGCAGCGCCGAATAATCCATCTTGCGGTAGATCTCGATGTCTTTCAGGATGTGCGCATAGGCGTCGTCGACGCGGCCGCCGGACTGGAAGCGGATCGCATCCGAGAATTGCAGCGCGACGACGGCGCCGGCACGGTCGCCGACCTCCATCGCCTTGACATAGGTATCGAGCAAGGGTTGCAGCGACAGGTTGAGATGTTCGCAGCGATGGCGGATGATCCCCTGGTAGATGCCGACCGCGCCGAGCAGGTATTTGCGCGCGCCGAGAATGGCCGCCACCTTGCCGAACTTGTAGCCCTCGAGCGGTTTGCCGAGCCGCCCCGACAAGGTGCGCCCCCAGACCGCGTACGCATAGGCGCAATACGGCGACACGCCGTGCCGGATCGATTTGCGGATCATCTCCAGCGCCAGCCAGAGCACGACGTTGGAGCCTGCGAGATAGGTCAGGCCATAGGCGAGAAAGGCGGTCGTCGCCTGCAGCTGCAACAGGTACTGCGGATCGGTCGCCTCGGGAAAATCGGCCAGGTCCAGCGGGTCGCGTCCGCGCAGCGCGAACGCCAGCCGCAGGCGCGCGGTCTGGATATGGCGCGGGCCGAGATTGTCGGGCATCCGGATGCCCGACAGCTCGGCCAGCGCGATGCCGGTCTGCAGCAGCTTTTCGGGGTTGTAGGCGGCGCCGTAGCAGCGCACCAGCATTTCCTTGGCGACGATCGCCTCCTGGGCGGATGCGGCATTGGCGCTGACGATGTTGCACAGGCGTTCCATCTCGGCATAGTCGGCGCGCGCGAAGGCGGCGCTGACCATCTCCATGTAGAGCTCGTGCATGAAAGCCTGCTTCAGCGACCACGGCTTCACCGCGCCGAACTCGCGCGCGATCTCGACGCATTCGCGGTGCATGTCGAACGCCGCCGAGGCGCGCGCCTTCTTCGCCGCCCGCAGGTTGAGCCGCGCCAGGCGGTCGCATTCGCCCTCGTCGTCCAGCAACCCGCGCCCCTCGTTGAGCTGGTGCACGATGTCGAACAGGCGCTCTTCCTGTTCCTCGGCGGACAGGCTGTCGACCAGGAGCCGGCCGATCTTCAGGTGCACAGCCTTCTTCTCGCTCTGGGGAATGTCGTCGTAAGCCGCCTGCTGCACCCGGTCGTGCAGGAAGTGATACACCGATCTTTCCGCCTCGCCGCCGGGCGCCAGGCCGGCGTCGGGGCGCGTCAGCAAGCCGGCCTGCACCGCCTGCCGCAACGCGTCGGCCGTGATTTCCTCGCTGGTTTCGCTGACCGTCGCCAGCGTCCGCACGTCGAAGCGATTGCCGATGCAGGCGGCCAGCGTCAGCAGGCGGTGGGTCTTGGCCGGCAGCCGGCGCAATTCGCGCGTGAGCAGATCGATGACGTTGTCGGTGATGCCGAGCGCCTCGATCTGCTCGACGTTCCAGCACCAGCCTCCCTCCTCGAAGCGCAACAGGCCTTCGTTGTGGATGCTCTTGATGAACTGCCCGACGAAGAAGGGATTGCCGCGGGTCTTGCTATAGACCAGCTGGGCCAGCGCGGCGGCCGGCTGGCGGCGGCTCTGCACGGTATCGGACACCAGCTCGACGACGCTCGATTGCGGCAGCGCCTGCACTTCGATCGTGCTGACCCGCGCGTCCTTGCGGATCTCGTCGATGGTCATCATGACCGGATGGGCGGCGCCGACCTCGTTGTTGCGGTAGGCGGCGATCAGCAGCAGGCACGGCTGTTCCAGGCTGCGCATCAGGAGCGCCAGCAGCTTGAGCGACGCGGCGTCGGCCCACTGCAGGTCGTCGAGGAAGATCACCAGCGGATGCTCCGCCCGCGCGAACACGCCGACGAAGTTCTGCATCACGTAGTTGTAGCTGTTGCGGCCGGCGCCGAGCTGCGGCGCGACTTGCTGTTTGCCGATGATGTATTCGAGTTCCGGGATGACGTCGATCACCATCTGCCCGTTCGGACCGAGGGCCTTGAGCAGCTTCTCGCGCCACTGGGCGATGCGCGCTTCGCTCTCGGTGAGGATCTGGCGGATCAGTTCGCGCAGGGCGTCGTTGATCGCCGAATACGGAACGCTGCGCTTGAACTGGTCGAACTTGCCGGCGACGAAGTAGCCGCGCCGGGCCGCCACCGGCTTGTGGATCTCGTTGACCAGGGCCGACTTGCCGATGCCGGAGTATCCCACCACCAGCAGCATCTCCGCGCCGCCGTCGGCGATCCGGTTGAAGGCGCCGATCAGCTGGCCGACTTCCGCTTCTCGGCCGTACAGCCTTTGCGGCAACTGCAGGCGCTCGCAGACGTCGTGCTGGCCGAGCGGAAACGAAGGCACGGTGCCGTTATCGGCGAACGCCAGCCGGCATTGGCGCAGATCCGCCAGCAAGCCGTCGAGGCTTTGATAGCGATCCTCCGCGTTCTTCGCGAGCAGCCTGGCGATGATGTCGCTGACGACGGACGGCAATTCGAGATTGACGGCGAGCGGCGCGAGCGGCTTCTTGGCGATATGGCCGTGCACGACTTCCATCGGATTGTCCGACTCGAACGGCAGGTGGCCGGTGAAGACCTCGTACAGCGTCACGCCCAAGGAGTAGAAGTCGCTGCGGTAATCGACGCGGCGGTTCATGCGGCCGGTCTGCTCGGGCGAGACGTAGGCCAGCGGCATGGGCGCTTCGTCGCGCAATTCGATCGCGCCGCCGTCGGCGATCCGGATATTGGCCGGACATACGGCCAGGTGCGCCTCGGAACGGGCATGGACTTCCCGCAGGCGTTCCGCCAGCGCCATCGCGAAATCGAGCGCGGCGCCGAGATCGAAGCTGTCGTCGACCTCGAGCACGGCGCCGTCTTCGCTTTCCGCCGCGCGGCGGAAGAACATGGCCTTGTGCGGTACGCTGATCATCGCTGGGGTCTCCGATCGTGTCGTTTATTTGTCATGTGTTGTGCGGACCGATGGCGCCTTTACCGTCTCAATACGCTGACTACAAGGTAATATAGCCCGAACCGCGGTTCAATGGCGCATGGAACGTCTCACCCCAGGGAGTCGGTATGGCAAAAAAACAGCTGGCCCAGGAATACCCCCCCTCCGAAGAAGCCGCCGTGATCGACGATCTGGCGCAACGGCTCAAGCAAAAGATCATCCAGGACAATCCGACCGGCATCATGCGGCGCGACGCCCATCCCAAGATGCACGGCGTCGTCAAGGCCGAATTCATCGTGGAACCGGATCTTCCGGACGAACTGCGCGTCGGCCTGTTCGCCCGGCCCGCGACGTATCAGGCCTGGGTACGCTTTTCCAATCAATTCGACACGATCAATCCCGATACCGTCCGCGACATCCGCGGCATGGCGATCAAGCTGATGGGCGTGCCGGGAGAGAAACTGCTGGAGGCCGAAAGGCATGAGCAGACCCACGATTTCCTCACCATCAGCACCAATGTCTTCGTCACCAAGGATGTCGAGGAATTCGACGACATGATCCGGGCGCTGATGAGCGGCACGCTGGCGAAGCTGTGGTTTTTCGCGACGCATTGGCGCGTGGTCTGGAACCTGCTCAAGTCGATGAAGCGCTTCGCCAATCCGTTGCAAATCCGTTATTTCAGCACTACGCCTTATCTGTTCGGCGACCGCGCCGTGAAGTACTCGGCGATCCCGCATCCGGCCGCCGCGGATACGATCCCGGACGATCCCGATCCGGATTACCTGCGCCTGGCCATGATCCGCCAGCTCGAGCGCGGCGATGCGCTCTTCGATTTCGCGGTGCAGTTCCAGACCGATCCGGACAACATGCCGATCGAAGACCCGGGCAAGGAGTGGCGCGAATCCGAGTCTCCGTTCCGCAAGGTGGCGACGATCCGCATCTTCAAGCAGGAGTTCGACAGCGCCAAGCAGCGCGAATTCGGCGAGAACCTGTCGTATTCTCCCTGGCATGCGCTGCCCGAGCACCGGCCGCTCGGCGGCATCAATCGCGCCCGCAAAGTGGTCTATGCTTTCATTTCTACTTTCCGTCACCAATACAACAACGTGCCGCGGCGCGAACCGACGAGCTGGGATATCTAGGATCGGTCGGGCAAGCGCGCCGCCGGCCCCGAGCCTCCCGTTCGGACAACGCCTTCTCTCCCTGATCGGCCTGGCATGGCTGCTGTTCGCCCTGGCCGTGGCGGACGCATTCGCCGCCGTGCAAGTGAACGACTTGCCCGCCGACCGGGCCTACGACCTGACGCCGCATTGGGAAATGCTGGAAGACGAAGCGCATGCCTTGACCATCGCCGACGTCGCGTCAGGCGCCGAGGCGGCGCGCTTCGTCCGGCCGCGCTACCGCGGCGACACGCTCAACTTCGGCACGCGCAGCTCCGCCATCTGGCTGCGCGTGACCTTGCGCAATGGCGGCGACCGCGATGCCGAGCGCCTGCTCGAGATCGCGTATCCGCACCTGCACCATGTCGACCTCTACGTTCCGGAGGACGGCGGCTTCCGCCGCATCGCCGCCGGCGCGGCGATCCCGTTCGCGCAACGCCCGATCGCCCATCGCAATTTCGTGTTCCCGCTGCGGCTGCGCGCCGGTTCGCAAACCACCTACTTCCTGCGCGCCGCCTCGCCGACCACGCTCGACATCCCCGCCCGGCTATGGGAGCCCAAGACGTTCGAACAACGCAGCCTGGTCGAATACATGGGCCAGGCCGCTTACTTCGGCATGCTGTTCGCGCTCGGCTTCTATAACCTCCTGTTGTTCGTCTCGCTGCGCAACCGCAGCTATCTCTACTACACGATGTTCGCGGCGGCGAACGTCCTGTCGCTGCTCGGCTACAGCGGCATCGGCTATCAATTCCTGTGGCCCGGCGCTCCCGGCTGGGCCGTCATCGCCACCATGATCGGCTTCGGCGCCACCGGCATCACGCTGCTGGTCTTCCAGCGCCGCCTGCTCGCCATGCCGCGGACCGTGCCGCGCCTCGACCTGTGCCTGCGCGTCTTGATCGCCCTGAACGCGGCGCAGATCGCCGGCTTCCTGTGGTCGTTCGAGAATACGATCCGGTTCGGCGTCGCGCTCGACATGGCCAACATGGTGTTCGCCCTGGTCGCGGCTTTCGTCTGCCTGCGGCGCGGCCAGCGCAGCGCGCGCTTCTTCCTGCTCGCCTTCCTCTGCCTGGCCGTGTTCGCCGTATGGACCGCGCTGCACAGCTTCGGCCTGTGGCTGCCGAGTTTCCTGACGACTTACGGCCTCCAGATCGGCTCGGCGCTCGAAATGCTGCTGCTCTCGCTGGCGCTGGCCGATCGTTTCCGCCTGATCCGCGAAGAAAAGGAAAAGGTGCAGCGGCAACTGGTCGACAATCTCCAGCGCACCGAGCGCATGCTGGAGCAGCGCGTCGCCGAACGGACGGCGGCGCTGTCGCGCGCCAACGCGGAACTGCGCACGCATGAACGCACGCTCGAAGAAGCCCGGCGCGCCGCCGAAAGCGCTTCGCGCATGAAATCGGCTTTCCTGGCCAACATGAGCCATGAAATCCGCACGCCGATGAATGCGATCATCGGCATGGCCTATCTCGCGCTGCGCACCGACCTGAACGCCCGCCAGCGCGACTACCTGGAAAAGATGCACCGCGCGGCGATCTCGCTGCTCGGCATCCTCAACGACATTCTCGATTTCTCCAAGATCGAGGCCGGCAAGCTCCAGGTCGAAGCGGTCGAATTCTCCCTGCGCGACGTGCTGGCCAACGTGGCGGCGGTCAACGGTCAGCGCATCTCGGAAAAGCGGCTCGCCTACGCGGTCGAGATCGATCCGGCCGTGCCGGACCGCCTGATCGGCGATCCTCTGCGCCTGGGACAGGTCTTGATCAACCTGGTCAGCAATGCGGCCAAGTTCACCGAGCGCGGCGAGGTGCGCCTGCTATGCGGCGTCGTCGAGGCGAGCGCGGGCCGCGTCGAGCTGCGATTCGAGGTGCGCGACACCGGCATCGGCATGTCGCCCGAACAGCTCGCCAAGCTGTTCCAGGCGTTCACGCAGGCGGACGATTCCACGCCCCGCAAGTACGGCGGCACCGGGCTCGGCCTCGCGATCAGCAAGCGGCTGGTGGAATTGATGGGCGGCGTCATGGCGGTGGAAAGCGCGCCCGGCGCCGGTTCATGCCTGCGCTTCACCGTGAGCTGCGGCACGGCGGCGGCTTGCCTCCCTGCTCCGGCGGCGCGGAAGCAGGGAGAAGCGGCCGCCGCGCATGCATCCGAACCGGAGCGCACGAGGCATGCCCCGCGCTTCGCGGCGGGCAAGGTATTGCTGGCGGAAGACAATCCGGTCAATCGGCGGATCGCGGCCGAGATGCTGGCGGCGACCGGACTGGAGGTCGAGGTCGCCGAAGACGGCCGGGAGGCGCTGGACAAGCTGTTCGCGGCCGGGCCCGACGCCTATTGCCTGGTCCTGATGGATATCCAGATGCCGGAAATGAGCGGCCATGCCGCCGCGCGGCGCATCCGCCTCGACGCGCGTTACGCCGCGCTGCCCATCATCGCGCTGACCGCCTATGCCACCGAGGAAGAACGCATGGCTTGCCTGGACAGCGGCATGCAGGATCACATCGCCAAGCCGATCGATCCGGAACGCTTCCATGAAACGCTGCGGCGCTGGCTCCCGGCGCCGGAAGCGGACGGCCGCGCGAACGCGGCGCCGCCGGAGCGCCCGAGGGCGAGCCGCGCTCCGCTCGCGATACCGGGCCTCGACACGGCGACGGCATTGGCACGCCTGGGCAACGATGTCGAACTGCACCGCGAAGTCATGAGCCTGCTGGCGCCCTCGCTGGCGAAGGCGCTGGCGCAATTCGACGCCGCCATGGTCAAGGGCGAGGCGGCCGCGCTCAAATCCGTCGCGCATACGGTGCGCGGCATGGCGGCGAGCGCCGGCGCGGACGAATTGACGGCGGCGGCGGCCGCGCTCGAAAAAGCCATTCAGGACAAGCGGCACACCCGGGGACAGGAAGAGAAATTCCGCGCCTTGCTCGAGCGTACGCTATCGGCGGTCAGCCAGGCCCTGGAAGAAAGCGCCACGGAAAATCCGGCGGAATAGCAAAACAGCGGGAAAACAGCGCAAAAGATGCGCGGAGGATGCAAGGATGGGCGAATCTTCCTTGCATCGTCCGCGCCGAGGGAGGAGAAACAACAACGCCTGAACCGCAAGAACTCATGTCAACTCAAGTCGGATCCACCATGCCGGCGGCGATGATGCGCAAGGCCGTCATGCTCGGGACGAAGAAATAATCGCCGCCGCGCGTCTCGACCAGCCGGGGAATGTTGCGCACGAAGTGCGGGCACCGATCGCTGTCCGGCTCGACCGGCAGCACGGCCTTGCTCGGATGTTCGCGGCTGTGATTGCCGAGGATGATCTCCTTGTCGTTGCCGGCATGGAAATCGTTGCCGTAATTGATCCATTGCTGCTGGACGAATTCGAATTGGCGCTCGATGCTGGCATTCACCATCATGATGACGATGCCGTGGTTGCCGTCGTCGCGCGACGGATCCTTGACGTCGCCATAGGGCAGGCCACGGCGCAGGATGCGGCGCCGGTCCGACAAGGCGCCCGGCGTATTGAACGCGCCCTTGTTGGTCTCGAGCGAGGCGCGCGGATTGATGCGCCGCACGTGGGCGGAGAACGGGCACTTGGCGCCGACCGGATCGTCGTCGAAGGTATAGCCGGACAGCATGCGGTCCTGTTCCGCGGCGTTCGCCTTGGCGAAGCGCGCATCCCATTCCGCCTTGCTCTTCTCGTCCGGCGCGTCGGTCAGGGGCGCGCCGTTGTCGCGCCAGCGGCCGACGAACTTGGCCGCCAGCAGTTCGCGCCCGCCGGGATAGGACTTGGCTTCCCGGTCGAGCAAGGCGTTGAAGCTGCCGACATTCTCGTGCAGCTTGCGGTACACCATGAAGCTGCCGTTCTTCGACAGCGACATCGGCATCGGCGCGGCCGGATACTCGTGCGCCTCGTCGATATGGCCGAGCAGGAATTCTCCTGTCGCGAGCGGCGCCCAGCCGTTCCGGGTCTGCTTGCCGCGGCCGATCACGCTTTGCGAACTCTTGCTGGGCATGCCTTCGAACACCGGATCGCTGATGCCGTCGGTGTAGCCGAAGTGCTCCTTGGGCGTCGGATTGCCGTCCTGGTCGCATACGACCTTGGCGTCCTGGTACGGCAAATCCTCCGCACCGTCGTCGCCGCGATGCCCGGTCATGATGCTGACGCCGCCTTCGCTCTCGACCACCTGCCCGTTGAGCCAGGCGTAGCCGTCTTCGAGGTCCTGCGGCGTCCGGCCGTTCAGGGTGACGAGCACGTGCGCCTGCTCGCCGCGCCAGACCGGGTCCCAGTGCTCGGGCGCGCTCGGCCCGTCGTCGCCCAGGATATCCTTGCGTTTCTTCATGCCCATCGCGAATTCGGCGGGAAAGCCCATCAGCGATGCGCGCGGGAGCTCCAGGGCTTCCAGGCCGGCATAGGTGAAGGCGATATTGACCGTCACGCGCGGCTTCTTCACCTGGCCCGGCCCGTCGCCCCAATCGACCGACGTCGTGACGCGCTTGGTGACGGCGCCGACGAAGCGCCGTCCCCTGCCGCCGTCGTGGATGCGCAACAAGACATAGCGCGCCACCGGGAAGCTGTAGCGCCCGTAGGCGCGAATCACATTCCCTTGAATGTCGAACAGGTCGAGTTCCTTGGTCACGCTACCTCCCATTGACGTCCCAATTTGTATTGTCCCGGCGACCACGACGGGCCTTTGACGTCGCGCGGCTTGACGCGCGCGATGAATTCCTTGAACGCCGCCTGCAGCCGCGCGGGCTCCATGCCTTGGTGCTCGAGCACGAAATGCGCGAACTCCTGCTTGAGGTAGAGGGACTTCAACTGCTCCTCGAGCGGATCGTCGGTGGAGCCGACGAAGAACAGCGACACATCGAGCTGGCATTTCTTCATGTAGGCGATGAAGCTGTCGGCATCGCACACCTGCTCGAAGGCGTAGCAGTATTCCCATACGCGGCAGATCTCTTCGCCGATCGCATTCCACATGCCGCGCAGATAGGCGTCGAGATCGCCGTGGAAATTGCTGGAAAAGACCAGGTAGCGCGACTTCAGATGCTCCTCGCGCGGCAGGCCGAGGTCGTAGATCGGCTTGAACCAGCAGGCGAACACGTCGAGCCAGGTGCCGCGTCCCTCGGCGCCGGCCAGCGCTTCGGTGAACACGTCGTCCAGCACGAAATAGCGGCACAGATAGGTCTGCGGCACCTTGGTCATCGGGCTGTTCTGGCGCGTATTCCATTCGAGCAGGCGGCACTTCACCTCGTCGGAATACGCGATTTCGCCGGTATGCCCCGGCTTGATCGGGCACAGGACGGTCAATCCGTACGCCTTTCCGCTGACGTTACTCATCGGCAGTCTCCTTTTGCTTGCTGGCCGCCGGCGAACCGGCGCGCGACTCGTCCACCGCCAGGATCTTATCGATCGCGGCGCGTTCCGACGCCTTGCGCAGATCGCGCAAGTGGCGCTTCTGGACCTGGGCGGCGGCCATGCTGATGATCGGCGCCGGACTCATGTCGCCGAGATCGTTCTGCAGATTGCGCAGCAAAGCGTGGTACTGCTTCTGGAACTGATCGGGAGAGGCATCGGCCCAGCCGTCGGCGAATTCGATCAATGCCGCCTTGACCTTCTTGGCGGACTTGATGTCGTTCGAAGTCGCCAGCGGATAGGCGCTGTAGTAGTGGATCGTCTCGATCTGGTTGTAGCGGATGTATTCGTGGAACGGCGTCAGGGGCACCGAGCGCGGGTAGCGGATATTGCCGGTCCAGAACAGGTCGAGCCCCTTGGGAATCGCGAAGGTGAAGGAATCGACGTACTGATCCCAGCTGCCGTTGAAATTGCTGGCGAACAGCATGTAGCTGTACTTGAGATTTTCCTTCGGCTGCGCCGGATCGACGTGTGGAAATTGATTGCGCCCGATGACGACCCAGCGCGCGTAGTGGATCAGCGACAAGGTGATCAAGCCGTTCAGGTAGCTCGGAAACCACCCCACGAACCTGAAGAAGAACTTGTTGAGCCACGCCATGTACCATCTCAGCGGCGTGATCACGTTCATCGCATAGGCTTTGCCCGCAATATTCGACATACCCCTCCCCCTTGTTATTGGAACCTGTATTCCGCGCGCGGCGCGCCGCTCGCCAGTTCTACATCGTTCGTCGCCGCGTCATTGGTTGCGCGGTCATGTTTCGGGTCGTTGCAAGAATCGCATCAGGAATGAAGTTTCGACAACGATGCGTTCCGATTGCGTGTCGTGTGCTCCGACAGGCGGCCGATGCGAGCAGTATGCAGTTTCTGCGGCCGCGCGCACCTGTCAGATTTGACAGGCAAAGTTAGCAGATTCCGGATAGGAACCGCCATCTCATATTCATGGGATGTTTTATTTTTGAAACGGATTACGATTTCTCTTTCCACAAATCGATGCCGATGCACTACGATCCATAATATTTTCCTTCGGCGTACGCGAGCCGGAGAACCATGAAGCTTTACCTGGAAGATGTCGAAAAGCCATGCGTTCAGATCACAACCTAAAGCCCGTCGCTCCGCGTAACCAAGTATCACAAGGAGGCGGAGCCTCGGATCTCGTACGCGACCGCTTTCTCGCCAACATCTGCCATGAACTGCGCACGCCGATCAACGGCGTCATCGGCATGCTCGAACTGCTGATCGATACGCAGATCAACGACGACCAGCGGATGTATGCATCCACCGCCCAGCGCAGCGCCGAGCATCTGCTGATGCTGATCGACGAACTGCTCGATCTGTCGCTGCTCGAATCCGGAACGCTCGCGCTGCAGGAGTCCAGCTTCGATCTGCGCGAGGAACTCGAGTCGCTGATCCACTCTCACATGGAAACCGCGCGCCAGCACGGCTGCGACCTGAGCGTCGTCTGCTCGGTCGCGGAAGGCACGCGCGTCGTCGGCGATGCCGTCAGGCTCAAGCAACTCGTGGCCAGCCTGCTCGACGGCACGCTCAAGAAGAATCCGAACATCGCTCTCGAACTCACGCTCGACGCGTCGATCGAGACCGGAGGCTATTGGCACCTGGAGCTCGTGCTGAGCAATTCCGCGGGGCCGCTGCATTGCGATGCGGACGGCTTGTCCTGGCGCTTCACGCAGAGCCTGGCCGAACACCTCGGAACGCGCATCGAGCTGGACGACGGCTACGGATACGCATCGCTCAAGCTCACGCTCGATCTTCCCGCGGCGCCCGACACGCTGGCCGGTATGCGCATGCTGTTCGTCGCGGACGGCGCCGAACAATGCCGCGCGCTCGAAGCCGAACTGTCCCGATCCGGAATACGCGCGGAAGGCTACGCGTCGGCCGCGGACGCGCTGAAAGAACTGAAGCAGGCCACGCTCAATCACGATCCTTATCGCATCGTGATGCTCGGCCGTAAAATGCAAGGCATCGACGGCGAACTGCTCGGCCGCGCCATCATCGCCGATCCGGCCTATCGCGCGACGCGATTCGTACTCCTGAGCTCCGAGGAACCGGTGAACGAGCAAAAGCTCGCGGCCGCCGGCTTCGCCGCCGTCGTCCGTCCGCCGATCGCGGCGCGCGACTTGATCGGCACGCTGGCGCGTCTGGTCGACGCCGGCGCCAAGGAGGCGGCCCAGGCGGAGACGGTCGCATCGCCGCACACTTTCGCCGGCCGCCGCGTGCTGGTGGCCGACGACCACGTGGTGAATCAGCAGATCGCCGCGCGCATGCTCGCCAAGTTCGGCTGCGAGGTCGAGGTCGCCGCCGACGGCCGCGAAGCGATCGCCATGCATGAGGCGCAGCGCTACGACCTGATCCTGATGGATTGCCAGATGCCGGTGCTGGACGGCTACCAGGCGACGGCCCGCATCCGCGCGATGGAAACCGGCGAGGGCCGCACGCCGGTGATCGGCTGGACCGCCTTCGCCCTGCAGGAAGAGCGTCAGCGCTGCCTCGGCGCCGGCATGGACGATTTCATGGCCAAGCCCCTCCGGCCGCGCCCCCTGTACGACATGCTCGCCAAATGGCTGGCGCGCGGCACGCCGCGCCCCCCGGCGAACGATGCCATGGCGGCCGATGACGAACTCGAATCGATGCAGGAAATCTTCGGCCCGGACTTCGCCGACCTGGCGAGACTGTTCATGAACGACAGCCCGAAGCGCATCGAGGCGTTGCGCAATGCCGCGGCGGAACCGAATGCGGCGCTGCTCGTCAAGCTGGCCCACGCCTTCAGCGGCAGCACGGCCTCGATCGGCGCGAACGGATTATCGGCCTTGTGCAAGTCGTTCGAGGCCGACGCGCGCGCCGGCGAACTCGGCGGCGCGGCGGCGGCGCTCGATGCCATCGAAAAGGAATATGCCAGGATCGAAAGCAGGCTCAAGCAGTTGATTGCGTAGACGATGCCATGACGATGACCGCAACCGCCCGTCAAGAGGCGGCACATCATCCAGGGAGTGCACATGATCAAGCAGAGCAAGGACATACGCGTTCTGATCGCGGATGACGATCGCCTGACGCGCAGCGTGCTGCGCATGATCCTTCAGGAAGCGTTCTATCGCGTGGTCGCCGAGGCGGCGGATGGCGAGCGCGCGATCGAGGCATGCTTGATGCTGCGGCCCGATGTCGCGTTCATCGATATCGACATGCCCAAATTCAACGGCCACGACGTGGTGCAGCGCGTCCGGGACGATCATCCCCATATCAAGGTCGTCATGATCAGCTCTTTGGCCACGCTCGACAACGTGCAGCAGGCGATGCGTTCCGGCGCGAACAGCTTCGTCGTCAAGCCCTTCAATGCCGTCAAAGTGATCGAAGCATTGAAGAACTGCCTGAAGGGCATGCATTAGATAGAAAACTGACCGCTTCCGCGCATGACGGAGGCGGCGCGCCGCGGCATCCTGGGAGGATGTGATGGAACTCGTTGCCACCCGCGACCCGGCTCCCGGGTCCATCCATGCGTTGGTCGTCGACGACGGCCCGGTCGAACGGCTGGCCGGCAAGACCATGCTCGAGAGGCTCGGCTTCTCGGTCACGACCGCCACCAACGGCGAGGACGCGTTGCTGCTGATGGAACGGCAGCCGGTCGACCTCGTGCTGTGCGACATTTCGATGCCGGGCATGAGCGGACTCTCGCTGCTCGAAACCGTACGCAAGAAGCCGCGCCCGCCGCTGTTCATCATGTCCACCACCTTCGACGATGCCGAGCATGCGGTCGGCTCCCTGCATCGCGGCGCCTACGGCTACCTGACCAAGCCGCTGCGCTTCGATTCCCTGCGTCAGACGGTCGCCGAGGCCATGTCGAAGTACCGCCAGGAACAAGACGTCCAGCGCCGCGCGATCGAACTCGCCGAACGCGACGCCCTGACCGGCCTGGTGAACAAGAACGAGTTCCGGCACCGGCTCGATTTGCGCCTGCAGGCGGCGAAATGCGATCACGTCTGCGGCGCGGTCATGCTGATCAAGATTCGCGGCCTCAGTTACATCAATCACAGTTACGGCCGCTCCGAGGGCGACAAGGTGGTGCAGCACGCGGCCGCCGCGCTTTCGGCGTCGAGCCGCGCTGCGGACGATCTGCTGGGGCGCCTCGGCGGCGACCTGTTCGCGCTTTACCTCGACGGCGTCGCGCACGCCGGCCTCGAGGATGCCGCTGCCGCCGTGCTGGAAGCGGCCGAGGCACGCAAGGCCGTGATCGGCAACGAAGCGTTCAGCCTGGCGCTGGTGGCCGGCGCCGCCTGCGCCTTCGGCAAGATGGAAGTCGACGAACTCCTCAGCCAGGCCGATTTCGCGCTGCACCTGGCGCGCGAAAGCGGCCGCCAGCGCCTGCGCTTCTACCGCAGCGAGGACGAGATCCACAAGCGGGAGTTGTCGCAGCAGCTCAACATGCTGGCGGTGGTGCGCGACGCGCTGGCGGCCGAGGGCCGCCTGGTCATGCACTACCAGCCGATCATCGATCTCGACAGCGGGAAGGTCAGCCACTTCGAGGCGCTGCTGCGCATCTTCGACGACAACGGCCGCCCCTGCAATACGGGGGACCTGGTGAAGACCTGCGAGGTGTTCGGCTTGATCGAGCGGCTCGATCGCGCCGTCATCCGGCGCTGCCTGACCGACATGTCGCGCCTGCCGGACAATGCCGGCGTGGCCATCAACCTTTCGGGAAAGTCGATCGGCGATCCGGAATTGCTGAAATTGATCGAAAGCGAGATCGCATCGCGCGGCATCGATCCGGCGCGCGTGATCTTCGAGCTGACCGAGACGGCCGCGTTCTACAACCTCGAGGAGGTGCGGCATTTCGTCGGCCGCATCAAGAGCCTCGGCTGCCGTTTCGCGCTCGACGACTTCGGCGTCGGCTTCTCGTCGTTCTACTACATCAAGGAACTGGAATTCGATTATCTGAAGATCGACGGCTCGTTCATCGTCGAACTGAAGAGCAATCCCGACGACCAGGCGTTCGTGCGCGCGATGGTCGAGATTTCGCGCGTGTTCGGGCTCAAGGTGATCGCAGAATGGGTCGAGGACCGGGTAACGACGGACCTGCTGCGCGAATTCGGTGTGCGCTACGGCCAGGGCTATTATTTCGGCAAACCGCTTCCCTTGCAGCCGCCCGGATGATGCTGTGGCGCCACAGCATCTTGTGCTTTGCCGCCCATTGGTTATGCTGGAGATGGCCTGATTCGGCCGGTCCAGATAATGATAACGATCATGCGCTCCAAGTCCATCTCCCGCCGCGCCGGCGCGTCGCTCGCGGCCGCCCTCCTCGCCCTGTTTGCGGCCCTCCCCGCGCACGCCGACCTGGCGGCGGCCAAACGCTGGATCCAGAAGGAATTCAAGCCGAGCACGCTGACGCCGGAACAGCAACTGGAAGAAATGCGCTGGTTCATCGAGGCCGCCAAGCCCTATCGCGGCATGACGGTGCGCGTGGTGTCGGAGCAGATCGACACCCATTTCTACGAAGCCAGGGTGATGGCCAAGGCGTTCCATGAAATCACCGGCATCAAGGTGATCCACGATACGATCCCCGAAGGCGATGTGGTCGCCAAGATCCAGGCCGAGATGGCGGGCGGCAAGCCGAGCGGCTACGACATGTACGTCAACGATTCCGATTCGATCGGCACCCATTACCGCTACGGCGTCACGGTGCCGCTGTCCGATTTCATGCTCGGCGAGGGACGCGACGTCACGTTGCCGACGCTCGATGTCCACGATTTCATCGGCAAGAGCTTCGTCACCGGTCCGGACGGCAAGCTCTACCAGTTGCCCGATCAGCAGTTCGCCAACCTCTACTGGTTCCGCGCCGACTGGTTCAGCCGTCCGGCATTGAAGAAGCGCTTCAAGGACAAATACGGTTACGAGCTCGGCGTCCCGATCAACTGGTCCGCCTACGAAGACATCGCCGATTTCTTCACCAACGACGTGCGCGAGATCGACGGCGTGCGGGTCTGGGGCCACATGGATTACGCCAAGCGCGATCCGTCCCTCGGCTGGCGCTTTTCCGACGCCTGGCTGTCGATGGCGGGCGCCGGCGACAAGGGTCTGCCGAACGGCAAGCCGGTGGACGAATGGGGCATTCGCGTCGACGGCTGCGTGCCGGTCGGCGCCTCGACGGCGCGCGGCGGCGAACTCAACGGGCCGGCCACCGTGTATTCGCTGACCAAGTATCTCGATTGGCTGAAGAAATACGCGCCGCCGGACGCCATGAACATGACCTTCACCGACGCCGGCCCGGTACCGGGCCAGGGTCATATCGCGCAGCAGATCTTCTGGTATTCCGCGTTCACCGCCGCGCTCGCCAAGCCCGGGCTGGCCGTGGTGAACAAGGATGGCACGCCCAAGTGGCGCATGGCGCCATCGCCGCACGGCGCCTATTGGCAGGCGGGCGTGAAGCTCGGTTACCAGGACGCCGGTTCGTGGACCATGCTGAACACGGTGCCGCTGGAGCGCCGCAAGGCCGCCTGGCTGTACGCGCAATTCACGGTCGCGAAAAGCACTTCGCTGAGAAAGACCCTGGTCGGCCTGACGCCGATCCGCGAATCGGACATCAATTCGGACGCGATGACCAAGGCGGCCCCGCGGCTCGGCGGCCTGGTCGAGTTCTACCGCAGTCCGGCGCGCATCTCGTGGACGCCGACCGGAACCAACGTTCCCGACTATCCGCGCCTGGCGCCCCTGTGGTGGCAAAACATCAGCCAGGCCGTCAGCGGCGAAAAGACGCCGCAGCAGGCGCTCGACCAATTGGCCGAGCAGATGGATCAAGAGATGGCCGTCATTGCGCGGGAAGCGAAGATGACGCGCTGCGCGCCCAGGCTCAATCCCAAGCAGGCCCCGGAACGCTGGCTCAACCGCGCGGGCGCTCCGCATGCCAGGCTTGCCGATGAAAAACCGCCGGGCGAAACGGTGTCCTATGATAAGCTGCTTGAAGCTTGGAAAGAGGGACGGGTACGCTGACGCGCCCGTCCGGAACGATCGCCGCCACTGCCTTGCGGACGGGACATGCGATATTGGCTCGCATTGGGACTGATGGTACTGAGCATGTCGACGGCGTCGGCACAGTCCCCCGCTTTGCCCGCCGCCGCGTCCCCGTCGCCCGCATCGGCCGCGTCACCCACCTTGCGTATCGGCGTCCTGCCCTATCTCAGCCCGCGCACCCTGCTGCTCGAATTCGCGCCGCTGCGGGAATTCCTCGAAGGAGAACTGCGGCGCAAGACCGAGATCCTGAGCGCTCCCGATTTTCCGCGCTTCCTGGCCCGCACCGATGCCGGCCACTTCGATCTGGTGGTGACGGCGCCGCACTTCGCGCGCCTGGCGCAACAGGAACTCGGTTTCAAGCCGCTGATCGCGATCCGCGCCGACTTCTACGCCCTGGTCCTGGTCCCCGAAGGCGCGGCCGCGAGCACCTTGAGCGGTCTGCGCGGCAAGACCTTGCACCTGCCGCACCGCCTGTCCTTCATTTCGCTGCAGATCGAAGACTTCCTGCGGCAGCGCGGCATCCTGCCGGAACGCGACTTGACGGTCATTCACCACAGCACCGACAACAATGCCATCCTCGCGGCCGAGCGGAGCCGCGACGACGCCGCGGCAGCGCAGCGCGCGGTCTTCGACGGCATGCCGAAAGAGATCACGGACAAGCTGCGCATCCTCGGCAGCACGCAAAGCGCGCTAAGCCTGGTCGCGCTTGCGCATCCCAGGCTGTCCGACGCCGAAGTCGCCCGCCTGCAGCAGGCCTTGAACAAGTTCCCGTTCAGTGTCGACGGCTTGAAATTCTTTCAATCCAGCCGCACCGAATTCATCCCGGCCGACACCGCCACCATGCGCCGCCTCGATGCCTACCTGCCGCGCCTGAAAGAGCTGCTGGCGAACGACTCCTAGAACCCGACATGCGATTCAATCCCTATTCCCTGCGCTTCAAGCTGATGCTCGCCAGCACGCTGGTGGAAGCGCTGATGCTGGGCCTGCTGCTGCTCAACACGGTAAGGCTGATCGACGAGGCGATGCTTGCCAGCACCGAGGCGGCGCTCCGGCAGACGGTGCCGATGCTCAACGTGAGCACGGCGCCCTACGTGGTGCAGGGCGATTACGCGACGCTGCAAGACAATCTCAACGAGATGCTCGGCGACGTCGACCAAGGCGTCGTGTACATCGTGGTGCGCGATGCGTCCGGCCGTGTGGTCGCCAAGGCCGGGACCGCCGATCCCCGGGCATTGCCGCCGCCGTCCAACGATCTCAAGGATGCCTTATCGGGGGCGGTGCTGCATGTCGAGCGGCCGTTGAGCCTGGCCGGACAGCAGGTCGGCACGCTGCGATTCGGCCTGTCGACACGCATCATCGCACTGGCGAAGATCAACCTGCTCAAGCAGAGCGGCTCCATCGCCGTGGCCGAAATCCTGGTCAGCTTCGTTCTGCTGAGCGTGCTCGGATACTGGCTGACGCGCAACCTGTGGAAATTCGTGGAAGGCAGCCGCGCCATCGCCGACGGCCGCTACGACCTCAAGCTGCAGCAGACGGGGCGCGACGAAGTGGCCGAGCTGGCGCGCAACTTCAACCACATGGGCGAAGCGATCGAGAACAAGATCGGCGAGCTGCACGCCAGCGAACGCAAGTACCGCGAACTGAACGAGCAGCTCGAAACGCGCGTCGAGCAAAGGACGCAGGAACTGCAGCAGGCGATGGCGCAGATCGTCGAATCGGAGAAGCTCGCCTCGCTCGGCCGGATCGTCGCCGGTGTGGCGCATGAGTTGAACACGCCGATCGGCAACATCGTGCTGACCTCATCGGCGGCCGGGGAAAACCTGAAGCGGCTGACGGAGGTGGTGCAATCGAAGAATGTCTCGCGCTCGGTGCTGGTCCAGGCCGTCCAAGAACTCGATAACGCCAACCGCCTGGTCGCGCGCAGCGCGCAACGGGCGGCCGAGCTGATCGAGAGCTTCAAGCGCGTCGCCGTGGATCAGAGCAGCATGCGGCGCCGCGTCTTCGACTTGCACCAGATCATCGAGGACATCGTCCACACGCTCGGCACGATCCTCCGCCATGCCAAGGTCGCGGTGGAAATCGCCATTCCGGACGGCATCGAGATGGACAGCTATCCGGCGCATCTCGAGCAGATCTTCAACAACCTGATCCTCAACTCCATCAAGCACGGTTTCGAGGGCCGGGACGGCGGCCATATCACGATCAGCGCGCGGCGCATGGAAAACGACATCGAGATCGTCTATCGCGACGACGGCTGCGGCATCGCGCCCGACTTGCATCGCAAGGTGTTCGAACCGTTCTACACGTCCAAGCTGGCCCAGGGCGGGTCGGGACTCGGGATGTTCATCGTGCACAACCTGACCTACGGCGCGCTGAAAGGCAAGCTCGATCTCGATAGCGATGTCGGACAGGGCTTGAAGATCACATTGCATTTTCCGAGCGTGACGGAGTAGGCGTCGACGGACGATCCCTTCCGCGCATTCAAAGAATCCTGGCCGATACAAGGCATCTTGACCAGCATGTCCGGCCTCGACCCGGCCAGGACGCGGCGCCGGGACCGCGCCGCGAGCGAAGCATCATCTTCTGGCCGTCATCAATGCGGCTCCAGCGGAAACGAAAATGCCGCCTGCTACCCGGTTGAACCACTTGCTCAATCCTGCGTTGACCAGGAGCGGTCGCAACAAGCCGCCGCTGGCGGCGTAGCCGAACATCGCGACACCGTCGACCACGAGCCATGTCGCCGCGAGGACGGATAATTGCCCGACGAGCGATCGACCGGGGTCGATGAATTGCGGAAATAGCGCACCGAAGAACAATAAATCCTTGGGATTACCGATCCCCACGAAAAAGCCGTGCCTAAATAGCCTGCTCCAGCTCTCCCTGGAAGCCCTCGGCTCCGCCAATTCGGTCTCCGATGGAATCAGCATGACGGACGAGGATCGCCAAGTCGAAATGCCGATTGCAATCAGATAGGCGGCGCCGGCGAATTTGATGATTTGAAACAGAAGCTCCGACGATGCGATGACAGCGCCTAGCCCCAAAGCGGAAAGCGCCATCAGCGTCAGCGAGGCGCACATTCCGCCGACGATGGTTCCCGTGGTTCGCCATCGGCCGTGCTTCGCCCCATGCGTGAGGCAGAGAGCCGCCGACGGGCCGGGCACAAAAATGACGGCCATCACCGTTGTCAGATAGAGAAGCCAGAGTTGTGTAGTCATTCGCGAAAGTCGTTCAATCGATAGGAAACGCGATCAAGGCCGCCGCACCACCATCAGCCCGGCCCGCAATCCGGGCCGGACATCCGGATTCGGAAACACCACGTACTCCGTTTCCGCCCCGACGCGATAGACGATATCGCCGTCGCGCGCAATCTCGGCGCCGGGCTCCAGCGCGGTGAAATTCCAGGTGGCCTTGTCGAAGGCCATCGTGAAGGCATCGCTGCGCTTGACGATTTCCTGGGCGACGACGAAGACCCGGGGTGTCTTTTGCGCCAGCGGCCGGGTATCGCCCGAGCGCAGCAAGGCGTCGAGCGCGGCCTGGGTCGCGGCGAACTGGGAGAGGTCGTTGGCGCCGAGTTCGCCGATCCGGCCGAGTTCGACCGTGGTGCCGGAGGCGCCGAATTCGAGCGCCGTCCAGGCGCTGAAGGTGCCGGCCAGCTTGCGATTGAGAATGACGGCATCGATGCCGGCGCCGCCCAGCCACGCCAGCAACGCCTCCCGCTCCTCTTCCGCGATCACGTCGGGTATGACGGCGAAGGCGGGATAGACCGACGGCCGGATCGCGGTGTGCAGATCGAGATGCCATTTGCGGCCCGGCGACGCGGCGAAGAACGCCGCGACGGCCGCCATGATTTCATCGGCGCGCGACGCTTCCGCGGCGTTCGCCAGATCGCCCCGCTCCGCGCGGAACATGCGGTTCATGTCGGCATCGAGGTAACGCTTGCCTTGCGCGATCGCGCCGAGATTGCCGACCGCGACCATCAGATCGACAGCCAAGGCTTGCGGCGCTTGCGCGAGCCGGTCGAGCAGCAGCGCCAGCATCTCGATCGGCGCCGTCTCGTCGCCATGCACGCCGACGGAGACCAGCAGCGCAAGCCGCTCGGGAAGAGAAACGGAAGACTTGATTTGCAGGATGCCGCGCGCCGGCTGCTCGACGCCGAATCCGGCGCTCGAGAAGCGCTCGGCTATCCCGCCGAAATCGGCCTCGGCCAATGCGCGCACCGCATCGGACACGAGGCCGTTCGTCGCAGGATGTGTCGCTGGATGTGCAGCCGATCGCATCGATGCGAGCCTTAGGCGGCGCCGTTCGACGGAGACACGGCCTCCGACAGCGACCACACGTCGAGCACGGCTTGCTCGAAGCCGAGCGTCTCGCCGGCCGCCAGCGGCGAGAGCTTGAACTTGCCCATCGCCTGCTCGACCGACTTCTCCGGCATCTCCGCGCCGCCCGCCGGTACCGGCATCTGCCGCAGGACTTGCGACAGCAGGCGTTGCTGGGAGCGGCGCAGGGCTTGCAAGGCATGGCTGCGCAAGCTTTCCTGCGCGGCGCCCACCTGCGTATGCGTCAGCACGCGCTCGAGCCGGTCGATGCCGGCATGGCGGCGCACCGCCATGCCGACCTGGATGAAGGCAGGCAGGCCCATGCCGGACGGACGGGACACCGACAGCGCGGCGAACAGGAAATCCGCCATGCCTTCGATCGCCTCGACCGCCGTGCAGGCCTGGCCGAACGCATCGCTGCCGTGGCCGTTCGGCGACGAAGCCGACATCGCCATCAGCTGGCGCGCGCTGTCGGTGTTGCCGAACAAGGCCGTCAATTCGGCGAAGCCGTCGCCGCCGCGCTGCTGTTCCGGCACCGCGAGCACGCCTTCGATGACCGCTTTCAACAGCGCGCGGGTGCGCTGGTCGACCGCCTTCGACACTTCGCGCGGCACGCTCAGGGCATGGGCGTCGAGGGTGTCGAACACCGGAGCCAGGTTGAGCGAGGCCCAGCCCTGCGCCCAGGCCGTGATGACGTCGGTTTCCTTGACTAGGTGGGTGCGCGCCAGCGTGCCTGTCATCAACGGGCCGCAGCGGTTGATGACTTCGTTGGCCAGCACGGTCGCCAGGATGGCGTTGGCGAGCGGATGGTCGAGCGGATCGCGGGTCGCCACCAGCGCCGCCGGGAAGTACGGCGTCAGCAGCGTGCGGGCCCACGCATAGCCGGTCAGCGTCTGGGCGCCGAGGATGCGCTTATAGCGGTTCTTCACATTGGCGACCACGACAGCGAGTTCCGGCGCGGTCAAGCCGCGGCCTTCTGCCTTGCGGCGCATCAGTTCGGCATCGCTCGGCAATTGCTCGAGTTCGCGCGAAACGGCGCCTTCGGCTTCGAGGTTCGAGATCAGCGCGGCATAGGCGTCCAGCACGGCCGGATCGTTCTGCGCCTGGGTCTCGCGGGTCAGCAGATGCGTCTGGAGCGCATTGTCGCGCAATACCAGGCGGCAGACGTCGTCCGTGATGTCGGACAGGACGCGGTTGCGCTCGGTCTCTGACAGCTTGCCCAGGTTGACTTCGGTGTCGAGCCAGATCTTGACGTTGACTTCATGGTCCGAGCAATCCACGCCCGCCGAGTTGTCGATCGCATCGGTGAAGATGCGGCCGCCGGCCATCGCGAATTCGATGCGGCCGGCTTGCGTGGCGCCGAGGTTGCCGCCTTCGGCGACGACCTTGCAGCGCAATTCGTTGCCGTTGACGCGGATATGGTCGTTGGCGCGATCCTTCACCTGCGGATGCGATTCGGTCGAGGCCTTGATATAGGTGCCGATGCCGCCGTTGTAGAACATGTCGACCTGCGCCAGCAGGATCGCGTGCATCAGTTGCTCCGGCGTCATGCTTTCCGCATCGATGCCGAGCGCGGCGCGCGCTTCCGGCGACAGCTCGATGGTGCGCGCCGTGCGCGGATACACGCCGCCGCCCTTCGAGATCAGGCTCTTGTCATAGTCTTCCCACGAGGAACGCGGCAGGGCGAACATGCGCTGGCGCTCCTTGAACGAGACCGCGCAATCCGGGTTCGGATCGATGAAGATGTGGCGATGGTCGAAGGCGGCGATGAGCTTGAGCTTGTCCGACAGCAGCATGCCGTTGCCGAACACGTCGCCCGACATGTCGCCCACGCCGACCACGGTGAACGGCGTGGTGTTCATGTCGTGCCCCATCTCGTAGAAATGGCGCTTGACCGCTTCCCACGCGCCCTTGGCGGTGATGCCGAGCTTCTTGTGGTCGTAGCCGTTCGAGCCGCCCGAGGCGAAGGCGTCGCCGAGCCAGAAGCCGCGCTTGACGGCGATGCCGTTGGCGATGTCGGAGAAGGTCGCGGTGCCCTTGTCGGCAGCCACCACCAGGTAGGGGTCGGCGTCGTCGTAGCACACGGTTTCCGCCGGCGGCACGATCTCGCCCTTGGAGCGGTTGTCGGTCACGTCGAGCAGACCGGCGATGAACAGGCGGTACACGGCTTCGCCTTCGGCGGCGATGACTTCGCGCGTGGCATCCTTGGGCACCATCTTGCAGACGAAACCGCCCTTGGCGCCGGCCGGCACGATGACGGCGTTCTTGACCATCTGCGCCTTGACCAGGCCCAGCACTTCGGTGCGGTAGTCTTCCATGCGGTCGGACCAGCGCAGGCCGCCGCGCGCCACCGGGCCGCCGCGCAGGTGCACGCCCTCGAAGCGGCGCGAGAACACGTAGATCTCGCGATGCGGCTTCGGCTCCGGCAACAGGTTCAGCTGGCTGCTGTCGAACTTGAAGATCACGGTGTCGCCGGCTTGCGCGCTCTGGAAGTAGGAGGTGCGCAGGGTCGCCAGGATCAGGTCGGCGATGCTGCGCAGGATGTCTTCGGTATCGGCGTGGTTGACTTCGCCGAGGTTCTTCTTCATCGCGGTCAGCGCCGCGGTGCCGGCCGAACGCTCCTCGAGCGTCGCCTTCGGATCGAAGCGCTTGGTGAAGCTCTCGATCAGGATGCGCGCGAACTTCGGCTGCTTGCGCAGGCAGTCCGCCATGTAGCGCAAGCTGAACTTGCTGCCGGCCTGGCGCCAGTAGCTGGCGTAGGCGCGGATGACCTGCACTTCCTTCTGGCGCAGGCCGGCCTCGATCACCAGGCCGTTCATGCGGCCGTCTTCGGCTTCGTTGTTGAACAGCGATTCGAACAATTCCTGGGCGGCCTCCGCGACTTGCGGCTGCGACAGCTTGGCGGCGCTCTGTTCGTCCACCGTCAGGCAAGTCGCGTAGAACACGATGTCTTCCGGCGTGTCGATGGCGTAGGTCTGCTCGCGGTCGACCGCGACGCCGGCATTGTGCAGCGCCGGCAGGATCTGGGACAGCGAGGTCGCCTGGTCGCGCGACAGCAGGCGCACGTTGACGGCGCCGCGCGGGCCGATTTCGATATGCACCTTGACGCGCGTGGAATCGCGGTTCTGCAGCAGTTCGGACAAGTCGTGATAGGCGACTTGCGGCGGCGTGGCGGCGATGTATTCCGCCGGCAGGCTGGCGACCAGGCGGCGCAGGGCCGAGCGCTGGCCGGCCGCGGCCGAATCGACCAGGCTGTCGAAGGCAGTATGCCAGCCTTCGACGGCCGCCAGCAGCGGCTGCTGGATATCGTTGACGAGGTCGAGCGACAGGCGGGCCGCGGTCGCGATGAAGTAGACGCGCGCCAGCGGGCCGTCGGACAGCAGCGTCTGCACCCGCACGTCGGTCGCGCCGGACAGGCTGCGCAGGCCGGTCGACAGGCGGTCCACCAGCGTCGAGCTGTAGCGCTCGCGCGGCATGTAGACCAGCACGTTGAGGTGACGGCCGTACAGGTCCGGACGCGCGAACACCTTGGCGCGCGGCTGCTTGTAGAGGGCGACCACCGTGCCGCAAACATCGGCCAGCCATTCCGGCGAGGCTTCCAGCACTTCGGTGCGCGGCAGCGATTCGAGGATGTCGACGAACTTCTCGGCGCGGAAGCCTTCGGAGCGCACGCCGGCCAGTTGCAGCACCTGCTTGATCCTGACGCGGGCGAACGGCATCTGGGCGATCGGGGTGGCCGTCGCGGTGCGCGAGAACAGGCCGACGAAGCAATGCTCGCCGCGCACTTCGCCGTCGGGAGCGGTGTCGCGCACGCCGATGAAATCGAGGCGCTGATCGCGGTGCAGGGTCGATTGGGTATCGGCTTTCACGACCGACAGCGTGTCGGCGCGCGGCGCCAGCGTGTTCAGGTCTTCCGGAATGCCGGCCAGGCATTTGTCGTACACCGGATGCTTCGGATCCTTGAGGACGCCGATGCGGCTCGGCACGTCGCGCACCAGCTTGCCCTCGCCCTTGGCGACCGTGTAATAGGCGTAGCCGAAGGCTTCGAAGCCGCCGCTCCGGGCCCAATCGAGGAAGGCCGCGACTTCCTTGCCCTCGTCCGTGCCGGCGGCGCCCAGCGCCGAGGCGATTTCCGCCATCTTGCCGGCGATGGCCGCCGCATCGCGATGCACGGCGGCGGCGTCGCCGGCCACCATGCGGATGCTCGCGATCAAGGCGTTCAGTTCCTGCTCGGCGATCTCATCGGCCAGCAACACGAGCACATAGGATTCGAGCGGATCGCCGCCGGTCTTGGCCGGCGCGGCGCGTTCGACGCCGTCGGCATTGCGGCCGACCGACAGCACCGCGTTCAGCACGGCGCGCGACGGAATGCGCATGCGGCGCAGCGCCATCACGATCGAATCCACCAGGAAAGGCATGTCGCGGTTGAGAACCAGCAAGGCGCTGGCGTGGCCGCCGCGGCCGTCGGCATAGCGCAAGGCCTCGATCTGGCAATCGTCGGGAGTGCGCTTGGCGATGCGCGAGAATCCATCCCACAGCACCGAGGCCAGCGTTTCCGGAGTCTGGTCGGCAAGGTCTTCCTCCTCGACCGAAGCGAGCCAGGTGTCGATCAGCGACACGACCGGCTTTTGCGCCGCGGCGGCCGATCCGGCCGCCGCCAGGGCGAGGTCCAATGCTTTCTTGCGAAGGTCTTGCGATAACTGGTTCATGGCTTCTCCATTGCGATGGCGTTCAGTATGCGCGCCGGCTCCCCGAGCCGCTATCAACCGCGCGACGCCGTTTTACGTAGTGGCGGCACTTCGTTTTTCTAGGCATATACCGCCGGAATCATGATCTTAAGAGCGAGTTCGCCGTTTATTGTTTTCTTCTGCAGGTAGGCCGCAGAAGCTAATTCGAGCACACCCCTGGGGAGCACCCCACCCCTATCGGCCAAACAGGCATAATTATTATATTTATTTCACATTTTCATTAAATATTAGAATATTAAAACCATATTTCAGGATTTTATCGAACGTTATTCTATGCGCAAATATGTCGTTTTTATTCCACCGGGCGCGTTTTCTCCTGTTGCCAGGGCACAAAAAAGCCCCGGAAGTCCGGGGCTTGCGAGAGGCGGATGACGCTTAGTTGAAGTTGTACTTGGCCGAGAAATTGATACGGCTCATCTCGCCGGTCTCGTTGGCCAGGGTCTTGCGGCGGCCGAAGATGTATTCGGCGCCGAAGTCCACGCCCGGAACCGGGTTCCAGATGAAGCCGAGATGGGATTGCCAGACGCGGCGGTTGACGCCGTACTGGCCGCTGTCGAGATCGCTATCCTTCACGAAGCTCGTGTACGCATTGTCGTAATTGCGCTGCCAACCGAGCGAAGCGTTGAAGCGCAGCGTGTCGGATGCCTTGTGCTGGTAGCCGATCACGGCGCCGAGCGCCTTCTCGATATGGATCTTGTTCTGAGTCGCATCGTAGACCGCACCCTCGACGTAGTTGAAGTAACGGCCGATGCCGGTGCCGCCCGTCAGCGCCACGGTCAGGAAGTCGGAGCCGTCGAGCTTGTAAAAGGCGCTCGCGCCCAGGCCCCAGCCGGTGCGGGATACCGAAACATTCCTGCCGTTGTCGATGCGGTGCTCCGTCATGAGCCCGCGCAAGCTGAACGTCCCCCAGTCGAACGACTTGTCCCAACGCGCGATGAAGTCAGGCACGCGGGAGAATCCCTTGACCGTGGGAAGCCCGTAGGTGGAATCCGGATCGTCCGCGCCGTCCAGATTGCTGACGTCGAGAACATAGCTGACCGGATTCTCGACCGCGAACGTGAAGCTGCCATTGTCCTTGGTCGGATAGGTGTAACGGATCTGCGGCTGACGAATGAAGGTCGCGCCGATCGGGCCGTTGAAGTCGACGGTTTCCGGCAAGGCGTCGAGATCCATGAAAGTAGACCAGCTCTGGCCGATCAACAAGCCGCCAAACTTGCCATAGGCATGGCGCAGACGGAAGTTGTAGCTGTTGGTTGCCTGCTGGGTAAAGATGTTTTTCACATCGCCCGAAACGGCAGCGTTGCCGGTACGCGGGTCGTTGTTGAAATCGCCTTCGATCTTGATGCCGAGCGCACCGAACTTGGTCGGCGTCGCCGCCTCGAAACCGATGCGCGAGGTGCGCGCATGCAGATAGGTCTGGCCGCTGCGGTTGGCTGCCGCCGAGCCCTTGAGCGGCGCGTACGGCAGGAAGGTCGAGTAGTCGTTGTTCGAATTGTCGCCCTTCATCTCGTGCACCAGGTTCAGCTCGCCGAAGCCGTAGATGCGCAGGGAGGTCTCGGAATTCGGCAGGCGGAAGGAATTGCCGATGTCGCCGACCACGACCGCATCCTTGGCGCGCAGCTCGACCTGCTCGATGCGCTCCGCCAGTTCGACCTTGGACGGCCCCTTCTCGACCGGAGCGGCGACCACCGGCGCGGGCGCGGCGGCTTTCTCCCTCTTCATCGCATCGAGCTCTTCGCGCAGGCGCTTGATCTCGGCGCGCATTTCCTCGAAATCCTTGGCCATCTGCGCTTGCGCCTTCTTGGTGGTCTGCGCATGCGCCGGCAATGCCGCCGCGGCGAACATCAGGGCGATCGATGCGGTCAGGCTGGTGCGTTTCAAATTCATTTTTTTATCCTCCTGAAAAGGGTGCTGCCGATTTTGTGGTTACTGACGATTCTGCTGGGGGTTGTTCGGTTCATCGCGCCTGCGAGATCTGGCCGATGAAGGAGCGGATGCGCTCGTTCTTCGGATTGCCGAAGAATTCCGCCGGCGGCGCCTCTTCGAGAATCTGTCCTTTCTCGAAGAAGATCACGCGATCGGCGACTTCGCGGGCGAAGCCCATCTCGTGCGTCACGACGATCATGGTCATGCCGGAGCGCGCCAGATCCTTCATCACGTCGAGAACTTCCTTGATCATTTCCGGATCGAGCGCCGAGGTCGGCTCGTCGAACAGCATGACCTTGGGCTGCATCGCCAGCGAGCGCGCGATCGCGACCCGCTGCTGCTGCCCGCCCGACAGCTGGTGCGGATACTTGTGGGCATGGTCGGACATGCCGACCTTGGCCAGCAGGCCGCGCGCCGTTTCCTCGGCCTGGGCCCGCGTCACGCCGCGCAGGCGGCGCGGCGCGAGCGTGATGTTGTTCATCACGGTCATGTGCGGGAACAGGTTGAAGCTCTGGAACACCATGCCGACTTCGCGGCGTATGGCGTCGATGTTCTTCATGTTCTCGTTGAGCTCGATGCCGTCGATGACGATCTTGCCGCTGTCGTGCGTTTCCAGCCGGTTCAGCATGCGCAGGAAAGTCGACTTGCCGGAGCCGGAAGCGCCGATGATGACCGCGACCTCGCCCTGGTAGAACCGCGTGCTCACGTCCTTGATCACGTGGAAATGGCCGAAATGCTTGTTGACCTTTTCCGCCGTGATGAGCGGAGCGCCTTTGTCTTCCGCCTCGCGTCGCGCCCCAGGCTGCATCGCCTGTTGCGGCATGTCCGGTGTCTTCATGTTGTCTTCCCCGCTCATCGATGACGCTCCACATCCAGTTGCCGCTCGATCGCGTTCGAGATCTGCGTCAGGATCGTGGTCAGCAGCAGATAGATCACGGCGACCGTCGTCAGCGAGTGGATCGGCTGGAAGGTCGCCGCCTGAATGCGGTTGCCGATGTTGGTCAGCTCCACGACGCCGATCGTGTAGGCCAGGCTCGAATCCTTGAGCAAGGCGACGATGTTGTTGACCAACGGCGGCAAGGCGACGCGGAAGGCTTGCGGGAACACCACGTCGCGGAAGGTCATGAAGGGCGTCAGGCCGAGCGAGCGCGCCGCCTCGGTCTGTCCCTTGTGCACCGCCAGGATGCCGGCGCGGATCGCTTCGGCGTTGTAGGCGCCGACGTTGAACGCGAGCGCGACGACCGCCGAATTGAAGTCCGACAGCTGCAGGCCGGGAATCATGGCCGGCAGGGCCAGGAACACGAACAGCACCTGCACCAGCAGCGGCGTGCCGCGGATGACCCAGATGTAGAAGTTCGCGATCCAGCGCACCGGCGGCAGCTTGGACAGCTTCGCCAGCGCGGCCAGGACGCCCAGGGCGATCCCGGCGACGCCGGCCACGACGGTGAGCTGAACGGTGGTCTTCGCGCCCTCCGCGAACAGCTGTGCGGCGGACCCGATGGGTTCCGGCATCCAGCTCAGGGGTATGGCCATCAGCCACAAGAACAGCACCAGGCCGGCGACCGCGATGGCGATGGAGACTGCGCTCCGCCGCTCGCGCGACCAATGGGCCGGCAAGATGGAAATCGCTGCGTTCAAGGTTCTCTCCCTCTCGAAATATCCTTCTTATGGGGCTCTGCGGCCGGGATTATTTGCAGCGGATGTCTTCTTTCATGTATTTCTCGGAAATCGCCTTGTAGGTGCCGTCGGCCATGATTTCGGCGAGCGCCTTGTTGAGCGCGGCTTCGAGCGAGGTATTGCCCTTCTTGACGGCGGTCGCGATCTTCTCGACGAACAGGAAGCCGCCGGTCTTCAGGCCGAGGCTGGGATTGGCATCCATGGCGGCCTTCACGACGAAGCGGTCGCTGACCCAGGCGTCGACGCGGCCGTTGACGAGCGCGGAACGGGCATCGGTATCCTGCGGGAAGTTCTTCACTTCCTTCACGCCCGGTATTCTTTTCACGTTGTCGAGGTAAGTGGTGCCGGTCTGGACCGCGACCGTCTTGCCGGCCAGCTGGTCGGGCGTACGGATGCTGCCGTCGCGGGTTACGATCACGCCGCCCGAGCAGTAATGCGGATGGGTGAAGGTCACGGCCTTGGAACGCTCATCGGTGATGCCGAAAGAAGCGAGCACCATGTCCCAGCGATCCTGGCGCAAGCCGGCCAGCAAGGCGTCGAAGGACAAGGCCTTCCATTCGATCGCCACGCCCATCTTCTTGGCCAGCGCTTCGCCGAGTTCGATCTCGAAGCCGGTCAGCTTGGAACCCTGGAAGTAGTTGAACGGAGGATAGGCGCCTTCCGATGCGGCGATGATCTTCCCCGAGGCCTTGATCTCTTCGAACGTGCGGGCGTTCGCCGATGCGGCGACGGTCGCCATTGCCACGCCTGCCGCAACGATAGCCAACAGGGTCTTGATACGCTTCATATGATGTCCTCCATCCAGGAAAAAGTTATTGTGGGGTGATGCGAATGCGCGCCCGTCTTGATGCGGTTTTGCTGGTATTCATTGAACCGCGTTACCGCGCCGAAACAAACCACGCGCGCGACCTCGACTTGCAAAAATGGGACATTATGCCCAGTGATCAAAAGTCATACAAATTCGGCAAATCGAGAATGTTGCTTAATTCACTCAGTGCGCTCTTGACTTCCAGCGCCAGCGCGGGATCGGCCAGATCGGACGGCAGCAGACGGTCGCGATAATGCTTCTCGACCCAGGCTACGAGTCTGGCGTAGAGCGCTTCGGTCATGAGCACGCCTTGGTGCATCGCCCGCGCCTCGGCATCGGTCAATGCCACGCGCAAGCGCAGGCAGGCCGGGCCGCCGCCGTTGCGCATGCTTTGACGCAGATCAAAGCAGATCAACTCGTCGATCGGACCGCCGGCGGCCACCAAACCTTGGAGGTATTTCGCGACCGCGGCGTTCTCCTGGCATTCCTGCGGCACCACGAGCGCCATCTTGCCGTCCGGCTTGGACAGCAGCTGGCTGTTGAACAGATAGCTCGACACGGCGTCGGCCACCGATACGTCGGCGGCGGCGACGCGCACCGGGCGCAGTTCCGCGCCGACGCTCTCCATCGCCTCGCGCAGCGCAGCGAGCGTGGCGGCCTCGTCGACGAAGGCGTGTTCGTGATAGAACAAGACATTACCGTTGCCGACGGAGATAACGTCGTTGTGGAACACGCCGGCGTCGATCACGTCGGGATTCTGCGGCACGAACACCGTGCGCTTGCCGTCGAGGCCGTGCAGGCGGGCGACGGCCCGGCTGGCTTCGAGCGTCTGGCGGGCGGGAAAGCGCTTCGGCGCCGGCGCATTGGCATCGAACTCGACGCGGCCGTAGACGAACATCTCGACGCCTTGCGCGCCGTGGTCCGCGCACAGGCGCGCGAAGTTGGCGGCGCCCTCGTCGCCGAAGGCCGGCGTCTGCGGCAAGGCGCCGTGCACGGCGAAGTGCCGCTCGTCCTTGAAGATGGCGCGCAACGCGCGTTCGGTCTGCGCATGCTCGTGCGACCGGTGCAGCTTGTTGTTCAGATTGGCGACGGTGAAATGCACGCGGCCGTCGGCGGTGTCGGGCGAGGGGCTGACGGTTCCGGCGTTCGCGGTCCACATCGGCGAGGCGGAATAGGCGCAGGCAAGCAGCACCGGCGATTCCTTGTAAGCCTTGGCGATCACGTCGGCGTCACTGCCGCCGAAGCCGATATCGCGCAGCAGGCGGAAATTGGGCCGCGCCTGCGGCGGCAGCAAGGCTTGTCCGAAGCCGCGCGCCGCCAGCGCGCGCATCTTCGCCAATCCCTGCAATGCCGCCTCCTTCGGATTGGAGGCGCTCTTGACGTTGTTGAAGGAAGCGACGTTGCCGAAGGACAGGCCGGCGTAGTTGTGGCTCGGGCCGACCAGGCCATCGAAATTGAATTCGCGTGCGATTGTCATGAGCGGGCTTTCGGATTCGGTCTGGGTTGTCCAATTCCCGCGCCGGCGCGGCGCGGGATCAAGGGGTGACGCAAGGCGTCAGAACTGCAAGCCGGGCGACAATTGCTTCGGCATGTCGAGCTGGCTGTTCTCGATGGAAGCGACCGGGTAGGCGCAATAGTCGGCGGCATAGTAGGCGCTCGGGCGATGGTTGCCCGACTTGCCGACGCCGCCAAACGGCGCGGTGCTCGCCGCGCCCGTGGTCGGGCGGTTCCAATTGACGACGCCGGCGCGCGCGCGCGCCAGGAATTTCCTCCACAGCGCCTCGTCGTCCGACAGCAGGCCCGCCGCCAGGCCGTACGCGGTCGCGTTGACCGCCGCCAGCGCGGCATCGAAGCTCGGCACGCGGATCACTTGCAGCAGCGGGCCGAACCATTCTTCGTCGGGTATATCCCGGGCGCCGGTGACGTCGACGATGCCGGGCGACAGGAAGCCGGTGCCGTCCGCGAGCTGGCGCATTTCCAGCAGCGGCTTGCCGCCGCGTTCGAGCAAGCCGCTCTGCGCTTGCAGCAGGCGGAGCGCGACCGGCGCCGAGATCACCGGCCCCATGAACGGCGCCGGCGCGGCATCGTACTTGCCGACCGCTATCTTGCCCGCGACCTCCACCAGGCGCTCGACGAGGGCCTGCCCTTGCGGGCCGTCCTCCACGATCAGGCGGCGCGCGCAAGTGCAGCGCTGTCCCGCGCTGACGAAGGCCGAGAAGATCGCATGATGGACCGCGGCGTCGATATTGGCGACATTCCACGCGACCAGCGCATTATTGCCGCCCATTTCGAGCGCGAGCATCTTGCCCGGCTGCCCGGCGAACTGCCGATGCAGGATCGCTCCGGTCTGGTAGCTGCCGGTGAACAGGATGCCGTCGAGCTCCGGGTGTTGCGACAGCGCGGCGCCGGTGTCGCGCGCGCCGTTGACCAGGTTGAGAACGCCTTGCGGCAAGCCGGCTTCGATCCACAGGCGGACCGTCAGGATCGCGGTTTGCGGCGCGTATTCGCTCGGCTTGAACACCAGGGCATTGCCGGCGATGAGCGCCGGCACGATATGCCCGTTCGGCAGGTGGCCCGGGAAGTTGTACGGGCCGAACACGCCGAACACGCCGTGCGGACGATGGCGCAGCACCGCATCGCCGTCGGCGTTCTTCGACTGCGCGGCGCCGGTGCGGGCGTGATAGGCCTGCACCGAGATATCGACCTTGTTCGCCATCGACGTGACTTCGGTGCGCGCCTCCCACAAGGGTTTGCCGACTTCCTGCGCGATCAGCAGCGCGAGTTCCTCGCTGTTGGCCTTGAGCAGGTCGCGAAAGCGGGCGCAGACGGCGATGCGTTCGTCCAGCGGCCGCAGGGCCCAGTCTTCGAAAGCGGAGCGCGCAGCGCGGCATGCGGCGTCGATTTCATTCGCCGTGGCGCAGCGGCCGGACCAGATTTCGCTGCCGGTGGCAGGGTCGATGACAGGCAACGGAGCGCCTTCGCCGGCGATCCACTCGCCGTTGATGTAATGACTATGCATGGTTGGGTTTCTTCGGGTTCAAGGACATGGTGCGCACCGGACCGCCGGCGGCGCAGGCAAGGAGTGCTTGTTCGGCGCCGGACAAGCCGATGCGGTCGGAGACGTTCGGGCCGCCGCCGGCATGGCTGACGATGACGCGGAAATCCTGGAGCACGGTCGAGGACACCAGGAAAGGCTCGCCCGCCGCGCTGGCGGCAGGCGCCGGATCGACGAGCGCCAGCGCGCTTTCGCGCAGCGAACGCAATTCGCTGATGCGCGCCTGCAGCACCGGGCCGGCGTCGAAGATATCGACGTATCCTTCGTAATACATGCCCTCCGATTCGAGCAGGCGGCGCGCCGGCACGGTATCGACATGCACGCGGCCGATCACGTCCTGCGCTTCCTGCGGCAGGTAGGCGACGTACAGCGGATGGCGCGGCATCAGTTCGGCGATGAAGGATTTCTTGCCCATGCCGGTCATGTCGTCGGCGCGGTCGAAATCGATCTTGAAGAAATGCCGCCCCAGCCCTTCCCAGAACGGCGAACGGCCGTCGGAATGCTGGAAGCCGCGCAGCTCCGCGATCAGCTTTTGCTCGAACAGGTGCGGGAATTGCGCGATGAACAGGAAGCGGCTCTTCGACAGCAGGCGGCCGTTGTGACCCTTGCGGTACTCGGGATGCAGGAACAGCGAGCACAATTCGGAACAGCCGGTCAGGTCGTTCGAAAGATACAGCGTCTCCATGCGCGAGAAGACCTTGAGCTCGTTGCTCGAATGGACCAGCGTGCCGATGCGGTAGTTGTAGAACGGCTCGTCGAGGCCGACCGCGCTCTTGATCGCGCACACGCCGGCCAGCCGCCCCGCCTCGGTATCTTCCATGACGAACACGTAGTCGCGCTGGGGCGGCGCGATCTGCTCGGCGAACGACGCGCAGGCGACTTCGACGCGCTTGCCCAGCACCTTGCGGTCCGGCTTCAGGGTCGTCATGCCGTCGCCGGTCTGCCGCGCCAGCTCCATCAGGCCATCGAGGTCCCGCTCTTGAATCGCACGTACGACTAACATGGTGTTCTCACAATTTCACGCATAGCACGGCATCGCCGTTGACCACATCCAGGCAGCGCATCGCTTCCGGCGACAGGACGATGCTCTCCGCCGATTCGAGGCGCGGGCATTCCGCGATCACGGCGCGGAACCCGGCTTCCCGCGCATTGCAGACGAGATAGCTCGTTTTCGGCGTATCGTCGGGCGTCACCATGTAGGCGACCTCTCGCCGCGCCGACGACGAGAACGAACGCAAGGCATGCTTGTGCGCGCGCAGGATCGGGCCGCCGTCGAAGATATCGATGAATTCGTCGGGCTCGAAGCCCTCCTCCGAGAGCATCCGGAACGGCAGCTCGCCCTCGGGATGCACCTGCCCCATGGCGGCCTGGGCTTCGCCCGGCAGCAGGGGCACGTAGATCGGGTAATGCGGCATCAGTTCGACGATCAGCGTGCGGTTGCGCGCGCCCTCGACCAGGCGTTCGGCCTCCAGGTAATCCATCTGGAAGAACTTGCGCCCGAGCGCTTCCCAGAACGCCGAACGGCCATTGGCGTCGGTCATGCCGGCCAGCGAGGCGAAGAATTTCTCGCCGAAGCGATGCGGCGCGGCGGCGGCGAACAGCAGCCGCGCGCGCGACAGGAGAGCGGTCTCCTGGCCGGCCGCCTGCTGGTCGCGCACGAAGAAGCTCGACAATTGCGAACAGCTGGTCAGGTCGGAGCACAGGGTCAGGACATGCACGCTGTGGCTGATGTTCAGGTCGCGCGACACCTGGTGGATGACGTCGTTGCGGAACGCGAAGAAGGTGCCGGCGGAACCGGCCGTGGCCGAAATCGCCGCCGCGCCGGCGATGCTCCGGTCGCGGCTCGACTCCAGGACGAAGAAATACGATTCCTCGCTCGGGATCTCGACTTGCGCCGCGAAGGATGCGATCGAACGCTCCACCGCGCGCTCGATGGCGGACGGCGTTTTCGGGAAGGTATGGACGCCGCGCGTCGCCACCTTTCCCAATTCTGCGAGTGCCGGGATGTCTTTCGTCTCCACCGGCCTGACAACGAACATGAATGTCTCCGAATCTTGTTTTGGTTGCCGCCCCGCCTTGCTTCGCATTGCCGGGGCGGCATGCGATTTACGCCGGCGCCAGGAACGCATCCAGGGCGCGGCGGAACAGCGCGATCGCCTCGTCGATCTGCGCATCCGTCACCACCAGCGCCGGCAGCAGGCGCACGACGTCCGGGCCGGCGATCAGCAGCATCAGGCCCTGCGCCTCGGCGGCCTTGGTGATGTCCTTGGCCTTGCCGCGGTACGCCTCGGTCAGCGTCATGCCGATCATCAGGCCGCGGCCGCGCACTTCGGCGAACACCTGGCTGTAATCGGCGGCGATCGCCTGCAGCTTGCCGGTCAGGTTATCGGCGGCTTGCCTCACGCGCGCCAGGAATTCGGGCGTATTGATGGTCTGGAACACCTTCAGCGCGACCGCGGTGGCGAGAGGATTGCCGCCGTAGGTGGTGCCGTGCGAGCCGACGGCGAACGCCTTGGCGATCTCGCCGGTGGTCAGCATCGCGCCGATCGGATAACCGTTGCCGAGCGCCTTGGCGGTGGTCAGGATGTCCGGCGTCACGCCGTAGCTCATGTAGGCATACAGCTCGCCGGTGCGGCCCAGGCCGGACTGCACTTCGTCGAAAATCAGCACGGCGCCGGTCTTGTCGCACAATTCGCGCAAGGCCTGCAGGTAGGCAGGATCGGCCGGCAGCACACCGCCCTCGCCCTGCACCGGCTCGACCACGACGGCGCAGACGTCGTCGCCGATCGCCGCGCGTGCCGCTTCGATATCGTTGAACGGAATGTGGTTGAGCTGCGGCGGCAGCGGCTCGAAGCCCTCGGTGTATTTCGGCTGGCCGCCGACCGACACCGTGAACAGCGTGCGGCCGTGGAAAGAGTTGATGCAAGACACGATGCGCGACTTGGCCGGGCCGAACTTGCCATGCGCATACTTGCGCGCCAGCTTGAACGCCGCTTCATTGGCTTCGGCGCCGGAATTGCAGAAGAAGGCGCGGTCGGCGAAGGTCGCCTCGGTCAGGGCAAGCGCCAGGCGCAGCACCGGCTCGTTGGTATAGCCGTTGCCGACGTGCCAGAGCGTGTTCGCCTGCTTCATCAAGGCCTCGACGATGGCCGGATTGGCGTGGCCGAGACCGGTCACGCCGATGCCGGCCGTGAAATCGAGATAACGCTTGCCTTGCTGGTCCCAAAGCTCCAGGCCGGCGGCGCGCGCGGGAACGAGATTGCTGGGCGCGTAAGTCGGCACCATGACTTGATCGAAGGTTTGACGGTTGACGTTTGCCTGGGCGGCGTCGGCCTGGGCGGTGTCCAGCGGGTGAATCGCGTTCATTGCGGGCTCCGATAGGTTGGGCTATGGGTTGAGCTAGATAAGGAAAGTATAGGCAGCGGACACAACAAATTCTTTTGAAACTGCGACGGCGATTTTAAGAAAACGAGCCAAAGCGAAGTCCCGGTGACCAAAATGCGCCGCAAGGCGCGCGAAGTTTACCTGAATCATGCCAAGCCGGCGCCGATCGGCCGGAAAGAAGCGGTGTCAAGACGACAACAGCTTGCGCTGGCGCTCCTCGCGCGGCGTGATGCCGAACAGGGCGCCGTAAGCGGTGGAGAAATGCGAGCCCGAGGAAAAACCGCACATCAAGCCGACTTGCACGATGGAATGATGGGATCCGAGAAGCAATTGCCGCGCCCGTTGCAGGCGCAATTCGAGGTAGTAGCGAGACGGCACGCTGCCGAGATATTGCTTGAATTGCCGCTCGAGCTGGCGGCGCGAAATGCCGACCAGGCCGGCGATCTCGTCGGTCGACAGCGGCTCCTCGATATTCGCCTCCATCAGGCTGACCGCCTCCGACAGCTTGGGCTGCAGCGCGCCGAAACGCGCCTGCAACGCGACCCGCTGGCGGTCCGAAGCGCTGCGCACACGATCGACGCACAGCGCTTCCTTGATCTCCGCCTGCACGTCGTTGCCATACCAGGCCTGGATCAGGGTCAGCGCGAAATCGAGGCTGGCGGCGCCGCCGCAGCAGGTCAGGCGGTTGCCGTCGAGCTCGAACAGTTGCGGGGTGAGGATCGCTTTTTCGGCGATCTCGTCGGCCTCGGGATAAAGCGCCCAGGGGAGCGCCGTACGCATCCCCTCCATTGCGCCGGCGCGCGCCAGCCACAATACCGGAGCGCCGACCGCGCCCCAGAACCGGGCCCGCTGGCAGCGTTCGATCAGCCTGCGCAACGGCTCCGGCGCCGGCGGCACGGCGTCGCTATCGGCGACCAGCAAGACGACATGAGCGAGCGCCCGGTCCGTTGCGGCCGCCTCCGGCGACAGGAGATCGACTTGCAGCCGGCCGGCGCCGACCGCCGTGGCGGCGAGCCGCAACGGCTGCAGCAGGCCGGCGAGCGTCATGGACGGGCCCTCTCCCGCATCGATCAAGACGATGCGCAAGGGAGACTCCTGTCCGAGAACCGACAATTCGGAAAATGGCATGACGACGCGGGGCAACCGGGGGAAGCCATATTGTCTTTCAAACCAGGCCGCAACCCAACCGTTTTGTCCTAAATCGGAAAGAGTCTGTCGCGTTTGGGAATAAAGCGGCGGCCTCGGCGGAAGCCGGCTCGTGCAGGTTTTGGGCAGAACCAAAAAAAATGGCGCTGTTCGCACAGCGCCATAAAGAGAGAGAGAACATCTCGCCATTTAAAAAAACGCGCTTCTCGTTCGCGCTTGCAATCGGGTGGCGCCCTCATGCCCGGTGGTCGCCGCAAATCTCTAGTGATTCGCGGCGGTCATCTTGAAAATCCCCTGCGCGTTCGCAGCATCGAATCCGAGATCGAGCTTTTGCGCCTGCTCGACCGAATCGATGTAGTGATCACGGGTGATGAATTCGTAAAAACTGCCCGGCACCTCGCGCTCGACGACGCCGCCGTCGGCGGTGCGGAACTGACGCACCACGAGGTCGGCCTTGAAGGCCGTCTGCTTGATGCGTCCGCTCTTGGAAACCTCGATCGCCGGCTTCAGCGGGCGGTTCAAGGCTTCTTGCTCCCGGGTCAGGCGCAACAGATCGTCGACGCGGTCGGTGACGTGGTTGAAGGCATTGCCCTCGGTGGCGATCCACGCCATTTCGGCGGACTCGGCCAGCAGGATTTCATAATCTTCGAGCCAGGGCGTGTCGTGCTGGCGCGCGAAGCATCCCTTCAGCACCGGCAGCAAGCCCGCGGCATCCTCGAAACGCAGGCGGCCGTCGCGCGCCAGTTCGCGCAACAGGCATTGCGCCAACGGCGTCAGCGGGTCCCAGGAAGACGACAGGACGCGCGTGACGGCGGCCTGGAATGGCTTGGAGAACTTCTCCGGGTGCAGCTCGCTCACGAAAAACTGGGCGATCTGGTCCGGAGCATCCTGGTGCGCGTACGAGCGCCCGGTCATGCCGATACGGTCCAGCGGGAACGTGCCGTTCAAGCGGAAGCCGAGCGGCTCCAGGATGCGGGTGAAAGCCGCTTCGCCGGGCGGCAAGGCGCCGTTGGCGGCCCAGCGCACGGTGCGCAAGGCACCATGGTCGTGGAACACCTTGCCGCCGCGCGCCGCGACCTCCTCGGTATAGAGACGGCCGGTCGGTACGCGCAGCAACAGGTCGTGGAACAGCACCATGTTCAGCGCCTGCGCCAATTCCTTGCGCGTCACCCAGCCGCTCTCCCAGACGGAGAAGCCGGCCGGAATCGTCATCAATTCGACGACCCATGCGCAAGCTTCGACGCCGATCGTGCGTTCGACCAGATTGATCAGATTATTGTTTTGTGCACCCACGCTGAAGCATTTCCCGGTTTCGATTGGCAACAGGCCAGGGACGACAGAGGTCGCAGAGATCCGCGGAGAAGAAAACTCTTCTCCGCGGTCCCCGTCTTTGCTGCTGCCTCCTCCTGCCAACCTTGATCGATCAAATATCGAAGCTGATACCCTGCGCCAACGGCAGCGAATTGCTGTAGTTGAAGGTATTGGTCGCGCGCCGCATGTAGGCTTTCCACGAATCCGAACCGGATTCGCGGCCGCCGCCGGTGTCCTTTTCGCCGCCGAAGGCGCCGCCGATTTCAGCGCCGGACGGGCCGATGTTGACGTTGGCGATGCCGCAATCGCTGCCGGCCGCCGACACGAAGGTCTCGGCTTCGCGCATGTCGGTCGTGAAGATCGACGACGACAAGCCTTGCGGGACGGCGTTGTTCCAGGCGATCGCCTGCTCCAGCGTGCTGTAGCGCACGACGTACAGGATCGGCGCGAACGTCTCGTGGTACATCACCTCGGTCTGGGCCGGCATTTCAACCAGCGCGGGGGCGACATAGTAGCCGTCGGCGCAACCGCCGACTTGCGCGCGCTCGCCGCCGTGGATCTGGCCGCCTTCGGCCTTGGCCGTTTCCAGCGCCTTCTGCATCGCCGCGAAGGCGTCGCGATCGATCAGCGGACCGACCAGCGTGCCCTTCTCGAGCGGATTGCCGATCGGGAGACCGGAATACACCTTCTTCAGGCGCGGCACCAGCGCGTCGTACACGCTGTCGTGCACGAACAGGCGGCGCAACGTGGTGCAGCGCTGGCCGGCGGTGCCGACCGCCGAGAACGTGATGGCGCGGACCGCCATTTCGAGATCGGCCGACGGCGCCACGATCATGGCATTGTTGCCGCCCAGTTCGAGGATGGTGCGTGCCAGGCGGGTCGCGCAGCGTTCGGCCACCTTGCGGCCCATCTGCGTGCTGCCGGTGGCGGAAACGAGCGGGACGCGCTTGTCGTCGACCAGCGTCGCGCCGCACTCGCGGCCGCCGATGACCAGTTCGGCCAGGCCTTCCGGCGCATCGGCGCCGAAGCGTGCCATGGCGCGCAGGAACAGCGCATGCGTGGCGATCGCGGTCAGCGGCGTCTTCTCGGACGGCTTCCACACGACGCTGTCGCCGCAGACGAAGGCCAACGCGGCATTCCACGACCATACGGCGACCGGGAAGTTGAAGGCGGAAATCACGCCGACCACGCCGACTGGGTGCCAGGTCTCCATCATGCGATGGCCCGGGCGCTCGGAGGCGATCGTCAGGCCGTACAGCTGGCGCGACAGGCCGACCGCGAAATCGCAGATGTCGATCATTTCTTGCACTTCGCCGAGGCCTTCCTGCAGGATCTTGCCGGCTTCGAGGGTGACCAGCTTGCCGAGCGCTTCCTTGTGCTTGCGCAGCTCTTCGCCGAACAGGCGGATCAGCTCGCCGCGGCGCGGGGCCGGGATGTTGCGCCACTTGAGAAAGGCGTCGTGCGCCTTGCCGATCTTCTCCGTCACTTGCGCCGGCGTATCCATGCGCAGCTGCGCGGTCGACTCGCCGGTGATCGGCGAACGCGACGTCAGGTCCGTGCCCTGGTAGGCGGCCAGATCGACGCCGAGTTCGGTCAATAGTTGTGAAACCTGTTGCATCTCTTCTCTCCTGTCTTAGTCAGTCGGGGACGGAGACGGCCGGTAAGGCTGGCGCCAGTGCTTAAGCCTGCACGCCCCGGGCTTACCGCCCCTCTCTTTCCCGCAAATGCGCTTGCTTTTATGCAGCGTAGTACTGACCGAAACGGTTCGCCAGGAAGTCGTCCAGCTTGGTCTGCTCCTGGCGCACGAAACCGTTGTTCGGCAGTTTGCCCTGCACGAGCAAATCCACCATGGTGCAGATGCCGGAAGCCGTAGTCAACTGGATCGCGGACAGCAATTGGCCGTTGACCTTCTGGCTGTAGATCTTCTTCGCATAGGATTCCTGCTCGAGGCGGCCTTCGCGCATGCCGGTCACGGTCACGAACACCAGCACGACGTCTTGCTTGGTGATCGGGATCGCGGTTTCCATCACTTCCTTGAGGATCGGACGGCGATCGAGCTGGCCGAGCTGGAGGTCGCGCACGAGCATCTTGATGATATCGCGATGGCCCGGATAGCGAACTGTCTTGTAGTTCAGGTTTTGCACCTTGCCTTCGAGGCTTTCGCACAGCGTGCCGAGGCCGCCGGAGGTGTTGAAGGCTTCATAATCGATGCCGTCCAGCGAGAAGTGCTCGACTTCCTCCAGCGGCGCGGTCTCGCGCAGCTTGCCGTCGACGATCGCCTCGCACGGATTGCAGTATTCGTTGATCAAACCGTCGGTGGACCACGTCAGGTTGTATTTGAGCGCGTTGCTCGGGAAGGTCGGCAGCGCGCCGACGCGCATGTTCACGTCGCGCAGCTTGTCGAAGCGCTTGGCGACATCGTTGGCGACGATCGAGATGAAGCCCGGGGCCAGGCCGCACTGCGGGACGAAGGCGGTTTCGGCGCCCACGGCCAGCTGCTTGACGACGCGCGTGCTTTCCACGTCTTCGGTCAGGTCGAAATAATGCGACTTGGCCTTCTTGGCGGCGGCGGCGATGATCGGGGTCAGGAAGTACGGGCAGGCGGACAAGGTGACGTCATGGCCGCTGATCAGTTCGGCGACGGCATTGGCGTCGGCCAGGTCGGCTTGCACGCAACGAACGTTCGGAAAGCCGGCCTGCTGCACGTACTCCATGCGCTTCGGATCGCGGTCCGCGACGGTCAGCTCATAGTCGCCGGTATGGGACAGCAGATTGAGGATGGCGTCGCCGATCTTGCCTGCGCCCAGAAGAATCAGTTTGGTCTTTTTCATGTTTCTCTCCCGCGAATGTCTGGATTGGTGGATGCTGTGCGCGCCGCTTTATTTGCTTGGGCGTGCGAACGGGAAAGAGTGTAAATATTGTCGTTGTCAGATAATAGATATTAAAATGCCGTCATAATGTATCCATTCAATACAATTTGACCAGTAAATACTACAAATCGACCTCATGAATGCCAACCTGGACGAAATCGACAACAAAATCCTCGCGCTGCTGATGGATGACGCGCGCACGCCGGTCACGACGATCGCGAAGAAGGTCTCGATCGCCCGCACCACGGCGATCGCGCGTATTCAAGGCTTGGAGAAGAAAGGCATCATCGCAGGCTACGGCGTGCGGCTGAACAATGAGCTGTATCAACCCGCCGTACGCGCTTATGTGGGAATTTCGATCGATCCGCGCAGCGCCGCCAACTTCGTCAGGATCATGCAAACGATGGCGGAGGTGGAAACGCTCTGCGCTGTCAGCGGCACGATCGATTACATGCTGACGCTGCGCTGCCAGTCGACCGCGGAGCTGGATCGCTTGCTCGACCAGATCGGCACGATCGACGGCGTGCGGCAGACCTCGACCTCGATCATCCTGACCAAGCGCATCGATCGCAGTCCGATTTAAACTGTGGCCCAGGAGGATAGCCGATGGACATGGTTCCGGAGTCGAAGAAGAATCACCTGTGGCGCAAGATCGTCTGGCATACCGATCCCGAACAGCATCCGCTCGGGCCGCACCATTACGTCGAAGTATATTGTTGCGAAGAGGCGAACGGATTCGGCGTCTGGTACGTGCGGCGCCTGCCGAAGGACGACGGCCGCGGCGTGCGCGGCACCGAGAACGGCGACTATCTGCTGTCCTATTTTTCGCCGGAGGCGCGCGACGCGGCGATCGAGCGCACTGTGCTGATCGCCAACGGCGCTGCGTCGATCGACAGGATCATCGAGGCGCTCGACCGGCTCGCGGCCGCGGCCCAGAAAATCTGAGCGGAACGATCACACCGGCCACAACGGCGGCTCGTCCATCAGGGCGACCTGCTCGCGCAACTCGAGAATCCGGTCCTGCCAGTAACGCTGGGTATTGAACCAGGGGAAAGCGGCCGGAAAAGCCGGATCGTCCCAGCGCCGCGCCAGCCAGGCCGAATAATGCATCAGGCGCAGCGTGCGCAAGGCTTCGATCAGGAACAGTTCGCGCGGATCGAATTCACGGAAATCCTCGTAACCGGCCAGGATGTCCGATAGCTGGCGCGCCATGTCGGCGCGACTGCCGGACAGCAGCATCCACAAATCCTGCACGGCCGGCCCCATGCGGCTGTCGTCGAAATCGACGAAATGCGGGCCGGCGTCGGTCCACAATACGTTGCCGCCGTGGCAATCGCCGTGCAGGCGCAGCAAACCCGGCTCTCCCGCCCGCTCGTAACAGCGCCGCACGCCGTCGAGCGCTTGCAGCGCCACGCTGCGATAGGCTTCGGTCAAGTCGCCGGGAATGAACCCTTGGTCCAGCAGGTAGGCGCAAGGCTCTTCGCCGAAGCCGGCGATATCGAGCGCGGGGCGGGCGGCGAAGGGTTCGAGGGCGCCGACGGCATGGATGCGGCCGATGAAGCGCCCCATCCATTCGAGCGTCGCGCTGTCTTCCAGGTTCGGCGCCCGGCCGCCGCGCCGCTCGAATACCGCGAACCGGAATCCCCGGTACTCGTGCAGCGTCGCGCCGGCGGCAAGCGCCAGCGGCGGCACGACCGGGATCTCGCGCTCGGCCAGGAGCCGCGCGAACGCGTGTTCCTCGAGGATGGCTTCGTTCGACCAGCGTTGCGGGCGGTAGAACTTCGCCACCAGCGGCGGCCCGTCTTCCATGCCCACCTGGTAGACGCGATTTTCATAGCTGTTCAGCGCCAGCAGGCGGCCGTCGCTGCGCAGATCGGCGGCATCGAGCGCGTCGAGGACGATATCTGGCGTCAGATTCGAGAAAGAAGCAGAGGCATTCATCGGCGCCATTGTAATCGCGCGGCGTCCGGATGGCCCGCGAAATTGCCGTTTTTGCAGGGTTCCTACCGTTCATTCTTCGAAACAAACCTGCCGTCGGGAACAAGTTGCCAACATATATCGCTTGGATATGCTGATGGCATCCATTCCTGCCGGACATCTTTCGGTTCGGCGCAACGCCCGCGAAACGGAGAGCCACGTGAAAACAAATCGCCAGCAAGGTTTCACCCTGATCGAATTGATGGTAACGGTCGCCGTCGTCGGCATTCTGGCCGCGATCGCCTACCCGATGTACACGGGGCACATCGTCAAATCGAATCGGGCGGTGGCGAAGTCTTTCATGCTCAACGTCGCCAACCGCCAGGAGCAATACCTGCTGGACGCCCGCAGTTATGCGCAAGCCGCCAACAACGACGCCTTCGGTTCGAGCGGCCTCAATCTCACCGTGCCGGCCGAAGTCAGCAAGTACTACACGATGTCGGTGGCGCATGTCGGCGGCAACGGACGCACTTACCTGATCCAGGCCGTGCCGATCAGCGGCACGGTCCAGGCCGGCGATGGCACGCTGACCCTCGATAACACTGGAGCAAAGACGCCGGCCGACAAGTGGTAGTCGCCGCGTCCGCACATCATGGCCCGCCTTCCTCACCAACGTTCCGCCGGCTTCACGCTGATCGAGGTGATCGTCACCCTGACGATCGCCGCCGTGCTGACGGTTCTTGCCGCCCCCTCCTTCAAGAACCTGATCACTTCGCAACGGCTCAAGACCGCCAGTTTCGATCTCGTGACCAACCTGACGCTGGCCCGCAGCGAGGCGATCAAGCAGAACGGCAACGTCACGATCACCCCGGTCAGCACCAGCAATTGGGCCGACGGCTGGACGGTGTCCGGCTCGGGCGGCACGATCAGGACGCAGGCTGCCTACTCCAAGATCACGATCACCGGCCCGACCACGCTTGTCTACGACCGGAACGGGCGCACCACGACCGGCGCCGAATCCAGTTTCCAGCTCAGCGATTCCGACTCCGGCTCCACCGTGCAGTCGCGCTGCGTCAAGGTCAACCTGATCGGCCAACCGGTCAGCAAACTCGGGAGCTGTTCATGAACCCACGCTATGTGAGCGCCGGATGGCGCATTCCGGCGGGCAGCCGCGGCACCTCGCTGCTGGAAGTCCTCATGACCATCATCATCATGAGCTTCGGCCTGCTCGGCCTGGCGGCCCTGCAGGCCAAGGCGTATACGGCCGAGTTCGAATCGTATCAGCGCGGCCAGGCGCTGATCCTGCTCGCGGACATGGTCAGCCGGATGGAAAACAACACCGCGGACATCGCCGGCTACAAGACCACCGACCCGCTGGGCACCGGCGCGACCGATAGCGCCGATTGCACCTCGCTGACGACGCGCGCCTCCATCGACAAGTGCGAATGGAGCAAAGCCGTCAAGGGTGCCTCCGAGAAGACCAGCGGCGGCAGCAATCAGGGGGCGATGATCGACGCCCGCGGCTGCATCCAGGAAACCACGGCCGGAACCGAATACCTGGTCTCGGTGGTATGGCAAGGGCAATCCGCCACTTCCGCTCCCGCCACCACCTGCGGCAGCGGCCTGTACGACGCCGACAACACGCGGCGCGCGGTGACCACGGTGGTCCGGGTCGCCGATCTCGCGGCCAGCTAACCCTTTTCAGCGAGCGTGACATGAAACCCAGCAAATCGCCGGCAGGAAGACGCAAGCGCGAGCGCGGCTTCTCGATGGTCGAACTGATGATCGCCAGCGCGATCGGCCTGATCCTGATGACGGGACTCAGCATGATCCTGGTATCGAACATGCAGTCGCGCGACGAGCTCGCCAAGAACAGCGTCCAGATCGAGAACGGCCGTTTCGCGATCGAGTCGATGGTCCAGGAAATCCAGCTCGCCGGCTTCTACGGAGAATACCTGCCGCCCACCGTCATCACCTGGACCACGCCGAATCCATGCGCCGTGATTCTCGAGGAAATGGGATTCGCGGCCGGCACCTATCGCTGGAACTCCAGCGGCACGCCGAACGTTCCGGTCGGACTGCAGGGCTATACGGAAAGCGACACCACGCCGACCTGCCTCGCTAACCGCAAGACCGGCACCGATATCCTGGTCGTCCGCCGCGCCGGCACCACGCCGATCAAGATCGACGTCAACGAGGACGGCACCGCCGACGCCAGCATCGACACCAACGGCGACGGCACCAACGATGCCACCTATGCCTCCCTGAACAACGGCTATTACCTGCAGGTGTCGAACTGCTCGGATACGCCGAGCGAATTCGCGTTCGTGATGGACCACGACAACACGCAATTCACTTCCCATACCATCAAGCCGGCCGGCACGCCGCTCAGCTGTCTGAACGGCGGATTCAGCCCGGTGCGCAAATATGTCGTCAACATTTTCTACGTCGCCAGCTGCAACGACTGCAGCGGGTCCGGCGACGGCATCCCGACGCTGAAGATGGCGGAATTGACGCCGGCCACGACCTCTTGCACCGCCACCACGACCGCCAGCTGCGGCTCCTTCGTCATCAAGCCGATCGCCGAAGGCATCGAGAATCTGCAGCTCGAATACGGCGTCGATTCCAGCCCGTCCGTCGGCGACGGCGTGCCCGATGCCTACAAGACGGCGCCCGCGGCCGCCGACTGGGCAAACGTCGTCGCCGTCAAGATCTTCCTGCTGGCGCGCAATACCGACAAGACGCTCGGCTACACCGACACAAAGACCTACAGCCTGAATTCGGCCGGTACCGCCCTCTCGGGAACGCCGTTCAACGACAACTACAAGCGCCACGTCTACTCCGCGACGGCCAGGGCCACCAATATCGCGGGCAGGAGAAGCTCATGAGATCGACCATCCACGCGCCGGCATCGCGGCAGGACGGCGCCACGCTGATCGTCGGATTGATCATGCTGGTCTTGATGACCTTGCTGGCGCTGGCGGCGATCAACATGAGCACCGGCAATCTGAAGATCGTCGGCAACATGCAATATCAGAAGGAAGCAACCAGCGCGGCGCAATCGGCCGTCAACCAGGTGTGGAGCAAGGGCAGCTATCTGATCGACCCGACGACGGCGCCGACCTCCATGAACGTGACCGTCAACGGCGCCAGCTATCCGGTCACGCTGACCGCTCCCTGCATCAAGTCTTCGGTGACGATCGCCGCCTCCGATCTCGACGTGACCAAGGCGGACGACCGCGCCTGCATCACGTCGGCGGCGAAAACCAATTCGGGCATCATGGGCCAGCATACTTCCAGCGCGCCGTCGGATTGCGCCAAGGTGACCTGGCAAGTGACGGCATCGGTCGACGACAGCTATACCAATACCAAGGTACAGCTCATCGAAGGCGCCAGCCTGCGCATGGACCGCATCCTCGCGGACGCCTATCGGAACGACGCCACCAAGCGCTGCGCTATCTGAAGCGACGAACGGCGCCCTTAAGAATATCGACAAGATTCAATACAGCGGAGGTGTGTCATGGCACTCTCGAACAAAGCCCGAAACCTGATCCTGGCGGCCAGCCTGGCGATTCCGGCTGCCGCGCCGGCGGAGGACATCGACCTGTTCCAGGGCGGCTCCGACATCACCGGCAACAAGCCGAACGTCCTGATCATCATCGACAACAGCGCCAACTGGGCTCGCAACGACCAGGGCTGGGAGGACGGCAAGCAGGGCGAATCCGAACTGAACGCGCTCAAGCTGGTGCTTAGCACCTTGACCAGCGACGTCCGCGTCGGCCTGATGATGTTTACCGAAGGTTCGGGGTCGTCGATCGACGGCGGCTACCTGCGTTTCGCGATTCGCGACATGAGTTCGACCAACCGCACCGGCATCCAGACCATCCTCGACGGCATCAAACCGAACTTCAACTCGCCCACGGAAAAGGTCGGTTCCGCCAAGACCAAGTACAGCAACGCGCTGTATGAAACCTACCGATATTTCGGTTCGTCGACGCGTTATTCCAACGCCGACGACAAGCGCGACTACACCGGCAACGGTTCCTATAGCGTGTCGCCCTATACCGCGGGCAACCTGACCGGCAACGCCTTCACGAGTTCCGGCTCCGACCAGTATGTCGGCCCGCTCTCGGCCAGCGCGCCCTGTGCAAAGAACTTCATTATTTTCATCGGCAACGGCTTCCCGAGCACCGATGGCCCGAATCCGACCACGCTCGGCGATCCCACGCTATCCACGTTCAACGCTACGCAGATCTATTCCTCGTCCAAGGACAACTACGCCGACGAATGGGCCCGCTACCTGAAGGACACCGGCGTCGTGGCGCCCTGTTCCGGCGGCACCTGCGCCGACGGCAAGATCGTCACGTTTACGATCGACGTCTACAAGGATCATCAGGACACCGACCAGACCGACCTGCTCAAGAGCATGGCCAAGGTCGGCGGCGGCGAATATTTCGCCGCCACCAGCGAGCAGGAGATCGTGACGGCGCTGACCAAGATCTTCAACCAGATCCAGGCCGTCAACAGCGTGTTCACCTCCGCCAGCTTGCCGGTCAGCGTGAATACGCAAGGCACCTATCTGAACCAGATCTACATGGGCGTGTTCCGTCCCGACGGCGGCGGCAAGCCGCGCTGGATGGGCAACCTGAAGCAGTACAAGTTCGGACGCACGATCGTCAGCGGCCAGAGCGAGATCTTCCTGGCCGACGCCGACGGCAACGCGGCCGTCAGCACCACCACCGGCTTCATCAAGCCCGACGCCCGCAGCTACTGGACCTATAGCACTTCTCCGAGCGCCGGCTTCTGGGCATTCAACCCGCAGGGATCGGGCGGACAGTACGACTCGCCCGACGGCGACCTGGTGGAAAAAGGCGGCGCGGCGCAAAAATTGAGGGCGCTCGGACCGACCGACCGGACCGTGTACACGTGTACGCCGGCCTGCACCGCCAATTCGACCCCGTCGGCCTTCGCCACGACCAATGCGTCGCTGGTATCGGCGTTGACCGGCACCAGTTCCAGCGTCACCCTGACGCGCGCCGGCCCGACCGTCACCGGCACCACCGCGACCGACCTGGTCCTCAATTCGCCGACCGACACCGTCACCATCAGCGGCGCCAATGTCGCCGAATACAACGGCACCTGGACGGTCACCAAAGGCACCGGCAATACCTTCACGTTCACGATCGTGGAAACGCCGGACACGCCGGCAACCACCAGCAGCGCCATGACCGTGTCGTCGGGCAGCAGCGTCAGCCAGACGGTATCCGCCGGCAACATGACCTATAGCAACGGCGTGGTGACGGTGCACCTGCCGGCGCACGGCTTCGCCAACAACCAGAGCGTCACGATCGCCGGCGCCGACGTGTCGGCGGCCATGTCCAGCGCCACCGAGAAATGCACCGGCTGGACCTCGACCGCCACTTGCGAATACAACGGCACCTTCACCATCACCAAGCTGGACGCGAACAACTTCACGTACTCGCCTCCCAGCACCAACTTCGGCAAGAACATCACCTACACGACGACGGTCACGCCGCCCGAGACCTTCACGACTCCGCTCGGCACCGCGACCATCAGCTGCAAGAAGGGCAGCGGCGCGACGACCTACAACGTGAACATCACCAGCATGACGCGCGTGACGGGCACCGGGACCAAGACCGTCACGGCGATCCTGGACAGCGGCGCTTCCATGTCCGATTGCGACAGCACGCTGACGGTCGGCAACGGCAGCGGCGACGTCCAGTCGTTCTCGATCAGCAGCAGCGCCGCCGAGAACGGCATCAACGGCACGCATACCCCGATCTCGGCCGGCACCACGTGCGCCAGCGGCCAGGCGCGCGCCGTCTGCTTCAACGTCACCGTCACCTCGACCTCGACGCCGAGCAGCACCACGACCATCGTCCCGGCCTCGCCCGCCACCGGCACCATCACCGCCACCGGCATCCCGACGCGCACCGTCACCTCGATCACGCGCACCGACGGCAACGCCTCCAACATCGCTACCGTCACGGTCACCACCGACGGCGATCACAATTTCGGCAGCCAGAGCAGCGTGACGATCGCCGGCGCGACGCAGACCGAGTACAACGGCACCAAGACCACCAGCTCCAACAGCCTGGCCTTCCCGACCACCAATACGATCACCTATACGCTGACCACCGGACCGACGGCGTCGGCCACCGGCACGGCAGCCAAGGGATCGACCGTCGAACCCAACGCGCTGATCAACTGGGTGCGCGGCGTCGACAACAAGGAAGACGAAAACGTCAACGGTTCGCTCACCGATGTGCGCGCCTCGATCCACGGCGACGTGCTGCATTCGCGCCCGGTCGTGATCAACTACGGCGACAGCAGCTATGGCGTGGTGGCCTTCTACGGCTCCAACGACGGCACGCTGCGGGCGGTCAAGGCCGGCCAGGCCAGCAGCGACGGCACCGAGAAATGGGCGTTCGTCGCGCCCGAGCACTACTCGACGCTGAGCCGCCTGTACACCAACAGCCCGGTCATCAAGTTCCCGAACACGTCGATGTCCATCTCGCCGACGCCGACCAAGCGGAACTACTTCTTCGACGGCAATATCGGCGTCTTCCAGACCGCCGATCTCGCCACGACGCATCTCTACGTGGCGATGCGGCGCGGCGGCCGCTTCCTCTATGCCTTCGACGTCAGCAATCCGGATGCGCCGAAATTCCTGTGGAAGAAGGGCGACACCGACACCGGCTATTCCGAACTCGGCCAGACCTGGTCCGAGCCGAAGGTCGCGATCCTGAAGAAAACGGCCGGAACCGCCTGCTCGGCGACCAATGCCGCGAGCTATACCCGCGCCCTGATCTTCGGCGCCGGTTATGACGCCACCGAGGAAGACAAGGACAATCAAGGCACCTCCGGCGTGGTCAGAAGCCCCACCATGGGCCGCGGCGTGTTCGTGGTGAATGCCAGCGACGGCAGCGTGATCAAGCTGTTGCAGCCGTCCGACACCAAGAAATACAGCTTCCCGGCGGACGTCACCATGCTCGACACCGACAACGACGGCTGCATCGATCGCCTGTATGCCGTGGATACCGGCGCCAACCTGTTCCGCATGGATATCGGCGACGTCGACTCGGACAACTGGAAGGTCTACAAGCTGGCCCGCCTGGGCGACGTGGGCGACAACGGCGGCAGCGACGACCGCAAGTTCCTGTACGCACCGGACGTGGCGCTGAGCTATATCGCCGGCCAGCAGACGGCCTTCGTGGCGGTCGGTTCCGGCGACCGCGAAGATCCGCGCTCGACGGCCGTGGCCAACCGGTTCTATGTCGTCAAGGACACCGTGGCGACCGACACCACGCCGAGCAGCGTGACCGCCCTGGTGGAAAGCGATCTGACCAAGGTCACCGATTTCAATCCGAACACGACCGACATCACGGCCTCGGTCATCGCCGGTTCCGACTTCAAGGGTTGGCGCCTCGAATACGAAAGCGGGGAGAAATCGGTCAATGCGCCGCTGATCGTCGCCGGCGTGGTCTACTTCGGCACCAACCTGCCGAAGGAAGCTTCCAACCAGTGCACGCCGAACCTCGGAACGGCGCGCGGCTACGCGGTCAACCTGCTGAGCGGCACGTCCGCCTACGGCGACCGCAATGCGGACGGCAGCTATACCGTCTCGGACTTGTATACCAACTTCGTCGGCGGCGGCCTGCCGCCGTCGCCGGTGTCCGGCGCGGTGAAGCTCGATGACGGATCGATCAAGCGTTTCATCATCGGCGGCGGTTGCGGATCGACCGGATCGGCGATCGAAGGCTGTGAAGTGGAGGCCAATCCGAGCAGCAATCGCAACCGCGTCTATTGGTACTTCAAGAAGGACCAGTGATCCGCGCCAGCCGACCATGATGCCGGTTCGCCATGAACCGGCATCATGCCGCGGCGGCAGGACATTCCTTTCGCGACCTTGAACCTCGCCAACGTTTTCGCGCTCGCCCTCTCCCTCGCCTTCCACGCCCTGCTGTTGGCGTGGACCTTCGCCCGTCCCGGCGGCCCGGGCGCCGCGCCGCCGGAACAGGGGGCGCCGCGCATCTTGCAAGTCTCTCTCCTGGCGGCCGACGCTTCCCTGGCGCGGCCGGCCGTGCATCCGCCCGCCTCCTCCGAAACGCCGAACGGCGCCGCGACGCGGAATCCCGCCCGGCCGGCGCCTCGCGACGCCAGCCTGTTTCCTGCGCCGCCGGACTATCATCCCGCGAGCGCCCTCGACGAGATGCCGGCCGCCCTGATACCGTTCGAACCGGAACTGCCCGACTCGCCGGACGACGCCGGCAGCAAGCTGGTCCTCCGCCTCTGGCTCAATGATGCGGGCGCCGTCGACCGCATCGCCGTGGTGAGCAATACCTTGCGCGAGGAATTCGCCGAGATCGTCGTGGCCGGATTTCGCCGGATGCTGTTCGCGCCGGCAAAGATCGGCGGCGTCGCGGTCAAGGCATGGGTCGATGTCGTGATCGGTTACGAGGATCTGCGCAAGCGGCCGGAGCATCAGTTGCTCGGCGTGCCGGCCGGATAAGCCATGAGCGGTTTCGCCGGCCGTCCGGCGATCCGCATGCGCGGTTCCGGTATCCGGCGCCGGCGCAAGGCGTTACACTAGCGCACCTGTCATTCCCTACTTCCGAACGCCATGCATCTCGACCAGCTCCTTTCCGACAAGGATTTCGACGAACTCGACCAATTCCTGCTTTCCGACCGCTGCGCCGACGACGGCATGACGATGGATTCGCTGCACGGTTACCTGACCGCGCTCGCGATCGGGCCGGAAGTCGTGCCAATGGCCGAATGGCTGCCGCTCGTCTGGGGCGGCTTCGCGGAGCAAGGGCCGAAGTTCAAGTCGGAAAAAGAGGCGCAGCGCATCACCAACCTGATCGCGCGTTTCATGAACGAAGTGGCGATCACTTTCGAAGTGGCGCCGAAGGAATACGAACCGCTGTTCTGCGAACAGGAAGTCGACGGCCGCATGCTGATCGACGGCGAAGCCTGGGCCTGGGGATTCTGGGAAGGCATGAATCTGCGCGCCGAGGCTTGGGCACCGATCTGGGATTCGAATCTTTCCGAGCTGGCCGAGAAGATCTACCTTCTCGGCGCGGAAGAAATCGAGGAAAACGAAATGGCGCTGGTGGACGACCCGGTCAAGCGGCACAAGCTGGCGCTCGAAGTCGAAGCGGCGATTCCGCACATCCACAAATATTGGCTGCCGCAACGCAAGTCGGCCGTGACGACGGTCCAGCGCGAGGCGCCGAAAGTCGGACGCAACGATGCCTGCCCATGCGGCAGCGGCAGGAAATACAAGAAATGCTGCGGAGCGGATGCCGCCGCGGAGTGAGCCTGTCGAAACAGGCCGCCGCTCCGCGGCGCGCGGAAAGGCTTATGCCTTGATGAAATGCTCGCGGTAGTAACGCAATTCTTCGATCGATTCGACGATATCGGCCAGCGCGGTGTGTTTCTGATGTTTCTTGAAGCCGGTCGAAATTTCCGGCTTCCAGCGCTTGCATAATTCCTTCAGCGTCGATACGTCGAGATTGCGGTAATGGAAGAAGGCTTCCAGTTTCGGCATGCCGCGCGCCATGAAGCGGCGGTCCTGGCAGATCGAGTTGCCGCACATGGGCGATTTTCCGGCCGGCACGAAGTTCTTAAGGAAATCGATCAAAGCTTTTTCGGCATCGGCCTCGGTGACCGTCGAGGCTTTCACGCGGTCGATCAACCCCGACTTGCCGTGCGTCCCCTTGTTCCAGGCATCCATCTTGTCGAGCACGTCGTCGGACTGATGGATCGCGAACACCGGTCCTTCCGCCAGGACATTCAGATCGGAATCAGTGACGACGACAGCGACTTCGATGATGCGGTCGTTGTCGGGATCGAGGCCGGTCATTTCCATGTCGACCCAGATCAGGTTGAATTCGTTCGGACGCGCCGGGGTTGCCGAGGCGGCGGAACCCGCCGGCGCTGCATTGTGTTCGGTGGCTTGTGACATAATCTCTTCTTCTCTCCAGATAGCCCGCCATTTTCTCACATACGATGTCTTCTTTCGCGTTTTCAATGTTGTTCGCCGGCTTCGTGCTCCTGGCGCTGGCAATCCGTTTCTGGCTCGGTTCGCGCCATATCCGCCATATCCAGGCGCATCGCCATGCCGTGCCGGCCCAGTTCGCCGAGAAAATTCCGCTGGCCGCCCATCAGAAGGCCGCCGATTACACGATCGCCAAGACCAAGTTCGGTCTTTTCATGCTGCTTGTCAATACCGCCGTGCTGATCGGTTTCACGTTGCTCGGCGGCTTGCAAGCATTGTCGCAGGTTGTCGCCGGCGTCGCCGGCCAGGGCATGGCTTACCAGATCGGCCTGATCGTCGCATTCGCTGTCGTGTCGGCCATCATCGATCTGCCGTTCGAATACTACAAACAGTTCGTGCTGGAAGCGAAATTCGGCTTCAACAAGATGACGATCGGCCTGTTCGTCGCCGACCTCCTGAAGGGCGGTTTGCTCGGCGCGGCGATCGGCTTGCCGCTGGTCTGGGTCATCCTGACGCTGATGGAGGAATCCGGCTCGCTCTGGTGGTTCTATGCCTGGCTGGTATGGAGCGGATTCCAGCTCTTGATCCTGGTGCTGTATCCGACCGTGATCGCGCCGCTGTTCAACAAGTTCACGCCGCTGGCCGACGACAACCTGCGCGAGCGCATCGAGAACCTGATGCGGCGGGTCGGTTTCAAGTCCAGCGGGCTGTTCGTGATGGACGGCTCCAAGCGCAGCGCCCATGGAAATGCTTATTTCTCCGGCTTCGGTGCCGCCAAGCGCATCGTGTTCTTCGACACCCTGCTGGCGCGGCTTGCGCCGCACGAAGTGGAAGCGGTGCTCGCGCACGAACTCGGCCACTTCAAGCTCAAGCACATCGTCAAGCGGATCGTCATGATGTTCGCGATGTCGCTCGGCTTCCTCGCCCTGCTCGGTTATTTGAAGACCCAGACATGGTTCTACGCCGGCCTTGGCGTCGATCCGAGGCTGATGGCCAGCAACGACGCGATGGCGCTGATCCTGTTCGTGCTTGCCTTGCCGCCGTTCACGTTCCTGCTGTCCCCGATCGCTTCGCTCCTGTCGCGCAAGCACGAGTTCGAAGCCGATGCCTTTGCCGCCCGGCACACCAATGCGCGGGATCTCGTCGCCGCCTTGGTAAAATTGTACGAAGACAATGCCTCGACGCTGACGCCCGACCCGCTGTATTCGGCGTTCTACGATTCGCACCCGCCGGCGTCGATACGTATCAACAAACTGCTTGCGAGCCGATCATGATCAATGTTGCCGACCTGCTGGAAAAGAAGTGCCGCCATCTCGAAACCGGATTGAGCGACGCGGAAATCAAAGACTATCTGGCCGCCGCCGAAGGCTGGAAATTCGAAGGCGGCAAGATCGTCAAGACCTACGATTTCCGCAATTACTATGAAACGCTGGCCTTCGTGAACGCGATCGCCTACGTGATCCACGCCGAGGATCATCACCCGGAACTCGTGGTCACCTATAACCGCTGCGTAGTGAAATTCGATACGCATTCGGTCAACGGCGGCCGTGGCGGCATTTCGGAAAACGATTTCATCTGCGCAGCCAAGATCGACGCGATCTTCCAGCAGTCGTTCGCATGAGCGAGGCGCTCGGCACGGTGATCGCGGCGCACGGCCGCCATTACCTGGTCCGCGTCGGCGACGCGCGTTTGCAATGCGTCACGCGCGGCAAGAAGAGCGACGTGGCGACCGGCGATATCGTCAGTATCCGGCAGACCTCGCCCGACCAGGGCGTGATCGAGTCGATCGCCGAGCGCAAGACCCTGCTCTATCGCTCCGACCAGTACAAGTCCAAGCTCCTGGCGGCCAACGTCAGCCACATCTTCATCGTCGTCGCCACCGAACCGAGCTTTTCCGACGATCTCGTGTCGCGCGCGCTGGTCGCCGCCGAGGCGGCCGGCATCGAGGCGCACATCGTTCTCAACAAGACCGATGTCGCCGAATCGCTGGAAAAGGCGCGCGAACGCGTCGCCGTCTATAGCCGCATCGGCTATCCGGTGCACGAGGTATCGGCCCGTGCCCAGCCCGAACAGACCCGGGCCGCGCTGCTGCCGCTGCTGCAAGACGGTTCATCGATCCTGATCGGCCAATCCGGCATGGGCAAGTCGTCGCTGATCAATCTGCTCGTCCCCGACGCCGACATCGCCACCCGCGAGATCTCGGCGGCGCTCGATACCGGCAAGCACACGACGACCTTCACCCGCATGTACGCCGTCGACGACGCCACCAGCATCATCGATTCGCCGGGCTTCCAGGAATTCGGCCTCTATCACCTGACCGAGGGCATGCTGGAACGCGCCTTCGTCGAATTCGCGCCGCACCTCGGCAAATGCCGCTTCTACAACTGCCATCACCTGACCGAACCGGGCTGCGCGGTCCTGGCGGCCGTCGAGAGCGGCGAGATCGCGGCGTTGCGCCATGCGCTCTACCAGCAGCTGGTGCACGAGTCGTCGCAGAAACTGTATTGAACCGGGCGTTCCACGCCGGACGTTCCACGCCGGACGTTCCACGCCGAACTCATCCCAGCGCCGGCTTGTTCACCATCAGGAAGTAGACGACCAGCATCGCCGCGAACGCCGGATAACCGAGCCACTCCCACATCCTGGCATAGCGCCAATACAAGGCCGGCAGCGGCGCTCCGGACCGCAGCGCCGCGTCGGCCATGCGTTTCATGCGGATTTGCAGCCATACGACCGGCAGCCAGCAGGCCCCGGCCAACAGGTACAGCCCGATCGACCAGGCCACCCAAGGCGTCGACAGGGGCCAGCCGGCCAGGGAGAGCAGCGCCAGGCCGGTCGCCGGCTGCAGGATGACCGCCGGCGTCGTGAATATCCAGTCGGCCAGCACCACGAAGCGCGCCACGACCGCCTGCGCGGCGAGATTCCTGCTGCGGTTGGCGCAGAACAGGTAGAACGCCGATCCGAAGCCGGTGCCGACCAAGGCCACCGAGGACAGGATATGTACCGTTTTGAGCAAGAGATAGAGGGACATGGGATTCCTTCAGCGACGCGCTTCCGATGCATCGAGCGCCAGCAGCGCGGCAAGAATGGGAAGATTCTTCAACACCGGACCGAACGGATGCAGCCAGTATTCCGGCAGGAACAGAGAGATGATGAGCGTATAACCCAGGATGAGCGCCATCTGCGCGCGCCACAGCAGCCGGCCGGGCGCGGCCAGCGTGGCGATGCCGAGGGTGCAGTCCAGCAAGGCCGCGCCATGGAGCGCCATCGTCGCCGCGTAGCCGTCCAATCCCACGCGAGCGAGCAGGGCTAGGCTCGCTTCCCGTGGGTAAATGCCGAGAGACAGCAAGCCGGTGACGAACCAAACGACAGCCAGCGTTGCGCGCAACAGCGGCAGCGTCCAGCCGGAAACCGCTTCGGCGCGCAGCATGCCGGGAGCGATTCCGACAAACCAGGCGGCGCTTCCCTTTGGCGCGCGGCCTAGCAGGCCGGCCATGGCCGCCGCATCCCCGGTGTTGCCGGCCTCGAGCATGCGCAGGGTGTCCGGCGCGAACACCCGTTGCGGCAGCCTGGCGGCCAGCTCCGCCCCGGCGCGCATCAAGCTCATCGGCACCGGCAGCCACACGGCGGGCGGCAATGCCATCGCCTCGCGATAGGCGGCGAGCATGTCCCGATACGTCATCGGCGCCGGACCGACGACTTCGACCACGTAGCGCGCCGCCGCGCCGGGCGCCAGGGCGCGCACCGCGAGTTCGCACAAATCGTCGATATGGACCGGCTGCAGCCTCTGCTCCCCGCGGCCGGGCAAGCCGACGACCGGCAGGCTGGCGAGCGTGCGGAACAGCCGGCTGCTGTCGCCGTCATGGCCGACCACCAGCGACGGGCGGAAAATCACCCAGTCGAGCGTGGACCGCATCAAGTGCGCATCCGCCTCCCGCTTGGTGCGCAGGTAGGGCGTCGGCGCGGCGCCGTCCGCACCGCTTTCGCCGGCGAGCGCGGAAACCTGGAGCACGCGCTTCACGCCCGCCCGTTCGCAGGCGTCGAACAATGCGCACGGCGAATCGCGATGGATCGCGTCGAAGCTCGCGCTACCGTGTTCGCCCAGGATGCCCACCGCATTGATCACGGCATCGATGCCCGCCAGGCGCGGCAGCCAGCGCTCCGGGCTGGTGTCGGCTTCGTAATCGATGCCGATATCGGCCGGTTCGCGCGGAATGCGCACGCCGCGCACCACCCGGTGCCCTGCCGCCTCCAACGCCGTGCAGAGATGGCGCCCGATGAATCCGGCGGCGCCGCATACGAGTATGTTCATCGTCCATTCCTTTCGATGCCGTTCAAACCGCGCAACTGCCGTTCTTGCACGACCGGCTGCGGCGCTCGGCCCGCTTCGCCGCGATGCCGAACAGCAGCCAAGCGAATCTTTCCGAGATGCGATGCCGGTTGCGCGCCAAATGCACGTAAGCGCGGTCGAACAAGGGTTTGAGCAGGGGCCAACCGGTCGGGCGCGTGATCCAGCCGAGTCCCACCGCCGCATAGGCGAGACGGAACACTTCGACGCCCTTCACCATGCTCCCGTCCGCCTTCACGGCATGAATCGCTTCGAGCATCGCCCGGTGCGATACGCCGTAGGGCTCGGCATCGAAATCGGACGCCGAGACATCGACGAAACGCAGCATTCCCCTCGTGTCGCGCGCCTTCAGGTTGTCGATCTCGAGTTTGCACAGCGGGCAGGCTTCCTCATACAGCAAGGTCAGTGGATAGGTACTCATGACATGCTCCTTTCCCGTGGTCAGTTGAATATCAGTTAATTCTGTTATTTCAGTCAAAACAGAAATAACAAGGCAAAAAAATTTTGGCCGGCTTTCCCCTGTTACAACATCGGTAAGATCGGCTGCTCGTCGTCCGGGGAGCCGCCCTGGCGATCCTCGGGCTTGGCCTCGCCGCGAACGAACTTCTGCACGGTGGCGCCCATCTTCAGCAACTTCATCAGGGTCGCCGGTTCCAGACGCAGCATCTCGTCGGCCCAGGTCGCCAGTGTCTCCATCAAGGCCAGGGTTTCGGCGATGCGCTTTTGCGCATCCCGGTCTTCCTGCGACAAGTCCGGACTGGCCAGGCATTCGCGCAGCGTCGCGATGGTCGGATCGAATTCGCGCTGCTTGCGCTCGCGCACGACGACGCGGAACAGTTCCCAGACATCCAGCGAGGTTTCGAAATGATCGCGCCGGTCGCCCATCACATGCGCCACCCTCACCAGTTTCCAGCTCTGGAGTTCCTTCAGGCTGGTCGAGACATTCGAGCGCGCCACGCCGAGCGTCTCCGCGATGTCTTCCGCGTTCATGGGCTTGCCGGCGATATAGAGCAAGGCATGAATCTGGCTGACGGTACGGTTCACGCCCCACTTGGTGCCCATTTCGCCCCAATGAAGGATGAATCTTTGCGCGACGGGTTTGAGTTCCATGACCCCAGAGTAACGATTTCAGTCATTTCCGTCAATACCGAAAATTCAGAAAATCATTGTCCTCAAAACTTTTCGGTGTGCATTCGATCCGAATGTGGTTGCGTCGGGAACGGCCCGGCTGTCTTTCCCATATTAAAGCCCTTATAATCGAACGAGTTAGCAACTCCGGCCGCAGGCGTCACCATTCGTGCCCTGTTCAAGACTCATTGAACATCCACGATGAGAACGACGCCGCGAGCCATGGCATGTGGTCGCGACGGAGACACCGTTGCCATATGCACTTGTAAGATCGATGCGGCGCAATAAGGCCCGCGTCTGACCGCATTTTCAGCAAGATACCGGTATAGGGGCGGCCCGCCTTCGCCGCTCTGCGCCGTTTCATTTATGACAATCAAACACTTCCTGCAGATTTCTGACTTTACGCTTGATGAATTCGAGTACGTGATAGAGCGGACCCGCATCATCAAACGCAAATTCAAGAATTACGAGCTTTACCATCCCCTGATGGACCGCACCCTGGTGATGGTCTTCGAAAAGAACTCCACCCGCACCCGCCTGTCCTTCGAAGCCGGCATGCACCAGCTAGGCGGCGCGGCGATCTACCTCAATACGCGCGACAGCCAGCTCGGCCGTGGCGAGCCCGTGGAAGACGCAGCGCAAGTGATGTCGCGCATGTGCGACATCATCATGGTGCGCACCTTCGGCCAGGAAATCATCGAGCGCTTCGCGGCGCATTCGCGCGTGCCGGTCATCAACGGCCTGACCAACGAGCATCATCCCTGCCAGGTGCTGGCCGACGTGTTCACCTATATCGAACATCGCGGCGCGATCGCCGGCCGCACGGTAGCCTGGATCGGCGACGCCAACAACATGCTCTACTCCTGGCTGCAGGCGGCGCAGGTGTTCGGTTTCCATCTGAACGTCTCCACGCCGAAGGGCTACGACATCGATCCGGCACTGGTTTCGCCGGACAACCGCAACTACACGCTGTTCGCCGATCCTTCGGACGCCTGCGTCGATGCCGACCTGATCAACACCGACGTCTGGACCAGCATGGGCTACGAAGAGGAGAACGCCGCCCGCCTGAAAGCCTTCGACGGCTGGATCGTCGACGGCGCCAAGATGAAGCGCGCCAAGCCCGATGCGCTGTTCATGCATTGCCTTCCGGCGCATCGCGGCGAGGAAGTCGCCGCCGAGGTGATCGACGGCCCGCAGTCGGTCGTATGGGACGAAGCGGAGAACCGCCTGCACGTGCAGAAGGCGCTGCTCGAATACCTGGTCAAGGGAAGGCTGCCGGGATGATCGATCACGTCACGATCCGCGTCTCGGACTACGAAACTTCGCGCGACTTCTATACCAAGGCATTGCGCCCGCTCGGCTATGAGATCGCCGTCGAATACGACGAAGGCGGCGACAAGATCTGCGGCTGGAAGCGCGACGACAAATGGAACTGGTGGATCCGCGCCAAGCGCCCGATCTCCGGCCCGGTGCACGTCGCCTTCACCGCGGCAGACCGCAAGCAAGTCGACGCCTTTTACGCCGCGGCGCTCGCGGCCGGCGCCGCCGACAATGGCGCTCCGGGCGAGCGGCCGCATTACCATCCCGGCTATTACAGCGCCTTCGTGATCGATCCCGACGGCAACAACATCGAAGCCGTCTGCCACCTCCCCGAATAATTCACAACCGAACGAAAGAGAGAACATGAGCGATATCAAGAAAGTCGTCCTCGCCTATTCCGGCGGCCTCGACACCTCGGTCATCTTGAAATGGCTGCAGGACAATTACCGCTGCGAAGTGGTGACCTTCACCGCCGATCTCGGCCAGGGCGAGGAACTCGAGCCGGCGCGCCAGAAGGCGCTGAAGTTCGGCATCAAGCCGGAGAACATCTACATCGACGACCTGCGCGAGGAATTCGTGCGCGACTTCGTGTTCCCGATGTTCCGCGCCAACACGATCTATGAAGGCGAATACCTGCTCGGCACCTCGATCGCGCGCCCGCTGATCGCCAAGCGCCTGATCGACATCGCCCGCCAGACCGGCGCCGACGCCATTTCGCACGGCGCGACCGGCAAGGGCAACGACCAGGTGCGCTTCGAGCTCGGCGCCTATGCGCTGATGCCGAACGTGAAGATCATCGCTCCGTGGCGCGAATGGGACCTGCTGTCGCGCGAGAAGCTGCTGAAGTACGCGGAAGACGCCGGCATCGAGATCGACATGAAGCACAAGAACGGCGGCGCGCCCTACTCGATGGATGCGAACCTGCTGCATATCAGCTTCGAAGGCCGCCATCTCGAGAATCCGAGCGCGGAAGCCGAGGAAGCGATGTGGCGCTGGACGGTCAGCCCGGAAGCGGCGCCCGATGCCGCCGAATATCTCGACGTCGAATTCGAGAAGGGCGACATCGTGGCGCTGAACGGCAAGCGCCTGTCCCCCGCCGCCGTGCTGACCGAGCTGAACCGCCTCGGCGGCAAGCACGGCATCGGCCGCCTCGACCTGGTCGAGAACCGCTACGTCGGCATGAAGTCGCGCGGCTGCTATGAAACCCCCGGCGGCACGATCATGCTCAAGGCGCACCGCGCGATCGAATCGATCACGCTCGACCGCGAAGTCGCGCACCTGAAGGATGACCTGATGCCGCGCTATGCCTCGCTGATCTACAACGGCTATTGGTGGGCGCCCGAGCGCGTGGCGTTGCAGACCCTGATCGACCACACCCAGCAGAACGTCAACGGCTGGGTGCGCCTGAAACTGTACAAGGGCAACGTCATCGTCGTGGCGCGCGACTCGAAGACCGATTCGCTGTTCGACCAGACCATCGCCACCTTCGACGAAGACGGCGGCGCCTACGACCAGGCCGACGCCGGAGGCTTCATCAAGCTGAACGCCTTGCGCATGCGCATCGCGGCCAACGCGCGGCTCAAGCGCGGCAAGTAAGCCGGGCTTCCCCCATGCGTGGGGATGCAACGGATGGAGAACGGGGACCGCGCGTCCCCGTTTTCTTTTTGGCCGCTGCCCCCGCCGTTGCCGTCGGCGCCGCGTTTCCGGCCCTTCGCGCCGCGCCGCCCGCGATTCGCGACTTGCCGATTGCCGTGCGCCGCCGCGCGACGGTACACTCGCCCCACTTTTCCCATACGCGAATGCCATGACACCAGCCCTGCTCCGCGTCAGCGATCTCACCAAATCCTTCGGCGAGCGCCGTGCCGTCGACGGCGTCTCGTTCCGCGTTGAAAGAGGCCGGACGCTCGGCCTGCTCGGCCCCAACGGCGCGGGCAAGTCGACCACGGTCGGCATGATCTGCGGCCTCCTGCGTCCGGACAGCGGCGAGGTGACGATCGACGGCGAACCGCTCACGCACGGCAATAGCGCGGCCAAGCGCAAGATCGGCCTGGTGCCGCAGGAACTGGCGCTCTACGAAGACTTGCCGGCCCGGGAAAACCTGAGGGTGTTCGGCGCGCTGTACGGCCTCAAGGGAGCGCACTTGAAGAAGCGCTGCGACGAAGCGCTGGAACTGGTGAACCTGACAGAACGCGCCGGCGACAAGCCCGGCACATTCTCGGGCGGGATGAAACGCCGGCTGAATATCGCCGCCGCGCTGCTGCACGACCCGCAGCTGCTGATACTCGACGAGCCGACGGTCGGCGTCGATCCGCAAAGCCGCAACGCGATCTTCGACAGCCTCGAAACCCTCAAGCGGCGCGGCTGCTCGCTGATCTATACCAGCCACTATATGGAAGAGGTGGAACGCCTGGCCGATCACGTCGTCATCATCGACCACGGCAAGGTCATCGCCGACGAGACGCCGGCGGCGCTCTACCGCCGCCTGCCGGCCCAAGCGGCGCTGGCGGTCGAACTGGCGCAGGCGCCCGGCGAAGACTTGCCGCGGCGGCTGGCCGAGCTCGACGGCGTCACCGGCGTCGAACACGACGGCAACGGCCTGCGGATCGGCCTGGAACGGGCCGACGGCGCTTTGCCGGTGCTGAACTGGCTGGCCGCGCACGGCGCGCCGCCGCTGCACTTCTCGACCGCCAAGGCCAAGCTCGAAGATATTTTCCTGGCTCTGACCGGCCGCTCGCTGCGCGATTGAACCGGAGACCTCCCATGACCGCTCTGCTCGCCCTCGTCCGCAAGGATCTGCTCCTCTACCTCTCCGACCGCCGCGCGCTGCTGTTGAATCTCGTCATGCCGATCGTCCTCGGCGCCTTCTTCGGTTACCTGTTCGGCGGTTCCGGCGCCGCCGAGAACGCCAGGATCGATGTCGCCCTGGTGGCTCTGGACGACAGCGACATCGGCAAGAAGATCGCCGCCGGCTTGAAAAGCGACGCCGCGCTCAACATCCGGGAAATGCCGCTGGCCGAGGCGCAGGAGAAAGTGCGCAAGGGCAAGCTGAACGCGGCGATCGTGATTCCGGCCGGCTTCGGCGACGCCGCCGGCGCCGCCTTGTTCGGCGCCGGCGGCAAGCCCGAGATCCCGGTCTACTACGATCCGTCCCAAGGCGCCGTGCTATCCATGGTCAAGGGCATCCTGACCCAGCATGTCATGCAAACCGTCAGCGCCGGCATGTTCGACGGCCCGGGCGGATCGCGCCTGATCGGCGACAGCCTGGCCCGGCTCGAGCAGCAAGCGCCGGCCGATGCGGAAAGCGCCAGCCTGGCCCAGCTGCTGAGGAGCGTGAAGACCTTCCAGGAGCGCCCCAAGAGCGAAAGCGGCAGCGGCAGCGGCGGCCTGTCGGTGCCGTTTGCGACGCGCGACGAAGCGTTGAGTTCCGGTCCGCAATACAACGCCTATGCGCATGCGTTCGCCGGCATGAGCGTGCAATTCATCCTGTTCATGGGCATCGACGCCGGCATCTCGATCCTGCTGGCGCGGCGCCAGGGCTTGTGGAGCCGGCTGCTGGCGGCGCCGATCACGGTGCGCGGCGTGCTGCTGGCGCGCGCCTTGTCGAGCGCCCTTATCGCCTTCTGCCTGCTGTGCGGCATTTTCCTGGTCGCGGCCTTGCTGTTCAAGGTCAGGATCGCCGGTTCGCTGGCCGGTTTTGCCGGGGTGGGCCTGTGTTTCGCGCTGGTGACGGCGACCTTCGGCCTGTTGATCGCCGCCTACGGCAAGACCCCGGAAGCCGCGCGCGGGCTGGCCGTGTTCGCCACGCTGGTCATGGTCATGCTGGGCGGCGCCTGGGTACCGGCCTTCCTGTTTCCGCAATGGCTGCAGACGATCACGCTCGCGATGCCGACCCGCTGGGCGGTCGACGGCCTGGATGCGATGTCCTGGCGCGGCCTGGGGTTCGAAGCCGCGCTTCCCGCCATGGCCGCGCAGCTGGGTTTTGCGGCGCTGTTCGGCGCGCTGGCGCTCCACAAGTTCAACCGCGACGCCAAGCGAACCGGATAGCGCGGCAACGACAAAAAGGGACGAAGGGAGGTCTCGCCTCTTTTGCCGTGCGGCGCACGGCGGTCAAGCCGCCGCGGCGAGCAATTCCTCGATCTCATGGTTCGCCGCTTGCAAGGCCTTGCCCTTTGCCTCCGTGCCCATGCTGACGCCTTCGGCTCGCACGATCGACACCTCGGTGATGCCGAGGAAACCCATCACGGCGCGCAGGTAATCTTCCTGGAAATCCATCGCACGCATCGTTTCGGAAGTCGAGAAAACGCCGCCGCGGCTCGAGACGATGATCACTTTCTTGCCGCCGGCCAGGCCGACCGGGCCGTTCTCGGTGTATTTGAAGGTGCGGCCGGCTTGCGCGATGCGGTCGATCCAGGCCTTCAATTGGGTCGGGATCGAGAAGTTGTACATCGGCGCGCCGATCACGACCACGTCCGCCGCCAGGAATTCCTGCAGCAATTGCTCCGTCAGCGCGGCCTCGCGCTGCTGCTCGGCGCTCCAATGCTCGACGGGCACGAAGCGGGTCGCGAGAATGTCCGCGGACAGATGGGCCGGGGCATCGCTGCCGAGATCGCGGTAAGCCACTTCCAACTCCGGCTGGGCGGCGCGGAATTGCGCGACGATCCGGGCGGTCAATTGGCGCGAGACGGAATTGTCGTTCAAGACGCTGGAATCGAGGTGCAGCAGTTTCATGTTCATCTCCTTCACTGAGCGGTGATTGGGCTGCCGGCATATGAAATGGATGAGCAGCAGCGATGTGATCAATATATGAGGAGAACGATGACTTGATAAGTGGGCGAATTCCAAACTTATCGTTCTATAATTGGAACGATAATCAAGGAAGGGTACGATGCAACAGGATTTGAACGATCTCTATTTCTTCGCCCAGGTAGTCGAAAATGGCGGCTTCGCCGCCGCCGGGCGCGCCCTGGGCTTGCCGAAATCGCGCCTGTCGCGCCGCATCGCCGAATTGGAGGAAAGGCTGGGCGTGCGGCTTCTGCAGCGCAGTTCGCGCCGCTTCGCCGTGACGGAGATCGGCCAGGTTTATCTGCGCCATTGCCAAGCCATGCTGGCAGAGGCGCAGGCGGCGCAGGAGGCGATCGACCATATCCAGGCCGAACCGCGCGGCCAGATCCGCGTGAGTTGCCCGATCACGTTGGCGCAGACGCTGCTGTCCGGACTGATCGGTGAATTCATGAATGCCTATCCGCATGTCAACGTTTACATGGACGTCACCAACCGCCGCGTCGACGTGATCGAAGAGGGCTACGACGTCGCATTGCGTGTGCGCGCGGCGGTGGAAAGCTCCAACCTCGTGATGCGATCGTTCGGCATGAACCGCACCACCCTGCTCGCCAGCCCGGCGCTCCTGGAGCGGCTCGGTGCGCCGGCCGCGCCCAACGATCTGGGACGCTTTCCCAGCCTGTCGATGCCGATGAACGACGGCCGCTATGTCTGGACGCTCGAAAACGCCGACGGCGAAATCCGCACGGTGGAGCACGCGCCGCGCCTGATCGCGGACGATTTGCTGCTGCTGCGGGAAACGGCGATTTCCGGCGTCGGCCTGGCGGTGCTGCCGGAGTACTTGTGCCGCGAAGCCATGCGCGACGGCAAGCTGGTGCGCGTGCTGCCGCAGTGGTCCTACTTCCGCTCGAATCTGCATGCCGTCTTCGCTTCGCGCCGCGGCCTGTTGCCGGCGGTGCGCTGCTTCATCGATTTTCTCGCCAAACGCCTGCCGGAAGTGGCGAGCGAGTTCGGTGTCAGCGACTTCGCGCCCGGTTCCCGGCCGGGTCCGCCGGCATGAAAGTCCCGCCGCCTGCTGTCACGCCGCCTGTTCTTCCAGCAGCCTGGCCTCGATCTCTTCGGGCGGCGCGGTACGCCCGTACAAATAGCCTTGGACCTGGTCGCATTCGAGCGACTTGAGCAAGTGGCACTGCTCTTCCGTCTCGACACCCTCGGCCACCACCTTCAGGTTCAAGGCGTGCGCGAGCGAAATGATGGTCGAGACGATCGCCATGTGGTCGGTGCTGGTGGCCATGTCGGCGACGAAGGAGCGGTCGATCTTGAGCGTATCGATCGGCAGGTGCGCGATATAGCTCAACGATGAATAACCCGTGCCGAAGTCGTCGATCGCCATCGTGATGCCGCGCTCGCGCAGGCGTGCGAGCTTGTTCCGCGCCGACTCCTGGTCTTCGCCCTGCATGAACAGGCTTTCCGTGATTTCGAGCTCCAGCCCGCCATCGTAGGCGACGCCGAGCAGGCGCAGGATATGGCGCACGAAATCCTTCTGCCGGATCTGCAACTGCGAAACGTTGACGGCGATGCGCGGCGGGTCGATGCCGCGCGCCGCCCAAGCGCGCGCCTGGCGGTGCGCGGCGGCGATCACCCAGTAGCCGACATCCACGATCAAGCCGGTCTCTTCGAGGATGTGAATGAACTTCTCCGGCGGCACCAGGCCGCCGCCCGGCTCTTGCCAGCGGATCAAGGCTTCCAGGCCGGCGATCTTCCCGCTCGCCATGTCCACCTTGGGCTGGTAATGCAAGACGAACTGCTCCAGTTCCAGGGCGCGCCGCAAGCGGTTTTCGATCGACAATTTCTCCGCGGCTCTGGCGTTCATGGCCGCCGTGTAGAACAAATAGGGAACCCGGGCCGCCTTGGCGTTCTTGAGCGCCGCCTCGCCGTTGCGCAGCAAGGTATCGACATCGCGCCCATCGGCCGGATAGAGCACGATGCCGGCCGTGGCCGAAATGCGCACATCCTTTTCGAGCGCGGCCACCGGCTCCGCCAGGCTGGCCGCGACCCTGCGTTCGAGCAAGGCGATCACATCGGCTTCGTCCTTGACGTCCTTGAGCACGAAGGCGAAACAATCGGCATGGATGCGCGCCAGGCATCCCGAATCGGGCAGCGCATCGCGCAGGCGCCGCGCGACTTCGCGCAGCAGGCCGTCGGTCGCCAGGCGTCCGAAACTCGCGTTGATATTGCGGAAGCGGTCGAGATCGAGGAAGACGATCGCCACGGAGCCGCGCTGCTTGTCGGTCTCCGCCGCGATCAACTGCGCGAGGCGATCCTGGAACAGGCTGCGGTTCGGCAAGCCGGTGAGCGGATCGAAATAGGCAAGATAGTTGAGCTGCTCTTCCTTGCTGAAATGATCGAGCGCGAACGAGATGTCGGCCGCCACCATCGACAGCAGCCTCAGGTCCTCGTCGTCGAAGACATTCTTCTGCCGCGCATACAGCACCAGCGAACCGACCGGCCGGCCATCGATCAACAGGGGCATCGCGCAGGCCGAGAGGAAACCGCGCTCGAGCAGGGCTGTACGCCAGGGTGCCGCGCGCTGGTCCGACTCGATATCCTGGACCATGCTGCCGCTGCGCGTCCGCAGCGCGACGCCGCTCGGTCCGTGACCGATCGGCAGGCGTTCGTCCATGCTGACTTCCAGGTCGCCCAGAAACTCGCTGCCGACTCCGCACGAAGCCACCGGGACGATGCGCAAGGTCTTCGTATCGAGCATGCCGATCCATGCGGCGGCGAACTGCCCGGCCTCGACGGCGATCCTGCACGCCTCGTCGAGAAACAGCTTGCGCTCGCGGATGCGCACGATCGCATTGTTGATCGCCGCGAGCGCGGCATGGATGCGCGACAAGCGCGCGATGCGGCCCTCCTGCTCCTTGCGCGCCGACACGTCGCGGATCACGCTCGATATCCAGAGCCCGTCCTCCGTCTGGAGCGGACTGAAACTGACTTCCGCCGGAAACTCCGCGCCGCCCTTGCGGCGTCCCCGCGCCTCGAAGGTCAGCGCCTGCGCTGTGCTCTTCTCCGGCCGTCGCGCGCCTGTGCGCAGCTTGTCGGCCCACGCGGGAAACGGTCCGGAAAACAGGATGTCGCTCTTCCGGCCGGCGAGTTCATCGCGCCGGTAACCGAACAGCATCTCGGCCTGCGCATTGACGATCTCGATTTCGCCGCGCTGGTTCAGCACGACGATGGCATGCGGCGCGTATTCGATCAGATCGCGGAAACGCGACTCCGCATGACGATGCGCGGCGCGCGTGCGCGACTCTTCCAGCGCCCGGCGAACCGCGGGCGCCAGCCGGTTCAGATTCGTCTTCAGCACATAGTCGATGGCGCCGCGCTTCAAGGCCTCGATCGCGTTTTCCTCGCCGATCTTCCCGGAAAGGAATATGAAAGGAATATCGGGAACCTGCCGCGACGCGATCGACAATGCCGAGAATCCATCGAAGCGGGGCAATGAGTAGTCGGACAGAATCAGATTCGGCTTGAAGTCTTCGAGCCCGGCGATGAAATCCTCGGGCGTTTCCACGCGGCGCATTTCGACCGCGACACCTTCGCGCCGCAAATGCCGCAAGGCAAGCTCCATATCGGTCGGCTCATCTTCGACCATGAGGATGCGGATGGCTGCGGCTGCCGGATCGCGCGCCGGCGACGGTTCTGGCGGGAATCGTTCAACCATGTTCATTCGGCGTCCTGTTGAGCAGCATCCAATACAAGCCCAGTTCGCTTACCACGCGGTCGAATTCGTCGAGATCCATCGGCTTGACGACATAGCTGTTGGCGCCGAGCCGGTAGCAGTCGAGAATGTCGCGTTCTTCCGCGGAGGAGGTGAACATCACCACCGGGATCAGGCGCAGCAGTTCGTCTTCCATCATCCGGCGCAGGACATCGAGACCGTCGACCTTCGGCATCTTCACATCGAGCAGGACGAGCTTCGGGCGCGCCTCGCCACGCTCGGAGAAACTGCCGGTGCGAAACAGGAATTCTAGCGCTTCCGAGCCGTCCTTGACCCAGACGACATGGTTCGCCAGACCGCGCTTCTTCAAGACGCGCATCGTCATTTCCGCGTCGGTCGGGGCATCTTCCGCCAGCAGGATCTCGACCGGTTGAAGTTCAGGCGCCGCCGACATCGGCATTGTTGGTTCTCCTCGGCAACGAGAAATGGAAAGTCGCGCCCTTGCCGGCTTCGCTCTGGGCCCACACGCGCCCGCCGTGGCGCACGACGATGCGCTGAACGATCGCCAGGCCGACCCCGGTGCCGGGAAATTCCTCGGCGCTGTGCAGGCGTTGGAACACGCCGAACAGCTTGTCGTAATACCGCATGTCGAAGCCGACGCCGTTATCGCGAATGCGATAGATCGTCTCCTGCTCGGCGGCTTCGGCCTCGATCCGGACGATCGACGGCTTCCTATCCGCGCTGTATTTGAAGGCATTCGAGATCAGGTTGGTCCACACCTGGTGCAGCAATGCGCGGTCGCCCCAGGCGGGCGGCATATTCTCGATGATCAATTGCGTGGGAGCCCTTCCTTCGGCTCGGCCCACCTCCTCGGCGGCCGCGGCGGCCAAGGAAGTCATGTCGACCTCGACCGCGGCGATTTCCTTTCGTCCGAGCCGCGAAAACGCAAGCAGATCGTTGATCAAATCCCCCATGCGCTTGCTGTTGTCGCCGATGACCTTGAGCAGCCTGCGGCCTTCGTCGTCGAGGCGATTGCCGTAGTCCTCCTCGAGCATGCCGGTATAGCCGGCGATGGCGCGCAAGGGAATGCGCAAATCATGCGAGATGGAATAGCTGAAACTCTCCAGCTCCTTGTTGGTCGCTTCCAGCTGGTTCGCATGCCGATGCAGTTCCTCGTTGGCGTCGTGCAAGGCGCGATCGGCTTGGCGGCGCCTTTGCGTTTCGCTGCGCAATAGGAAATAAGCGCCGCTCATCATCAGGTAAGCGCCACAGCTGCCGAACACGATCAACAGCTTGGTGTTTTGCGTATGCCGCTCGACCGCCGCCGATCTGGCCTGCAGCAGCGACTCCTCGGCATCACGCATGATCGCGATCCCTGCCCGCACATTGTCCATCAAGCGAATGCCCTCTTCCGAGGCGACATGGGCGATCGCGTTGGCCGCGCGGTCAGTTCGACGCAAAGAGATTCCAGAATGTATGAAAGCGAGGTGCGTATCGATCAAGGTACGGAGTGACGAAAAATTGCGCGCCTGCTGGGGACTATCCGCCACCAGGCGCCGCAAGGCGTCCAGTTCGTTATCGAGTTCGCTAGAATAGAACTCGAACTCCCGGAGAAGTTTCGGCGTACCGGAAATGATGAAGATCCGGGCGCTCGATTGCGCGTCCTTCAGTTGCGCATAGACAAGTTCCAGCCTCTCCAGGACCATGTGGGTGCGACTCACCAGGCGTCCCAGCTCCTGCAAGCGATTGATGCTGTAGTACGATCCTATCGCAATGGCGGTGAACGCGATCAACGCCGCCAGCATCCCGAACAGCGGCAGCCGCGTATTCCGAAATTCCGGATTGCGCAAATGGCGCGCCAATCCGGCCCTGACTTGCGACGGTGCGAAACGATGCATGGCGAAAAACCTATCCGGAGCGGCATACCGCCCTCACCGGTTGGACAAATCGCAACGCGCTTCGTGCGCGCAACAGAAGCCGGATCGGTCGCGGCGTGGCGATGGAAGCGCGTCTCGCGCGAGAATCGCTTGCCGTCAAGAGACCGGCCGGCCGCTCAGACGAAGACCGGTTCCGGTTCGAGAGCGACGCCGAAACGATCTGCGACGTCGGCCTGGATGGCGGCGGCAAGCGCGGCGATCTCCCTCCCGCTGGCGCCGCCGCGATTGACCAGCACCAGCGCCTGCTTTTCATAGACGCCGGCCGCGCCGGCCCTCCTGCCCTTCCAGCCGCATTGATCGATCAGCCAGCCGGCGGCCAACTTGAAACTGCCGTCCGGTTGCGCATAGCTGACCAATTGCGGATGCGCCGCCAGCAGTGCCTCGCGCTTCTCCGCGGACACGATCGGATTCTTGAAGAAACTGCCGGCATTGCCGATCACCGCCGGATCGGGCAGCTTGCGCGTACGGATGGCGATCACTGCGGCGCTGATGTCGTGCGCCGTCGGCGCATCCAGTCCGCGCGCGGCAAGCTCCTGCGCGACGTCCGCATAGCGCAGATTCGGCCGCCAGGCTTTCGGCAGAGCGAAAGTCACGTCGAGGATCACGGCCCGGTCGCGCAGGCGATGCTTGAATACGCTGTCGCGATAAGCGAATTCGCATTCGTCCCTGCCCAACGTCAGGAGTTCGCCGTACACGAAGTCGAAGACGCGCACCGATTCGATGAATTCCCGCACTTCGACGCCGTAGGCGCCGATATTCTGGATCGGCGCGGCGCCGACGCTGCCCGGAATGAGGGAAAGGTTTTCCAGGCCGTAGAACCCGTTGGCCAGCGTCCATTGCACGAAGCCGTGCCAATTTTCCCCGGCCTGGACACGAATGCGGGTGGCCTCGGCGTCCTCGCCGGCGATCTCGATGCCGCGATTCTGCATGTGCAGGACCAGGCCGTCGAAATCGCGGGTCAGCAGCAGGTTGCTGCCGCCGCCGAGCACCAGGCGCGGCATGCAGACCAGCATCGCATCGCGCCGGACCGCGATAAGGGTTTCCGCGCCGACAACCGGCATATAGGCGCGGGTCGAACAGTCGACGCCGAAGGTATTGTGCTGGCGCAAGGAAACATCGAATTGGAGAGGAAGGGAATGGGTCATGGCAGCCCGATTATATAGCCGCCCGCATCTTTGTCGGATAGAATCAAAGGTTAACTAAATCGCATTATCCGGGAAGGACAAAGGGGGAAATTCGCGCCGTTCACGTCGCTCCTCCGGAACCGCTCCGGCTTGTCCGCCCGGCAAGAAAAAGCAAATAGATCAAGGAGAGTGAAATGCCGTCATTTGATGTCGTCTGCGAAGCCAATACCGTCGAAGTGAAGAACGCCGTCGACCAGTCCAACAAGGAAATTTCCACGCGTTTCGATTTCAAGGGTACCGATGCGCGCGTCGAACAAAAGGAACTCGAATTGACCGCCTTCGCCGACTCCGAATTCCAGCTTGGCCAAGTACGCGACGTGCTGACCGCGAAAATGACCAAGCGCAACGTCGACGTCCGTTTCCTCGATATCGGCAAGGTCGAGAAGATCGGCGGCGACAAGGTCAAGCAAGTCATCAAGATCAAGAACGGCATCGAGTCGGAAGACGCGAAGAAAATCGTGCGCGTGATCAAGGACAGCAAGATGAAGGTGCAAGCCAGCATCCAGGGCGATGCCGTGCGCGTTTCCGGCGCCAAGCGCGACGATCTGCAAGCCGCGATCGCCCTGCTGCGCAAGGATGTGACGGACCTGCCGCTCGAATTCAACAACTTCCGCGATTGACGGCGGAACGGGCTTGGAGCGGTCGCTCTAGGGAGGTGCCCATGAAATTGTCGATGTTCGTTGCCGGCTGCTGCCTGCTGGCCCCGGTCGCGCAAGCGGCAGATATCACCGTGATCGGCCTGTTCCCCGGAAAAGCCGTGCTGGTGGTGGATGGCGGCGCCCCGAAAACGTATTCCGTAGGCGGCACGATCGTCCAGGGCATCAAGCTCATCGCGGTCGGCGACGGCGCCGCGACGATCGACAATCACGGCAAGCGCGAAACGATCGCCATCGGCGGTCATGCCAACCGCGCCGCGCCGGCCGGCAACGCTCAGGTCACCCTGCAAGCCAACGGCCAAGGGCATTTCTACACCCACGGCCAGATCAACGGCGGCACCTCGCGCATGCTGGTCGACACCGGCGCGACCATGATCGCCCTGCCGGCGGCCGAAGCGCTACGGCTGGGCATCAATTACAAGAGCGGAAGAACGGGCCATGTCAGCACCGCCAACGGCCTGGTGCCCGTGTACGTGGTCAAGCTCGATACGGTCAAGATCGGCGATATCGAATTGCATCAGGTCGACGCGGTGGTGCAGGAAAGCGGCTTGCCCATCGTCCTGCTCGGCATGTCTTTCCTGAATCGCGTGGAAATGCGCCGCGACGGCGAACAGATGACGCTGACGAAGCGGTATTGACCAGGTTACCGCTTCGCCACGTGAAGCCGGTCAGGGGAAGGCCGGAATATGCGGCTCGATGCCGCTGAATTTCGCCGCCGGATAACGCTTGGTCACGATTTCCTCGACTTCCGAGATCTTGCCGTAGGGGACATCGATCATCAGCAAGACCTGTCCTTTCTCGATGCCGTCCTGGAATGCCTTCAGACGGGAATTGGGAATCGCCGCCGCCGCCATGCCCGACACCCAGGTGCCGAACAATGCCCCGCCGATGCCGGCCACTAGGATGGCGATCATCTGCAGTTGAATGCCGTCGGGCGGGAACATCACGAGCAGGATACCGCCCAGCAAACCCGCGCCGCCGCCGACCACCATCCCCAGCTCGGCGCCATGCACGAGGTCGGTCTTATGGAGGAAATTCGCTTCCGGCATATCGGACGGCAAAGTACCTTCCTTCGCATAGAAATGCATATGCCGTTCCTCGATGCGAGCCAGCAGCAGGACGTCCAGCAACGCCCGGGCGCTGGGAACGTCGGGCAGCATGTAATAGAGTCTCCGGCGCATATTTGCCTCCTTGTCAATGGCATGCCTTTACTTGTTATAGCAAACGCCGCCTCAACTACCAAGGCAAACTTGGCCGGAGCACGGGCCGCCCAGGCTGCTACGCCGAATAAGCGTCCGGATCGGCCAGGCGGCGCTGACGAACCGCCTGCGCCAATCCTTCCAGCACTTTCACGCTGGCATCCCAATCGATGCAGCCGTCCGTGACAGACTGCCCGTACGTCAATTCCTTGCCCGGCACCAGATCCTGGCGGCCGGCGACGAGATGGGATTCGACCATCACGCCGACGATGCGCGTATCGCCGTTCGCGATCTGTCCGCCGATGTCGGCGCACACCGGCACCTGGTTCTCCGGCTTCTTGGAACTGTTCGCGTGCGAAGCATCGATCATCACGCGCGAGGCAAGGCCGTTGGCCGCGATGTCGCGGCAGGCTGCTTCCACGCTGGGCGCGTCGTAGTTCGGCGCCTTGCCGCCGCGCAGGATGATGTGGCAATCCTCGTTGCCGCTGGTCGACACGATCGCCGAATGGCCGCCCTTCGTGACCGACAGGAAATGATGCGGCTGCGACGCCGCCTTGATGGCATCGACCGCGATCTTGATGTTGCCGTCGGTGCCGTTCTTGAAGCCGACCGGGCAGGACAGGCCGGATGCCAATTCGCGATGCACCTGCGATTCGGTCGTGCGCGCGCCGATCGCGCCCCAGCTGATCAGATCGGCGATGTATTGCGGGCTGATCACATCGAGGAATTCGGTACCGGCCGGCAAGCCGAGTTCGTTGATGTTCAGCAGCAGCTCGCGCGCGGCGCGCAAGCCGTCGTTGATGCGGAAGCTGTTGTCGAGATAGGGATCGTTGATGAGGCCCTTCCAGCCGACGGTGGTGCGCGGCTTTTCGAAATAGACGCGCATGACGATTTCGAGGTCGCCGATGAAGCGATCGCGCTGCTCGGCGAGACGGCGGGCATATTCCATCGCCGCCTTGGTATCGTGGATCGAGCAGGGACCGATCACGACCAGCAGGCGGTCGTCCTGGCCGTGCAGGATGCGGTGGATCGCGGTGCGGGCGCTCGAGACCGTGCCGGACGCCTTGTCGGTACACGAAAATTCCCGGATCAGGTGCGAAGGCGGAATCAATTCCTTCATTTCCCGGATACGTAAGTCGTCGGTGCGCGGCATGGCTTTCTCCAATCGATAAGGTTAGGTTTGAGGCTGGTTTCAAAAATTCGGACGTATAAATGAAAAAACCGCCATCGCTGGCGGTTTTCCTGGATTCGGTCTGGATTGTTACGCTGCTTTCACGTGCACATTCCGCTTCTCCACCGCCGTCGGGCTGGAATAGCTAAAGTAAAAGTGAAAGTAAAAGCGCGCGAAAGACATCGTTTGTACGGTGTTTGGGACCAATTGAAACTTATAGTGCAGGAAACAAGGGATTTTGGCAAGCGAAAAGACGGCTCCAAATCAAAAATACCGTAGAACCGTCGATTTTCGCGCCGAAATCGCGCCAGAAAGCCGCCGTTCAGGCGGTTCCGCCGACCGTGACGCCTTCCAGCCGCAAGGTCGGCTGGCCGACGCCGACCGGCACGCTCTGCCCTTCCTTGCCGCAGACGCCGACGCCGGAGTCAAGCCGCATGTCGTTGCCGATCATCGAGACGCGGTTCAGCACGTCCGGTCCGTTGCCGATCAGCGTCGCGCCCTTGACCGGATAAGTCACCTTGCCATCCTCGATCATGTAGGCTTCGCTCGCCGAGAACACGAACTTGCCGTTGGTGATATCGACCTGGCCGCCGCCGAAATTGACGGCATACAAGCCGTTCTTGACGGAGGCGATGATCTCGGCCGGATCCTTGTCGCCCGCCAGCATGTAGGTATTGGTCATGCGCGGCATCGGCAGGTGCGCGAACGATTCGCGGCGCGCATTGCCGGTCACCGCCATCTTCATCAGGCGGGCATTCATCGTATCTTGCATGTAGCCCTTCAGGATGCCGTCCTCGATCAGGGTCGTGCACTGGGTCGGATTGCCTTCGTCGTCGATGTTGAGCGAGCCGCGGCGATCGGCCAGCGTGCCGTCGTCGACCACGGTCACGCCCTTGGCCGCGACGCGTTCGCCGATGCGGCCCGAGAAAGTGCTCGAACCCTTGCGGTTGAAATCCCCCTCCAGGCCGTGTCCCACCGCTTCGTGCAGCAGCACGCCGGGCCAGCCGGGACCGAGCACGACGGTCATCGGGCCGGCGGGCGCGGGCCGCGCATCCAGGTTGACGATGGCCGAATCGACCGCTTCGGCCGCGTATTTCTCGAGCAGCTCGTCGGTGAAATAACCGTAGTTGTAGCGCCCGCCGCCGCCGCTCGTGCCCATTTCGCGGCGGCCGTCCTGCTCGGCGATCACGGTCACCGAGACGCGCACCAGCGGACGCACGTCGGCCGCCAGCACGCCATCGCTGCGCACCACCAGCACGACATCGTATTCGCCCGCCAGCCCCGCCATCACCTGCACGACGCGCGGATCCTTGGCGCGCGCCATGCGCTCGACTTTCTCGAGCAGCCTGACCTTCTCGACGGCGTCGAGGGAAGCCAGAGGATCGTTGGCCGGATAGAGCGAACGGCCGCCGGTCGGTTCGATCTTCGACGCCACCTTCACGCGGCCGGCGCCCTGCCTGGCGATGGTGCGTGTCGCCGCCGCGGCTTCGAGCAAGGCTCTCTCGGAGATCTCGTCGGAATAGGAAAAGGCGGTCTTGTCGCCCGAGACCGCGCGCACGCCGACTCCCTGGTCGATCGAGAAGCTGCCGGTCTTGACGATGCCTTCTTCCAGGCTCCAGCCTTCGTTGCGCGTGAACTGGAAATACAGGTCCGCGTAATCGACCTTGTGCGTGAACATGCTGCCCAGCGCCTTGAGCAGCTTGTCCTCGTCGAGTCCGAACGGCGCGAGCAGGATATCGCGGGCGATGGACATGGTGTGCAGATTCGGTTCGAATGGTTTCATGATGCTGTGCCGCGAGCTGGCCGCGGATATGAAGAAGGTTCTAGATTATCGGATTGTAGACCATCGCCGCCCCCGTTCCGGGATTGGTCTTACAACTTGCGGTGACGCAACGCCGGCAGGCTTTCGCGCACGCGCCGCAATTGCGCGGTATCGATCTCGCCGACCACCACGCCCTCGCCTTCCGGCAACACCGCCTTGATCTCGCCCCAAGGGTCGATCAGCATGCTGTGTCCCCAGGTGCTGCGGCCGTTCGGGTGCCTGCCGCCTTGCGCCGACGCCAGGACATAGCATTGGTTTTCGATGGCGCGGGCGCGCAGCAGGATCTCCCAATGCGCCTTGCCGGTGGTGTAGGTGAATGCCGCCGGCACGACGATCAACGCGCAATCGCCGAGCGCGCGATACAGCTCGGGAAAACGCAGGTCGTAGCAGACCGACAGCCCCACTTTGCCGAACGGCAGCGCGGCATGCGCGACTTGCGCGCCATGCACGATGGTACGCGCCTCGTCGTATGATTCGTCGCCCTTGGTGAAGCTGAACAAATGGATCTTGTCGTAGCGGGCAACGAATTCGCCGTCCGGGTCGTAGACCAGCGTCGTGTTCAGCACCTTGCCCGGCTCCGGCGCCGCCAGCGGCAAGGTGCCGCCGATCAGCCAGATGCCGTGTTCGCGCGCGAGGCTCGCCATGAAATCCTGGATCGGCCCTGCGCCGGCCCGCTCGGCGAGCGCCACCTTATCCGTTTCCCGCATGCCCATGACCGGCCAATACTCGGGCAGCAGCACGACTTGCGCGCCTTGCCCGACCGCCTCGTCCGTCAGGCGCCGCGCCGTCGCGAAATTCTCCTCGACATCCGGAGTCGAGACCATCTGCACCGCCGCCGCCTTGATACGCATATCCTCCATCAGCCTGCCCTTTCGCCGCCATTCGCGCCCGGCGCCGCCGAAGCGCCGCCGTTCTTGCGCTCGACTTTCGTCACCACCGGCTCCCGCCACGGACCGCCGACGCGATATTCATAAGTAAACGCCTTGATCAGCGGTTCGCGCAAGAACAATTGCGCGAGAAAGCTGCCGACCCCGATCACCGGATTCACCGCCAGGCCGTACACCACGGAAGCCGCGCCGGCATTGATCTCCGGAATCACGACCACGTGGAGATTCTGGGTTTCACGCGCGATATCGACGGTGCCGTCCATCAGCGCCGTGCCGTTGACGCCCCGCATCTTGAAATTCTCGGTCTTGAGCACGCCTTGCGCGATCTGGGCCGTGGCCGTCATGCCGTCGAACGCGAACCCCTCGGAAAAGAAGTCTCGGAAGTCCAAGGTAAGGCGGCGCGGCAAGGCTTGCAGGCTCAACACGCCGAGCAGCTTGGCGACGCCGGGATCGGCCTTGAGGAATTGTCCGGAGCCGAGATCCAGCTTGAGCTGGCCCGACAAGGTCGGCGTATCGAGCGCGAACGGCAATCCTTTCCAGCTGATATCGCCTTCCATCTTGCCCTTGCCGCCGCGCAGCACATCCTTGAAGCCGAGGCGATCGAGCAGCTTGCCCGCATTTTCGATATGGAGCGTGTAGTTCAGATTGGAAGCGGTATCGCCGTCCCGGTTGGTGATCCATTTGCCGGTCGCTTTCAACTCGCCGTCGGCATTGAGGAGCGACAGGCGGTTGATGCGCCATTCGCGCATGGCCGAGGCGGCGATATTGCTGGCGACCAGTTCGAGGCGCCCCAGCTTCTTGCCCGACAATTCGAAATTGTCGGCTACCACGTCGAGCGCGGGAATCTGGGTCGTCGGGCTTTTCCCTTCGAGCAGATCGCCCACTTCGGACGTCGCCGATTTCGGAATCACGAGCGAGGTAAGGCGCGCGGTGGCCTTGCCTTGCGCTTGTCCCGGCACGGCATCGGTCCAGGTGACGTAACCGGAGGCCTGTTCGGAATCGATGTTGGCTTGCCAGACGCCTTTCTGGTGCGAAGCGCCGACCACGACGTTGTCCAGCTTCTTGCCGGCGACGATCAGCTCCGTCGTGCGCGCCGCCAGCAATTCGGGTTCGATGTATTGCGCCAGGTTCAGGCCGTCGCCTTGGACCGCGCCGGCCTTCGGCTTCTCGGCGCCGAGAATGGAAGAGACGAGCCTGCTCCAGGCGTCGATGTTCAAGCTCTTCAGATTGACGCTGGCGATCAGGCCGTCGTCCGGTACGGGCGCCGGAACATTGACACCGATGCCGCCGCGCACGACATGCCAGGAAGCGCCCTTTTCGCCGGTCTTCTGGCGCAGGTAGCGCGCCGAAATCGACGAACCGAGCGACAGTTTCATTTCGTCGCGCGCCGCGCCGTTGTCGTCCGGCGCCAGTCCGATCAATTCGAACCTGACCGGCATCGTTTCATTCGCGGCCTTGCGCAGCGGCGCGGGAAAATCGAGAGCCAGGCCCTGCAGGCTCGACTCCACCACGATCTCCGGCCGCTTCTTCTTGACGCTGACGACGGCGGTATAACGGCTGCCGCCGGCGATGCGATCGACGATGCGCTGCGTCGCCGGCGTCGCGAAGGTCTTGCGCAGGCCGGCGGAGGAAATGCTGCCCTCGGCCCGGATCACGATATTGCCGTCCTTTTGCGTTCCGCCCGCCACCGCGACCGGCCCGCCGAGGAAGTTCGCGCGCACGCCGCTCAGCGTCACGCCGTGTTCGTTGAATTCGAGCTTGCCGGTCGTCGCCTGCAGCGGCGGCATCGCGTTCTGCAGCACGACTTCATTGCCGGCGAATTGCAGCGTGCCCTGCACCCTGGAGTTTTCCAGATGATCGAGCGGCATCTGCAGCTTCAGCGCCAGCTTGGCATTGCCGGTGGCCCGGGTTTCTTCGGTGAAGTGCCCGATCCAGTCGAGCACCGGGCTGTCGACGGTATAACCGACCAGCTCTTGCAGCGGGCCGGACGCATTGCCTTCGATCGATAGCAACGGATGCTGCGCCGCCAGGTCGGGAATGACCGCGCTCACGTTCGACAGCGCGACATTGTGCGTGCGCGCCGAATTGGCGCGGATCTCCATGCGCGTGCCGTCGAAGGCGATATGGCCGTTGATCTGCTCGAGCAGGGGCCAGAGCGGCGCCTTGCCGTTCCTGGAGAATTGGTCCGGCGTGTAATTGAGGACGCCGTTCTCGATCCGGCCCTTGACCGAAAATTCGCCATGCTGCTTGCCGGCGGCGTCGCGCTGGAACGGAAAGCGCGCCAGGTCGCCTTTCAGCTTGACCTCGACGTCGCGGGCGCTGCCGCCGGCCAGCGCCAGCGTCAGCCAGCGCCGCAGGTCCTCGGACGTTTGCGTCGGCAGGTAACGGCCGACGCGGGCCAGATCAAGGCGTTCGACATGGGCATTGAAATCGATCGTTCCGAGCGGCTGGTCCTGGCGGCGCACCAGCGGCATCAAATGCTTGCCGTGCACGCTGCCGGCGACGCCGTCCTGCACGAAATCCATGCGGCGGACTTCGAACAGCAATTGATCGTTGTCCTGGAACGACCAGTTCGCCTGCATCTTCAATTGCTCGAACGGCATTTCCGGGACATGGAAATAGCCTGGCAGGTCGAGCCTCGATTGCGCCGAGGTCAGCGTGAAGACGCCGCCGCGGTCGTTGGCATCGATCGCGCCGGTCATGTTGTCGAAACCGGGAATCGCCGGCACGGCGGCCTGCGCGGGAGCCTGCGCCGTTCTCGGGCGGGCGGGCCGGGCCGGCTGCGCTTTCAGCGACAGGCCGATGAATTCGCCCTTGACGTTGTACGAAACGATGTCCGGATACGTGCCGCGCCATTGCGCGGAAAAATCCTTCAGCCGCCCGCGCGGCGCGAAGTCGTTCAGCATCTGCAACTGCTCGCGCGGCAGCGGCAGGCGTCCCACCAGTTTCGCGAGGGCCGCCAGGTCGAGCGACCTGGCCGTGATTTCCGTCTGCTCGGGCTTGCCGCCCGCCGCCGGCGTGTGCGTCTCGCTGATGGTGGTCGGCGCCAACACCAGGCCGTCGTCGGTCTTGAGCGAAAAATCGGTCAGGGCGATCGCGTGGCCGTGCGTGCCGAAATCGTAACCGGCCGCCTTGCCGCTCCCCTTGCCGACCTCCTCCCGCACCGACAGGCGGCCGTTCACGCCGACCAGGTTCAACGGCTGCAATCCCTTGAAGCGGGCGGAGACGTCCGCCAGGCTCAGATCGGCCGTGAAATTGGCGACCCGGGCGCGATCGAAGTCGAGCCAGGCGCGCACCGCGCCCTTGCCGCGCTGGACGTCGAGGCCGGCCGGATAATCGACATAAGCCTTCCATGCCGTCAGGTCGGCGCCTTGCAGGTCGGCATACAGCACGCCGGTCCATTGCGAAACGTCGGAGATCTTGCGCGCGAAATGGGGATGGTGGAAATCGGCGCGCACGTCGAGCGGCGCGGCGAACGACGCCGGCGGGGTCGCCCTCAGCGCGAAACGGTGATGCTGCCACTCGTTGCGCAAGAGCAGCGTGATGCCGTCGAGCTTGAGCTCCGGCGCATTGCGTTTCGCATCGTTCCAGCGCACGCTGCCGTCGCGGACGACGATCCGGCGTTGCGACAGCACCCAGTCCAGGCCCTTGCCGTCGCCGGGCTTGTCCGGATCGATGAAGATGCCGCCGACGAACAGCTTGCCGCTCGCATCGCGTTCGATATCGAGGTCCGGGCGGCTGATCTCCAGCGAATGCAGGCGCACGTCGGCGAACACGACCGACCACCAGGAAAAGGTGGCGGCGACGCCGGGCAGCTTCAAGGCTTCGTGGCCGTGGCGGTCGTGAATCGCGACGCCGCCCAGGAACAGATAGGGCCGCAAGCCCTTCCATGACGCGTAGATCGTCGATATCGTCACCGGCCGGCCGACAGCGCGCGAGGCGATCTGCTCGACATCGCTCTTGTAGTAATCGATATTCGGCAGCACGCCGTAACGCAGGCTGAGAAACAGCGTGCCGAACAGGAAGTAGACGACGATGAACAGCTTGACCAGGAACCCGAGGGCGTGATGGGTGGCCAGATTGGCGTAGCGATAACAGTACCGGGCGAAGCGCCAGTAGACGTTGACGCGGCGGATGGCTTGCGCCGGAGTGAAATGATGCTCGGACATCTAGCGCGCTAGGTAAGAGGTGGCTCGGCGTAGAATAGGCATGATCGTGACTGAAGGAGCGGCGACTTCGTCCTGAGCGTCCTGAACGGCGCGCGCTTCGTCCGAACCGAAAGAATTCAACAGCAATCTATTTCCCCCTATTGTGACGCCCGTGAACCAATCTTCTTTGACCGCCATGCCCGCTTCGCGGTTCTTCGCACGTTGGGTAAATGCCGACGCGGCTCGGCCGGACATGGTAAGGGAGTTTGCCGAATTATCACTCTCCCCGGCGATTTTCGCTCAAATTTTACAAAAAGACACAGCTGCAGGCCTGCCCTTGGCGCGCGCCATGCGGCGCTTGCGCAACCTGGTGGTCTGCACCCTGATCGAGCGCGACCTACGCGGCAGCGCCGATCTGGCCGAAGTCGTGGACGTGATGACCGCGTTCGCCGATTTCGCGATCCGGACGCATCTGGCGGCGCTGACCGAAGAACTGGCCGCCGTCCACGGCACGCCGATCGGCGAGGAATCCGGCACCGAGCAGCACATGATCGTGCTCGGCATGGGCAAGCTCGGCGGCGGCGAATTGAACGTCTCGTCCGACATCGACCTGATCTTTTGCTATCCGGAGGATGGCGAGACACGGACCACGCGGCCGGACCAGCGCCAATTGTCGAATCACGAATTCTTCACCCGGCTGGGCAAGAAACTGATCGGCGCGCTGTCCGAAATCACGGAAGACGGCTTCACCTTCCGGGTCGACATGGCGCTGCGGCCGAACGGCAAGTCGGGCCCGCTGGTGGCGAGTTTCGGCATGGTGGAAGAGTACCTGATCGTGCAAGGCCGCGAATGGGAGCGCTATGCCTGGGTCAAGGCGCGCGCCGTCACCGGCCGGGCCGAGGATATCGCCGCGCTCGACAAGATCGTCCAGCCCTTCGTTTACCGCCGCTATCTCGATTTCGGCGCCATCGACGCGATGCGCAACATGCATGCACAGATCCGCGCCGAGGTCGCGCGCCAGGAGGCGCGCCATCCCGACCGCAACTACGACGTCAAGCTCGGGCGCGGCGGCATCCGTGAAATCGAATTCCTGGCCCAGGTGTTCCAGCTGATCCGCGGCGGGCGCGATCCCGAATTGCGCAACCGCTCGACGCGCGCCACCTTGCGCATGCTGGCGCAGAAGCAGCAACTCGACGCGGCGATCGTCGAGCAGCTGCTGCAGGCTTATACCTTCCTGCGCAATCTCGAGCACCGGCTGCAATATCTCGACGACGCGCAAACCCATACCCTGCCGGCCGACGAGGCCGACCGCTCGACCATCGCGTGCATGATGGGCTATCCCGACGCGCCGGCGATGCTGGCCGAGCTCGGCCGCCAGCGCGACTTCGTGGCGGCGCAGTTCGACGCGATCTTCGCGGAACGGAGAAACGGCGGCCGGCGCGACGATGCCGATACGCAGATCGACCCGCAAACCCATACCGAGCTGTCGAATACCGATACCGAGGACACCATCGCCGCGCGCCTGGCCGCGCTCGGCTTCGACGACGCCCGGGCCTCCGCCAGGCGCCTGATCGCGACCTGGCAGTCGCCGCGGCTGCTGGCATTGTCGGAGGCGAGCCGCAACAAGCTGGCGGCACTGATCAATGCCGCCCTGCCGGTCATCGTCAAGGTCGCCAAGGCCGACGAAGGCCGCGCGGCGACGCTCGGCCGCCTGCTCGACTTCCTGGAGGCGATCGCGCGCCGGGCCGCCTACCTGGCGTTGCTGACCGAGTATCCGTACGCGCTGGAGCGCGTGATCCGCATGATGAGCGCCAGCGATTGGGCCGCGAAATACCTGACGCGCCACCCCATCCTGCTCGACGAACTGCTCGACGAAAAGCATCTCAACGCCGTGCCCGACTGGGAGGCCTTCCGGCTCGATTGCCGCAAGAGCCTCGACACGGCGGATGGCGAGGGCGGAGCCGATGTCGAACGCCAGATGGACATCCTGCGCGAAATGCACCATGCGCAATTGTTCCGGCTGCTGGCGCAGGATCTGGAGGGCAACCTGACCGTCGAACGCTTGGCCGATCACCTGTCCGCGCTGGCCGACGCCCTGGTGGACGTCGCGATCCAGGCCGTGTGGCAGACGATCGCGGCCCGCCATCGCGAAGTGCCGCGATTCGCCGTCATCGCCTACGGCAAGCTCGGCGGCAAGGAGCTCGGCTACGCCTCCGATCTCGACATCATCTTCCTGTACGACGACGATGACCAGGACGCCCCGGCCTTGTACGCGAAGCTGGCGCAGCGCTTCATCACCTGGATGACCAGCCACACCTCGGCCGGTATCCTGTTCGATATCGATACCGCACTGCGGCCGGACGGCGGCAGCGGCATGATGGTGTCCTCGGTCGGCTCGTTCGAGAAATACCAGCTCGGGGCGGCCTGGCCGTGGGAGCACCAGGCGTTGACGCGCGCCCGCTTCTGCGCCGGCGACCCGGAGATCGGCGCGCGTTTCGAAGCGATCCGCGAGAACGTGCTGCGCATGCCGCGCGATCTCGACAAGCTCAGGCAGGACGTGCTCGCGATGCGGCAGAAGATGCGCGACGCCCATCCGCAGCGCTCGCCGCAATTCGATCTCAAGCACGATGCCGGCGGCATGATCGACATCGAATTCATCGTGCAATACCTCGTGCTCGGCAATGCGGCGCGGCATCCGCAATTGACGGGCGATATCGGCAACATCGCCCTGCTCAAGCTGTGCGGCGAACTCGGATTGATCGACCTGGCGCTCGGGATCGAGGCGGCGAACGCCTATCGCACTTATCGCAAGCTGCAGCACCAGGCGCGCCTGCAGGGCGTCGAGCGGGCGCGGGTCGAGCCGGAGCGCGTGGCGCGCGAGGCGGAAAGCGTCGAGAAACTGTGGGCGGCGGTATTCGGCTGACCCGGAGTGTTGCCAAAAACACCAGCAATCCGATTACAATGCGAACCGGCCGCATCGCGGCAGAGCAATCGCCTTGCGCGCAATCAACCCAAAGGAAGCGTTTCCATGTTCATGACCAATATCGAATCCGTTCCAGGCAAGACCATCCTCACCTGCCACGGCGTCGTCTCCGGCAGTACCGTGCGCGCGAAACACGTGGGCCGCGACATCATGGCCGGCCTCAAGAACATCGTCGGCGGCGAATTGAAGGGCTACACGGAATTGCTCGAAGAATCGCGCAACCACGCGATCGAGCGCATGCAGGCGCAAGCCAGGCAAATGGGCGCGAACGCCATCGTCAACGTCCGCTTCTCGACCTCTTCCGTCGCCGCCGGCGCCGCGGAAATCTATGTCTACGGCACGGCCGTCACGGTCGGCTGAGCGCGATGGAAAATCTCTTACTCTGGGTTTTCCTGGTGGCGTTGGGCTTCTTCTTCGGCCGCCTGGCCGAATCGCGCCATTACCGCTCCATCGTCCGCCGCGAAAAGGAATGGCTGCACCTGCCGACGACCACCAGCAAGCATCCCATCGGCGACGCCGGCGATATGCCGCCGATCGCGCGCTCCCGACTCGCGCACGGCAGCGTGGTGGTGTCGATCGATTATTTCAAGCGCATGCTAGCCGCCTTGCGCAGCCTGGTCGGCGGCGCCGTGCAATCGCATGAAACCCTGCTCGACCGCGCCCGGCGCGAAGCGATCCTGCGGCTCAAGGAAAGCTGCCCCGACGCCGATCAGATCATCAACCTGCGCCTCGAGACATCGTCGATTTCGAACGGCTCTGAAAGCAGTATCGGCTCGGTCGAGGTCATCGCCTACGGCACCGCGCTTTACTTCGAACGAAAGCAATAAGCCTTCTTCCGGCCATGAACTACCAGCCGTCACTGCCGGAGCACAACGACAACGTCTCTCACCAGCATCCGCTGCGGGAGTTTCTTTTTCTCCTGGCGGGATTGGCGGCCTGCGCCTTGGCCGTCTTCTGGGCGCTCGGGCTTGCGGTCGACGTCGTCGCGGATCACGTGAGCCCGGAAATCGAAACGCAAATCAACCGGGCCGTCAGTCTGCGCCTGGTTGCGAAAGAATCGTTCGCGCCGCGTCAGGAAGCGATGCTGCAAGCATTGACGGACGAACTCAAGCAATGCGCCGGCGTTTCGCAACCCATTCAAATCCACATGCGCCAGGCGACGGAAGCGAACGCGGCGGCCCTCCCCGGCGGCCACGTCATCGTGCATTCCGGACTGCTCGACAAGGTCGCGTCGCGCAACGGCCTGGCGTTCGTGCTGGCTCATGAACTGGCGCACTTCAAGCATCGCGATCATTTGCGGGCGCTGGGCCGCAACGTCCTCCTGATCGCGCTTTCCGCCGCACTGTCCGGCGCGCATTCCGACGTCACGCAATTGCTGGTTCCGGTCAACCTGGCCGGATACGCGCAATACTCGCAACAGCGCGAGGAAGCCGCCGACCGCGAAGCGCTGCGGACCGTGGCCTGCCTGTTCGGCCATGCCGGCGGCGCGACCGAGTTCCTCGAGGCCATGCGGGCGACCGAAGACCGCTCCTCCACGCCGGCGCATTACTTCGCCTCCCATCCGCGCACGGAGCTGCGGATCACGGCTCTGAATAGTGCGATCCGCGACTTGCGCTTGCCGGTAAAGCCGGCGCAGCCGCTCGACAAGGGGCAATAGGCGCGGAAACAAAAAACCCCGGCACGGGCCGGGGTCGGATGTCGCGGCCGAGGCCGGCGCGGATTACTTCGCCGACATCAATGCGACCGTGGTGTCGAGCATGCGGTTCGAGAAACCCCACTCGTTGTCGTACCAGGACGATACTTTCACCAGGCGGCCGGAGACCTTGGTCAGCGTGGCGTCGAAGTTGCTCGATGCCGGATTGTGGTTGAAGTCGACCGAGACCAGCGGTTCGGTGTTGTAGGTCAGGATGCCCTTGAGCGCGCCTTCCGAGGCTTCCTTCATGATGGCGTTGACTTCCTCGACCGTCGTGTCGCGCGCGGCGATGAAGGACAGGTCGACGATGGAGACGTTGATCGTCGGGACGCGGATCGCGTAGCCGTCGAGACGGCCGTTCAATTCCGGCAGCACCAGGCCGACCGCGGCGGCGGCGCCGGTCTTGGTCGGGATCATCGACTGGGTGGCGGAGCGGGCGCGGCGCAGGTCTTCATGCATCACGTCGGTCAGCACCTGGTCGTTGGTGTAAGCGTGGACCGTGGTCATCAGGCCGTTCAGCAGGCCGATCTTGTCGTGCAGCGGCTTGACCAGCGGCGCCAGGCAGTTGGTGGTGCAGGAAGCGTTGGAGATGACGGTGTCGGCGGCCTTCAGCACGTTCTGGTTGACGCCGAACACGATGGTCGCGTCGACATCCTTGCCGCCCGGCGCGGAAATGATGACTTTCTTGGCGCCGCCCTTCAGGTGGGCCGATGCCTTTTCCTTGGTGGTGAAGAAGCCGGTGCACTCGAGCACGACGTCGACGTTCAGCTCGCCCCAGGGAATCTGGGCCGGATCGCGCTGAGCGAACACCTTGATCTTGTCGCCGTTGACGATCATGAATTCGCCGTCGACTTCCACCGTGCCGGGAAACTTGCCATGCGCCGTGTCGTAACGGGTCAGATGCGCGTTCGATTGCGCATTGCCGAGATCGTTGATGGCGACGATCTGGATATCGTTCTTCTTGCCGCTTTCGTAGTGGGCGCGCAGGATGTTACGGCCGATGCGGCCATAGCCGTTGATTGCAACACGGATAGTCATGGTTTTCTCCTAGAAAAGTCGCAACTTCAAAACAAAATCATTTGCCGCAGACGGCGAGCAGCGCGTTCAGATCGCGCCAGCCATAGCCTGCTTCCACCAGTTCGAGCTCTTCGTTCCATGTGAACGGTTGCTCGATCAAGAGTTCGGCGCCGAGATCCTCGAAGAATTGGCGGGCGATCTCGTTCTTCGCCAATACCCAGGCGATCAGGCCGTGCGCTCCATGGGCCTGATGCGCTTCGGCAATCTTGCCGACCAGGCGCCGGCCGATGCCGGCGCGCTGGGCGTCGGGCCGCATGTAAATCGCGGCCAGTTCGGCGTTCAGCCCGAATTTCTCTTCCTCAAGCAGCTTGCCGGCGGCGAAGCCGAGCACGGCGCCGTCGCGTTCGGCGACGAACACCGAGGCCGCCGCCGACTTGGCTTCTAAAATGCGCTCCCACAACGCCGCGCTCTCATCCAGCTTCATGCTATCGAGATCGGCGTCGGGCAGGATGCCGCGATACGTCGCGCGCCAGCTGTCGACGCGCACCTGCGCGATCGCCGCCGCATCGGCCGGTATTGCCGCGCGCAAGATCAGGTCGCTCATGCCAGCGTCCGTTTGACCGCGGCCACAACGTTATCGACGGTGAAGCCGAAGTGCTTGAACAGCACGCCCGCCGGCGCCGATTCGCCGAAGGTGTCGATGCCGACCACGGCGCCTTCCAGGCCGACGTACTTGTACCAGAAGTCGGTGACGCCGGCCTCGATCGCCACGCGCGGCAGGCCTTTCGGCAGCACGGCGGACTTGTAGGCGGCGTCTTGCGCGTCGAACAGATCGGTACACGGCATCGAGACCACGCGTACCGGAATGCCTTGCTTGGACAGTTCCTCGGCCGACTTGACGGCGAGCTCGACTTCGGACCCGGTGGCGATCAGCACCGCCTTGGCATCGGCCGCCTCGCGCAGCACGTAGCCGCCGCGGTTGATGGCGACGATCTGCTCGGGCGTGCGCTCCATGAACGGCAGATTCTGGCGCGAGAAGATGAGCGTGGTCGGTCCATGGCGGCGCGCCACCGCATGCTTCCAGCCGATCGCCGCTTCGACGGTGTCGCACGGACGCCAGTTTTCCAGGTTCGGGATCAGGCGCAGGCTGGAGACATGCTCGACCGATTGATGGGTCGGACCGTCTTCGCCGAGGCCGATCGAGTCGTGCGTGAACACGAAGATCGAACGGATGCGCATCAGCGCCGCCATACGGATCGCGTTCCGGCTGTAGTCGGAGAAAGTGAGGAAGGTCGCGCCGAACGGGATGTAGCCGCCGTGCAGGGCGATGCCGTTCATGATCGCGGACATGCCGAATTCGCGCACGCCGTAGTTGATATGGTTGCCCGGCTGGTTGGCACGCACGGCGACGCATTCCTTCCAGTTGGTCAGGTTGGAACCGGTCAGGTCGGCCGAACCGCCGAGGAATTCCGGCAGCACCGGCGCCAGCGCCTGGATCGCGTTCTGGCTGGCCTTGCGGGTGGCGATGGTTTCCTTCTTCTCGACGCAGGCCGCGACATAGGCATCGACCGCTTCGAGGAAGTTGCCCGGCAATTCGCCCTTCATGCGGCGCAGCAGTTCGCCGGCTTCCTGCGGATAGCGTTCGCCGTAAGCCTTGAACAACGCCTCCCATTCGCTCTCGAAACCCTGCCCCTTGGCCTTCGCATCCCAGGCGGCGTAAACATCGGCCGGCACTTCGAACGGCGCATGGGGCCAGCCCAGCGCGTCGCGCGTGGCGGCCACTTCCTTGTCGCCCAGCGCGGCGCCGTGCACGTCGTGGGTGCCGGCCTTGTTCGGGCTGCCCTTGCCGATCTGCGTCTTGCAGCAGATCAGGGTCGGGCGGTCGGATTGCTTGGCCTGGGCGATGGCGGCGTCCACCGCTTCGACGCTGTGGCCGTCGACGTTGCGGATCACGTTCCAGCCGTAGGCTTCGAAGCGCTTCGGCGTATCGTCGGTGAACCAGCCTTCGACATGGCCGTCGATCGAGATGCCGTTGTCGTCCCACAGCGCGATCAGCTTCTTCAGGCGCAGCGTGCCGGCCAGCGAGCAGGTCTCATGCGAAATGCCTTCCATCAGGCAGCCGTCGCCCAGGAAGACATAGGTGTAATGGTCGACGATGTCGAAGCCCGGCTTGTTGAATTCGGCGGCCAGCAGCGTTTCGGCCAGCGCCATGCCGACCGCGTTGGAAATGCCCTGGCCGAGCGGGCCGGTCGTGGTTTCGATGCCCGGCGTGATATGGACTTCGGGATGGCCCGGCGTCTTCGAGTGCAGTTGGCGGAAGTTCTTCAGCTCTTCCATCGGCAGGTCGTAGCCGGTCAGGTGCAGCAAGGCATAGTGCAGCATCGAACCGTGGCCGTTGGAGACGATGAAGCGGTCGCGGTTGATCCACTTCGGATTGGCCGGGTTGTGGCGGTAGTGCTTGCCCCACAGCGCGACGGCGATTTCCGCCATGCCCATCGGCATGCCGGGATGTCCGGAATTGGCTTTTTGAACGGCGTCCATTGCCAACGCGCGGATCGCATCGGCCATCTTCTTGGTGGGGAGCATCGAAGTCATGGTAGTCAGGCAGGAAAGCAGAAATTGGGCGGAATGCGCAAGGCGCCGGCAGCGGACGTGCTGCAAAGCCGCATATTTTACCAGATGGATACCCGCGGATTAAAATGAGGGCTTGCTTTCCCGGCCACAAAAATCGCCTCCAGCCCGTCCATGCCCCGTTTTCACTGCCCGCAACCGCTTGCCATCGGCGCCCTCATCGAACTGGCGCCGGAGACGGCGCATCATATCCACGTCCTCCGCTTGGCGGTCGGCGATAACGTCACCTTGTTCAACGGACAAGGCGGGGAGTACACGGCCACCCTCACCGCGATCGAAAAGCGCCGCGCGACGGCCGAGATCAAAACGTTTTCGCCGCGCGAAGCCGAATTGCCGTACGCGCTCGCGCTGGCGCAGGCGCTGCCGGAAGGATCGAAGATGGATTGGATCATCGAGAAGGCGGTGGAACTCGGCGCGACCGCGATCCAGCCCTTGAGCGCGCAACGCTGCGTGGTGCGACTGTCGGAAGAACGCGCCGCCAAGAAAGGCGAGCACTGGAACGGCATCATCGTATCGGCGGCCGAGCAATGCGGGCGCAACCGCCTGCCCCACCTGGCCGAACTGGCCGATTTCGAGCGCTGGGTGACGCAGCCCAACCTGCACCGGCGCCTGATGCTGACGCCGCGCGCGACGCAATCGCTCTCGGATTGGGCGCGCCATCATCCGGCGCAGTCGGCGACACTGATCATCGGACCGGAAGGCGGATTGACCGAGCGAGAAGAGAAACTCGCTTGCGACCACGGCGTGCTGCCGCTGTCGATCGGGGCGCGGGTGCTGCGAACCGAAACGGCGGGACTGGCGGCGCTGGCGGCGCTGAACGCGGTGTGGGGAGAAATGTAGGATTCCCGGCCATGCCGATGATCACCCACTGGCTGCGCCGCTTCTTCGGGCGCGAGAAACCCGTCATTCCCGATACGCTCTGGCGATCGGCCGTCTCGGACCTGCCGTTCCTGGAACGGCTGTCGGACGAGGACCTGGCCCGCCTCAAGGAGGCGTGCGAGACCTTCCTGCATCGGAAGTCCGTGAGCGGCGCCGCCGGCCTCGACATCAGCGATGAAATCGCGGTCGCGATCGCGATCCAGGCCTGCCTGCTGGTTCTGAACCTGACGCTCGATCTCTACGACGACATGCCGGGCGTGATCGTCTATCCGTCGGAATTCATCGTTCCGCGCAGTGAAGTCGACGAGGCCGGCGTGGTGCACGAATGGGAAGAGCCGCTGGCCGGCGAAGCGCTGGATGCCGGCGGCGCGGTCGTGCTGTCGTGGGAAGACGTCGAACAAGGCGACGCGCTGGGCGAAGGCTACAACGTCGTCATCCACGAATTCGCGCACAAGATCGACATGGGGCGCGGCGCGGCGAACGGATGCCCGCCCTTCCTGCCGGCATTTCACCGCGACATCAGCCCGCGCGAATGGCAGCATGTGTTTTCCGAGGCATACGCGGATTTCTCGCGCCGCGTCGACCACCTGGAGCGGCAGGCGGCGCGCGCCGTGCGCGCCTCGCGCAGCGAAAGCTGGGCAAACGAGTTGCCGCTCGATCCGTACGCCGCCAGCAATCCGGCCGAATTCTTCGCCGTCGCATCGGAAGCGTTTTTCCTGACGCCCGAGTACCTGGCCGAGGATTATCCGGATGTCTATCGTCTTCTCGCCTGTTATTACCGCCAAGAAACGCTATCGCTCGATGGCGCATAAACGAAGTTTCCGTCCCGATGTTCGCGCTGCAGTGCGGGAAAAACGGAAAATACATTTATAATCAACGATTTTCCAGCAGCTTCAGCCAGTAGACCTGCATGAAGGTATTTCGCGGACTTCCCAACGCCGCCGCGCGCGCGCCTTGCGCGCTGACGATCGGCAACTTCGACGGTGTGCATCGCGGCCACCAGGCTTTGCTGGCGCGCGTGCGCGGCGCGGCCGACCGTCTCGGCGTGGAAGCGGCCGTCATGACCTTCGAACCGCATCCGCGCGAATTCTTCGCCCACCTGGCGGGCGACCTGTCGAAAGCCCCGACCCGCATCGCCAACCTGCGCGACAAACTCCAATCCCTCGACAACAACGGCGTCGACCGCGTCATCGTCGAGCATTTCAACGCGCACTTCGCCGCGATGTCGCCCCAGGATTTCATCGAGAAAGTGCTGGTGCAGGGCTTGCACGTGAAGTGGCTGATGGTCGGCGAGGATTTCTGCTTCGGCGCGAAGCGGGCCGGCAACGTCGCCACGCTGGTCGAGGCAGGCAGGCATTACGGCTTCGAGGTGGAAGCTTTGCCGACCGTGCTGAACGACGGCGTGCGGATTTCATCGTCCGCCGTGCGCGCGGCGCTGGCGCAAGGCGACTTCGAGCATGCGCGCCAGCTGCTCGGCCATCCCTATGCGATCTCCGGCCATGTCGTGCACGGCAAGAAGCTCGGGCGCACGATCGGCTTTCCGACGCTGAACCTGCGCGTGGCGCACAAGCGTCCCGCGCTGTCCGGCATCTTCGTGGTGCAAGTGCATGGCTTGGCCGATCGTCCGCTGCCGGGCGTCGCCAGCCTGGGCGTGCGGCCGACCATCGAGGATGCGGGCCGGGTGCTGCTCGAGACCTATGTGTTCGACTATGCGGAGCAATGCTACGGCAAAGTGGCGCGCGTCGAATTCCTGAAAAAACTGCGCGACGAGGAAAAATTCGTCGACCTGCCGACCCTGACCGCCGCCATCGAGCGCGACGCCGACGAAGCGCGTGCTTTTTTCCGGCAAGCCGCGACTTCCTCGACCGACCGAATTTGACGATCAAGCCTCCGGGCGACGACGGGCCCGCGCCCAGCCATTCTTGATCACCGTTTTTTTAAGATAGAAACCATCATGTCCGACCAAAAGAACAAGTACCCGGTCAACCTGACCGAAACGCCCTTCCCGATGCGCGGCGACCTCGCCAAGCGCGAACCGAACTGGGTCAAGGAATGGCAGCAGAAAAAGATCTACCAGAAGATCCGCAAGGCTTCGAAGGGCAGGCCGAAATTCATCCTGCACGACGGCCCGCCGTATGCCAACGCAAACATCCATATCGGCCATGCGGTCAACAAGATCCTGAAGGACATGATCGTCAAGACCCGTCAGCTCGGCGGCTTCGACGCCCCCTACGTGCCGGGCTGGGACTGCCACGGCATGCCGATCGAGATCCAGATCGAGAAACTGCACGGCAAGGGCTTGCCGACCGATGAAGTCCTGGCCAAGGCCCGCGCGTATGCGAACGAGCAGATCGCCGCCCAAAAGGCCGATTTCATGCGCCTCGGCGTGCTCGGCGAATGGGATCGCCCGTACAAGACGATGGATTTCAAGAACGAGGCCGACGAAATCCGCGTGCTCGGCAAGATTCTCGAAAAGGGTTACGTCTATCGCGGCCTCAAACCGGTCAACTGGTGCTTCGACTGCGGCTCGGCGCTGGCCGAAGCCGAGGTCGAATACGAAGACAAGCGCGATCCGGCGATCGACGTCGGCTTCCCGTTCGCCGAACCGGACAAGCTGGCGCACGCCTTCGGCCTGCCCAAGCTGCCGACCGAGAAAGGCTACGCGATCATCTGGACCACGACGCCGTGGACCATTCCCGCCAACCAGGCCTTGAACGTGCATCCGGAGCATCGCTATGCGCTGGTCCAGACCGAGCGCAACGGCGAGACCGTCCTGCTGCTGCTCGCGGTCGAGCTTGTCGCCGCCTGCCTGGAGCGCTATGGCCTGCAAGGCAAGATCGTCGCCACCGCACCCGGCGAGGCGCTGTCCATGATCAACTTCAAGCATCCCTTCCATGACGCCGATCCGGGCTACCGGCGCTTCTCGCCGGTCTACGTCGGCGACTACGTGACGCTCGACACCGGCACCGGCATCGTCCACTCGGCGCCCGCCTACGGCCTCGACGACTTCGTCTCCTGCAAGTCGCACGGCATGACCGACGACGAGATCCTCAAGCCGGTGCTGGGCGACGGCAAGTATGCCGACTGGCTGCCGTTCTTCGGCGGCATGACGATCTGGGAAGCGTCCAAACCGATCTGCGCCAAGCTCGACGAAGTCGGCTCGCTGTTCAAGCTGGTGATGTTCGACCACAGCTACATGCACTGCTGGCGCCACAAGACACCGATCATCTACCGCGCCACCTCGCAGTGGTTCGCCGGCATGGACGTGAAGCCCAAGGAAGGCGACAAAAGCCTGCGCGAAACCGCGCTCGAAGGCATCGAAGCGACCGCCTTCTACCCGAGCTGGGGCAAGGCGCGCCTGCACGGCATGATCGCCAACCGCCCGGACTGGACCCTCTCGCGCCAGCGCCAATGGGGAGTGCCGATGGCCTTCTTCGTGCACAAGGAAACCGGCGAGCTGCATCCGCGGACGCCCGAACTGCTGGAAGCCGTCGCCAAGATGGTCGAGGAAAAAGGCATCGAAGCCTGGCATGCGCTCGACCCCAAGGAACTGCTCGGCGCCGATGCCGGCCAGTACGTGAAGAACCGCGACACGCTCGACGTCTGGTTCGATTCCGGCTCCACCCACCAGACCGTGATGCGCGGCTCGCACGCCGACGAATCCGATTTCCCGGCCGATCTGTATCTCGAAGGTTCGGACCAGCATCGCGGCTGGTTCCATTCCTCGCTGCTGACCTCCGCCATGCTCAACGGCCGCGCGCCCTACAAGGCGCTGCTGACGCACGGCTTCGTGGTCGACGGCGAAGGCAAGAAGATGTCGAAATCCAAGGGCAACGTGGTCGCGCCGCAAAAGGTGTCGGACACGCTCGGCGCCGACATCCTGCGCCTGTGGGTGGCGTCCACCGATTACTCGGGCGAGCTGTCGATCTCGGACGAGATCCTCAAGCGCGTGACCGAAGCCTATCGCCGCATCCGCAACACGCTGCGCTTCCTGCTGGCGAACACCTCGGATTTCGATCCGGCCAAGGACGCCGTCGCCGTCGACAGCCTGCTGGAGATCGACCGCTACGCGATCGCGCGCATGGGCGAATTGCAAGCCGAGATACTGAAGCACTACGACGGCTATGAATTCCACCCGGTGGTCGCCAAGCTGCAGGCCTATTGCTCGGAAGACCTGGGCGGTTTCTATCTCGATATCCTGAAGGACCGTCTGTACACGAGCGGCACGACGTCGGCCGCGCGCCGCTCGGCGCAGACCGCGATCTGGCATATCACCCATGCGCTGCTGCGCGTGATGGCGCCGATCCTGTCGTTCACGACCGAGGAAGCCTGGGCCGTGTTCGCCGGCAAGGAAGCCTATGCCGCGAGCGAGGAGACGATCTTCACCCAGACCTTCTACCGCCTGCCGCGGATCGAGGACGATGCCGCCCTGCTGGCGCGTTACGGCGCGGTGCGCGATTTCCGCACCGCCGTGCTGAAGCAGCTCGAGGAAACGCGCATCGCCGGCGGCATCGGATCCTCCCTGCAGGCGGAAGTCGAGATCAAGGCGAGCGGCGACAAGTTCGCGCTGCTGTCGAGTTTCGGCGACGACCTCAAGTTCGTGCTGATCACCTCGCAAGCCACGGTGACGCAGGTCGCGAGCGAAGCCGAGGAAGCCGTCATCGTCACGCCGTCGGCGCAGCAGAAGTGCGAGCGCTGCTGGCATTACCGGGCCGACGTCGGCGCGCATGCCGAGCATCCGACGATTTGCGGCCGCTGCGTGAGCAACCTGTTCGGCGGCGGCGAAGCGCGCCGCTTCGCCTGACGCCGCATCAGCCGCATCTTGCCGCCCCTCCCCCTGCCGGGGGAGGGAAACCAACAGATACGTTTTTTCACCCATGGCAAAAAAAAGCAGCTTTTCCACCACTTCCAGTTCCGGCCTGACGCAATGGCTCGGCATCGCCGCCATCGTCATGCTGCTCGACCAGGTCACGAAGATCACCGTCGCCAAGCTGTTCACCTATGGAGAATCGCTGCCGGTCACGTCCTTCTTCAATCTGGTGCTCGCCTATAACAAGGGAGCGGCGTTCAGTTTCCTGGCCACGGAGTCGGGATGGCAGCGCTACCTGTTCACCGGGCTCGGGATCGCCGCGGCGATCTTCATCGTCTACTTGCTCAAGCGCCACGCCGGGCAGAAGCTGTTCTGCTGGGCCCTGGCGCTGATCCTGGGCGGCGCGGTCGGCAACGTGATCGACCGCATCGCCTATGGCCACGTGATCGACTTCCTCGATTTCCACGTCGGCGGTTGGCACTGGCCGGCGTTCAACGTCGCCGATACCGGCATCAGCATCGGCGTCGCGCTGCTGCTGCTGGATGAATTGCGGCGCGTCGGCAAATAGGCCGGATGCGGCAACTGGTACACTGTGCGCCTTTAAGCCTCTGAGATGTCGGGAGTTCCCATGGAACTGGCCAGGAAAAAAATCGTGCTCGGGTTGACCGGCGGCGTCGCCTGCTACAAGGCGGCCGAACTGACGCGCCTCTTGACCAAGGCCGGCGCCGCGGTCCAGGTCGTCATGACGCAAGCCGCCACCCAATTCATCACGCCGATCACGATGCAGGCGCTGTCGGGCCGCACCGTCTACACCGACCAATGGGATGCGCGCATCGCCAACAACATGCCGCATATCGACCTCACGCGCGACGCCGACGCGATCGTGATCGCGCCCTGCTCGGCCGATTTCATGTCGAAGCTGGCGCACGGCGGCTGCGACGATCTGTTATCGACCTTATGCCTGGCCCGGCCCGCGACCGTACCGCTGCTGGTCGCCCCGGCGATGAATGTCGAGATGTGGTCGAATCCGGCCACCCGGCGCAATGCCGAGCAATTGAAGGCCGACGGCATCGCCCTGCTCGGCCCCGACGCCGGCGACCAGGCCTGCGGTGAAACAGGCATGGGCCGCATGCTCGAACCCGAGCAGCTGTACGAGGAAATCGTCGCTGCCTTCCAACCCAAGGCACTGGCCGGCAAGCGTGTGCTGATCACGGCCGGGCCGACTTTCGAACCGATCGATCCGGTCCGCGGCATCACCAATCTCTCGTCCGGCAAGATGGGTTACGCCCTGGCGCGCGCGGCGCGCGAAGCGGGGGCTGAAGTCACCCTGATCTCCGGCCCGACGGCGCTGGCGACGCCTTACGGCGTGCACCGCATCAACGTCCAGAGCGCGCAGCAGATGCACGATGTCGTGATGACCCATGTCGATGCCGAGGACATCTTCATCGCGGTCGCGGCCGTCGCCGACTGGCGCGTCGTCAACGTCAGCGAACAGAAATTGAAGAAGACCGACGGCGGAGCGCCGCCCCGACTGCAGTTCGAGCAAAATCCGGACATCCTGGCCGCGGTCGCCGCGCTGCCGGGCAAACCGTATTGCGTCGGTTTCGCCGCCGAATCGGAAAACCTGCTGCAGTACGGCGAAGCCAAGCGCAGGAAAAAGAACATTCCGCTATTGGTCGGTAATATCGGCCCCCAGACCTTCGGCAAGAACGAGAACGAACTCGTGCTGTTCGACGAGCACGGCCATACGCATCTTCCTCTTGCTGACAAGCAATCCCTGGCACGTCAATTGATCGCCGAAGTAGCGCGCCGCCTCTAGTCCTTCCGTTTTACAATCCGTCCGCGCCATGCCTCCGGCGGCGCGGCATTCCATTCGAGCACCCAGTATGAAAAACATCGCCGTCAAAATCCTCGATCCGCGCATGAAAGAACAGATGCCGGCCTATGCGACGCAAGGCAGCGCCGGCCTCGACCTGCGCGCCTGCCTCGAAGCGCCGCTCGTCATCAAGCCGGGCGAGACCCACCTGGTGCCGACCGGACTGGCGATCCACATCGCCGATCCCGGCTATGCGGCGATGATCCTGCCGCGCAGCGGCATGGGCCACAAGCACGGCATTGTGTTGGGGAACTTAGTCGGCCTGATCGATTCTGATTACCAGGGACAACTTATGGTTTCGACATGGAATCGAGGCCAGACCGAATTCACGCTCCAGCCGATGGAGCGCCTTGCTCAGCTCGTCATCGTTCCCGTACTGCAAGTCGGCTTCAATGTCGTCGAGGAATTCGACGCGAGCGAACGCGGCGCGGGCGGTTTCGGCAGCACGGGCAAACATTAAGGGGATCATGCATGCAGGTAACGCTTAGGAAAACATTGGCAGCGAGACGGCGCGGTACGGGGATCATGCGGCTGCTGGGCTTGTCATCCGTATTGTTTCTGGCCGCCTGCGCCACTCAAGCTCCTGTCGTCACCAAGATGCCGGAACCGAGGCCGGTCGTCGTCGCCCCGCCGCCGGTCGATCCGGCGCAGGTCCAGGCGTTGAACGCCTTGGTCGCGATGCAGGATCGGCTGTACCGGGTCGGCGCGCCGCTGCTCGTCAACAATACCGAATTGTGCAAGGGCAATGCGCGCAACCTGCTCGGCTTCACGGCCAAGAACAAATATTCCTACACTTCGGAATTCGTCGAAGCCGCGCATCAGACGCTCGGCTTGAACGACCGCCTGCAGATCGTCAACGTGCTCGGCGGCAGCGGCGCGGCCAAGGCCGGCTTGCGGCGCGGCGACGTATTGCTGGCCGCCGAGGAAAAGCCGTTGCCTCAAGGGCAGGATGCCGAAAGCAAGGCTGCGGCGGTGCTCGCGCCGCTGGTCGTGGGCAAATCCAGCGTCAAGCTGTCGGTGGCGCGCGCCAACGGCAATCTCGCCGTCACCGTGCCGCTGACCCATGCCTGCGCCTTCGGCATCCAGCTCGGCCTCGCCGACCATGTCAACGCCTATGCCGACGGGCACCGGGTGCTGGTCACGCGCGGCATGCTCGAATTCGCGCGGACCGAGGAAGAACTGGCCTACGTCCTGGCCAAGGAAATGGCGCACAACGCGCTGGCCCACGCGCAAAAGCAGCGCATGAACGCCACCATCGGCGGCATCATCGACAATCTGGTGCGCATGCACCCGGATCTCTCGACGATGAGCGGCGCTTCCGGCGTGAAGCCGATGCCGAAGGAGCTCGACAACGCCGCCGACGCACTGGCGCTCTACATGGCGGCGCGCGCCGGCTACAGCGTGGACGGCGCCGCCGCCTTCTGGCAACGGCTCGCCGCGCAATACCCGCCCAGCGTCGCCAACGGCTACAACGCGATCCATGCGCCGATCGCGGCGCGGCTGCCGGCGATCGAGAAGACGGTGGCCGAGATCAAGCGCAAGCAGGCTGCCGGCAAGCCGCTCGTACCCTGAATCTTCCAACCGCCGCTTGACCCGTCTACGGCCGGCGGGTTTACGCTTGGCCTCCATTCATTCGACAGGAGGCCAGGCATGAACCGCGACGACGACGATTTTCTTTCCGCATTCCTGCAATGCAGCCTGCCCCCGGCGGAATTCGGCCACGTCGGGCACCTCCGTCTTTCCTGGATCTTGCTGCGGCGGCTTTCCTTCGACGACGCCGTCGAGCGCATCTGCGACGGCATCCTGCGCTACGCCACGCATCTCGGCGCTGCCGGCAAGTTCCACCGCACGATCACCGTGGCCCTGCTCCACGTCCTGCGCTCGCGCGGCGCGGCCGACCCGGCACTCGACTGGCTCCGGTTTCTCGCTTCTAACCGCGATCTCGTCGACGATGCAAAGGCCATCCTCCTGAGGCATTATTCCGAAGACATGCTCGCATCGGGCGAGGCGCGCAGCCGCTTCGTCGCGCCCGATCGCGAACCGCTTCCCGGCGAACCTGCGATCGCAGGCTGACGCCGACCAAACCGAAGAGAGGGAACGATGAGCAATGTCTATTCCGTCACCCAGCTGGCCCGCTATTGCGGCATCTCGCGCACGACCCTGCTCTATTACGAAGGCCTCGGCCTGATCCGTTGCGCCGCGCGCAGCGATGCCGGTTATCGGCGCTACGGACCGAAGGAAGTGGCGCGGCTGACGCAGATCTGCGCCTATCGCGATGCCGGCCTGCCCCTGAAGAGCATCGCGGAATTGCTCGACGCCGAAGGCAGGCGCAAGGGCAATATCCTCCAGCGCCGCCTTCGTGAGTTGAACAAGGAAATCGCCGGCCTGCGCGAGCAGCAGCAATTGCTGATCCGCCTCCTGGCCAGCGAAAACGAACTGGCCCACAGCCGCGTCATGAACAAGCAACGCTGGGTGGCGCTACTGCGCGGCGCCGGCATGGATGATGCCTCGATGGAACGCTGGCACGCGGTGTTCGAGGCGCAGGCGCCGGAAGCGCACCAGGATTTTCTGGAATCGCTCGGATTGGCCGCCGCGGAAACGGCGGCCATCCGGGAAAGAGCGCGGCGCTGCCGCCTAGACTGAGGCGTCAGATCGCCTCGAGCGCGTGCTTCAAGTCCGCGCGCAAGTCTTCCACGTCCTCGATCCCGACCGACAACCGGATCAGCGTGTCGGTGATGCCGAGCGTCGCACGCTGCGCCGGCGGAATCGTCGCATGGGTCATGATGGCCGGATGCTCGATCAGGCTTTCCACGCCGCCCAGGCTCTCGGCCAGCGCGAAGATCTCGCAGCGCTCGAGGAAGCGGCGTGCGCCGGCCAGGTCGGTATCCAGGTCGATCGAGATGATGCCGCCGAAGCCCGCCATCTGCCTGCGCGCGAGCGCATGCTGCGGATGCGACTCCAGGCCTGGGTAATACACTTTCCTCACCTTCGGCTGCGCCTCCAGCCAGCGCGCCAGCTCGAGCGCGCTGGCGCAATGGCGCTCCATGCGCAAGGCGAGCGTCTTCGCGCCGCGCAAGGCGAGGAAACTGTCGAACGGCCCGGCGATGGCGCCGACCGAATTCTGCAGGAAGGCGAGCTGCTCGCACCACTCGGCTTGATGCGGCTCGCCGCCGACCACGGCGACGCCGCCGATGATGTCGGAATGTCCGTTCAGGTACTTGGTCGCCGAATGCACCACGATGTCGAAACCGAATTCGAGCGGACGCTGCACGCGCGGGCTGGCGAAGGTGTTGTCGGCGATGGCGATGATGCCGCGCTGACGGCAGATCTTGGCGATCGCCTGCAGGTCGGCGAGTTTCAGCATCGGATTGGTCGGGGTCTCGACCCATACCATCTTGGTTTCGGGACGGATCGCCGCCAGCAGGTTTTCCGGCTCGGTCAGGTCGACATAACTGAAGGTATGTCCGGCGCTGCGGCGGCGCACGCGCTCGAACAGGCGATAGCTGCCGCCGTACATGTCGTCGCCGGCGATGATGTGGGAGCCGGCGTCGGCCAGCTCGAGCACCGTGGCGATCGCCGCCAGGCCCGAGGCGAAGGCGAAGCCCTGGGCGCCGCCTTCCAGGTCGGCGATGTTGCGCTCCCAGGCCCAGCGCGTCGGATTGTGCGAGCGGCCGTAGTCGAGTCCCTTGTGCACGCCTGGGCTTTGCTGAACGTAGGTCGAGGTGGCGTAGATCGGCGGCATGATGGCGCCGGTCGATGGATCGGGCGATTGGCCGGCATGAATGACGCGGGTCGCGAAATGCTTTTTCATGGAATTGATCATGTCAGGGGAAAAAATTTCAAGGCAAGGTTCTGCGCAAGTGGTTGAGGAGATCGAAGCGGGTGATCAGGCCGTAGAAATGCTGCCGGTCGGCGATCACGGCGACCAGCCCGCGATCGAGGACGGCGCGCAAGCCGGCCAGGCTCGCATCGGGAGCCAGCGTTTCGACGTTGTGCGTCATGGTGTCGCCGACCAGGCTGCGGAAATGCTTCTCGTCGGCGACGACCTTCAAGAGCACATCGGATTCGTCGACGATGCCGACCAGCTGGCCGCGCTCGATCACCGGCAATTGCGAAATTTCCGCGCTGCGCATGCGGTTGAAGGCGGTGGCGAGCGTGTCGTCCGGCGCCACGCTGATCACGTTGCCTTCGTCGAACGGACGGCCGATGATGTCGCGCAGGTCGCCGTGCGGTTTGCGCTTGAGCAGGCCCTGGTCGAACATCCAGTTGTCGTTGTAGACCTTGGACAGGTAGCGCGTGCCGGTGTCGCAGACGAAGGTGACGACCCGCTTGGGCGCGGTCTGCTCGCGGCAATAGCGCAGCGCGGCGGCCAGCAGCGTGCCGGTCGACGATCCGGCCAGGATGCCCTCGGCGCGCAGCAGGGCGCGGGCGGTCTCGAAACTCTCCTCGTCCCCGATCGTATAGGCATGCTTGACGGCGGAAAGATCGGCGATGGCCGGGATGAAATCCTCACCGATGCCCTCGACGACCCAGGAGCCGCTGACGTCGGATAGCTTGCCGCTGCGGATGTATTCCGCCAGGATGGATCCCTTCGGGTCGGCCAGCACGAATTCGAGCGCCGGGTGCGCCTTGCGGAAAAAACGCGTCAGTCCGGTGATGGTTCCCGCCGAGCCGACGCCGCAGACGATGGCGTCGACTTCGCGCCCCATCTGTTCCCAGATTTCCGGCCCGGTCGTTTCCTCGTGGGCGCGCGGATTGTTGGGATTGTTGAACTGATCGATATAGAACGCGCCCGGCATCTCGCGCGCCAGCCGCGCCGCGTAATCCTGGTAATACTCGGGATGGCCCTTGCCGACATCGGAACGGGTCAAGTGCACTTCCGCGCCGAGCGCCTTCAGGTGCAACACTTTCTCGGTCGACATCTTGTCGGGCACTACCAGCACGACGCGGTAGCCCTTGGCGCGCGCCACCAGCGCGAGGCCCAGCCCAGTATTGCCGGCCGTGGCCTCGATCACGACGCCGCCGGGCTTCAACTTGCCTTCGCGTTCGGCCGCTTCGATCATCGCCAGGCCGATGCGGTCCTTGATGGAGCCGCCGGGGTTCTGGGATTCCAGTTTCAGGAACAGTTTGCATGGACCGGTATCCATGCGTGTCACCTCGATCAGCGGAGTGTTGCCGATCAAGGAGAGCACTGCCGGGTTGAGTTGTGTGGTCATGGCAGGTTTCCGTGGCAAATATTGCCCAAAAGAAGGAGCACCAGCTTATGCCCTACCACTATAGGACAAATTGATCTGGCTCAGAGGAGTTCGATGCCGTCGAGGTTGAGATAGCAGCTCTCGCGCGTGGTGGCGACGAAATCGGCGAGATAAGGTTTGTTCGATACCTCGGGCAGGCACGCCGCATACAGGCGGGCCGTCAAGCCTTGCGGCGTGACGCGCTTGGCCAGCACATAGTTGCGATTCAGATAATTCTGCGCGGCCCAGACCGGCAGCGTGGCGATGCCGCGCCGGCTGGCAACCAGCTGCAGCATCGCGACCGTCAATTCGGTGGTGCGGCGCGCGGTATCGATACCGGCCGGCCGCAAGACCTGGCGCACGACGTCGAGCATGTCGTCCGGCACCGGATAGGTGATCAAGGTATCGGTCGCGAAATCCTCCGCGACCAGGTAGTCGCGCCCGGCCAGCGGATGATCCTTAGCCAGCAAGGCGACCATCTCGAAGCGGAACAAAGGATGGTAATCGACCGTTTCCTCGCGATCGATCTCCGACACGATCGCCACGTCGGCGCGATTCCCATACAGGAGTCCGACCGGGTCGGCCTGGAAGCCGGACACGATGTCGAGCTCGACTTCCGGCCAGCGGCCGCGGAACACGTCCATGGCTGGCATCAGCCAATCGAAGCAGGTATGGCATTCGACCGCGATGCGCAACTGTCCCGCCACGCCTTGCGCCAGCCGCACGACATCGCGCTCGGCGTGCGCCACCTGCGGCAGCACTGCGTCGGCCAGCTTCAACAGGCGCTCGCCCGCCGGCGTGAACCTGACCGGCACCGACTTGCGCTCGAACAGGACCGTGCCGTGGTGATCTTCCAGTTGCTTGATCTGATGGGACAGCGCCGACTGGGTGACATTGAGCAAGGTCGCCGCCCGCAACAGGTTGCCGGCTTCGCGCAAGGCGACCAGGGTTTTCAGGTGACGCAATTCCAGGATCGATTGCATTATGAGAGAAATTCAAGATGATTCTTAAAATATATCGTTTGAATCATAAATCGGCTTCAGCGACCATGACAAGCTCGATCAACATCAATGGAGAGCATCATGGCATTGGCGCATGTTCTGGGATTTCCGCGCATCGGCGCGCAACGTGAATTGAAATTCGCGCTCGAAGCCTTCTGGCGCGGCGAGATCGACGAGGCTGCCCTGCGCGCCGCCGGCCGCGACTTGCGGGCGCGGCATTGGCGACTGCAAGCCGATGCCGGCTTGGCTTACGTGACCGTCGGCGATTTCGCCTGGTATGACCACGTTCTCAACACGCTGGCGCTGCTCGGCGCGCTGCCGGAGCGCTTCGGCTTCGATCCGGCGCGCCTGAGCCTGGCCGAGTATTTCACGCTGGCGCGCGGCGACAGCGACCGCTTCGCGATGGAAATGACGAAGTGGTTCGATACCAACTACCATTACCTGGTGCCGGAATGGACCGCCGGTACGCGCTTCGAACGCGGCGTCGACTGGCTGTTCGAGGAAATCTCGGAAGCGCGCGCCGCCGGGCACCGGGTCAAGGTGGCGCTGGTCGGCCCGCTCACCCTGCTCCACCTCGGCAAGATCAAGTCCGGACTCGCCCATAAGCTCGACCTGCTGCCGCGCGCCGTCCAGGCCTATCGCAACGTGCTCGAGCGCCTGCGCGCCATCGGCATCGAATGGGTGCAGATCGACGAACCGATACTCGCGCTCGAACTCGGCGCGGAGTGGCGGGCGGCATTCCAGCCCACCTATGCCGAGCTGGCTGGCGCCGCGCCCCCGATCCTGCTAGCGACCTACTTCGACGACGTGCGCGAGCATGCCGAGCTGCTGCGCGCGCTGCCGGTCGCCGGCGTGCATCTCGACCTGGTGCGCGGCGCGACGCAACTCGCGGAATTCGCGCGGACCTGGCCGCGGGACCGCGTCCTGTCGGCGGGCATCGTCGACGGCCGCAACATCTGGCGCGCCGACCTCGACGGCGCCTTGGCGCTGCTCGCGCCCTTGCATTCGGCATTGAGCGATCGGCTGTGGATCGGCGCCAGCTGCTCGCTGCTGCACGTGCCGGTCGATCTGGCGCAAGAACACAAGCTCGACGGCGAATTGAAGGACTGGCTAGCGTTCGCCGTGCAGAAACTCGACGAAATCGCGGCGTTGAAGCGCGCGCTGCATGGCGGACGCGACGCCGCGCGCCCGCAATTCGACGCCGCCCGCGCCGCCATCGATGCGCGCCGCGCATCGCGCCGCATCCATAACCCGCTGGTGCAAAAACGCCTGGCCGCCGTCACCGACGCCGACGCCAGGCGCGCCGCGGATTTCGGCGCCCGCATCGCGAAGCAGCGCGCCAAATGGAATCTGCCGGCGTTCCCCACCACCACCATCGGTTCCTTCCCGCAGACCGCCGATATCCGGCGCGCGCGCGCCGCCTGGAAGCGCGGGGAGATCGGCGAACTCGATTATCTCGAACAGATGCGCCAGCAGATCCGGCACATGGTGCAGAAACAGGAAGAGCTGGGCCTCGACGTGCTGGTCCACGGCGAGCCGGAGCGCAACGACATGGTCGAGTATTTCGGCGAACAGCTATGGGGCTATGCCTTCACGGCGAACGGCTGGGTGCAAAGCTACGGCTCGCGCTGCGCCAAGCCGCCGCTGATCTACGGCGACGTCTACCGGCCGGAGCCGATGACGGTGAGCTGGAGCGGCTATGCGCAAGGCCTGACCGAAAAGCCGATGAAAGGCATGCTGACCGGTCCGGTCACGATGCTGCAATGGTCGTTCGTGCGCGACGACCAGCCGCGCGACCTCACCGCCCTGCAGATCGCGCTCGCCTTGCGCGACGAAGTGTGCGACCTGGAGAAGGCCGGCATCGGCATGATCCAGATCGACGAACCTGCCTTCCGCGAAGGCTTGCCGCTGAAGGCGCGCGACTGGCCGCGTTATCTCGACTGGGCGGTGCGCGCCTTCAAGATCGCCTCTTCCGGCGTGGCCGACGAGACCCAGATCCACACTCACATGTGCTATTCGGAATTCAACGACATCCTGTCGTGGATCGCCGCGCTGGATGCCGACGTCATCACCATCGAAACCTCGCGCTCCGACATGGAACTGTTGGAAGGCTTCGGAAAATTCTCCTATCCGAACGACATCGGACCGGGGGTCTACGATATCCATTCGCCGCGCGTGCCGAAAGCCGAAGAGATGGCGCGGCTGCTGCGCAAGGCAAGGGAGGTGATCCCGGACGATCGCTTGTGGGTCAATCCGGACTGCGGACTCAAGACGCGCGGCTGGGCCGAGACTTGCGAGGCGCTGGCATGCATGGTGGAAGCGGCGCGCCGGCTGCGGCGGGAAGCTGCGGGCGCCGCCGGCGATCGAGCGCTGGCCGCGTGATCGCGACACGCGCTCACTGGCCGCCGGAATTCAAGGCGTTGCGGATAACAGAACGAATACTTTCGACGATCCTTATGCGTATTGCTTATATCGGTCGGCATCGGTCAATTGGCCAGCTTCAAGGTGATCACTCCGCCGATGATCATGACTGCGCCGAGCCAACGCCCGAGCGAGGCGGCATCGCCGAAGAACCAGATGCCAACCAGGAAGGTGCCGGCGGCGCCGATCCCGGTCCATGCCGCGTACGCCGTGCCGATCGGTATGTCGCGTTGTGCCAGCCACAGGAAGAAGCCGCTCAAGGCCATGCAGACCAGCGCGAAGGCGATCCATAGCGCGCGCTGGTGCGCAAGCGTCTGCGACAGCTTGAAGCCCACCGGCCAGCCGATCTCGAAAACGCTGGCGACGATCAGGTAGATCCAACTCATCTCTCTCTCCCTCGAATCAATGATGCGCCCGCTGCAGCCGGCTTTCGAGGCGATGCTGGACAGCCTCGAAACACAGGCTTAACACCCAGTAGACCAGCGCGGCGGCGATATACAACGGCAAAGGCCGGAAGGTGATCGCGATCACCTCCTTGGTCGCCAGCATCAGCTCGGTCACCGTGATGACCGATACCAGCGACGTATCCTTGATCAGGCTGATCAGGGTGTTGCTGAGCGACGGCACGGCGATGCGCAAGGCCTGCGGCGCGATGACGTGGCGCAGCGTCTGCGAATACGTCATGCCCAGGCTGTAGCTCGCTGCCCACTGTCCCTTCGCCACGCCGAGCAGCGCGCCGCGCAGGCTTTCCGACAGATAGGCGCCGGCGTTCAGGCTCAAGGCCAGGATGCCGGCCGTCACCGGCTCGAATTCGATGCCGACGCTCGGCAGGCCATAGTAGATCACGAACACCTGCACCAGCAGCGGCGTGCCGCGCATCAGGCTGACGTAAATCGCGGCCGGCCATTGCAGGAACTTCCAGGGCAGGATACGCGCCACCGCCAGCACGAAACCGAGCAAGAGGCCGCCCAGCATCGATGCGACGGCAAACAATAGCGTATAGCCCGCGCCTTTCAGCATGACGGGCGCGGCCAGGCGCAACAGTTCGGTCATTTCCATGGCGGCTCGATGTATCGAAACAAGGGTAACGCGCTGCCCGCGCTCGGGTTTTCAAAAAAATCCCCGCACGCGTGCGGGGACGGGGATGCGGAACGCGCGCCGGGTCAATGCGCGCTTGGCGGCTGGCTGACGTCGCGGCCGAACCATTTCAGCGAAACCTGCTTGAAGCTGCCGTCCTTGAACGCATCGGCGAGCGCTTGATTGAGCGCCGCCTTGAACTTGGGATTCCCCTTCGCGAACGGGATCGCCATTTTCTCGATCTCTCCGATCGGCGCGCCGGCCTTGAGCGGCAACGGCGACGTCTTCAAGAGGTAAGCCACCATCAGGCTATCGTTCAACGCCGCGTCGATGCGGCCGGCCGCGAGATCCTGCAGGTATTCCGGCGCGCCGGGATAGCTGCGCACCTCGATGCCGGAGACGCGCTTCGCCTTCTGCTCGTAATTGCTGCCCTGGCCGACGCCGAGCTTCCGGCCCTTCAAGTCCTCGAGACTGGCGAAGGCCTGCTTGGCGTTCCGGTTGACGATCAACTGGGCGCTGGAAATCGTATACGGATCGGAAAAGTCGAACGTCTGCTGGCGTTGCGGCGTGACGCCGACCTGGTTCACGATCACGTCGTACTTGCCGGCCGCCAGGCCGGCGAGGATGCCGCTCCATTCGGTCGTCACGAACTCCGGTTTGAGGCCGAGCTTCGCGGCGATCAGCTTGGCCACGTCGACATCGAAACCGGTCAATTCATTGGTCTGCTTGTCCTTGAAATTGAACGGCGGGTAAGTGCCTTCCACCGCGATCCTGAGCGTGCCGCGCGCCTTGACGGTATCGAGCAGATCGGCGGCCGCGGCGTGCGCGGCGGCTCCGGCCAGCAGCGCGGCGGCAAACAGCCGGACGCCGGAAGCAAACAGGGAAGTGATTGTGCGTTGGACCATGTCATGCTCTTTCATGTGAGGAGGAAGACGACAAGGGGGCGGGGAGCGGGAGGACGCCTCACCCGAACCGCCGGGACGAGTTCCGAGTATAGACCGTCTTGCCAAAACGTACATTGAGCGCCATGCAAACGCCGCGCGCCGGACCTTCGGCCGTCCACGACGGAAGAGTAATGTAGTGTATTTTTACGATTGCCGTTGAGCAAACCGACTAGAATGAACCATCTCGATTTTTCTATTCGGCATGCTCCAGTTTCTCGGCCTCGACCGCCCGCTTTTCCATGCGGCTCGTAAACTGCTCTATCTGTGGGTACGCACGGAGGTGTTGCCCCAAGACCCGGTCGCGCTCGGGCTCGATCCTTCTAAAGCGGTCGTTTACGTGCTGCACCGGCGTTTCCTGTCCAATCTGATCGTGCTGTCGCGCGAGACCGAACTCGCCGGCCTGCCGCCGGCGCTGAATCCGCTGGCCATCGGCACGACCCAGGAATCGCGCTCGTTCTTTTTCCTGTCGCGCCCGTCCCCCTGGTTCGGCGCGCGCACTCCGACTTACTCGAACCTGTTGCGGCGCCTGGTGCTGACGGCGCGCAGCGATCCCGCGTTCGACGTGCAAATCGTGCCGGTTTCCATTCTCTGGGGGCGCGCCCCCGACAAGGAAAGCTCGATCCTGAAGCTGCTGTTCGCCGAGGGTTGGTCGCGGCGCGGCGGATTCAAACGTTTCTTCACGGTTTTGCTGCACGGCCGCAATACGCTGGTACGCTTTTCCGAGCCCTTATCGCTGCGCAGGATCGCCGACGAAGGCTTGAGCCAGGAGCTGACGCTGCGCAAGATCGCGCGCGTGCTGCGCGTCCATTTCCGCCGCCAGCGCGAAATCGCGATCGGCCCCGACCTGTCGCATCGCCGCACACAGCTCGAAGGCTTGCTCGGCGCGCCGCGCGTGCAAGCCGCCATCGACGCCGAGGCGCAGGCCGCGGGCGGCGGAGAGCCGGCGCTGCGCGAAGCGCAAAAGACCGCGCGCCGCTATGCGCTCGAGATCGCTTCCGACTATTCCTACCCGCTCGTCCTGATCGGCGACCGCTTCCTGACCTGGCTGTGGACCAAGCTCTACAACGGCGTGGAAGTGACCAATCTCGACACGGTGACCGGTCTCGCGCGCGACCACGAAATCATCTATGTGCCGTGCCACCGCAGCCACATCGACTATCTCTTGTTGTCCTATGTGGTCTATCACCACGGCTTGATGGTGCCGCACGTCGCCGCCGGCGCGAATCTGAACCTGCCGCTGGTGGGCGGCATCCTGCGGCGCGGCGGCGCCTTTTTCCTGCGGCGTTCGTTCAAGGGCAACAAGCTCTACGCGGCAGTGTTCAACGAATACCTGCACATGATGATCGCCAAGGGGTATCCGATCGAATATTTCGTCGAAGGCGGCCGCAGCCGCACGGGCCGGCAGCTGGCGCCGATGGGCGGCATGCTGGCGATGACGGTGCAAAGCTATCTGCGCGACGCATCGGGACCCGGCGCGGCCCGGCCGATCGTTTTCCTGCCGGTGTATTTCGGCTACGAAAAACTGTTCGAAGGGCGCACCTATATCGGCGAACTGATGGGCCGGCCGAAGAAGAAGGAATCGCTGTGGGACCTGCTGCTGACGGTGCGCGAGCTGAAGAAGAACTTCGGCAAAGTGCACGTGAATTTCGGAGCACCGATCCGGCTCGATGACGTGCTTAACGACACCCACTCCGCGTGGCGCGACGAGCCGCCGGCCGACGATGCGCGCCCGGATTGGCTGGTGACGGGTATCGATCGCCTGAAACAGAAGATCGCCGACGGCATCAACGATGCGGCCGTCGCCAATCCGGTCGCGCTGATCAGCCTCGTGCTGCTGGCGACTTTCCGCCACGCTCTCGATGCGCAGCAACTGGTGCGCCAGCTCGACGGCTACCGCCGGCTGGCGCTGGCCGCCCCGTACGCGGAACGCTCGCAAATCACACCGCTCGACGGCGCGGCGATCGTCTCCTACTGCGAACGTCTGAAGCTGGTGCAACGCCAACCGCATCCGCTCGGCGACGTGCTGTACTTCACGCCGGACGACGCCGTGCTGTCGACCTACATGCGCAACAACATCCTGCATCTGTACGCCTTGCCGGCGCTGATCGCCTGCCTGCTGTCGCGCAATGTATCGATCAGCCGCATGCAACTGCTGCGGCTTGCGCAAACGGTCTATCCCTTCCTGCGCGCGGAGCTGTTCCTGCGCTGGGGCGAAGACGAACTGGACGCTGCGCTCGACCGCTACCTGACGGCCCTGGCCGAACTCGGCTGGCTGACGAAAGCCGAGCGCGGCGACGCCTATGCGGCGCCCGACGTCAACAGCGAAGAGTACGCGCAACTGGCCCTGCTCGGCCAGGCCCTGCGGCCGACGCTGCTCCGCTACTTCATCACGCTCGCAATGCTGAACCAGCGCGGCTCGGGCGTGATGACGCCGGCGGAACTCGAAGCGCTCTGCCATCTGCAGGCGCAGCGCTTGTCGCTGCTGCGCGAATTCAACGCGCCTGAATTCTTCGACAAGGCAATTTTCCGCATCTTCATCGATACGCTGACGAAAAGCGGCCGTGCGGAACTGCGCGACGACGGCAAGCTGCACTTCGGGGAAGCGCTCAAGAAAATGTCGGGCGAAGCGCGCTATGTGCTGCCGGCCGATGTCAGGCAGACGATCCTGCACATGGCGCGGCAGGAACCGGCGCCCGGCGAGACGGCGAGCGCCGCCGCGCAATGAGGCCCCGGAGAATGGACGCTGCGACTTCGACTTCCGACGGAACCATCGATCATGTCTGAGTTTTTCCGCCCGCATGGCGAATTCCACATCTATATCGACGGGCAGATCCTGGTGACGGAAGTGACCGGTCCGTGGAACAAGGAGCTGGTCGATCGCTGGGCCAGGGAGTGCTACCCGCCCGCCAAGCAACTCGGCGCGTTGCAGCCGTACGCCGGCATCGTTATCGTGCGAGGATCGATGATCTGTCCGCCGGACGCGATGGAGGCCTTGGCGCGCGTCGTGCGATACAGCAAGGAAAAACTGAACTGCCTGGCGCACATCGTCGTCGCCGACAGGACGGTCGAAGGACGCGATCTGATCGAAGCGGCCTATGCGCGCATCTATGAGGGCGTGGTGGCCTACAATTTTTTCTATGAATACGCGGAAGCGAAGACGTGGGCGGATGCGCTGCTGCGCGCGCACGGCGCCGGAAAGCCGCTCTAAGTGCTGAACAAGCCGTCGATACCGGAAATGATCGGTGGCATACCCGCGACAATCGGGCCGGCGACGAAGGCCGTCGGTATCGTCGGCGTCGCCGACGACATCACATTCCAAACCGGCATCTTTTCATCGGACGTTTCCGTGGAAACAGCGCGTGCGGGCGAATAGGGACGCGGCTCCGCGCTGGCGGCGAGCAAGGAGTCCCGCCTTCACCGCGAGGCGATGAAGGCGGAAGACGGCGATGCTTACGGCAGATTCATGACCTTTGCCGGGTAAACCCGCTGATTGAAATAGACAGCAATTGTTTTGTCAGGCGTATTCGCCGTTACCGAAGGCACGACGGCGTCGAGTCCCGGGACGACAATGGTCTGTCCTGCGACGGTGATGACTTTTCCACGCACAGTCTTGGATACGCCAAGCGCGTTCAAGGTGATTTCAGGCGTCTCGACCACGGCGCCCGGGACGGCCAGTGCGGATGCCGGAACATGCACGGGAACCGCAGGCGTGGTCACGCCGAAGGAAACGCAGGTTTTATGGGCGATGTTCACATCGTGAATCGTGGCCGAATAGGAAGGGATCGTCCGCTGCAGCCCGGGCACATACAATGACTGGCCTGGAGCGGCGGCATCGAGCTCTGGCGTGGCGACATGATAGCCGACGACATTCTGATAGGTCGGATCGACCTGTACGCGCAAGGGGCCGAGATTGACGATGGTTTCCGGTACGACGACCATTAACGCCGGTGTCGTCACCGAATAACCGGAGACATTTCCAAGCACATAGACACAAGTGTTGCCGGCTGCCTGGCCGATCGCAGGCAGCGACAAGGACGAGGCAACGATGACAGATGCCAGAATTTTCTTCGACAGAATTGACTTCATCTTTTTCCTTAATTTATTTGTTGGTATTTGACGATCATTTGCAGCACGACACCCAATTTTCGCCCGCCTAACGACAGGTGGAGACTTCCGTTGAGTGAAAGAAAATAATAGGGAGATGGCTTTGAAAAGGGTTGATTATGCGCAAGCGGGATATATCGGATAGTCAATTTCCGATAACCAATCAAGACAACGCGGCCGCAGCGAATTGTTCTTATGAATCGCTTGAACGGGCACCACGATACGTCGGCATATTTGCACGCATCATCAAGCCAGGAGAGGAACATTACATGGTGGAAGAGGGAGCTTTTCTCCCCCTTGCATCCGCGCGCCGATGCCGCGATCGGTTGTGCGATCGGTGAACGACGCTTACGTGAACTCCTCGCCGATCCGAGAGACGATATCAAGCCGCCCGTCGACGCGCTCCTTCACTGATAACTCAGTTCACGCGCCTTGCCCCAAAACACGCGATAGGAGAATACCGTGTAGGCGATGATGGTCGGCAATACGATCGCTACGCCGACCAAGATGAATTTCAGCGAACTCGAAGCACTGGCGGCATCCCAGATGGTGATGCGGTCCATGACCAAATACGGGAACAGGCTGTAGGCAAGACCGAAGAAGGCTAGCGTGAAGATGCCAAGCGCCGACATGAACGGCAACCAGCAGAAAGCGTGGCTGCCGGCATCGAGGAAAGCCGGCAGCCTGCGTAACGTGTATTCGGTGACGATGAACAGCGCGGCGGTCACCAAGGGAATCGGCGCCAGCAGCAGGATGTTCGGAAACGAAAACCACTTGTCGAAAATCGATTGGCTGACCAACGGCGTGGCGACCGATATCGCCGCCACGCCAAGCGCACAGAACAACAAGCTGCCGCGCGCCCAGGCAATGGCGCGCCGCTGCAACTCCCCTTCCGCCTTCATGATCAGCCAGCCGGCGCCAAGCAGGGCATAACCGGCAAGCAGCGACAGTCCGGTGAATACGGCGAAGACGAGTTGCGGCCATTCGTCGCGAAAGCCGACGATATACAAGCCGATCATCAATCCCTGCGCGAACGCGGCGAGCACCGAGCCACCGTGGAACGCCAGATTCCAGGCGTGTTTGTGGTCGTCGCGCGCCTTGACGCGGAAATCGAAGGCGACGCCGCGCAAGATCAGGCCGGCCAGCATTAGCGCCACCGGCAGGTACAGCTCGCCGAGGATCACGCCGTGCGCCATCGGAAAGGCGACCAACAGGATGCCGACACCCAACACGAGCCAGGTTTCGTTGGCATCCCAGAACGGGCCGATGGACGCGATCATGATGTCTTTTTGCGCATCGTCGGCGCGGCGCAACAGGATGCCGACGCCAAGATCGAAACCGTCGAGCACGACATAGGCAAGCATGGCCATGCCCAACAAGCCGAAAAACACCAACGGCAGCCAGGCATCGGGATAGGTGAGGTCGGGCATGAGACAGGCTCCTTACGAGGTCGCGGGTTCGGCTTTGGCGAAAGGCGACGGCGCCGGATATGGCACGCCCTCGCCGTGTCCCGCCTTGCGTGCAAGGTGGAACAGCACGGTGACATAGGCAAGCGTGAGTCCGGCGTACAACGCGAGATACATCGCCAATGTCGAGGCGATCATCGGCGCCGGCACGGCCGATGCGGCTTGGGCGGAAGTCAGCAAGCCGTGCACCAGGTAAGGCTGGCGTCCGATTTCAGTCACGTACCAGCCGGCTACGGTCGCTATCCAGCCGGAAAAACTCATTGCAACCAGAACGCGTGCCATCCATGGCGCAGGTTCGCCGCGCCTGCGTAATTGCCAGGCGGCGAGCCAGGACGTCGCCAGCATCAGCAAACCGGTGCCGACCATCACGCGAAAACCCCAGAATACCGGAGCGACCGGCGGGTGCTTGCCCTCAAAGACATCGAGGCCCAGCACTTCTCCGTCGAATTCATGGGTCAGGATCAGGCTCGCGAGATTAGGAACCGCGACTTCGTAACGATTGATTCGTTCGTCGGCGTCAGGCCATGCGAACAACAGCAGCGGCGCGCCGCGTTCGGTATGCCAGATTCCCTCCATCGCGGCGATCTTGGCCGGCTGATGCTTGAGCGTATTCAAGCCGTGCATGTCGCCGACCAATATTTGCAGCGGAATCAGAATGGCGGCAAGGGTGATCCCGGTTTTCAGCGAGGCCATTACGGATGCAGTGCGGTCGCCGCGCAGCCAGCGATAGGCTGAGAGGCCGGCGATCAGGAAAGCCACCGTGAGGCCGGAGGCAATCAATGCATGCGTCAGGCGATATGGCATCGATGGATTGAAGATGACGTCGAGCCAATCGGTCGCATGAGCCTTGCCTGCGATCATTTCGTAACCGGTCGGCGTCTGCATCCAGGAATTGAGCGCGATGATCCAGAATGCCGATAGGGTCGTTCCGAAGGCAACCAGGAAAGTCGCCAAGGTATGCATGCGGTTCGATACGCGCCGGGCGCCGAACAGCATGATGCCCAGGAAGGTCGCTTCGAGGAAAAAAGCGGTCAGCACCTCGTAGGCCAACAACGGCCCGGCGATATTGCCGACCGTTTCCATGAAGCCCGGCCAGTTGGTGCCGAACTGGAAACTCATGGTGATGCCGGACACCACGCCCAGCGCGAAGGTCAACGCAAAAATCTTGACCCAGAACTGGTAGGCCTGCGACCAGCGCATATCGCCGGTCCGATTGAAGCGCAGCTTGAAGTAAAGCAGCACCCAGCCGAGCGCGATCGAGATGCTCGGAAACAGGATATGGAAAGTGATGTTGCTGGCAAACTGGATGCGTGCGAGCAGGAAAGGATCGGACATTCTGAAACCTCGGACAGGTTAGCGGTATTCGAATGCTGGTCATATAGTGGCGGCCGCCGCTTGTCCCCCTTTTAGGGCATGTCGTCGGCCTTGCGGCTGCCGACCACGCGCAGCTTGCTTTTTATCTCGAGCAGCTTCTGCGCCTTGGCGCCCAGCTTCATCAGCTGCACCAGCGTCTTGGTATCGAGGTGCTGGATGTCGCCGAACCATTGCGTGACCAGTTCGACCAGGTCATGCATTTCCTTCATGCGCTTTTGCGCATGACGTTCCTCATCGCTGGCAGGCGTTTCGATCAAGGCATTGCGCAGCATCGACAAGGTCGGATCGATTTCACGCTTGCGGCGTTCCTCGGCCAGCGTGCGGAAGATGAGCCAGACGTCGTCCGGCGTCGAAAAATATTCACGGCGGTCGTTCGGCAAATGCTGCAGGCGGATGAGGCGCCAGGACTCCAGTTCCTTCAAGCCCATGCTGACGTTGCTGCGCGAGAACGCCAGCGCTTCGGCAATCTCGTCGGCATTCAGAGGCCTATCGGAAACATAGAGCAACGCATAGATTTGGCCGACGGTACGATTGATGCCCCAGCGGCTGCCCATTTCCCCGAAATGGAGAACGAAAGTCTGTATCAACGGCGGAAGATCCATGTTGCGATCCTTTTGAATTTTCAGGAATTACTGAAAATTATAAAGGAAAACGGCCAAGTTTGCTGGCTGCCCGTCAAACCGAGCATCGGAAATTTCCTGCGGCATTGATCCGACCTGACCGACCAGGCGGGCGAAGATGCGGCGTACGGCCCCCTCGGTCTGCGCCGCTTTGCCAGCATCGATTCGGGACGCGAGCCGGTGCCGGATGCGACGGACCTGTCACGCTTCCGTCAATTGATTGAACAACTCAAATCGGGTGCGCGCCGGTTCGCCGAACGAGCCGGGCTCTGCAAGACGACGATATGACGCTCAAGACCTGAACCATCGTCGATGCGACGATCATCGCGGCACCGGGCTCAACCAGGGACTGTGACAAGCGGCGCGATCCAGCGATGCTTGGATTCCCTCGCGCGCAGCAATCAGGCGCCAGTTCCGACACGTTGGTGAAATTTTCGGGCTAGCGCGCCAGCAGCGGCCAAACGATCACGGCCCAGGTCGCCACCCCCAGGACGACGGCGAGAAACACCGCCGCGCTGCCGAAATCCTTGGCATTCTTCGACAGCGGATGCCGTTCGAGGGAAATTCGGTCGACCACGGCCTCGATCGCCGAATTGATCAATTCGACGATCAGCAACAGGATCAGCACGCCGATCAACGCCAGTTTTTCCAGCGCGGACACCGGCAGCAGCAAGGCCCCGATCGAACCCGGCACGACCACCATCAGTTCCTGGCGGAATGCATGTTCGTTCTTCCATGCGGTCTTGAAACCATCGATCGAATAGAAGAAGGCGGCCAGAAGCCGCTTCATGCCGCTCTTGCTCTTGAATTCGCTGGTCGGTTGTTCGCTCATGCTGCCTTATCGCCGTCGTTGTTTGTACAGTTCGCGGAAAGTCTTGCCGGGCGGCGCTGGCAAGTCGCGTCCCCTCGTCCAGCCGCGCGCGAACGGCAAGGCCAAGATCCGCTTCCTGCTGCCGCCCAGCAGTTTCATTACGCGCACCGCGATCCCGGTCGTCAGGCGATACAGCGCGGGGCGCTTCGTGACGAACGACCATGCCGCGAAAGCGAGGTACTCGGCCAGCGGCCGCATCCGCCCTTCGAATTGCTTCTCGCGCAGCTTGCGCAACAGATCCGGCAGCGGGATTTTAACAGGACAGACCACGTGGCATTCGCCGCACAGCGTCGACGCCTGCGGCAGGTCGAGCGCGTTTTCCAGGCCGACATAGGACGGTGTCAGCACGCTGCCCATCGGTCCCGGGTAGACCCAGCCATAGCTGTGGCCGCCGATCTTCTGGTACACCGGACAATGGTTCATGCAGGCTCCGCAACGGATGCAGCGAAGCATTTCCTGGAAATCGGTACCGATCAAGCCGCTGCGGCCGGCGTCGACCAGCACGAAATACATGTGCTCGGGACCGTCCTGCTCGCCGTCCCCGCGCGGGCCGGTCAGCAAGGATACGTAGTTCGAGATCGATTGCCCGGTCGCCGAGCGCGGAAGAAGCCGCATGACGGTGGCGAAATCCTCCAGCGTCGGCAAGACTTTCTCGATGCCGGTCACGACGACATGGACCTTCGGCGGCAGGATGGTGCACATGCCCTCGTTGCCCTCGTTGGTCACGATCGCGACCGAGCCGGTCTCGGCGATGACGAAATTGCCGCCCGTGATGCCCATGTCGGCCGACAGGAACTGCGGCCGCAGCACTTCGCGCGCCTCGCGCGTCATCTCCGGAATGTCGGTCAGGCGCGGCCGCTGGTGCACGCGCGCGAACAAATCGGAAATCTCCTCCTTGTCCTTGTGCACGACCGGCGCGATGATGTGCGACGGCGCTTCATTGCCGTTGATCTGCAGGATGTACTCGCCGAGGTCGGTCTCTATGGCCTGGACGCCGGCCGCTTCGAGCGCCTGATTGAGGGCCATCTCTTCCGACACCATCGACTTGGTCTTGATCGCCTTCTTGACCTCATGCCGTTTCGCGATTTCGACCACGAGGCGTGCGGCCTCCTCGGCCGTCTGCGCATAGAGCACCGTGGCGCCGCGCCTGTTCGCCTCCCGCTCGAAGGTGTCGAGCCAGACATCGAGATTCTCGATGGCGCGCATGCGGCGTTCCTTGGCGGCGTCGCGGGTGCCTTCGAAATCGTCGAGTTCGGTGATCGCCGAAGCGCGTCCGCTGACGAATTTGGTCGAAAGTTTCTTGAGATTCTGCTGCAGGCGCTGGTCCGCCAGTTTCTGGCCGGCGCGCTGCTTGAAATGCATCGAATGGATTTGCATCGGACCGCCCCTCTCAACAATCGCCCGCCAGCACCTGCGCCACATGCAGCACGCGCGTCTTTTCATCGCCGATGCGGCGCAGGCGGCCTTCGATATTGAGCATGCAGCCCAGATCGCCGAGCACGACGGCATCGGCGCCGCTGGCCCGGATATCGGCGCATTTCTCGTCGGCGATGGCGGCCGAGATATCGCCGTACTTGATCGAGAACGTGCCGCCGAAGCCGCAGCATTGCCGGCTGTCCTTCATTTCCTTGAGTTCGACGCCCGGCACTTTCGCCAGCAACGCGCGCGGTTGCGCCTGTATGCCGAGTTCGCGCAAGCCCGAGCACGAATCGTGATACGTGATCGTGCCCTTGAAGCAATCCGCGCCGCACGGCAGCTTCTCCAGCTTGAGCACCGCATGGAGAAAGTCGGTCAGTTCATACACGCGCGGCGCGAGCCGGGCCATGCGCGCGGCCAGGTCCGGATCGTCGGCGACGAGTTCGGGATAATGCGTCTTGACCGTGCCGCCGCAAGAGCCCGAGGGAATCACGACATAGTCGAAATCCTCGAACTCGTTCAGGAATTTCTCGGCCAGGGCGCGCGCATCCTTGCGGTCGCCGCTGCTGAAGGCAGGTTGTCCGCAACAGGTCTGCGACTCCGGCACGATGACTTCGCAGCCGGCAGTTTCGAGCAGCTTGAGCGCCGAAAATCCGATTTCGGGCCGCATCGCATCGATGAGGCAGGTAACGAAAAGTCCGACGCGCATGTTCGCTCCAGGAATGAATAGCTCGATTCCCGCCATTATGGCGGCCGCAGGAGGCGGCGCGCCACGATCCGCTGATGAAATTATTTGGGGAAAAAGCCCCAAATCTTTTCGCGCATCTTTGACAGGGTTTCACATTATGGTATAAAGAGAATATTGCGATGCACCATACCCGTCATGAAAACCGAAGCCAATCTTTCCAACGACAAGACATCGATCCAGGTCATCGAGCGCATGATTTCCCTGCTCGACGCCCTCGCCCAGTATCCCGATCCGGTCAGCTTGAAGGAATTATCGGCCGTCACCGGCCTGCATCCCTCGACGGCGCATCGCATCCTCAATGATATGGTGGTCAAGCGCTTCGTCGATCGCGCCGACGCGGGATCCTATCGTCTCGGCATGCGCCTGTTGGAACTCGGCAACATCGTCAAGAGCCGCCTGAACGTACGGGAAGCCGCGCTTGATTTCATGCGTGCGCTGCACCGCAAAACGAACCAGACCGTCAATCTTTCGGTGCGCCAAGGCGACGAAATCGTCTACATCGACCGTTCCTTCTCCGAGCGCTCCGGAATGCAGGTCGTGCGCGCCATCGGCGGCCGCGCCCCGCTGCACCTGACGTCGACCGGCAAGCTGTTTCTCTCGGTCGACGATCCGAAGGCGGTACGCGCCTATGCGACGCGCACCGGCCTGGCGGGCCACAACAAGAATTCGATCACCGATCTCGGCCGCCTCGAGCGGGAATTGTCGCTCGTGCGCGCGCGCGGCTATGCGCGCGACAACGAGGAGCTGGAACTCGGCGTGCGCTGCATCGCCGCCGGCATCCGCGACGACTCCGGCAAACTGATCGCAGGCCTGTCTATCTCCGCGCCGGCCGATCGCCTACAAGACGACTGGATCGAGGATCTGGTCGGCACGGCGAGCCAGATTTCCGGCGTTCTCGGGTACGTGTCCAAGGCGGAATAAACCGTCGCGCAATAAAAAATGGCGAACCTCGGTTCGCCATTTTTTATTGCCTGACCCGTTCAGCTCTGCGTGGTCACGCCGGTGATCGGCCCTTTCTGGAACTTGACCGCCTCCAGCCACTTGCGTATGCGGCCAGCGTCGGCCATGCGCGATTCCTTGCTCTTGGCATCGAGGAAGACCATGACGATCTGGCGGCCTTCGACCGTGGCCTGAACCACCATGCAGCGTCCGGCCTCGGAGATATAGCCGGTTTTCTGCAAACCGATCTCCCATGTCGGGTTCAACACCAGGTGGTTCGAATTCTTGTATTGCAGCGAATGCCGGCCGGTATTGACCACATATTGCTGGTCGGTCGAATAGCGGCAGATGATCGGATGGTCATGGGCGGCGATGACGAGCTTGGCCAGATCGCGCGCGCTCGAGACGTTCAGGCTGGACAAGCCGGTCGAATCGACGAAGTGAGTATCGTTCATGCCGAGCACCCGGGCTTTTGCATTCATTGCCGCCACGAAGGCTTGCAGGCCGCCGGGATAATTGCGGCCGAGCGCCGAGGCGGCGCGGTTTTCCGAACTCATCAGCGCGATGTGAAGCAAGTCGGCGCGCGTCATGCGCGAACCCACCTGCAAGCGCGACGAGCTGTGTTTTTCGCGATCGATGTCATCGGCGGTGATTTCCAGGACTTCATTCATGTCCTGATGCGCCTCGACGACGACGAGCCCGGTCATCAGCTTCGTGATCGACGCGATCGGCAAGGCCACATTGGCATTCTTTTCGAACAAGACCTGCGAATTGTTTTGGTCCACCACATAGGCGACGTTCGACTTCAACGCGAGCGGATCATGGGTGGAACGAAGTCCGGCGAGATCACCGGCGGTGACCACCGGCGGTACGACGGGAACGCGAGGCGCATAAGTCACACGTTGATAAACGACCTTGCGACGACCGTTAGAGGAAACGACGCGCCGAACGAGTTTCTCGCGCCTATCGAGCGAAACTTGAGCGGTGGGCTTCTTGGTCTTGTGCTTCTTGAAGGAATTTTTCGAGGACTGTTTTTTCGAGGCTGCCGGCGTTACTGAATTTTCGGCCTGCGCTGCGGGTACGGCGATAACACAACACAACGATAACAATATCCCTAGCGCAGATTTCAGCATCGGCGACTCCCTGATAATTCTTGCAGAAAATGATGTATTGCAGTGTAGCAAAACCGTGAAAATCCGCAAGAGAATGAGAGAGTTAGCTGATGTAATTAAACAATTTTCGATGTGACAATTGAGAATGCGCAGCCTTGGTGCAGGCTAACTTGCCAAAGCACAATTGAAGCGACAACAATTGCGCTCCGCAGCAAGCGTTTTTCGGACCGGTTCAAGACAGCGCGCACCATATGATGCAAATAAATCAAGCGGCGTCGGAAATGCCTGCAAGACATTCACTACATCCTGCCGGCCTCCGTTATCAATCCAGAAATTTCGCGAACCCGGCGACCGGTTCGCGTTCCGTGACCAGCGAATTTTCGATCCTGCCCGGATCGGCATAGCCGAGCGACATGCCGCAAACCACCATTTCGTTATCAGGGAGTCCCAGGACCTCGCGGATGATCTTGTGGAACTGCGTGAATGCGGCTTGCGGACAGGTATCGAGCCCGCGTCCGCGCGCCGCGACCATGATGTTTTGCAAGAACATGCCATAGTCCAGCCACGAACCCTGCTGCATGATGCGGTCGATCGTGAAGATAAAACCGACCGGCGCGTCGAAGAAGACATAGTTGCGCCCGTGCTGCGCATGCATGCCGGCCTTGTTTTCGCGAGTCAGCTTCAGCAGCCCGTACAAATCCCAGCCGATCTTGCGGCGGCGGTCGATATACGGCGAGACCCATTCGACCGGATAGTAGTGATATTCCTCGCTGTGCTCCTTGACGCGTTGCGGATCGCGATACACCTGCATGATGGCCTCCGACAGCCTCTCACGCATCGTCCCGGTCAGCACATAGACCTTCCACGGCTGGGTATTGGTGCCCGACGGTGCGCGGGCAGCGACATCGAGTATCGCCTCGATGTCTTCGCGCGCGATCGGAGTCGGCAGAAAGGCGCGAATCGAACGACGCGAAGTGATGGCGGCATCGACGATCTTCTGATCCGGTGTTTCGATCATGTTGATTCCTTGTTTTATATGAGTATGGTTTGCAGCAGTGTCCGGAGCGGCTCCGGCAATGCGGCCGGGCGGCGCGAGACACGGTCGACATAGACGTGCACGAAATGACCTTGCGCTGCGGCGCTATCCTCTTCTGCGCGGAAAATGCCGACCTCGTAGCGCACGCTCGAATTGCCGATCCTGGCGACGCGGATGCCAGCCTGTACGCGATCCGGAAAGGCGAGCGAAGCGAAGTAATTGCATTGCGTCTCGACCACCAGTCCGATCACCGGGCTGTGCTCGATATCGAGCGCGCCGCCTTCGATCAGGAACTGGTTGACGGCGGTATCGAACCAACTGTAGTAGACGACGTTGTTGACATGCCCGTACGCGTCGTTATCCATCCAGCGCGTCGTAATCTCGCGAAAGTGCCGGTAGTCGCCGCGGCGGTTTGCCTCTGCTCGCATCGTTTCCTCGTTATCTTCTCGTGACGAAGGCGACGCCGGTCACCGCCAGCGCCATGCCGATGATACCAATGATGCCGAGGCTTTCGCCGAACATGGCCCAGGCCATCAGCGCCGTCGTCGGCGGCGTCAGATACATCAGGCTCGCGACTTGCGTCGCCGCGCTCTTGCGAATCAGCGCGAACAAAAGGAAGATCGCGCCGATCGATAAGGCGAAAATCGACCACAGCCAGGCGCCGATGAAGCGCGGCGTCCACTGCACCGCATCGAGCCCGGCATCGAGGCGCTCGAAGGCGGCCGCGAACGGCAGCACCACCAGCAGCGATGCCGCGAACTGGATCGCCGTGCCGCTGCGCAAATCGAAACTGGGGCAGAAGCGTTTCTGATAGAGCGTCCCGGCCGTCATCGCCAGCAAGGCGAACACGGAAAAGCCGATGCTTTGCCACGACAAGCCGATCACCGTGATCTTGTTCGATACCACCAGCATGACGCCGCACAAGCCCAGCACCAATCCGAGCCATTGACGCCCGCGCACCGATTCGCCGACGAAGGAAGCGGAGAATGCCGTCAATATCGGCTGCAAGCCGACGACGAGCGCCGACACGCCGGCCGGCATGCCAAGCTTGATCGCGCACCAGACGCCCGACAAATAGCCGGCCTGCACCAGCACGCCGGCGACGGCGACATGGCCGATGCGGCCGCGCGGCCATGGCGCCCGCATCAACAGCACCAGCGGCACCAGCACGGCGAGCACGCCGGCGAAGCGCAGCACGAGAAAGGTCAGCGGCGGCGCGTACGGCAAGCCGTACTTGGCCACGATGAAGCCGGAACTCCACAACAGGACGAAGAACAGCGGCATGGCCGCGATCAGGGGATTGCGTTGCGTGCCGCGGGCGATCGGGACTGTCACTGGGCGGAGGCTTCAAGCGGAAGGCATGGCCGCATGCACGAATTGCGCGGCGATGGAGATAGTCTGGAGATGGATCGCGACCGTATCTTGGATATTCTTGCCATAGCCGCCCGCCATGGCGATGGCAGTCGGAACGCCAAGCCGGCGCGCGAATTCGAGCACCATGCGATCGCGCGCCGCCAGGCCGGCGAAGCTCAGTTTCAGGCGTCCGAGACGATCCCCTTCGTGCGGATCGGCGCCGGCGAGATAGATCAGCAATTGCGGAGCGAACCGCGCCGCCATGTCATCGAGCGCGCCTTCCAACGCCGCCAGGTATTCCTCGTCGCCAGCGCCATCCTCCAGCGCGATATCGAGATCGCTGCACGCCTTGTCGAACGGAAAATTGTTCCTGGCATGCAGCGATAGCGTGAAGACGGACTCGTCGCCGGCGAGTATCGACGCCGTTCCATTGCCTTGGTGGACATCGAGATCGACGATCGCCACGCGCGCCACGCGCCGTTCCGCCTGCATCAGACGAGCGGCGATGGCGGCATCGTTGAATACGCAAAACCCTTCCCCGCGATCCGCATGCGCATGATGCGTGCCGCCGGCCAGATTCACCGCCGCGCCCTGCTCCAATGCCGCCCGGCAGGCGGCGATCGTGGCGCCCGCCGAACGGCGCGAACGCTCGACCATCAAGGGCGACCACGGGAAACCGATGCTCTTCTGCTCCTGATCCGACAAGGTGCCCTGCGCCACGCGTTCGATGTAGCGCGGATGATGCGCCAAAGCCAGCACGCCATCCGTGGCTTGCGGCGCTTCGCGGAATTCGAGGCGCGTAAGCGTCTCGCGCGCCGCCTCATGCAATAGCCGGTATTTCTGCATCGGGAAGCGATGCCCGGCAGGCAAGGGCAAGACGAAATGATCGCTGTAAAACGCTTTCACGAGAGTTGCGAGCAAACGAAGAGGACGAGTGAGCTTATCATGCTTTGGAAGCGACCATTTCGCGCCGCAACATTGACAAATGTCATTAAAATTTAACGAAAATCAGGCAAAAATATTGCATTTACATGGATTTATATTGCTAGCTAGAAATATCGACCGTCTTTTTGATGCGTTGCGCGAAAATTTCCTTGACACGGTATTTTAAGTCCCTAAAATTGCGTTTGTTGCGCCGCACAAACAAAAATTCATGCGGCATTTCATCGTCCATCCCATAAGGAGAACAGCATGTTTGCAATTCCGGAGCAATTCTCGGCAGCCACCAAAGCCAATTTCGAAGCGCAAGTCGCGCTCATGACTTCGTTGTCCAACAAAATGTTCGAAGGCGTCGAGAAAGTTGTCGACCTCAACCTGAACGTCGTCAAAGCTTCCCTGGAAGAGTCCAATACCGCCGCCAAGCAAATGCTGGCCGCCAAGGACCTGCAAGAAGTGTTCTCGCTGACCGCGGCCCAAGTCCAGCCGAACGCGGAAAAAGCAATCGCCTACGGCCGCCACCTCGTCAGCATCGCCTCCTCCACCCAGGCAGAATTCACCAAGGCCGCCGAAGAGCAGATCGCCGAGACCAACCGCAAGGTCGTCGCGCTGATCGATGAAGTCACCAAGAACGCACCGGCCGGCTCCGAAACCGTCGTCGCTTTCGTCAAGTCGGCCATCGGCAACGCCAACGCCGGTTTCGAACAACTGAGCAAGAGCACCAAGCAAGCCGTCGAAGTGATCGAATCGAACCTGAACACCGCCGTCAACCAGTTCTCGCAAGCCGCGAGCAAGACCGCAGCCAAGGCATCGAAGAAGTAATTTGGCCGGTCGAGGATAGAAATGAAGAGCCCCGGACTTCCGGGGCTTTTTTCATTGCGCCGCTCTACTCGATCCGTCCGTTCTCCTGCCGATAATCCGCCAAGACAGCCAGGCAATAGTGCTGGAACCATAGTCCGCTGAAGGTGAACACCAGCACATAGAGCCAGATCGATATCGCCGCCAGGAGCGGGAACAGGATCACGGAAAGAACGCCGCCCAGCCACAGCACGGCCGGCACGGTTCCCAACGCTCCAGCCGCCGTCCCGATCATCAGGAGCGGCCAACGATAGCGGCGCATGATCTCGCGGCGCTCTTGCGCATCGGCATGCTCCGCCAGGGCGTCGTACGCGATCACGCGGCAGGTCAGCCAGCCCCACAGCAGGGGATGGATCAGAAAACCGAGCAGGGGGATGAGCGTCAACGGCACGGTAATCACCCACAGCGCGATGAAGACCAGGAAGGACGACAACGCGATCCACAGGCTGCCGGAGATCGAACCGCCGCGGCGTTTTTCGAGCATGGGGTAATGGCGATCGCCGACATGACGCGAGATCGCCGGCATCGCGAGCGCGCCGATGAAGACCAGCGCCGTCAGGATCATTAGCGGCAGCAGCATCCACATGGCGATATGCGGCACCAGCACGACCTTGAGCGCATCGAGTCCGAACGTGCCAAGAACGTCGCCGGCGATACGGAAGCCGTCGTACCGCGAAAAGACATCCTGGATCCAATCGATCAGCGGCTGCAGCGTCTGCCACAGGATGACGCCCCAAAGCACGACCGAAATCAGGAAAGGCGCCAAGGTCAGCAGCAGCATGCGGACATGCAGTTGCGACACGATGGCGCGGCCGAGCGATGCGAACAGCATGCTCATCGGATCGCCGCCCGTGCCGGCATGCCGTCGGCGGCGCCGGCCGCAAGGCAGGTTGTCATTGCCATGGAAACGATCGTCACGGCTACTCTCGTCGAAATGAATGAAGGCCGCATTTTACCGCGCGCCTACGTGACCGATCGCATCGGCGCCGCCGGCCTCACCTGCTACAATCGCGGCTTTCAACGAACGCATAAAGGATCATCATGTCGATCATCACCACGGCTTCCGGCCTCCAATACGAAGACCTCGCCGTCGGCGACGGCGCCGAGGCGACGCCTGGCACGCACGTCACCGTCCACTACACCGGCTGGCTGCAGAACGCCGACGGCAGCGCCGGCAGCAAGTTCGACTCCAGCAAGGACCGCAACGATCCCTTTGAATTCCCGCTCGGCGCCGGCCACGTGATCAAGGGTTGGGATGAAGGCGTCAAGGGCATGAAGGTCGGCGGCGTGCGCAAACTGATCATTCCGGCAGCGCTCGGCTATGGCGCTCGCGGCGCCGGCGGCGTGATTCCGCCGAACGCGACGCTGATTTTCGAAGTGGAACTTCTGGGCGTGTAATCGCTCTCTGTTGCATGCTTTCAATAAAACTCCTCGTTACTTTGTGCGCGGCCCCGCTGGTGCTCGGCGGCTGCGCGGTCGTCACCGTCGCCGGCGCGGCGGTCTCCGTCGGAACGGCGGTGGTCGGTACCGGCATCACCGTCGGCTCGGCCGCGGTCGGCGCCGCGGCCTCGGTCGCCAAGGGCACGGTCAATGCCGTCGGCAGCGTTTTGGAGAAGGACGAGGAGAAAGAGGCAGAGTAGTTTTTTCTCAACCGATAACAAGAATCCATGAAACGTCCTCGCAGTCCCGTCATCGTCGCAATTTCCGCCGCGCTGCTTTGCGCGCCGGCCGTGGCCCAGGATACGGAACAGGCCGCGGTTCCTTCGAACAGCGTGCCGGTCGTCGAAGCCAACGACATCAAGAATCCGGAATGGAAGACCTACCGCGCCATGCTCAAGGGCTTGGATGCCTTCGACGAGCACCGGCGGCTTGCCCCGGCGGCCGATCTCCGCTTCATTTTGTTATCGGCGAAACCCGAGGTTCCGCTGCAAGGCGTCAGCCTCCGCATTGCCGGCGGCGAGACTTCGATCGCGATTCCGGTCGCCGATGACGGCACCTTTACCTTGCCGCACGACCGGAAGGCGGCCGACGACAATGCGGAAATCGTATTGAATCGGAAAAAGGACATGGTCCGATGGTTCCCGCATATCCGCTCGCCCGGCTTGCCTCCGAACGCGCGGCGCCTGGGCGATTTGCGGCTGGAATGCGAAATATTCTGGGCGATCGAAAAGGATGACGTGCCTTTCCTGATCCGCGGAGCGCTCAATCTGGCCGGCGGCCCATGCCGCTCCGCGATCAGCACTTATTTTCCGGCGCCTCGGGCCCTGGCCGCCGCGACGCTCCAATCCGGCGAGCGCCGGCAGGCCCTTACGCTGGGCAAGAACGGACGGAGTTATGTCGCCCCGATCCACGATCGCGGCTGGAGCGACGACGCGCTGGTCGAATTGACTTATGCGGAAGACGAAAAGACGGCCGATGCCGCGACGGGATCGGCCGTGAAGTAAGCGCCGCGCTCGTTACCGCCACTCGCTCATCAAGGCCAGCAATACCAGCTTTTCGAATTCCGGCGCGAAGCGCTTGATGATCTGATGCGGTTCGACGGCGATCGCGTCGTCGGTGACGATGCCGAACTGGACGCCGCCGTTGTAGCTGAGGATGGATACGCCGACGCCGATATCGCCCGACTGCGGCACCCAGAACATGATCTGGTCGAGCTTGCTGCCCGCCAGGTACAGCGGCGCCTGCGGCCCGGGCACGTTGCTCATCACGGCGGTCGCCTTCTTGGCGAAGAAATTCTGGATCTCGCTTTGCATCTGCTTGGGCGTCGTACCCAGGACGCCGAGCAGCGCCATGGCGATCAGCGCCTGATACCCGCCTTTCAATTCGTCCATGCGGCGCTTGACCTCGGCCAGGCGCGCCAATGGATCCTCGATGCCGATCGGCAGCACCAGCGGCACCAGGCCGAAGGAATTGCCGAGCTTCTGTTCCTTGCCGGCCTTGCGCAGGTTGACCGGGACCATGGCGCGCAGCTCGGTGTCGCGCGGCACCTCGTCGCCCTTGGCAAGCAAATAGGAACCGATGGCGCCGGCGACGCTCGCCATCAACACATCGTTGACCGAACCGCCGAGCGCCTTACCGATCGCCTTGACCTCGTCGAGCGGCAGCGGCTCGCTCCAGGCGACATGCTTGGTGCCGGCCGGCCGTCCTTTGAGGCGCGTCTTCGAGTCTTCCGCCATGGTCAGCAGGCGGATCGCGTCGAGCGTCAGCCGGCTCGTCATGCTGCCCATCTCGGCAAGGCGTGCGACCATGTTGTTCGATTCGGCCAGCATCCACAGATACTTCGTCATTACCGTGGTCGACAGGTTGATCGTCGTGACCGTCGCCTTGGTGACCGGTTGCAGCAGTTCCGCCCACGGGTTGTCTTCCTGGCGTTCGGCCGGCAGGGGTTCGCGCTCCTTGGCGTCGGCCGTCTTGTCGAACATCGACAGCAGCACGCCCACCAGCGCGATACCGTCGGCGATGCAGTGGTGGATGCGGACGATCACCGCCTGGCGCGTCTTGCCGTCTTCGCCGACGCAGCCGTCGACCACATGCATTTGCCACAGCGGCCGCCCGCGATCGAGCGGCGTGGCCGACAGCGTGGCGACCAGCCCCTCGAGCGCGGGCTTGTTGCTCGGAGCCATCGGCTCGAGCCTGACCGGAATGATGTGTTCGTCGAGATCGACCTCCTGCTCCTGCCACCAGACGCCCGTCATGTCCTGCACGACGCGGCTGCGGAATCGCCGATACGGCTGCAGCAGGCTGGTTTCGATCGTCCTCCTGAGACGCTTCGGGTCCATCGGCGTTTCGAACAAAAGCACGCTGACGATCATCATCAGGTTGCCCTCGGAATCCATTCGCAGCCAGGCGGTATCGACGGTGGACATCCGTTCGCGGCGCATGACCGGCAATGGTTGGGCTGACATCGGGTGCATCCTCCAGGTATTCGACGGGTGTTGAACGGTGTTCGGCATTGTAAGAAACGCCGCCTAGAAATTTGGTTCTAAACCTTCGCTTTTGGCGCCGATTCTTCTATGCTAATGTGCATATCCACGGTCGCCGCAAGCGTTTAGCGACACTATCACATGATCAGCCCGGAGAAAACAATGACCCTGCAAGCTCAATTCGATCAAGCCGTCGCCGATTCCAAGAACCTGCCGGAGCGCCCGGACAACATGACGCTCTTGAAGATCTATGCGCTGTTCAAGCAGGCTAGCGCCGGCGACGTGGAAGGCTCGCGCCCCGGCTTCACCGACATGGTAGGCCGCGCCAAGTACGACGCCTGGGCAGCCCTGAAGGGAACCGCGCAGGAAGACGCGAAGCAGCAATACGTCGACCTGATCAATGAATTGAAGGGCTGACCCCTCTCGCCTCCAAACGGCGCCTCTCACGCCCGGAGAAAAAAGGCCGCGTCTTCCGACGCGGCCTTTTTCTTGGGACCGAGGATTCTCATTCCTTGGCCGCGAATACCTTCTTCATGCTCTTGCCGACTTCTTCCTCGATCTTGCCGGCAAAGGCCATGAGCAGGAAGCCGAGCGTGATCTCGATGGTCGCCGCATGCTCTTCCAGCACCAGCTTCCCGGATACGCCGCTGCGTTTGAACAGCAGGACGTCGCCGTCCCATTCGCATTCCATGCCGTGTTCCTCGGCCAGCTTGTCGGCCACCTTTTGCGCGGCGGCCTTCGCCTTCTTGTGCGTCAGCTTGTGTTTTTGCGTGATATTGATGTGGGCCATCCCCGCGCTCCTCCTAACGGAAAAAAATCAGCGTCATCAGTGCGAACAAGGGCAAGAGTATGGCACAGGACCAACCCAGATAGCCGAAGAAAGACGGCATCCGGATTCCGCGCTCTTCGGCGATCGCCTTCACCATCAGGTTCGGCGCATTGCCGATGTAGCTGTTGGCGCCCATGAACACCGCGCCGCAGGAAATCGCCGCGAGAGTCGGGCCGAGCGTCGTCATCAAGGCCTTGGCGTCGCCGCCGGCCGTGTTGAAGAAGACGAGATAGGTCGGCGCGTTATCGAGAAAGGACGATAGCAAGCCGGTGGCCCAGAAGTACATGGCATCGATCGGCTGGCCGTCGGCGCCGGTCACGGCGCGGATCACGGGCGCGAACACGCCGTCGCCGCCGGCGCGCAGCATCGCGATCACCGGAATGATCGTGATGAAGATGGCGGCGAACAGTTTCGCCACCTCCTGGATCGGCCCCCATGAGAAGCCGTTGCCTTCATGCGCCGAAGCGGGCGTGATGCGCAGCGAAACGAAGATGACGCCGAGCAGCAACACATCGCGCACCAGGTTCTGCAGCTCGACATGCGTGCCGAGCACGACCAGCGACACGCCCGGACGCCAGACGCCGCTCATCAGCACCAAGCCGACCACCGCCGCCAGCAACGCGAAGTTGCCCTTGCCTTCGATCGTGAGCGCCGAGTCGGGCGTCGGATCCAGTTCGAGCGGCCGAATCTCCTCCTTGTTGCGGTAGTAGTGGAGATCGAGGAAATAGAAAATAAGGAGCAAGGCGCCGCACAGGAACAGCGTCTCGGGAAAGATGTTCCGCATCGTCCAGAAGAAATCGATGCCCTTCAAAAAACCGAGGAACAACGGCGGATCGCCCAACGGCGTCAGCGACCCGCCGGCATTCGCGACCAGGAAAATGAAGAAGACGACGATGTGAACCGCATGCTTGCGGTTGTCGTTGGCCCGGATCAGCGGTCGGATCAGCAGCATCGATGCGCCTGTCGTTCCCATCACGCTGGCCAGCACGGTGCCCAGCGCGAGCAGCCCGGTATTCAACGCCGGCGTACCGTGCAGATTGCCGCGCACGCAAATGCCGCCGGCGACGACGAACAGGGCCGAAACCAGGATGATGAAGGGAATGAACTCCGCCGTGAATGCGTGAACCGCACCTTGCGCCGCGGTCCCGGCGCCGAAAAAAAACGCGCATGGGAGCAGGAACGCCAATGCCCAGCCCAGCGCCACCTTCCCGAAATGGTGGTGCCAGAAATTCGGCTTGAGCAAGGGAAGCAATGCGATCGACAGCAGCAGACCGACGAACGGCACGCTCCACCAGCCCGTGAGCTGGCGACCGTCGAGTTCTGCTGCATGGGTCAAGGCGGGAACGAGGCCCAGCAAGGCCGAAAGAAACTTTGCGCGCAATTACCGTCTCCATGGATGTTCTTGTCCGGCCTGCGCGAACGGCGGCCCGATGCGCCAGGCGCGGCTATTGTAGCCCGGAATAATGCGCATCCCGCCGGATTGGAAGCCTCGTACGTGATTCCACGTACTTCTCCGCATCAGGCGTCGGTCACGACAATCACATGGACGCGGTAGGGCCCGTGCGCGCCGAGCACGATCGTCTGTTCGATGTCTCCGGTACGCGAGGGGCCGGAGATGAAGTTGGCGGCACGCGGCAACTCACCGCATTCGGCGCGTGCCAGGGCGAAGGCATCTTCCATGCCGGCGACGATGCGCGAAGCCGGCAGGACGGCGATATGCGTTTCCGGCAGCAAGCTGGCGGAAGCGAAGGTGTCCGGGCCGGACAACAGCATCAGGCTGCCGGTCTCGGCCACGGCGCAGAAGCAGCCGGTGATGCCGACCAGATCCTCGTTGCGGGGACGGCGGAACTCGACCTCGATATCGGCGGACCGCCATGCCAGGTCCGCCAGGGTATTCCAGGCAACGGCCCGTCGCGCCACGCCGACGGCATCGAGATAACGCGCCACGGCTTGCGGCACTTCCGTTGTCGCGGCCACTTCCTGGACCGTGTCCGACATGCGCAGCGCCTGCTCGCGAAAACGCCGCGCCAGATCGCCTCCCAGATCGGGACGCGGCCCTTGCGGATGACGGGCCAGATAATCCCGCACGGCATCGCGCTCGACCTGGGTGACCTCGGACGGCCGGCCTTGCGCCTCGCGGATGCGTTTGAAGATCGCCTGTCGGGCTGCGGTGGTGTCCATGATGGCCTTGTGAAGAGCAAAAACGGGGCGGCGGTGAAGTGATTCGAGTGTAGCCGAAGCAACCGGAAATGTGACCGACGGGCGGCATGATTTAAATTCAAACGACGAACGCAAAGAATTCATCGCGGGCGCCGCATGACGGAAAGAACCTCGACTTCAAGCCTCGCCGCCGTGCATGGTCAACGCTTTCAGATCAAAAAAAGCGCATTTGCTTATTCATAAACTGTATAAGCTTGGTTTGTTGGAAACCTCGTTTTGCCTTAAAATACAAGGCTTTGCAGCTGGGTGTTTACGCTTGGCGCCACTCAGTTGCGCGCCATTGATGCCCGGCAGGCTTCAGGGAATTTAATTTTGAGATAGGACTGTTATGACCCACGTTGTGACCGAATCCTGCATCCGCTGCCGTTATACCGACTGCGTAGATGTATGCCCGGTGGACTGCTTCCGCGAAGGCCCCAATTTCCTCGCGATCGATCCGGATGAATGCATCGACTGCGCCGTCTGCGTCGCGGAATGTCCGGTCAATGCGATCTATGCCGAAGAAGACGTCCCGGCCGATCAGCAGGAATTCATCAAGCTGAACGTCGAGTTGGCGCGCAAGTGGCCGTCGATCACCAAGACGAAAGCGCCGCTTCCCGACGCTGACGAATGGAAAGACGTCAAGGAAAAGCTGCAGCATCTCGCACGCTAAGCCGGTCCTCTTTTGCTTTTATCGGCGGCGGGTTCTCGAATCCGCCGCCCCCTATCGGCGTCCGGCGCGATCGCCATGCTCGATTGCGAAAGCGGGGCGCCCCGGATACTCATCATGAAACAGGAACTTGACAGTCGTATGGACTCCACTCTCCCGCCGAATGCCGCCGCTTCCGACAAGGCTCCGATCGACGCCGATGCCGTCATTGTCGGCGCCGGTCCGGTCGGCCTGTTCCAGGTCTTCGAACTCGGCCTCCTGGAAATCAAGGCGCACGTGATCGATTCGCTGCCGAAAGTCGGCGGCCAATGCGTCGAGCTCTATCCGGACAAGCCGATCTACGACATTCCCGCGGTGCCGGTCTGCACCGGCCAGGAATTGACCGACAACCTTCTGAAGCAGATCGAGCCCTTCGAACCGACCTTCCACCTCGGCCAGGAAGTCACCGTGGTCGAGCGCCGCGAAGACGGCCGCTTCAATGTCGAGACCTCGATCGGCACGCGCTTCATCACCAAGACCATTTTCATCGCCGCGGGCGTCGGTTCGTTCCAGCCGCGCACGCTGAAGGTCGAAGGCATCGAGAAGCACGAAGGCTCGCAAGTCTTTTATCGCGTCAAGGATCCAACCCGCTTTCACGGCAAGAACCTCGTGATCTGCGGCGGCGGCGACTCCGCGCTCGATTGGGCGCTCGATCTGGTCGGCAAGGCGGAGTCGATCGTGCTCGTGCATCGCCGCGAAGAGTTCCGCGCCGCGCCGGCTTCGGTCGCGAAAATGAAGGAGCTCTGCGAAAACTACGAGATGCAATTCCTGGTCGGCCAAGTGACCGGGCTCGAGGAAAAGGACGACAGGATCTCCGAGATCAAGGTCACCGGGGCTGACGGCGTGACGCGCCGCCTGCCGCTCGACGACCTGCTCGTCTTCTTCGGCCTGTCGCCGAAGCTCGGCCCGATCGCCGAATGGGGATTGGATATCGAGCGCAAGCAATTGAAAGTCGTCAGCACCGAAAAGTTCGAAACCAACGTGCCGGGCATTTTCGCGGTTGGCGACATCAACACTTATCCGGGCAAAAAGAAACTGATCCTGTCGGGCTTCCACGAAGCGGCATTGGCGGCATTCGGCGCGGCCCCCTATATCTTTCCGGAAAAGAAAATCCACATGCAATACACGACGACTTCGCCGAAACTGCACAAGATTCTCGGCGTGGAAACCCCGGTTTTCGATTGATACGCGAAAATTCCCGCCTCGAACGCCTCTTCAGCGAAGAGGCGTTTTTGTTTCTACAGCGCCCCATCTGTTGGCCGGCATCCCACTCCATCGGTAAAAATCACACACTTCGCGTCGGATGATCGTGCGATGCGGCATCGATACCGCAGGCAAATTCCGCCCGGTTCCCGAGCGCGAAACGAACCAAACAATACCGGCGGCAATTCACCGGCGGCGCAACTTCCTTGGTTTTACGGGGGACCAACGGCTGCCCGCGCTCCCCTGGCATCTTTTCTGCTTACCTCTCTCGTACGAAGCAGCATTTCAAGAGAAGACGCGCCATAACATGAGAGCACGAAAAGCGGACAATAACCGGGACAACGGCTGTATTGCATGATGCGAGTTCCGCCCTAGCGAACAACGTCTCCCGTCGGCAAACAAAGCGCCCGACCGTCCAATAATTTGGAATACGGTTCCTTGCGGTAGTAAGGAAAAGGCCTTTGCGCGCCACAAATAGTCTTGTAACATCGCGCCTTGATTGACATGCATCAAGGTCTAAAAGTGAACGGCCAGAAAGCAGTGCATTTTTTACAACAAGATTCAGCAGCCATGGCTCCGTGAAGAAATATTGACGAAACTTGCTGATGATGCATTGCGGCAACAAGATTTTATCTGGACAATCGTAGTACCGGTATCGACCGAAGAGGTTCATATGCTTTATCAATTTCACGAGTTGAATCGCGCCTTCCTGAATCCATTGATCCAATGGGCCGAAGCGTCGTCCAAGCTCTTCACGAATCCGGTCTCCCCGTTCGCACATACGCCGTTCGCCCAGCGCATCGCCGCCGGTTACGAGTTGATGTACCGCCTCGGCAAGGACTATGAAAAGCCGGCGTTCGGCATCGGCACTACCGTCGTCGGCGATAAAACCGTACCGATCATCGAAGAAACGACGCTGCACAAACCGTTCTGCAAGCTGCTGCACTTCCGCAAGGATTTGAAGGAAAGGGAATTCGCGGCGCTGAAACAGCCGAAAGTGCTGCTGGTCGCGCCGTTGTCCGGACATCATGCAACCCTGCTGCGCGATACCGTGCGCACGCTGTTGCCGGAGCATGATGTCTATATCACCGACTGGATCGACGCGCGCATGGTGCCGGCCGCGGATGGACCGTTCCATTTGCACGACTATGTCTACTATGTGCAGGAGTTCATCCGCCTGCTCGGCCCCGACGTGCACGTGATTTCCGTCTGCCAGCCCACGGTCCCGGTGCTGGCCGCCATTTCGCTGATGGCGAGCGATAACGATCCGAAGCTGCCGAAGACGATGACGATGATGGGCGGTCCGATCGATCCGCGCAAGTCGCCGACCCAGGTTAACGATCTGGCGACGAAGAAGCCGTATTCCTGGTTCGAGAACAAGGTCATCTATGCCGTACCGGCGAACTATCCGGGTTTCGGCCGCAAGGTCTATCCTGGCTTCCTGCAGCATGCCGGCTTCATTGCCATGAACCCGGGCCGCCATGCGCAAAGCCACTGGGACTTCTACATGCACCTGCGCGCCGGCGACCAGGAATCGGCCGAGGAGCATCGCAGGTTCTACGACGAATACAACGCCGTGCTCGACATGCCGGCCGAGTACTATCTCGAGACGATCCAGACGGTGTTCCAGGAATTCCGTCTGCCGATGGGCACCTGGAAAGTGGAAGGCAAGCTGGTGCGCCCGCAAGACATCAAGAGCGTCGCCCTGTTCACGATCGAAGGCGAGCTGGACGATATTTCCGGCGCGGGCCAGACCAAAGCGGCGCACGAGCTATGCTCCTCGATTCCGAAATCGAAGAAGCAGCATTTCACGGCGCCGAAGTGCGGCCATTACGGTATTTTCTCGGGCCGTCGCTGGCGTGAGAACATTGCGCCCAAGATCGCGGAATTCATCAAGGCGAATTCCTGATTCTTTCGTTGCCATGCGCGAGCCGCTCGTCCTCGGGATGAGCGGCTTTTTTGTTTGGCGCCCTCGATTTCATCCGGCTTGCGGGCATTCCCGTCCCTGCAAGCGCGTCTGGTGAAAAAGACGTGATCATCCGATAATGTCGTCTTTCCGTTCGTTGCCCCTTCTTTCCGCCGTGTCCGTTTCTCCGATCAAACCGCTCGCCGATCAGCTCGAAGACTTGTTGCCGCAAACCCAGTGCACCAAGTGCGGCTATCCCTCATGCAAGGCTTATGCGCAGGCGATGGCGGACGGCAGCGCGAACCACAACCAATGCCCGCCGGGCGGCGCCGACGGCGTAGCCCGCCTCGCGCTGCTGCTCGGCAAGCCGGTGATTCCGCTGAACCCGGGCAACGGCATCGAACGCCCCCGTTTGCTCGCGGTCATCGACGAAACGCTATGCATCGGCTGCACACTCTGCATCCAGGCTTGCCCGGTCGATGCCATCGTGGGCGCCGCCAAGCAGATGCATACAGTCGCGCCGGACCTGTGCACCGGCTGCGACCTGTGCGTCCCGCCCTGCCCGGTCGACTGCATCGCGATGGTCGAAGCAACCCCAGGCCGCACCGGCTGGGCCGCATGGTCCCAGGAACAGGCCGATGCGGCGCGCGAACGCCACGATTTCCGCAATTTCCGCCTGCAACGCGAGCGCGAGGAAAACGAAGCGCGGCTCGCTGCCAAGGCGGCGGCGAAGCTGAAAGCGGTCGAGGCGGAAACGGCCTTGTCGGCGGAAGCCCAGGCCGAACAGGCGCGCAAGAAGGCGATCATCCAGGCCGCCATCGAACGCGCGCGGCAACGCCAAGAAGAAGCTGCCAAGAAGGAACAATCATGAACGCGGCGAAACGCCGGGAAATCTTCGAGCGCTTGCGCAAAGCGAATCCGAACCCGACCACTGAACTCGAATATACGACGCCGTTCGAATTGCTGATCGCGGTGATCTTGTCAGCCCAGGCGACCGACGTTTCGGTGAACAAGGCGACGCGCAAGCTCTATCCGGTCGCCAATACGCCCGCAGCGATCCATAAGCTCGGCGTGGAAGGCTTGACTCCCTATATCCAGACGATCGGCCTGTATCGGATGAAGGCCAAGAACGTCATCGAAACCTGCCGCATCCTGCTGGAACAGCATGGCGGCGAAGTGCCGCGCACGCGCGAAGCCTTGCAGGCGCTCCCCGGCGTCGGCCGCAAGACAGCCAACGTCGTGTTGAACACCGCCTTCGGGGAAGCGACGATCGCGGTCGACACGCATATCTTCCGCGTATCGAACCGTACCGGCATCGCGCCCGGCAAGAATGTCGACGAAGTCGAAGACAAGCTGACGAAACTCGTGCCCGAGGAATTCCGGCATGATGCGCACCACTGGCTGATCCTGCACGGCCGCTATACCTGCATTGCCAGGAAACCCCTGTGCTGGAACTGCGTCATCGCGGATTTGTGCGAATTCAAGGACAAGACGCCCTTGCCCGAAAAAGGCGTTTGAATATTTCACGACAAGGAGAATCAACATGGAATTTCGCGATCGAACCGTCGTCGTCACCGGCGGCACCGGCGCGCTCGGCACTGTGGTGGTCGGCGAATTGCTGGCCGCCGGCGCCCGCTGCCGCATCCCTTATGTGCTGCAGAAAGAGGCCGACGCGTTCCCCTACAAAGATAGCGTGGAATTGGTGCCGGACTGCGACCTGACCGATGAAAGCGCGGTCGCCCGCCTGTACGAAGGCTTTCAAGGAAAGCTCTATGCCTCCATCCATATCGCCGGCGGTTTCGCCATGAGCAACCTTGCGGACACGGACAAGCAAGGCTTGATGGCGATGCTGAACGCCAACCTGATCAGCTGCCACCTGTGCAGCCGCGCCGCCTTGCATGCCTTCGGCGCCGACGGCGGGCGCATCGTCAATGTCGCGGCGCGCAAGGCGCTGGAGCCGCAATATGGCGCCGGCATGAGCGCCTACGTCGTCAGCAAGGCCGCCGTCGCCGCGCTGACCCAGGCGCTGGCCGCCGAAGTCGCATCGAAAAACGTCTTGGTCAATGCGGTCGCGCCGTCGATCATCGACACGCCTGCCAACCGCGCCGCCATGCCCGGCGCGGCGCACGACACCTGGCCGACACCGCGCGAGATCGCGTCAACCATCCTCTTCCTGGCTTCGCCCCGCAATCGGGTGACGTCCGGCGCCGTGGTGCCGGTGTACGGCCGCGCTTGATCCGATGTTTACGCCGTCCCAGCACGATGTCCGCCGCTTCTTCTGCGAAACCTTTCGCAAGCATGAGGCGAAGGAAATCCTGACGCCGCTCGAAGCGATCGCGCGCGACTGGATCGTGCAGCATCCGGAATACGGCGGTGCGCTGCGCGACGTCGAAGCGGCGCTCGCGGCCGACTATTCGGTCGAACGCGGGGAGAGCAATCCCTTCCTGCATTTGTCCATGCACCTGTCGATCGCCGAGCAGATCTCGATCGACCAGCCGCCCGGCATCCGCGCCGCCTTTCTCGCCTTGGCGCAACGCCTCGGGTCCGAGCACGAGGCGCATCATCAGATCATGGAATGCCTCGGGCAAATGATCTGGACGTCGCAGCGCAGCGGCATGCCGCCGGACGGCGATGCGTATATCGATTGCGTCAAGCGGCGCGCTTCCTGACTTCCGTGCGCGCCGCTATCGGCAAGAGACGGAAACAAAAAAGCCACGGGTGATTCCGTGGCTTTTTTTAGGTTCATCGCGGAATTCCGGGGAAGGCTGCGCGGATTTTGAGGAAGAAGTATTCCGTATCGCGGTAGCCGTAAGCCCGGCGCTTGATGACCTTGATAGTGTTGTTGATACCTTCGACGATACTGGTGTTCAGGGGATGGCGGCAGCGCGCCAGGATGCCATGCCAATAGCCTTGCAGGCGCTGCGCAAACTTCTGCAAGGCAGGAATGTTGCTTTGCGCTGCTTGTTCCTGCCATTGCTCCCATGCCCTCTGCGCCCAGGCTGGCCGCTGGTAAAACCATAACCTTTTGAGTGCATCACGCATGACGTACACGCACATGAGCGGCTCGTTGGCGGCCAGCAGTTCCTTCAAGTGAACAGCCTGCTCGTGGCCCAGATTGGCAGCATTGCCCAGCAGGAGCCAGCGAGAAGACTTGAGCACCTTGCGTGCCGGACGATCGCCTCGCAACTGATTGGCCTGATCCACTCGCACCCGGTCGATCACTTCCCGGCCATACTTGGCCACCACATGGAACAGGTCGAAGACCACCTCTGCCTGCGGGCAGTGGGCCTTGATTTCCAGTTCGTAGGCCGTCGTCATGTCGATGGCGACCGCCTCGATGCGCTCGGCCACACCGGCAGGCAGTTGCTCGAAGAACTGCCGTGCCGTCTCCCGGGAACGTCCTTCCCCCACCCACAACACTTGCCGGCTAAGCGGCTCGACCACCACTGTGGCATAGCGATGTCCCTTGTGCAGGGCGAATTCATCCATGGCTAGGTAGCGGATTGACGACCAGTCGGGCTCCTGCAGACGCGCTTGCAGCCGGCTCTTGTCGATCGCCTTGACCGTGTGCCAGCCCAGCTCGAAGAATGCCGCCACCGCCTGCACGTTGGCTGAGCCCAGCAACTGCTCGACCGCGTCGGCAAAACGGTTGGTCACGCGTTGATAGCGGCCAAGCCAGTCCAGTTGTTCCAGCCGGGGACCATTGCAGCGAGGGCACCAGACCCGGCGACGTGGCACATGCAGGACCACCCGGAATTGAAATATCGGCAGATCCCGAACCCGGCGTACCGACGTATCGTGCACCTGGTCGCAGCGCCCGCCGCACTGCGCACAGCGCATCGTCTTGGCTGACGACTTCAGGTACACCGACAAGGTCCGGCTGGCTTCGCCAGGCCACTCCACCTTCTCGATCCGATAACCCTTCCAGCCACCCATCGCTTCCAGCGTCTTCCGGTCCAGCATGCTTGCTCCCTTCCTGTGACAACACAGGATAGCAAGCTCGGAAAACTCCCCGGAATTCTACGATGAACCGATTAATTGCCGCTATTTTTTGGAGTGTTCTCCGGCATACATTGACTCCATGCCGATGTTTCTGTTCGCCGAAAACGGCCGGTTAGAATTCCGAAAGATTCTGACTAATGGTGGCTACTCTGGCGAGAGATTTGAAGCCCGGATGTTTCGGATATAAAGGGAGTATCAGTAATTTCGTGTTCAAGGCATATCATGCTCGCAAGGAGGATGTATGCCACGAAAACCAAGAACCAAGCCGGCAGACCTGCCGGCCATTCCCGCAGAACTGCTTGAACAATTTGGTCATGGCCCGATGACGGCCGAAGCGATCAACGCTGCCACGCTGGCGCTCAAGAAGGCGTTGATCGAGCGGGCCCTAAACGGCGAGATGCGTCACCATCTTGGCTACGCACCGGGAGCGGCCAAACCGGCTGCGACGACCAACCAGCGCAACGGCACCGGCGCCAAGACGGTCCTGACTGAAGACGGGCCGATCCGGATCGAGGTGCCGCGTGACCGCGAAGGCAGCTTTGAGCCCCTGTTGATTCCCAAGCACGAACGGCGCTTTACGGGCTTCGACGACAAGATCGTCGCCCTGTATGCCCGGGGCATGACCGTACGCGAAATCCAGGGCTTCTTGCGTGAGCAATATGGCACCGAGGTCTCCCCCGAGTTCATCAGCTCGGTGACGGACGAGGTGATGGCCGAAGTCACGGCCTGGCAAGCCCGGCCGCTTGAGCCCATGTATCCGGTCGTGTTCTTCGATGCCTTGCGGGTCAAGATCCGGGAAGACGCCGTGGTGCGCAACAAGGCGATCTACCTGGCACTGGGTGTGCTGCCCGACGGCAGCCGCGACATCCTCGGCCTGTGGATCGAAGGCACCGAGGGTGCCAAATTCTGGATGAAGGTCTTCAATGACCTCAAGACGCGCGGCGTCCACGACATCCTGATCGCCGTGACCGATGGTCTGAAGGGCATGCCCGAAGCGTTGGCCGCCGTGTTCCCGGCGACGACGCTGCAGACCTGCATCGTCCACCTGATCCGCAACAGTCTGGATTACGCGAGCTGGAAGGATCGCAAGGCACTGGCGGCGGCGATCCGTCCGATCTATACCGCGCCCAGTGCCGAAGCGGCCCAAGCCGAACTGGACGCATTTGCGGAAGGGCCATGGGGACAAAAATTCCCGACCGTCAGTGCCGCCTGGCGTAACGCCTGGGACCGGGTCATTCCGTTCTTTGCATTTCCACCGGGTGTACGCAAGGTGATCTACACGACGAACGCTATCGAAAACATCAATTCGCAGCTGCGCAAGATCATCAAGACCCGCGGCCACTTCCCGACTGACGAGGCGGCGACAAAACTCATTTGGCTGGCCCTGCGCAATATCACCGCCGAATGGGGACGCGCCGCCCATGACTGGAAGACGGCCATGAATCAATTTGCTATCCTGTACGCGGATCGATTCGTTCGACCATCCGTGTAAATATCAACCCGCCTTGAACACGGAAATTCTGACAGTCCCTGCTGCGGGCGCGCTCATTCCTGTCATGAATTCGAGAGCGCATTGTTTGCATTCATTACAAGTGTCGACTACGGCGGCCTGCCTAGAGCACACGACAGTGCTCAGTCTGACGAACATACTGTCACTTCCCTGCTCGTGCCGCCGGAATCCAGCACACGGTACTTGAATGTGCTTCCTTTAAAGGATTTCTTTGCATCGAAAAGGAACTGCGGGCTTAAGGGCGCCTGTATGGCTTCGAGTACGTCTTTCGGAGGAATCTGACCGACCCACTCACCCCAGTATCCGGGGCGGCCGCCCGTTGCGTTGAGGCGATACTGGGAACCGGCTTTCAACGAGAGGTCGTCGGTATTCAGCGTTAGCGGCGCCGCGCCTTCAAACTTCGCCTTGTCAATGCATGTGGATGAGGGCAGATCCCCGAGTTTGTCGAACCGGTTCAGCAACCCGTCGAGTTCCTTTTCCGCGTCCTCGACGGCTCTGATGCCTTGGTCGATTTCGGCCTTGCCGGCAGCAGTCCGGATGCCCGGTGCGGGACCGCCCGGGCTAGGGGCAGGCGGAGGCGCGGATGTACCCGCAGAGGAAACGTTCGCCATTGCAAATACTGCTCGCCCAGACTGGGCGAATGCGTCAAGGTTTGGACTGTTCTCGTGTACTTGCTTGTTCGCCAAACGAACGATATCGTCCAGGGACAGGAATACTTGCGCCGCAATTCCCGACTCGCGAAGAATATAGGCCTGCGCTCGTCTTGACGCTCTTTGTCCATCAGCGATGGCCTTTGCGGCGGCTGGTTGCGGAGGGCCTCCCAGAAGTTTTTCCAACGCATCAAGCGCAAGATCGACCTGCCGCTTTTCTTCCTGTATGGTTTTCAGAAGCGATTCTGCCGGGGTTACATAAGCATCAAGGCAGTGCGTTGCAGCAAGGCCCGCTTCGAAAATGTCGGCATGAACAGCGGGCGCATACAGATTTCCACCAGTATAGCCAGTCGCGCTTATTAGGCCCATCCCTGCAATTACATCTCTAGGTGCTGAGTAAATAGCTCCGGCTGCCGCTCCCACTGCGCCTCCAAATACGGCTAGTCGGGAGGCGAAAAGTTGTTTCTGCTGCAAAGCAAGCTTGTTCTGAAATTCTTGTTTTGTTACGAGGATAGCCTTCTTTGCTGCGGCGAGGCTTTCTTCCAGCCTTTCAGTCGGTCGGACAACAGGGGAAATGCGTGTATTCGTGGTCACACAACCGCCGACCACCATCACAATACCAATCAGTGTGAATCTGAATTGGTTGCGCATCTTTTCCTCCCGTGTCGTTTTTGCATTCTTCCGAGACACTTGCAACCTTAGTTGTAAGTGTCTCGTGACATGCTGACGTCCATCAAATAAATCACGCCTGTCCGGGCCTTACACCGTTCAGGATCAGGTTTTTCCTTTTTCGTATCGTCGAAATAGACGAGGGTCTGTCTGACTAAAAAATTGATGTGGATGAGTCGGCTGGCGATGAGCCGAATTGATTTATCCGGGAGCAATGGCATCCTGCTGGCCTTAGGAGAAACAGGGCGAATATGAACTGAGCTACTTTATCGGCCTGCATGCCCGCAGATTTCTTTGTACATTCCAGCGGTCGCAGGCGACGTATTGCACGTAGACGCGAATAGCTCGCCAATTTTCATGGGGCGACCTTGCGCAAAAATGTATTCTCCGAGCTGCTCGGTCAACGCGACATTCGTTTGATGTCGAGCGACATCGTCGAACTGGAAGCCGCCAGTGAACTCTTGCCGAAAGCCCATCATCTGCGGAGCGAGCATATTTAGCCCAGCCCCACCATAGTGGACAAAATGATTCTGATGCTGCCAATGTACCTGCTTCATCACATCCTGTGCTCGATGATGCTGGGAAAGATGAACCAGCCAGTATTCACCGTGACCGGCGCCCTCTGCTCGTATAAAAAATGGGGTAAAGAACCGCGCGCCGCACTTCGTTACCAACGCTTGATACAGCGCGCCTTGTATGAACCGACGCCAATCAGCATCACTATCCTTGATGTCTTCAATAGATTGACCGCCAAGCGCGCCACGTATATCGATCGCCAATGTGCTGCCAATGTGCTGAACAAATTCGTCGTTTGTATAAGTTGCGAATGACGAAACATGAAACGTGAGGACGATCTCGCTGTGCGGTAACTCGCGAAAAACCGTTTGAATCAATGTGGCCGGCACTTCCTTATAACCATATTGATCTAGGAAGAACAATGCCGTTGGCGCACGAGGCGTGTGTCGCTTAACCACTTCCATAACGGATGGAAATGCGGACACAAAATCTTGATGAAAAAGATGAATGGAAGTGCCGATTTGACTTCCGTAGCCTCTATCGATCAGCACCTTTCGCAGATGGTCAACGGCGCTCTTGTTTTTGTCGACAAAGACGTATTGGACGTCGAGATCCAGCGGCTTTGTTCGATCCAAATTGACGAGCACGCGAGCCTCGTCTACTGCCGCCAACATCTTTAATGGCGATCCAAGAATTTCCGTGCCGAGCCCGGATAACGTGTAAAGACCACCTCCGCAGAAGCCGTCGACCAACGTAATACGAAAGCGGTCGCGCCCGCGTGCATTCAAGGTCCGCTGTTCAAAGTAGCGACGAAGGTATGCCTACAATATCGCAGCTTATGCTTTCACCCACAACTGCTCCCGCCAGCACGCTTCCCGGCTTTTTGCTATATTTAGTCCTAATGCGAACTAATTAACAAATTGAAAACCCATGCAACGCTATACCCTGCCCGCGATCGTGCTGCATTGGCTGATTGCCTTGCTGATCATCGGCGGCTTCGGACTCGGCTTGACGATGGTCGACATTCCCGGCATCACGCCCACCAAGCTGAAGTACTTTTCCTGGCATAAGTGGATCGGCGTGACGGTATTCGGCCTGGCGTGCGTCCGCCTGCTCTGGCGCCTGGCCCATCCGGCGCCGGCCTATCCATCCAGCATGCCGGACTGGCAACGGCAAGCGGCGAATGTTTTGCATGGCTTGCTGTACGTCCTGATCTTCGCGATCCCGGTCTCCGGCTATTTCTACAGCCTGGCGGCCGGCGTCCCTGTAGTGTATCTCGGCGTGCTGCCCTTGCCGGTGCTGATCGAAGCCGACAACGACCTGAAACCGATTCTCAAGGACCTGCATTACTGGCTCAACATGACGCTGCTGGCCGCGCTCTGCCTGCATATCGCCGCGGCGCTCAAGCATCAGTTCATCGATCGCGACGGCGTGCTCAAACGCATGCTGCCCTAACCTTCACGCAAAGGACAAGTCCATGCCCATGACAACCGCATTCCGCATCGGCGCCGCCGTCGCCGCTTCCATCGTCCTCTCCGGCATGGCGCTCGCCGCGATGAAGGTCGATCCTGCCAAGAGCAGCGTCTCCGCCGTGTTCCGGCAGATGAACGTCCCGATCGAAGCGAAATTCAAGCGCTTCAATGCCGTGGTCGACTACAACGCCGCGCGTCCGGAAGCTTCCAAGGCGAGCGTCGACATCGACGTCGCCAGCTTCGATCTCGGCGATCCGGAATACAACAAGGAAGTGCTGAAGAAGGATTGGTTCAACGCCGCCCAGTTTCCGAAGGCGAGTTTCGTCTCGAGCGCCATCAAGTCCGGCGCCGGCGGCCGGCTCGACGTCTCGGGCAAGCTGACCATCAAGGGCAGGACCGCCGACGTCAGCTTCCCCATGATGCACAAGAAAGAAGGCGCGAACGACGTGTTCGACGGTTCGCTGCCGATCAAGCGCCTGGCCTTCAACATCGGCGAGGGCGAATGGAAGGATACCGGCATGGTTGCCGATGAAGTCGTCATCAAGTTCCGCGTGGTCGCCACGCAATAATCACCCCTCAACCAAAAAAGGAAACGAACATGCAACTGAAACATGCAGTCGCCGCCGCCCTGGTCATCGGCACCGCTCCCGCTTTCGCCGGCACGTACAACATCGAGCCGAACCACACCTATCCGAGCTTCGAAGCCGACCACATGGGCATTTCCGTCTGGCGCGGCAAGTTCACCAAGACCGGCGGCAGCATCACGCTCGACCGCGCCGCCAAGAACGGCACGGTCGATATCACGATCGATGCCTCCACGATCGACTTCGGTCACGCGAAGATGAACGAGCATGCGAAAAGCCCGGACCTGTTCGACGTGCAGAAATACCCGACCGCGACGTACAAAGGCAAGATCACGCAGTTCGACGGCGACCGCCCGGTGAAGATCGACGGCGAATTGACGCTGCGCGGCGTGACCAAGCCTGTCACGCTGACGATCAACAAGTTCAAGTGCATCCAGCATCCGATGCTCAAGCGCGAAGTCTGCGGCGCGGACGCCAGCGGGGAATTCAAGCGCACCGATTTCGGCCTCGACTACGGCGTGAAGAATTACGGCTTCGCTCCGGAAGTGAAACTGGCGATCCAGGTCGAAGCGGTCAAGGCCGACTAAGCCGCCGGCATCGGCGCACCGGCGTCGTTGTTCCGGTGCGCCGCGCCTTTCCGTATGAAAGAACGCTACCTGCGCAGCATCCGCCTGCTCGCCGAGTGCTACCAGGCATTCGAACGGGTATCCTCCGACCACATCCGGGCGCTCGGCCTGACGCCTTGTCAGTTCGACATCATCGCCACGCTCGGCAACACGCCCGGCATGACCTTCAAGGAACTCGGCGAGAAGACGCTGATCACCAAGGGCACCCTGACCGGCATCGTCGACCGGCTTGAAGACAAGGGCATGGTGGTGCGGACGGCGCAGGCCGAAGACCGCCGCAGCACGGTCGTCAAGCTGACGCCGCGCGGCGAGCGCGAGTTCGAGCGCGTGTTCGGGCCGCATGTCGCCCATTGCAAGCGCGCTTTCTCCGGCTATGGCGACGCCGAGTTCGCGGCGCTCGAAAAAGAGCTTGTCAAGCTCAAGCAACGCCTCGATACTGCGCTGGCGGACATCAAGACGGAACCCTGACTTCCGCGCCGAAACACGATTCGAACACTGTTCCGCTCACTCTCGCCAGGAAAGGAGAAGGTATGAAACGGATGTTGCTTGCGCTTTCCCTCGCCGTGCTGACGGCAGCGCCCTTGGCGGCGCACGCGCAGTTCGCCAAGGTCGAAGATGCGGTCAAATACCGCAAGTCGGCCTTCGCCGTGATGGGCGCGCACTTCGGCCGCATCGGCGCCGTCGTCAAGGGCGAGCGGCCCTACGACAAGACCGCCGTCGAATCCGATGCCGCCGTCGTCGAATTCATGTCCAGACTGCCGTGGCATGCCTTCCCGGCCGGCTCCGGCACCGCGGATTCCAAGGCCAAGCCCGAAATCTGGAAAGAGCAGGACAAGTTCAAGGCCGGCGCCGAGAAGATGCAGGGCGAAGTGGGCAAACTGTCGGCGGCGGCGAAAACCGGTGATCTCGCGGCGATCAAGGCCGCGTTCGGCAATACGGCGCAAAGCTGCAAGGCTTGCCACGACAACTATCGCAACAAATGACCGGACCGGGAGCGGGCGCCTCCGTCGGCACGGGGACGTTTCCGCTTACGGCTGCAACGTCACCACGAAGTACACGAAGGCCGCGCACAGGGCGGCCAACACGAGCGCCAGGCCGCGCATGCGCCAGCTGTCGTCGGCGGTGGCCGCCTCGGCCTCGGTCTCGGCATCGCCCGTGATCATCGGCGCGATCAGGTTCTGTTTCTTGCGGAAGCGGTACCAGAGGATGGCGGTGATATGGAGGCCGATGAACAGGTAGATCAGATTCGCGCCGATCTCGGTATGGAAGCGCGTGAACTGGTCGGACAATTCCTTGCTGATGAATTTCGCCAGCGGCCCTTCGTTGGCGATATCGTCGTTCGACCATAGGCCGGTCGAAGCCTGGAGCAGGATCACGCCGAGCAGCGCGACCACCGACAGGCCGCCGAGCGGATTGTGGCCGATATGGCGCGCGGAAGACGAGCTCAGAAAACTCTTCGCATAGGCGACGATATCGCGCGGCTGGTAGAGGAAGCTCGAAAACCGCGCATAGCGCGTGCCGAAGATGCCCCACAGGATGCGGAACAGCACCAGCGCCAGCGCCGCATAGCCGCAGCGGAAATGCCACACGATCTCGTTGCCGCCGATCTTTTCGAACACGATCGCGCCGATCACGAGCAGTGCCAATGCCCAGTGGAACAGGCGGGTCGGCAGGTCCCAAACGCGTATTTTCTTCATTGCAGCGTTCCTCCCCGTGCAAGCGTTCGGGTTAGTGTAGCCGAAAAAAAAGCCGGCTCGAAAGCCGGCTTTTTTTGCGAACCGAGGGGCGCTTACACGACGGCGCCGCCGGTCTCGTCCTTTTCCTTGACCGGCTTGATCAGGTCTTCGCGCTTGACGCCCAGCCACATGGCGACGGCGGCGGCGACGAACACCGAGGAATAGATGCCGAACAGAATGCCGATGGTCAGCGCGACGGCGAAATAGTGCAGGGTCGGGCCGCCGAACAGCAGCATCGACAGCACCATCATCTGGGTCGAGCCATGGGTGATGATGGTGCGCGAGATCGTGCTCGTGATCGCGTGGTTCATCACCTCGGGCGTGCCCAGCTTGCCGTAGCGGCGGTCGCGGAAGGTCTCGCGCACCCGGTCGAACACGACGACCGATTCGTTGACCGAATAGCCGAGCACCGCCAGCACCGCGGCCAGCACAGTCAGCGAGAATTCCCACTGGAAGAAGGCGAAGAAGCCGAGAATGATGATGACGTCGTGCAGGTTCGCGATGATCGCCGAGACCGCGAATTTCCATTCGAAGCGGAAGGCGAGATAGATCATGATGCCGACCACCACCATGGCGAGCGCCATCAGGCCGTCGTGCGCGAGTTCTTCGCCGACCTGGGGGCCGACGAATTCGACGCGCTGCAGCGTCACGACTTCCTTGCCGGCGGCATCGAGGCAGCCGGCCTTCTTCGCTTCCTCGGCGGCACCGCCCGCCTGCTCGGCAGGCATGGCGCCGCCGACCGTGCCCGATTCGGCCTTGCACAGGCCGTCGAACACGGATTGCGACAGCTTGGTCGTGTCCATGTCCTTCTTGGCCGGCAGGCGGATCAGCACGTCCTGCGCCTTGCCGAAGTTCTGGACCTGGGCGTCGGCGTAGCCGAGGCGTTCGATGGTCTTGCGAACGCCTTCGACGTCGGCCGGCTTGGCATACGACACTTCCATCAGCGTGCCGCCGGTGAATTCGATCGACAGGTGCAGCCCTTTGTAGAACAGGAAGAACACCGCGGCGACAAACGTCAGCGCCGAAACCACGTTGAAGACCAACGCGTGGCGCATGAACGGAATGTCTTTATGAATTCGGAAAAACTCCATTACATCCTCTCTTTTGTATAGTCTCAGGCCGTCCGGATCAGGCTTTCTGCTCGCCCGGTTTCCAGACGGTGCCGATCGATACGCTGGTCAGCTTCTTCTTGCGGCCGTACCACAGGTTGGCCACGCCGCGCGACACGAACACCGACGAGAAGATCGAAGTCAGGATGCCGAGACAGTGCACCACGGCGAAGCCGCGTACCGGGCCGGAGCCGAAGATCAAGAGCGCCAGGCCGGCGATCAGCGTGGTGACGTTGGAGTCGAGAATCGTGGCCCAGGCGCGCTCGAAGCCGGCCGCGATCGCGGCATGCGGCGTATTGCCGGCGCGCAGCTCCTCGCGGATGCGTTCGTTGATCAGCACGTTGGCGTCGATCGCCATGCCGAGCGTGAACGCGATCGCCGCGATGCCGGGCAGGGTCAGCGTGGCTTGCAGCAGCGACAGGATCGCGATCAGCAGCAACAGGTTGACGGCCAGCGCGAACACGCTGAAGAAACCGAACAGCATGTAGTAGATCACCATGAAGACGGCGATCGCGGCGAAGCCGTAGAGCGTCGAGTTGAAGCCCTTCCGGATGTTGTCGGCGCCGAGCTGCGGGCCGATCGTGCGTTCCTCGATGATGTTCATCGGCGCGGCCAGCGAACCGGCGCGCAGCAGCAGCGCCAGATCCGAGGCGGCTTCCGGCGAACCCATGCCGGTGATGCGGAAACGGGAGCCGAGTTCGTCCTGGATCTTGGCGACGGTCAGCACCTCGCCCTTGCCCTTTTCGAACAGCACGATCGCCATGTACTTGCCGATCTTGCCGCGCGTGGCTTCGCGCATCTTGCGGCCGCCGTCGCCGGTCAGGTCGATGCTGACGGCCGGCTGCTGGTTCTCGTCGAAGCTGGCGCCGGCGCTCGAGATGTATTCGCCGGTCAGGACCGGTTCCTTGTACAGGATCGTCGGCGCGCCGCGGCCGACCTTGAACAGCTCGGAACCGAAAGGCACCGCGGTGTCTTCGGTCACCATCGCCGGCACGGTTTCGTCCACCATGCGCACTTCGAGCGTCGCCTGGCGGCCGATGATGTCCTTGGCGCGCGACACGTCCTGGACGCCGGGCAGTTCGACCACGATGCGGTCCGCGCCCTGGCGCTGGATCACCGGCTCGGCCACGCCCAGCTCATTGACCCGGTTCGACAGGGTCGTGATGTTCTGCGCCACGCCGTCGTCGATGGTTTGCTTGAGCGCGGCCGGCTGCAAGGCCACGATCAGCCTGAGATCGCTCGCATCCTGCGACTCGACCGCGGTGACGTCGCCCAGTTGCGACAGGATCGCATCCTTGGCCTTGACGCGCGTCTCGGCTTCGCGGAACTGCACTTCGATCTGGTCGCCGGAACGCGAAATGCCGGCATGGCGGATGTTCTTGTCGCGCAGGATGCTGCGCACGCTGGCTTGCAAGCCTTGCAGGCGCTTGTTGATGACGGCCTTGGTATCGACCTGCATCAGGAAGTGCACGCCGCCGCGCAGATCGAGGCCGAGGTACATCGGCGCCGCGCGCAGGCTCTGCAGCCAGGCCGGCGTGTTCGGCAGCAGGTTGTAGGCCAGGATATAGGTCGGATTGGAAGGATCGGCGTTCAATTCCCGTTCCAGCACGGCCTTGGCCTTGAACTGGGTATCGGTGTCGGCGAAGCGGACGCGGACCGTGCCCTGGGTGCCGTTGTCTTCGAAAAACACGCCGTTGGCCTTGATGCCGCTCTTCTGCAAGGCTTGCTCGACCTGTTCCGTCACCTCGGACGTGACCTTGACGGTGGCCTTCGCGCTGCTGATCTGCACCGCCGGAGATTCACCGAAGAAATTCGGCGCCGTATACAGCACGCCGATGACCAGCGTCACGGCGATGAGCAGGTATTTCCAAAGAGGATAACGATTCATAGTGATTCAACGTTCGGTGAACGGTAAAAGAGCGCAGCCGCCGGTGGGGTCGCTGCGCTCTCGCTTGTCCGTTACAGGGACTTGATCGTGCCTTTCGGCAGCAGCGTCGTGACGGCTGCCTTCTGCACGACGACTTCGGTGTTGTCCGCCACTTCCAGGGTCACGTAGGCATCGGTCACCTTGGTCACCCTGCCGAGGACGCCGCCGGCGGTGATGACTTCATCGCCCTTGCCGAGCGCATCCACCATGGCTTTGTGCTCTTTCTGGCGTTTCATCTGGGGACGGATCATCAGGAAGTACAGGATGACGAACATCAGGATGATCGGCAGGAAGCTCATCAGGCCGGCGTCGGCGCCGGCGGGAGCCGTCTGGGCATAGGCATTGGAAATGAACACGTCGCACTCCGTAGTGGTAATTGAAATAACCGCGCATTTTAGCACTCGGCAGCGGGCCGCAACCGTTCTTTGCCGCCTGCCTGGTTGGCGCCTTCCCTGCCGCCTCGCGCGCGTCGTACCGACATGGGGGCGCATGCCGGCATTTCAACCGAGCAACGATGCCGGTCGCCGCCTCGCCACGGGCCGTCGGTTAAAATCCGCAGACCGCATTTCTGCGATACGGAGAAGACATGACCAAGCATATCGGCATCGTCGGATGTTCCGCCGAAGGCGCCGCCCTTTGCTACCGCGCCATCTGCACCGAGGGTTCCGCGCTGCTCGGTCCGCATGCGCACCCCGAAGTCTCGATGCACACGCCGTCGTTGGCCAATTACGTCGATTGTCTCGAGCACGGCGACCTGCAAGGCGTAGGCGAACTGATGCTGGCATCCGCCGACAAACTTGCCCGCATCGGCGCGGATTTCCTGATTTGTCCCGACAATACGATCCATCAGGCGCTGCCGCTGATTGCTTCGCGCTCGCCGCTGCCGTGGCTGCATATCGCCGAAGTCGTCGCCGCGCAAGCCGTGGAACGCGGCTTCAAGCGCATCGGCCTGACCGGTACCCGCTGGCTGGTCGACAGCGAAGTCTATCCGGAAAAACTGGCGGCGCGCGGACTCGGCTACCTGCGTCCGACGGCCGAGGAACGCGACGAAATCAACCGGATCATCATGGACGAACTCGTCTACGGGATATCCAGGCACGAAGGCGTCGCCTATTTCCAGAACGTCATCGCCCGCATGGGGGACGAAGGCTGCGACGCCGTCGTACTCGGCTGCACCGAAATTCCGCTGATCATCAACGACGCGAATTCGCCGCTGCCGACACTGGATTCCACGCGCCTGCTGGCGCGCGCCGCATTGCGTCGGGCGACCGCCTGACAGGTCACGGAAACTAACGCGCGTCCGCCCCGCGCGCCCGATCGGTGTGGAAACGGGCGACGAAAGCCTGGAACTGGCCGGCGTCGATCGCCGCGCGGATCTCGCGCATCAATTGCAGGTAATAGTGCAGGTTGTGAATGGTGTTGAGCCGCGCGCCGAGGATCTCGCCGGCGCGATGCAGGTGATGGAGGTAGGCGCGCGAGAAATTCTTGCAGGTGTAGCACTCGCAAGTCTCGTCGAGCGGAAGCTCGTCGTCCTTGTACTTGGCATTCTTGATCTTGACGTCGCCGAAGCGCGTGAACAGCCAGCCGTTGCGCGCGTTGCGGGTCGGCATGACGCAGTCGAACATGTCGACGCCGTTGGCGACGCCCGCGACCAGGTCTTCCGGCGTGCCGACGCCCATCAGATAATGCGGCTTGTCGGCCGGCAGGCGCGGGCCGACGTGGGCCAGCACGCGCATCATGTCTTCCTTCGGTTCGCCGACCGACAGGCCGCCGATCGCGATGCCGTCGAAGCCGATCTCCGTCAGGCCGGCCAGGGATTCGTCGCGCAGATGCTCGAACATGCCGCCCTGCACGATGCCGAACAACGCGTTCGGATTCCCGCCCTTGTCGAACTCGTCGCGTGAACGCTTGGCCCAGCGCAGCGACATGCGCATCGACTTCGCCGCCTCTTGTTCGGTGGCGGGACGGCCGTCGATCTCATAAGGCGTGCATTCGTCGAACTGCATGACGATGTCGGAATTCAAGGCGCGCTGGATCTGCATCGAGATCTCGGGCGACAGGAACAGCCGGTCACCGTTGATCGGCGAGGCGAACTTGACGCCCTCTTCCGTGATCTTGCGCATCGCGCCGAGCGAGAACACCTGGAAGCCGCCGGAATCGGTCAGGATCGGCTTGTCCCAGCCCATGAAGCGATGCAGGCCGCCGAACTTGTTCATGGTCTCGATACCGGGACGCAGCCACAGGTGGAAGGTGTTGCCGAGAATGATCTGGGAACCGATTTCCTTCAGCTCGGCCGGCGACATCGCCTTGACCGTGCCATAAGTGCCGACCGGCATGAAGATCGGCGTTTCGATGACGCCGTGGTTCAGCGTCAGGCGGCCGCGGCGGGCGTTGCCGTCGGTCTTGAGGAGTTTGAATTCGAGCATGAGCAATGCGCAAAAAGACGTGTGAAGATAAAGATCAGTTTTCGGAACAATTGGAATGCCTGCGCCAGTCGCTGCAAAGCTTTTGAAACGAACGGCTGCGATCCAGCGCCATCTGCAAATCCAATATGGCGGAAAATGCGGGCTGGTCGACAATCTCTCGGTACTTTCCGTTCGGGATACGGTGACTCAACCACTCCTTTGCGCCCCTGATTCTCTCAGGTTCCGCCACGAGTTCGTCGTTGCAAGAAAATCCGCGTTGTCCTTGCAGCGAATGCGCCGCCGCGATAAACCAGGCCTCATATTCCCGATTGGCGAGAACGACGGAAACCGAGCGGTGCGGCACGACGCCTTGAGCGCGTTCCTGAATCTGCGCTCCAAGGTTCATCGGACAATCGTCGTCGGCATCAAGCAGAATCAGTATCCAACCGTCGTCCGAACACTGCAGGCTGGCCAATTCCAGCATGCGCCTGAATTCTTCATCCTTGTTCAGAAAGCGGTCACGCTTGACGCGGATGGGCCGCTTCACATTGATGTATGTCGCCGGCGTCAGCCAGTCATTCAAACGCCTAAGCAATATCGGCAAGGCGGGCACTTCACCGTCGCCTTCTACGATAGGCACCACGGATCTCATCTCAGGATTCCCCGAACAATTCGGGTTGCCGACGCTCCAGCTCCATCAAGGCTTTAGCGTCCAGGCCAAGCTGATTCAGCCGCAGCAGTTCCCCGGCCGAGAACAAGTGCTGCCGCATCGCCGTCCGAGACGGCTCATCAAGGGGAGCGATTCGCGTTACGCCCTTGTCCGCCGCGACCGCCAGCAAGGATTCTTCGGGCAAATCCGGATCGTCAAGCAGGTCCGGACTATGACTCGTCACAATCACCTGAGTGTGCTCCGACGCCCGCAGCAACGCTTCACGTAAGGCCGCGGAGGCAGCCGGATGCAACGCGGTCTCAGGTTCTTCGATGCCAACCAACGAAGGCATATCGTCCTTGGTTCCTTGAAACAAGGCAGTCAATACGCCCAGGGCACGCAGCGTTCCATCGGACATATTTTGAGCAAAGAAATGCCATGGATGTTTGGCGCCTTCCATATCCTGCTGGAACATCAGCGTCTCCATCGGCCCTACCGCTTCGCGCCGGACGCCATGTACCGTGGGAACGACAACGTGGAGATATTGCTGAATGACATTCATTGCTTCGGCCGAAAATCGCGTCAAATGTCCAACGACGCTGGCGATGTTTTCTCCGGCCGGCTTCAGCAAACGCCCATCCTGGGGCTTTTGCAACTCTCGGATGACCTTGGGATTGATGTTATAGAACCCCATTGTCGCAAGCGCATCGAACGCAGGACGAAATGCCGTCAATCCCGATGCGCTCACCAGCGCCAACCTGTCGGCGGTCACTGCCGGAAACGATGTTTCGCTCGACGCCTTCAGCTGCCCGCGTTCCATTTTGAAGTACGGCCCTTTTCCGAATCCACCGATCGAACATTCCTCGGTTTGCACTTCGTAACTGCCGTTGGGAAGCGCACCGATGTTGAACGCATAATGCCCTTCGTGGCCAGTATGCAAACAAAACTCCAGCCGTATCCCGAAATGCGTCGGATGACCGCTTGATTTTCGTCTCACCTCCGCAACGCCGCCGCGCTCGTTCAACGCGTTATCAAGAGAACCGATCAGCGCATCGCGCGTGAGGTGGAGGGCATCGAGAAAGTTGCTCTTCCCTGCCCCGTTTGCGCCGACCAGATATGTCAAGGCGCCCAATCGCACATCGCAGGCGGCAATACTCTTGTAATTGCGCAGCACAACGCGTTTGAGAAATATGGGAGGGGTCATTTGCTTTTCACGGTCAATATCGAAGGAATCGGCTACAGTCGGGAAATTGTACTCGCACAGCCCGCACGCAACGCCAATCCGGCCCCGATTTTCGCCTTAGCGCCGCGTTAGCAGCATGGCGTCACCATAGCTGAAAAAGCGGTAGCGCCGTGCGATCGCGTGCCGATAGGCGGCATGGATTTCGTGATATCCCGCGAAGGCGGAGACCAGCATCAGCAGCGTCGATTTCGGCAGGTGGAAATTCGTGATCAGGCGGTCGACCGTCTTGAACGTGTAGCCGGGCGTGATGAACAGGCAGGTGTCGTCACTGCCGGCTTTCAGTTCACCCGATTGCGATGCCGATTCGAGCGCGCGCAGGCTGGTCGTGCCGACCGCGACCACACTGCGGCCGGCGGTCTTGGCGGCCTGCACGGCTTCGACCGTCGCGGCGGGAATCGTGTACCACTCGCTGTGCATCTTGTGCTCGGCCAGGTTCTCGGTGCGCACCGGCTGGAAGGTGCCGGCGCCGACGTGCAGCGTCACGTAGGCGAACCCGACGCCTTTCGCGCGCAGCTTCTCGAGCAAGGCTTCGTCGAAATGCAGGCCGGCGGTCGGCGCCGCGACCGCGCCCGGGTTCTTCGCATAGACGGTCTGGTAACGCTGCTCGTCGAACTTGTCCGCCGCATGTTCGATATAGGGCGGCAACGGAAGGCGACCGTGCTTCTCGATCAGCTCGAATACATCCGCCGGGAAAGTCAGCGTGAAGAATTCGCCGGCGCGTTCGCCGACGACCACGTCGACGGCATCTTCCAACAGGATATGCGTGCCCGGCTGCGGCGTCTTCGAGGCCCGGACCTGGGCCAGCACGGTGCGGTCGTCGAGCACGCGCTCGATCAAGGCCTCGATCTTGCCGCCGGTTTCCTTGACGCCGAAGAAACGCGCCTTCAGCACGCGCGTGTCGTTGAATACCAACAGGTCGCCGGGCTGCAGCAGCTCGGCGATGTCGGCGAACATGCGGTCGGCAAACGCCTCGCCGTCGACGTGCAGAAGGCGCGAGGCGCTGCGCTCGGGCAGCGGCAACTGGGCGATCAGCTCTTGCGGCAGGTCAAAATCGAAATCGGAAAGTGAATACATAGGCATGCAAGGAAAGCCGAGAGGCCTGTTGCCATTTTGTACTGTTTATAAATACAGGCAATGCCTCTACAATGACGGCCAGATCAAACAAAGGCGCTATTTTACGCGCTGTAACCTCCCGCGCCCTCTCTTCGATGCCCGCCACCAAGCAAAAGCCCGCCAAGACGGCCTCCAGCAACAAGCTGGAGGATAAGCTCGCCCGCCTCGGCTTGCGCACCGACATGGACTTGGCGCTGCACCTGCCGATGCGCTACGAGGACGAGACCGAGGTCGTGTCGATCCATCAGGCCGGCTTCATGGCGGGCGGCACGGCGCAGGTGGAAGGCGTGGTGACATCCTGCGAAGTGCAGTACCGGCCGCGCCGCCAGCTGGTGGTGACGCTCGCCGACGACAGCGGCCGGCTCACGATGCGCTTCCTGAATTTCTACGGCAGCCAGACCAAGCAGCTGGCCGAGGGCAACCGGGTGCGCGCGCGCGGCGAGGTGCGGCACGGCTTCTTCGGCGCCGAGATGGTGCACCCGGCCTACAAGATCGTGCTCGAGGGCGCGCCGCTGCCGACCGCCCTCACCCCGGTCTACCCGGCCGGCGAAGGCGTGTCGCAGGCGATCCTGCGCAAGGCGATCGCCGGCGCGCTGGCGCGCATCGATTGGCGCGACACCTTGAGCGACGATCTGCGCGCGGAACTCGGCCTGTGGCCGTTCGAACCGGCGGTGCGCCTGCTGCACAATCCGCCGCCCGATGTCGACGAGCACGCGCTCGAAGAGCGCTCCCATCCGGCCTGGATCCGCATGAAATTCGACGAACTCCTGGCCCAGCAGTTGTCGCTCAAGCGCGCCCAGGAAGCGCGTCGCGCCAGGAACGCCGCCGCGCTGCCCGTGATCGGCGCGCTCTCCGAAGCGCTGCTCGCGAGCCTGCCGTTCCGGCTGACCGGCGCCCAGCAGCGCGTGCTGGCCGAAATCCGCGCCGACCTATGCGCCTCGTTCCCGATGCAGCGCCTGCTGCAAGGCGACGTCGGCAGCGGCAAGACGGTGGTCGCCGCGCTGGCGGCGGCGCAGGCGATCGACAGCGGCTACCAGGCGGTGCTGATGGCGCCGACCGAAATCCTGGCCGAACAGCATTTCCGCAAGATCGCGAGCTGGCTCGAGCCGCTCGGCGTGCAGGTCGCCTGGCTGACCGGCAGCCTCAAGAAGAAGGAAAAAACGAATACCCAGACGCTGATCGAATCGGGCGACGCCCAGCTCGTCATCGGCACCCATGCCGTGATCCAGGAAGGCGTCGTGTTCTCGAAGCTTGGCCTGGTGATCGTCGACGAGCAGCACCGCTTCGGCGTCGGCCAGCGCCTGGCCCTGCGCAACAAGGGGCTGGAGAGCGCGGCGGCCAACGGCAACGCCACCGTGCCGCACCAGTTGATGATGTCGGCCACGCCCATCCCGCGCACGCTGGCGATGACGTACTACGCCGACCTCGAAGTCTCGGTGATCGACGAATTGCCGCCCGGCCGCACGCCGATCATGACCCGCCTGATCGATCAGAACCGGCGCGACGAGGTGATCGCCCGCGTGCACGCCGCGGCGCTCGAAGGCCGGCAGGTGTACTGGGTCTGCCCGCTGATCGAGGAATCGGAAGCGCTGCAATTGCAGACCGCGACCGACACCCATGCGACGCTGGCGGCCGAATTGCCGGACCTGCGCGTCGGCCTGGTGCACGGCCGCATGAAGCCGGCCGAGAAGCAGCTCGTGATGGATGCCTTCATCCGCGGCGAGACCCAGGTGCTGGTCGCCACCACGGTGATCGAGGTCGGCGTCGACGTGCCGAATGCCACGCTGATGGTGATCGAGCATGCCGAACGCTTCGGCCTGGCGCAATTGCACCAGTTGCGCGGCCGCGTCGGCCGCGGATCGGCAGCCAGCGTCTGCGTGCTCATGTACCAGAGTCCGCTCGGTCCGATCGCGAAAGAACGCCTGCGCATCATGCGCGAAACGACCGACGGCTTCGAGATCGCGCGGCGCGACCTGCATATCCGCGGCCCCGGCGAATTCCTGGGCGCCCGCCAGTCCGGCCAGGCGATGCTGCGCTTCGCCGACCTCGAAACCGACCAATGGCTGGTCGAGAAGGCGCGCGACCTCGCCGGCCGGCTGCTGCGCGAAGACCCGGCGACCGTCGAGACGCACCTGGCGCGCTGGCTCGGCGGGCGGGAAGACTATCTGAAGGTCTGACATCGGGTCCGGCCGGCTGGCGGACAAGCGGCGGGCAATGTCTACTGGAACAGGCTCTTGGGCTTACAATGCTGAGCATTGCGCGTCGATTGCGCATCCGAAAGGCCTGCCCATGACCCTGACCGAATTGAAATACATCGTCGCCGTCGCCCGCGAAAAGCATTTCGGCCATGCGGCGGAAGCCTGTTTCGTCGCCCAGCCCACGCTGTCGGTGGCGATCAAGAAGCTGGAGGATGAGCTCGGCGTGACGATCTTCGAACGCGGCGGCACCGAGATTTCCATGACGCCGATCGGCGCGCAGATCGTGGCCCAGGCCGAACGCGTGCTGGAACAGACGATGGCGATCAAGGAAATCGCAAAACAGAACAAGGATCCGCTGGCCGGCCCGTTCCGCCTCGGCATCATCTACACGATCGCGCCCTACCTGCTGCCGCCGCTGGTGCGCACCATGATCGACGAAGTGCCGCGGATGCCCCTGGTGCTGCAAGAGAATTTCACCGTCAAGCTGATCGAGCTGCTGCGCCAGGGCGAGCTCGATGCGGCCGTGATGGCCTTACCGTTCCAGACCCACGGCTTGATGGTGCAGCCGCTGTACGACGAACCCTTCGTCGTCGCCGTGCCGAAGAATCATGCCTGGGCGGAACGCGACAGCGTCACCGCGGAGGAATTGAAATCGGAAACCATGCTTCTTCTCGGCAACGGCCATTGCTTCCGCGACCAGGTGCTCGAAGTCTGTCCGGAGATGTCGCGCTTCTCGACCTCCGGCGACGGCATTTCGCGCACCTTCGAAGGCTCGTCGCTGGAAACGATCCGCCACATGGTGTCGTCCGGCATCGGCATCACCGTGCTGCCGCGCGCCTCCGTTCCCGACATGGATGCGAAGGACAGCATGCTGCGCTATATCCCGTTCGCCGAACCGGCACCGTCGCGCCGCGTCGTGATCGCCTGGCGCAAGAGCTTCACGCGCGGCGCCGCGATCGAGGCGGTGCGGCAGGCGGTGCTGTCCTGCCGCTTGCACGGCGTGGAAATGCTGCGCGACGCCGGCCGCAGCGAAGGCTGAACCAGTCATCCCGACGAACCGCTTGCATGAATCGTTTCCAGCTCTACCTGCGCCTGGTGCGCGCCGACAAACCGATCGGCATCCTGTTGTTGCTGTGGCCCACGCTGAACGCGATCTGGCTCGCCTCCGACGGCAAGCCGGACTGGGCCATACTCGCGATCTTCATCGCCGGCACGGCGCTGATGCGCTCGGCCGGCTGCGCCATCAACGACTACGCCGACCGCGATTTCGACAAGCATGTGAAACGCACCGCCGAGCGCCCGCTGACGTCGGGCAAGATCGCGGGCTGGGAAGCCGTCGCGGTCGCCGCCGCGCTCGCGCTCGCGTCGTTCGCGCTGATCTGGCCGCTCAACGCGCTGACCAAGCAATTGTCGGTCGCCGCCGTGCTGATCGCCGCCAGCTATCCCTACTTCAAGCGCTTCTTCGCGATCCCGCAAGCCTATCTCGGCATTGCCTTCGGCTTCGGCATCCCGATGGCCTTCGCTGCGATCCAGGGCACGGTGCCGCCGGCCGCCTGGCTGTTGCTGACGGCGAACATCTTTTGGGCCGTCGCCTACGATACCGAATACGCGATGGTCGACCGCGACGACGATCTCAAGATCGGCATCAAGACCTCGGCCATCACCTTCGGCCGCTACGATGTCGCGGCCGTCATGCTGTGCTACGCGCTCGCCTTCGCCATCCTGGTCGTGGTCGGCTGGCAATACGGGCTGCGCTGGTGGTTCCTCGCCGGCCTCGCCGTCGCCGCCGGCTGCGCGCTCTACCATTACATCCTGATCCGCGACCGCGACCGCATGCGCTGCTTCGCCGCCTTCCGCCACAACAACTGGCTCGGCGCCGCGGTCTTCGCCGGCATCGCGCTCGACTACGCGCTGCGCTGATATCGGGCGTCGTCCGTCAAACCGCGCGCGGCGCGGTTTTGATGCCGCACAAGATTGCGGGAACCTTGTTGCCTACACTGGTTTCTAGAGGGTGAATCCACTCACGACGAGAGGCAGCGATGAATACAGCACCGCACGCCGGCGAAGCCCGCGACAAACTGGCCGCCGATCTCAAGGCCGTCATCCGGGATGCCGAAGAATTGTTGAAGAGCTCCGGCGAACAAGCCGGCGACACGTATCAGTCGGCAAGGGCGCGCCTCGCCTCGACCCTCGAATCGGCCAAGAGCGGCCTCTCCACCGCGCAAGAATCGCTGGTCGCCCGCACCAAGGACATCGCGCAGAGCACCGACGAGTACGTCCAGGCGAATCCGTGGCGCTCGGTCGGCATCGCCGCCGTCGTCGGCCTGGCGGTCGGCGTGCTGCTCGGCTACGGACGCGACTGAACGATGGGCTTCACCGATTCCGTGGCCCGCCTCGTGGCGACCTTCATCGCCGTCGTCCAGACGCGCGCCGAACTGGCCACCATCGAGATCGAGGAAGAGGCGCTGCGCTATTTCACCTATCTGATGATGGGACTGGCGGCGATGTTCTTCGCCGGCGTGACGGTCCTGCTCGCGATCCTGCTGGTCGTCGCGCTGTTCTGGGACGAGCACCGCATCGGCGTGCTGCTGACGCTGATCGTCCTGTTCGGCATCGCCGCGGCGGCGGTCGGACTGAAGCTGCGCGAACGCTACCGCCGCAAACCGAGCCTCCTGGGAAACACGCTGGTTGAATTGTCGCGCGACGTCGAGGCGCTGAAGGCGCCTTCATGAGGATGGCGCCATGATGGAGGAGACGACCACCCGCCTGGCGCAGCGCCGGCGCGAGCTGATCGCTCGCTGCAGCGAGCAGCGCGCCAGCCTGCATCTGCAGATGGGCCACTGGCGCCAGTCGCTGTCGGTGCACGACGCCGTCTATACCGGGCTCGACTACGTGAAACGGCATCAGTGGTGGATCGTGGGAGCCGCCGTCGCGATCGTGGTCGTCAAGCCGCGGCGGATCAGGAACTGGCTGCAGACCGGAACGACGGCCTTGTCGGCCTGGCGTTCGGTGGCGCCCTTCGTGGATGCCGCCCGCCGTTACTTATGGCAGCGGCAGCAGCCGCCGCGCCTGCATCGCTGACTCAGCAGCGCAACGCGCCGCCGTCATCGGCGCGCAATCCCAGCAGACTGGGAATGTCGAGATAAGGCCCGCGGTCGAGCGGCGTGACCACGTAGGGATAGCCGAGCGCGCCGCGGCAGATCAAGACCTCGAGGCGCCGTCCTTCCGCCACCTCCAGCCAGACATCCCGGGGCATGTCCGTCTCCACCGTGGCACGCGACGTCGCGATCCGCACGTAATGCATGTCGCCGTGGCGGCCCTCGGAAATCCGCTTGCCGTCGACCACGCCTTCGATGCGCTCCGGCCGCCCCCAGGACCACGCGGTGTTGAGCGCGAGCGCCGCGCCGAACCAGAAGCCGAACAGGATCAGCAACGCGATGCCTTTCCAGAACAGAGGAACGGCCGGCCCGCCGGGCCCCGCGAGCCGCCGCGCATAGAACGGCAGCGACAGGACGGCGCCGGCGACGCCCGCTCGAGTGCCGAGTTCGCCCCATTCCAGGGTTTGTCCGGGTCCGGCGACCATGAACATCATGCCGCTGGCGAACAGCGTGCCGGTCAGGATCAGGCTGGCTTCCGGACGCATATGCATTTTCCTTTCGGGATGTGGGCTTCCCCAAACAAAGATTGCCGCGTTGAACATTTTCCCTCTTTTCCTCCACCAATGGGTCAAGGCCCGTTGCGGCCGACGATACCGAGGCTCAGTCCGCCGCACCGATCCTGCAGGAGCTGCTAGTTACGGCCCGCTCGAACGCATGATGTGACTGCGCCATGAAAACCAAACAAGACAGAGAGTCATGATGACAACGGGAATATCCTTTCAACTACCTCGACCAGTCCTTGGATGCCTCTCCCAAGAAGAGAGTGAGCTTCTGGTTTTGAATGAAAAGTATGATTTCCAGAACGTCTGCGACGTGCATCAAACCTTCGCGAAGACGTTAGCGAAGTTTGCAGGCCTGCAGCCGGACGAATTCCCATACCGGCTTAAGCTGAACCAATCATCCTACGACGGCGGAATCACCTCCGAAAGCGCGGCCGAAATCATGAAGCTGCTGACCGTCATCGATGACAAATTACAATCGAACGACGCCGCTGTATCCACCATGGCGAAGGATATTTCCGGCCTTGCGTCCCTCTATGCGATCAAACTCAAACAGCAATTGGCCGGTATCCGGCGCGATTCCTGGTTCAGCCTCTTCAAGCCCTTCAAGGAAACGCACGCAATCATGAAGCGGCTTCAGCAAATCAGTATTTTGTCCGCCGGAAGAGTTGTAGGAGGAGAGCGCGCACTTTTCGACATCTTGGAGCACACGAAGCGCAGCACACTGAACGGCACTGACGAATGGGGACGAACCTTGCTCATGCGCTGCAAGAATAATCCAGCGACCTTGAAAGCGCTGCTGGAAAACCCGGATGTCGATGTCAAGAAGCGCTCGAAGGTTCGCTTCGAAAACCCCGACTACGTCGCAGAATACGGCGTGGCCGGATATGCCTTCAACAGTTGGGATCCTGAGTGCCAAAAGATCCTCGAGAATCACCGTCGCATGCAATTCGAATGAGCGCCACCACGCCTCAAATCGTCTTACGCGATTCCGCATCCGACCGATCGGCACGATGAACAGGCGGCGAGCGGTCCGAATCCGCCCGCCGCAAACACAGGAACGCCATGCTACCCACCTCGTCGCGTCCGGCCGACCGGTCTTCCGATTTCATCATGGAATCCGGCGGCGACAGACGCCCCCCCACGCGCTTGAATGCCGCCAGCCTCGGCGGCATCCACGATTATTTCGCGCGCGAACTCGCCGCGCTGGCGCATTACGGCCAGATGTCCTCCGTGCTGGAGAAATCCTGCCTCGACGGCGGACTGGCGGAAGACGGCATGGAAGAAGTCCTGTCCCTGCTGGGTGCGATCGAAGACCGGCTAGACATCGCCGATGCATGGACGGACGACAGGCTGGAATGCGCGGTCGGCTTGCTGGATGCCTACCGGCGCCAACTGCAGGACAAGCTGCGCTCTATCCAACGCGATTCGTTCCTGGCCAGATTCAGGCCCTTCGGGCAAACGCATGCCGTCCTGAAGCGGATCGCCCAACTTCATTTTCTGGCGACAGTCAAAAGCTCGCGCACCTTGGACGTGGAGGTCGAGGAATGCGCCGCCGCGTTGTCGTCGGCCGCGATCAACGGCCAGGACGAGAACGGCAAGACCCTGCTCATGCGCTGCGCCGATCCGCGCGGCGTGAAAGCCTTGCTGGCATGCCCTCACCTGAACGTCAATCAAAGCTCGGCGGTCTCCGCCTACCGGGTCGAGAAGACCTTCAGCGCGCTCACCTACGCCTTGGCGCACCAGTCGCCGGACAAGGTAAAGGCGTTGCTGGCCCATCCGAAGATCAGGATCGACGACAAGCTGTACGTGCCCGATCACGACCGGATCGATCCGGGCCTGGAAGACAACCGGTTCGAGAAGGAACGCATCGGCATGCCGAGAACCGGAAAGGAGGCATCGCTCCGCCCGCTCTGGTTCGTTCTCTCCTATCGCGCGGACGAACCCGCGCTGCTCGCTCTGTGCATCGAGAAATTGGGCGAGCGGGTCGAACCGCTGATGCTGGTGCTATGCCTGAAAGACTTGCTGAGATCGCATCTGCGCCAATTCGACTCGCCATTCGCGCGGGATGACATGCAGCGGCGTTCCCAAGGCCGCAGCCGGCAGTTGGAATGCCTGCTCGAGCACCTGGACGAACGGTGCAGGCAGTCCCTCCGAGCCGATCCGCGCTGGGCGACGCTCTGCGGGAAACTGGCCGGCGAAGACTATCGTTCGAGCGAACTGCCGCGCATCCTGGCGCTGCTGGCCGACCAGGATTGCCTGCCCTCCGGGATGGACATCTCCGAATTGCGCGGCCAGCCGGCCGCCCTGGAGCCGCGCCGCCCGCCGCGGCTCGCCGACGAATCGCTGTTCGCCGAATATCCGTATCGCTGGTGACGCAGCGGGCCCGCAGCGGGCCGCGCGGCGCCTGCATTGACGATTGCGGATCAGGCCACCATTTGCGCCGGCATCGATGCGCCGCCGCGAGCATGGGCGGCTGCCATCTCCTGGAGGCGTGAACGCACGGCGGCGACGACGCTATCCCAATCGCCCGGGGCTTCCTGCCGGAAAATCGTCAAGGTCGGATACCACGGGCTGTCCGCCCTTCCGAGCATCCATCGCCAGCACGTGTCGAACCGATTCAGCAGCCAGACCGGCTTGCCCATTGCGGCGGCAAGATGCGCGGTCGACGTGTCGACGGAAATGACGAGATCGAGATTGTCGATCAGCGCGGCCGTATCGGAGAAGTCGTCCACCTCATCCATGTAGTCCACGATGCGGGGGCCGTCCCATGACGATGCCTCGGCCGCCCTCAATTGCGCCGCGCCGTCCTCGCCCTTCTGCAGGCTGAAGAATTCGACGCCCGGCAGATTCAGCGATGCCAGCTTCGAGAGCGGCATGTTTCGCCTCTCGTTGACCGCCCACACCGCCGGCTGATTCGGGCGCAGGCCGCCCGACCATACCAGGCCGATCCTCAAGCCCTTTCTTTCCCCCAGCTTTTCGCTCCACGCCCTGCTTTTCTCGGGATCGGCGGACAGATACGGCTGCGACGGAATCGTTACAAGCGTGGTTCCGCAGGCCAGCGGCAGGCTGGCGACCGGGCATACGAAATCGCATTCCGGCAAGGGGGAGCCGCGCTCCACAATGACTGCCGTGCCGCTCAGCGAGCGCAGCAACGCGTACAGCGGTTCCGGCGCCTCGATGACCACGCGCGCCCCGCGTTCTTCGAGGAGCGGCACATATCTGCAGAATTGAATGAAATCGCCCCAGCCCTGCTCATGCGTGATCAGCAGCGTCTTGCCGCGTATCGGCTCGTCTCCCAGCCAGACGGGAAGGCCGTATTCGAGGAAGCCGAAATGGTTCCATTTCTTGTGCCGCCATTCGTACAGCCGGAACCCCTCCTCGAGTTCGCCCCCTATCAGCTTATAGAAGGCCATGCTCTCGTGGGCCTCGATATTCCCGGGGTCCGCCGCCAGGATTTGGCCGAGACAGGCTATTGCCTCGTCGACTTTCAGCGCGTACAGCAACCTGTCCGCATGTTGCAGCAGCGCCACCGTATCGTTCGGCCGCAGGCGGAGCGCGTGATCGAGACACTCGTCGGATTCGGCATGCCGTCCCAGCCGCCGGAGCACCACGCCCTTGTTCCTGTACGCCTCGGCAAATCCGCTGTCGGCGGCGATCGCGGCATCGTAGCTTGCGAGCGCCTCTTCCAACATGCCCATTTGATACAGCGTCGAACCGCGATGGCTGAGCGCGGACGCGAATCCGGGTCTTTGCCGGATCGCCCGGCCGTAGCATGCCAATGCATCCTCGTATCGGCCGGCCTCGAAATGTTCGGCGCCTTGCGCCAAACAGGCCTCCGCCCCCGCCGATTGCGCCGCATCGGGAGCATCGTCGCCCTCGCCGGCCGCTACGGCTTGCACGAGGCGCTTTCGCCGTTCGATCGCCTCGGCGAAGCCGGGATGCAGGCCGATCGATTCGGAATAGCAACGCAATGCCTCCGTCGAACGGCCCAGCATCTCGAGCGCGATGCCGCGCCGCAGATGAATGGCCGGCTGATTCCGATGCAAATCGAGCGACGCCGCGTAGGTCCGCTCGGCCCGCGCAAAATCGCCGAGCCGCAATTCCATATCGCCGAGCGAGGACAAGATCGCCAGGTCGTTGGGCAGGTAGCGGAGCAATATCCTCGTCAGCCGCGTCGAAAGGCGCAACCGGATTCTATCGATCAATGACAAGGGTTTATCAATTTTCATCGCCATCCTCAATCCCGCCCGAATTCGTCGCCGAGTTCCTTGCCGCGCGCGGCCGCCGCCTTCACCGCCTTCACGATCGCGTCCTGCACGCCGTTCGCCTCCATGCTGGTGAGCGCCGCATAGGTGGTGCCGCCCTTCGAGGTCACGCGATCGCGCAGCACCGGCACCGGTTCCGGCGATTGTATCGCCAGCTGCGACGCGCCGGCGAACGTCGCCTGCGCCAAGGCGATTCCCTGCTCGGGGCTCAAGCCGAGCTCTTCCGCGGCGCGCTGCATCGCCTCGATGAAATAGAACACATAGGCCGGGCCGCTGCCGGACACCGCCGTCACCGCATCGATCAACGCTTCGTCGTCGAGCCACACGGTGGCGCCGACCGCGCGCAGGATCGCATCGGCGGCGTCGCGCTGGGCCGGCGACACGCCGTCCACCGCCACCATGCCGGCGATGCCTTGCCCGATCAATGCCGGCGTGTTCGGCATGCTGCGCACGATGGCGCGATGGCCGCCGAGCCAGCGCGACAAGTCCGCCGCGCGGATGCCGGCCGCGATCGAGAGCACCAATTGCTTCGACAAGTGCGGCCGCAATTGCGCCGCCACCTCGCGCATCTGCTGCGGCTTGACCGCCAGCACGATCACGTCGCATGGCGCGATGCTGGCATCGATCCGCTCCGCCGTCGCGACGCCGAACTTGTGCGCCAGCCTTTGCAAGGCATCGGCATTGGGATCGATCACCTGGATGTTGGCGCCGGCCGTCAGTTTGCCGGCCAGCCCGCCGATCAGCGCGGTCGCCATGTTGCCGCCGCCGATGAAAGCTATCCTCAAATCACTTTGCATAATGCCTCGCTCCGAAAATCGCCGTGCCCACGCGAACAATGGTCGCGCCTTCCGTGATCGCCGCCTCGATATCGCCCGACATGCCCATCGACAGCGTGTCGATTTCCAGTCCGGCGCCGCGCAAACGCTCGAACAATCCGCGCAGCGCGCGGAACGGCGCGCGCTGCGCCTCGAATCCTTGCACCGGTTCCGGGATCGCCATCAGCCCGCGCAGGCGCAGACGCGGCATGCCGGCGATCAGCTTGGCGATGCGCTCGGCCTCCTCGGACAGCGCGCCGCTCTTGCTCGCCTCGCCGCTGATGTTCACCTGCAGGCAGACGTTCAAGGGCGGCAGATGCGCCGGCCGCTGATCCGACAGCCGCTGCGCGACTTTCTCGCGATCCACCGAATGCACCCAGGCGAAATGCTCGGCGATCGGCCGCGTCTTGTTGCTCTGGATCGGTCCGATAAAGTGCCATTCGAGCAACAGGTCCGGGCGCCGCGCGCCGACTTCGGCAACCTTGGACAGCGCTTCCTGCAAGTAATTCTCGCCGAACGCCGTCTGCCCGGCTTGCGCCGCCTCGATCACGGCGTCGGCGCCGAAGGTCTTGGATACCGCCAGCAGAGCGACTTCGTGGGGATCGCGCGACGCCGCCCGCGCGGCCGCGGCAATGCGTTGCTGCACAGCTTGCAAGTTGGCTGGGATTGTGGACATAATCAAAAACCCTATTGCTTACCGGCACCGATTATAAATGGACATTTCCGAGCTTCTGGCGTTCGCCGTCAAGAACAAGGCATCCGACCTCCACTTGTCATCCGGCCTGCCGCCGATGATCCGCGTGCATGGCGACGTGCGTCGCATCAATCTGCCGCCGCTGGAGCACAAGGACGTGCACGGCATGATCTATGACATCATGAACGACGGCCAGCGCAAGGCCTACGAAGAACATCTCGAGTGCGACTTCTCGTTCGCGATCCCCGGCTTGGCGCGCTTCCGCGTCAACGCCTTCAACCAGGATCGCGGCGCCGCCGCCGTGCTGCGGACGATTCCCTCGAAGATCCTGAGCCTGGAACAATTGAACGCGCCCAAGATCTTCGCCGAACTGGCGCTCAAGCCGCGCGGACTCATCCTCGTGACCGGTCCGACCGGTTCCGGCAAGTCGACCACGCTGGCGGCGATGATCAATCACCTCAACGAAAACGAATACGGCCATATCCTCACCATCGAGGACCCGATCGAATTCGTGCACGAGTCGAAGAAGTGCCTGATCAACCAGCGCGAAGTCGGCCCGCACACGCTGTCGTTCAACAATGCGCTGCGCTCGGCGCTGCGCGAAGACCCGGACTCGATCCTGGTCGGCGAATTGCGCGACCTGGAAACCATCCGCCTCGCGCTGTCCGCCGCCGAAACCGGCCACCTCGTGTTCGGCACGCTGCATACTTCTTCGGCCGCCAAGACCATCGACCGTATCGTCGACGTCTTCCCGGCCGAAGAAAAGGAAATGGTGCGCGCGATGCTGTCCGAATCGCTGCAGGTCGTGATCTCGCAGACGCTGCTGAAAACCAAGGACGGCTCTGGCCGCGTGGCGGCGCACGAAATCATGGTCGGCACGCCGGCGATCCGCAACCTGATCCGCGAAGCGAAGATCGCGCAGATGTATTCGGCGATCCAGACCGGCACTCAATTCGGCATGCAGACCCTGGACCAGAACCTGACCGACCTGGTCCGGCGCAACGTGATTTCCCCCGGGACGGCGCGCGCCGCGGCCAAGATTCCGGAAAACTTCCCGGGCTAGAAAGTCCCGTACGGCGGCGTCCGGCACTCGGCGTGCCGACGCCCGGCGCGTCCCGTACAATCACCACCTGAGCGGACACGGGTCCGCAGCGAGGATTCATCATGGAACGCGATCAGGCCACCAAGTTCATGCACGACCTGCTCAAGCTGATGCTCAGCAAGGGCGGTTCCGACCTGTTCATCACCGCCGACTTCCCCCCGGCCTTCAAGCTCGACGGCAAGATGACGCCGGTGTCCAACCAGCCGCTGACGGCGCAGCACACCGTCGAGCTGGCGCGCGCCATCATGAACGACAAGCAGGCCGCGGAATTCGAGGCGACCAAGGAATGCAACTTCGCGATCAGCCCGGGCGGCATCGGCCGCTTCCGCGTGTCGGCCTTCGTGCAGCAGGGCCGCGTCGGCATGGTGCTGCGCACGATCACGACCGCCATTCCGAAACTCGAAGACCTGAACGTGCCGCCGGTGCTGAAGGAAGTCGCGATGACCAAGCGCGGCCTCGTCATCATGGTCGGCGCCACCGGCTCCGGCAAATCGACGACGCTGGCCGGCATGCTCGGCTACCGCAACGAGAACAGCTACGGCCACATCATCACGATCGAAGACCCGGTGGAATACGTCCACCCGCACCGCAATTGCGTGATCACGCAACGCGAAGTCGGCGTCGACACCGATAGCTGGGAAGCGGCGCTCAAGAACACGCTGCGCCAGGCGCCCGACGTCATCCTGATCGGCGAGATCCGCGACCGCGAAACGATGGATTACGCGATCGCCTTCGCCGAGACCGGCCACCTGTGCATGGCGACCATGCACGCCAACAGCGCCAACCAGGCGCTCGACCGCATCATCAACTTCTTCCCCGAGGAACGCCGGCCGCAGCTGTTGATGGACTTGTCGCTGAACCTCAAGGCGATGCTGTCGCAGCGGCTGATTCCGCTCAAGGACACCAAGGGCCGCGCCGCCGCCGTCGAGGTGATGTTGAATTCGCCGCTGATTTCCGACCTGATCTTCAAGGGCAACGTGCACGAGATCAAGGACATCATGAAGAAGTCGCGCGAACTCGGCATGCAGACCTTCGACCAAGCCTTGTTCGATCTCTACGAAGCCGGCCGGATTTCGTACGAAGATGCCTTGCGCAACGCCGACTCGGTCAACGACCTGCGCCTGCAGATCAAGCTGCATGGCAAGGAAGCGAAGGACCGCGATCTCGCGAGCGGCACCGAGCATCTGGGAATCGTCTAAAAGAAAACTCAAGGAGACAGCATGGCATCGGTACACGACTTCAAGGCCAACAGCCTGACCGGCAAGCCGGTCGATCTTTCGGCATATCGCGGCAAGGTGCTGCTGATCGTCAACACCGCCAGCGAATGCGGCTTCACGCCGCAATACAAGGGCCTGGAAGCGGTGTACCAGCAGTTCAAGGACAAGGGCGTGGAAGTGCTCGGATTCCCCTGCAACCAGTTCGGCGGCCAGGAACCCGGCTCGGCGGAAGAGATCGGCAGCTTCTGCGAGCGCAATTTCGGCGTCACCTTCCCGCTGTTCGAAAAAATCGACGTCAACGGCGACGCGGCCCATCCGCTGTTCCAGCACCTCAAGAAGGAAGCGCCGGGGCTGATGGGCACGCAGGCGATCAAGTGGAATTTCACCAAGTTCCTCGTCAAGAAGGACGGCTCGGTGTTCAAGCGCTATGCGCCGCAGACCAAGCCGGAGGAATTGATGAAGGATATCGAGACGCTGCTGGCGGAGTGACCAAATATATGCAATAGGCATGTGCACCCCGCCTGTTGCGTACTTGTCCCGCCTAGATCCTCCGCTCGATTCAAACCGGCAGGCATGATGCGCATCCGCATATGCCTCGTTATCCCGGCTACGGGCTGCTCCGCGATTTGCGAGCATTGTCGCCCGCATGCAATGATGCGTTCTTGACGTCGCGCCCCCGTTCGCGCGCTTTGACTCCCACGAATATGGTATTTCGCGTGCATAGATATGCACCTAGAATTGCGCCGTATCTGTCCGATTTTGTCAGCCGATACAAATATCTCCGGATGCGAATTCGATTCTGATTCAAAACAATTTGAACAAAAGTTTGGAGGAATATGAGAAAAATTCTCTTCGGGTCGCTGTTAGTCCTCAATCTGCATCAGGCGAACGCTGCCTATACGCAATCCACGGTTGAAGCCGAGAACGTTGCAGGCGGAACTGTCGTCGCCGACTTAACCGCAAGTGCGGGATCTACTGTCAACAGATCATCGGTAGGAATCTATACGTGGTGGGTAAACAATACGTCCACCTGGACCACCGGTTCTTATTCGCTTTACGCACGCGCGTCGCTCCTGCCCAACCAGTCGGGGCCGAAACCTTTCGGGCCGCAGGTTTTCTATAACGACGTCAATATCGGCGGACAAACCGTCGGCATTTCCAACAAGGCACCTCAGTGGATTCGAGTCACTTCTTTCGACTTGGCTCAAATCGGCGGACAGCTCCGCGTTTCCGACTGGTCGGATGCCGGCTTGAGCGTCGACAAACTGGCGATCGTCAAAGATGTCTCCGTCGAATCCGACATGGTCGCAGGAGGCACGGTAATCCTTGATGCGGCGGCAAGCGGAGGAAAGGCGGTAACACGGACGAGTTCTGGCGTATATGCTTGGTGGGTGCCCTCCACAAGCGATTTGGCGCCCGGCGATTACGATGTCTGGGTGAAGTTGCGCTCAAAGGACGGTTTTGCGCACAACTACTCTTCGTTCGTGGCGCTGAACGATGTAACCGATACACCCGTCAATAAAGTGATCAGTTCCACCGGTTATCAGTGGGTGAAATTCAATTCCTTTGTCTACGCCGGCAACGGGCAAAGTGTGCGCATTTCCGACTACTCGGATCCGAATTTGAATGTGGACAGCATTCGATTGATTCGCCGGACTCCGTACGATCATCAGTCCGCCACGCAGGCACTCTTCGCCTCAGGCAGCGCCGCTCTTGGAGCACGTGAACTGGTCACGTTCAACGGCGTACCTGCCGGCAGGACGGCAATGCTCGATCCGGGACGCGCGGCTTTCGTTCAAGCCAGCGCATCGAAGATCTATGCCTACTTCAGGCAGGAAACGGACCTCAGATCGAACGTTTTCCAGATCTATATGGCGACATCGACGGATGGGGGCAAGACATTTACGCTGTCGCCCAATCCGGTCATTCCGATCGGTTATGTATCGGGGATTGGGAAAATAAAGACGGCATATGATCCGTCGGTCGTCAAACGGCCCGACGGTTACTACATGGTGTTCGAGGCCACGTTCGACAGTCTCTTCGAAGGAACTGGAAAAGAATGCACCGGTTTTTCGGCAGTGTCCGCACATTCGCCGGACGGCGTGAGCAATTGGCAGGTAAAGTCCGTCGTGGCTTGCAGCAAGATGGGTAACAACAGTGTGAGTACTCCAAGCTTTTTCGTAGATCCTGAAGCTCCGGAAACCAACAACAAGTACCTCCAGTGGGTCGGCGTTGACGATGCAGATCTGGAAGCACGCCATTATCAAGCTCCCTTGCCGAAGGGCTTCCTGCAGAACGCCTATACTTTCAGCAAAACTAGCGACATGGAGCCATATGCACTATTGCCTCTGAAGGCTGCCCCAGACGCTTGGGACGGCAGGAACTATGGCGCAAGCAATGTATCGTTCGAAGACGGTTATTTCTACAACGTCTATGAGGGCGCGACACATCATCGGTGTTCGGGACTTTGGGCTATCGGGATCGCCCGTACCGCCACGCCCAATACACTGTCCTCTTGGACTAAATCCAAGAAAAATCCGCTTGTGACGGAGTACCATCCGGAGAATCCGAACTGTTGGATAGAGTACCCGCAAATTCTGTCCACTCCACAAGGTCCGTATCTCTATTACTGGAACGGTTATATCAACTACGCGGATCATGGCACGAGTACCAGGACGATTTTCCGGCATAAGATTTTGCCGAACTAAGCCGGTACTCCTTGGCAAATCGAAAGCACCAATTTCGTGAGCCGATTAAAAGAACTGTCCGGGGCCGCAAGCGCGGCCCCGACCTTTTGCAGCGTACCGCTATCCGATGTTTATCCGGTACTTCGCCGCGAATTTTTCAAGCTGATCGACATGGAATGCGCCGACAAGATTGGGATATTTGAATCCTCCGACCACATGGTGATACATCACGTGATAAGCGTCGTTGGGGTCATGCAGATTCCTTGCTTCATCCTTTTCAACCGCATACAGGAACGGAAATACGGATCTTAGGAAATCCAAGAAATCGGGCACGGATATGCGCTGGAAGACGTTGAGGCACCAGTGATTCAACTCGAGGACGACGATGGGTTTTTGCCGCGAAATCGTGGTGCGCAACCCCTCGATAACGTCTTTCTCGAATCCCTCGACGTCGATCTTGATCAAACCGATCGTCTCGACCGGATGCTCGCTCAAGAAGGCATCGCCTTGCGCAATCTTGATCTTCTCAACACTATGCCCGGCGGACGCCTGAACCTTGTTGGAAACAAAACCTCCCGACCGGTTATCCGCCGCGAACGTCAACTCGAAAGAGCCGTTCTCCTTCCCCAACCCGATATTCATCAGCGACACGTTGCTCAATTCGGCGGCAGCCACATTCTTCCGCAGGAAAGAAAACGTCGTCGGCGATGGTTCGAAACTGATGACCTTCTCTACGCGCGAGCCGAACAAGATAGAGGTGCAACCGATATTTGCACCGATATCCAATACGGTGAAAGACGGGCAGAGCAGGGCATCGAAGAGTTCGACCATATGCGGTTCGAAAACGCCTTTTATGTCCTGTAAATAATTGTCGTCAGACTCGATGCGATAACGTCGTCCGCCAATATTCGTGGTCACCGACATTGTCGCGGACTCGGAGGTGGATTCCATCATGTCCCTGCTGGTCTTCGTTGTCGATGACACGACCTCCTCTTTTTGCTCCGAGGCTTTAAAGAGCTTGAAAATATCTTTCAAGAAATTCTCCGTCTAACGATGAATTGCACTAATTGAAAGACGGATTTTACGATAAAGTGATTCACCTACGCGCAAGCGACCGGTCTATCAATTCGATCCAATGCTCGACCGGCGTCTCGGTTCCCGATTGCAGATGCGTGATGCAGCCGATATTGGCCGATACGATGCGCTCCGATTGCGTCGCCTCCAGGCTGGCGATCTTGTCGTCGCGCAGCTGGCAAGACAGCTCCGGCTGCAGCACCGAATACGTGCCGGCCGATCCGCAGCACAAGTGACTCTCGGCGCATAACCGCACATCGACGCCGATCGCGCGCAGCAAGCCCTCGACCTTGCCGCGTATCTGTTGTCCGTGCTGCAGCGAGCACGGCGGATGCCAGGCGACGCGCTGGCGCAGCTTGCCGCCGATCTTCCTCGACAACTCCGCCTCGAAATCCGGCAGGATCTCGCTCAAGTCCCTGGTCAGTTCGGAGATGCGTTTCGCCTTCGCGGCATAAGCCGGATCGTGGGCGAGCAGATGTCCGTATTCCTTGACCGTCGAACCGCAGCCCGACGCCGTCATCACGATCGCCTCGACGCCCGCTTCGAGCCGAGGCCACCAGGCGTCGATGTTGCGGCGCATGTCGTCGAGGCCGCCGTCGTGGTCGTTGAGGTGATAGCGGATCGCGCCGCAACAGCCGGCCTTCGGCGCGACGATCGATTGCACGCCCAGGGCATCGAGCACGCGCGCCGTCGCGGCATTGATGTTCGGCGCCATCGCCGGCTGCACGCAACCGTCGAGCAACAGCATCTTGCGCGCATGGCCCGTCTTCGGCCACGCGCCGGCGTTTTGCCGCGCCGGCACCTTGTTCTTCAACGCGCGCGGCAGCAGCGGCCGCAGCAGTTGTCCCGCCTTCATGGCCGGCGTGAATAGCCATGCGCGCGGCAGCGTTTCCTTCAACGCGGTGCGGAGCAGGCGCTCCGGCAGCGGCCGCTTGACCTGCCGCTCCACGAGCTTGCGGCCGATGTCCGCCAGGCGGCCGTATTGCACGCCCGAGGGACAGGTCGATTCGCAATTGCGACAGGTCAGGCAGCGGTCGAGATGCTCCTGCGTCTTCGCGCTCGCCTCCTTGCCTTCAAGGAATTGCTTGATCAGGTAGATGCGTCCGCGCGGGCCGTCGAGTTCGTCGCCGAGCAATTGATAGGTCGGGCAGGTCGCCGTGCAAAAGCCGCAGTGCACGCACTTGCGCAGGATCGCCTCGGCCTCCTCGCCGTCGCGCGTGTTCTTGATGAAATCGGCGAGATTGGTTTGCATGCTATCGAGTGGTTACCGTTAGATATCCGGGTACATCCTGCCGCGATTGAAAATCCCGGCGGGGTCGAACACGTTCTTGAGACGGCGATGGATCGCCGCCGCCGCCGGCGCCAGCGGCTGGAACACGCCGACGCCTTTATCGCCGCCGCGAAACAGCGTCGCGTGGCCGCCGACCTTGCGCGCCGCTTCGCGCAGGGTCGCGGCATCGGCCTCGGTGCGCAACCAGCGCTGCGCGCCGCCCCATTCGAACAGCTGCTCGCCGGCGATGCGCAGCGGCGGCGTGGCGGACGGCAGCGACAGCCGCCACAGCGCGGCCGGCTCCGAGGTCGCGGCGAAGAAGTCGTTGGTCTGGTCGCGCAAGCCGTTCCACAAGGCAGGCGCATCGTCCACCCGTTCGCCGCCGAGCCTGGCGGCCGCCGCCTCGACCGCCGCCGGCGCGCCGGACAGGCGCACGATCAACACCCTGCCGTGCCAGGCGCTGGCCGAGATCGGCAAGGGTTCGCCGCCCCATTGGTTCAAGCGCTCGATCGCAGCCGTCTTGCCGATGCCGTCGAAGCGCAGCGTCGTTTCGAAGAACGGTCTCGGCAAGACCTTCAGCGACACTTCCAGCATCAAGCCCAGGATGCCGAGCGATCCGGCCAGCACGCGCGCGACGTCGTAGCCGGCGACGTTTTTCATCACGCGACCGCCGAAGCGCAGCACTTCCCCTTTGCCATCCATCAGCGTCGCGCCGAGCACGAAATCGCGGACGGCGCCGGCGGCCTGGCGGCGCGGGCCGGACAGGCCGCTCGCGACGGCGCCGCCGATGGTCGAATCGGCGCCGTAGCGCGGCGGCTCGAAAGCCAATACCTGGTTGCGCTCGGCCAAGACGGCCTCGATCTCCGCCAGCGGCGTACCGCAGCGCGCGGTAATCACGAGTTCGGTCGGATCGTAGGCGACGATGCCGCGATACTCGCGGGTGTCGAGAATCTCGCCGTCGAGCGCCTGGCCGTACCAATCCTTGGTGCCGCCGCCGCGCAGGCGCAGCGGCGTCTTGCTGACGCCGGCTTCGACGATCCGTTGCTTGAATTGTTGCAGTACGTGTTCCATCGGAATCCCGTCTTCAGAACCTGGGAAGTTCGGCGAATTTCATCAGCCCGCCCGACACGCGCATGCGGCCGTATTCGGCGCAGCGATTGAGCGTCGGAATCGCCTTGTCCGGATTGAGCAGGCCGGCAACATCGAAGGCGCGCTTGAGCGCGGTGAGCGCCTCGATTTCCTTCGGCGTGAATTGCACGCACATTGAATTGATCTTCTCGATGCCGACGCCGTGCTCGCCCGTGATCGTGCCGCCGACCTCGACGCACAGTTCCAGGATCTCGGCGCCGAAGGCTTCGGCGCGATGGAATTCGTCTTCCTTGTTGGCGTCGAACAGGATCAGCGGATGCAGGTTGCCGTCGCCGGCATGAAAGACATTGGCGCAGCGCAGGCCGTATTTCTTCTCCATCTCGGCGATGCGCAGCAGCACCCGCGCCAGGTGCTTGCGCGGTATGGTGCCGTCCATGCAGTAGTAATCGGGCGAGATGCGGCCGGCGGCCGGGAAGGCATTCTTGCGGCCGGACCAGAACTTCAGGCGCTCGGCCTCGTCGCGCGACACCGCGATCGCCGTCGCGCCTGACTCCTTGAGCACCGCGCTCATGCGCGCGATCTCTTCATCCACCTCTTCCGGAATGCCGTCCGATTCGCACAGCAGGATCGCCTCGGCCTCGGTATCGTAACCGGCCCGCACGAAGGGCTCGACCATGCGCGACGAGGTCTTGTCCATCATCTCCAGGCCGGCCGGGATGATGCCGGCCGCGATCACGGAGGCGACCGCGTCGCCGCCGCGCACCACGTCGTCGAACGAGGCCATGATGACGCGCGCCGTGCTCGGCTTCGGGATCAGCTTCACCGTGGCTTCGGTCACCACGCCCAGCATGCCTTCGGAACCGATGAAGACCGCCAGCAGATCGAGGCCGGGCGCATCGAGCGCCTCGCTGCCGAGCTCGACGATCTCGCCTTCCATCGTCACCATGCGCACGCGCAGAACGTTGTGGACGGTGAGGCCGTACTTGAGGCAATGCACGCCGCCGGAATTCTCGGCGACGTTGCCGCCGATCGTGCAGGCGATCTGCGACGACGGATCGGGTGCGTAATACAGGCCGTGCGCGGCGGCAGCGTCGGAAATCGCGAGATTGCGGACGCCCGGCTGCACCGTCGCGGTGCGCGCCCGGGGGTCGAGCTTCAGGATGCGATTGAGCTTGGCGGTGGACAGCACGACGCCGTTGGCGATCGGCATCGCCCCGCCCGACAAGCCGGTGCCGGCGCCGCGCGGCACGATCGGCACCCGCAGGCGGTGGCAGGTCTGCAACACCGCGACGATCTGTTCCTCGTTCTGCGGCAACGCCACCACCATCGGCAGTTGCCGGTAGGCCGCCAAGCCGTCGCATTCATAGGGGCGCGTGTCTTCCTCGTCGAACAGCACGCATTGCGCCGGCAACGAAGCGCGCAGGGCGGCCACGACTTCGCGTTGGCGTTCGGCGGTGAAAGGAGGAATCGTAGGGGCGTTCATGTCCGCGTCCTGGCTGGGATGGTGGCGAATCAAGTGTAGCGAAACCGGCCTGGCTTGCGGCCAAACTCGCTGAAAATTCTTTGGCGCCGGGCGTGAAATCTTTTCAGCTTACAAGAACGGCTGGCCTCCCATATCGATTAACACAACGACAACGGGCCGATTGGATTGAGGGAGCATGTCGTGCGCGGCCAAGGCGCCGCTGCAGCGCTCGCGACGGAAACCGCGACGAACCGCCCGCTGAGTGATTCGGTGCAGGCAATGTGCCAAAACGCCTGCCAGTAATGCCGAAAACGTCTTACGCCTCGGCTCGATGACCATTGTTGATGTTATGAGCGCACCGAGCGCGGCGCCTCAAGCCTTGCGGAAAGTCGCCAGCAACCAATCGATGAAGAGATTCACCTCCGGCCGGTCGCGCACCGGCCGCTCGTAGACGACGTAATAGGCATGCGGCGGCGTCGCCAGCCGCACGTCGAACAGCTCGACCACTTCGCCGCTCTCAATCAGCGGCCGCGCGAAATGCTCGCGCGTCAGGGCCACGCCGTGCCCATGCCGCACCGCCTCCAGCAGCAGGCCGAGATCGTCGATGCGCAAGCCGGCGGATGGCTCCGGCCAATCGAGGCCGGCCGCCTCGAACCACGGCTGCCACGGCTCCAGCGCGGAGCGCAGCAGCGTCGCCTTCTCCAGGTCGGCCGGCGTTCGCAAGCCGCCGATCTTCCGCAGATAGGCCGGGCTGGCGACGGCGAAGGTCGGTTCCTCGAGCAATTTCTCGGTGACCAGGTCGGGATACTTGCCGACGCCGAAGCGCACCTCGACATCGCTTTCCGACAGGCTCAGGTCGTACAAAGGCACCGATAGGAACATCTCCAGCACGATGTCCGGATACTGCTGCGCGAAGCCGTGCAGCCTCGGCATCAGGAGGCAACGCGCGAAGGTCGGCGGCACCGTCACCTTCACGCGCGGCTGAGCCGGCACGCTCTTGTTCGGCAGAGGGAATTCCGCCAGCGTGCGCAAGGCGGCGCGCACCACGTCCAGGTAACGGCGGCCGAATTCGGACAACGTCACGGTGCGGCCGTCGCGCAGAAACAGGCGTTCGCCGACGAATTCTTCCAGCAAGCGGATGCGATGCGACAACGCCGACGGCGTGATGCACAACTCTTCGGCCGCGACCGCGAAAGAACCCAGGCGCGCGGCGGCCTCGAAGGCGGACAACGCATGAACGGGAGGAAGTCGGGTAACCATGGAAGCCTGTGAGGAATGATGCCTACCAGCGGATGACCTTGCCGGGATTCAGCAGATTGTTCGGATCGAGCGCGCGCTTGATGGCGCGCATGGTATCGATCGCGCCGTCGCCGTGTTCCTGCACCAGGAAATCCATCTTGTGCATGCCCACGCCGTGTTCGCCAGTGCAAGTGCCGTCCATCGCCAGCGCCCGCGACACCATGCGGCTATTCACGCCTTCCGCATTGGCGACCTCTTCGGCATCGTGCGGATCGACCAGGATCAGCACATGGAAATTGCCGTCGCCGACATGGCCGATGATCGAATGCACCAGGCCATGGCGTGTGCAATCGGCTTGCGTGTCGAGGATGCATTCGGCCAGGCGCGAGATCGGCACGCAGCAATCGGTGGTGATGGAGCGATGGCCCGGACGCATCTGCAGCAGCGCGAAATAAGCGTTGTGACGCGCGGCCCACAGGCGCGAGCGGTCTTCCGGCCGCGTCGCCCATTCGAAGCCGATCGCATTGTATTCGGCGGCGATGCCCTCGACGGTCTCGGCCTGCTCCTTCACGCCGTGCTCGCTGCCGTGGAATTCGAACAGCAGCAGCGGCTGCTCCGGCAAGCCCAGCTTGTCGTAGGCATTGATCGCCTTGACGCCGTTCTCGTCGAGGAATTCGACGCGCGCCACCGGCACGCCCATCTGGATCGTGGCGATCACGGTATTGACCGCATCGGCCGTCGACGGGAACGAGCAAACGGCGGCCGAGATCGCCTCCGGCTGCGGATAGAGCTTGACCGTGACTTCGGTGATGATGCCGAGCGTGCCCTCGCTGCCGACGAACAGGCGGGTGAGATCGTAGCCGGCCGCGGATTTCCTGGCGCGCGTGCCGGTCTTGATGATGCGGCCGTCGGCGGTGACCACCGTCAGCGCCAGCACGTTCTCGCGCATGGTGCCGTAGCGCACGGCATTGGTGCCCGAGGCGCGCGTGGCCGCCATGCCGCCGAGCGAGGCATCGGCGCCCGGATCGATCGGGAAGAACAGGCCGGTGTCGCGGATCTCCTGGTTGAGCTGCTTGCGCGTGACGCCGGCCTCCACCGTCGCCGTCAAGTCTTCCGGATGGATGGCGATCACCTTGTTCATCTGCGACAGATCGATCGTCACTCCGCCCTGCAGCGCCAGCACATGGCCTTCGAGCGAGGTGCCGGTGCCGTAGGCGATGATCGGCACCGCGTGGGCGGCGCACAGCTTGACCGCCTGCGCGACTTCCTCCGTGGTCTGGGCGAACACGACGGCGTCGGGCAGCATCGGATCGTAGGAAGACTCGTCGCGGCCGTGGTGTTCGCGCATCGCCTGCGAGGTGGTGACGCGGTCTTCGAAGATCGCCTGCAAAGCAGCGAGCAATTCGGCAGGAAGCGGCTTTCTGGCAGCCGCGAACTGGGCGGGATGGTTCATGTGGGCCTCCGGAGTGTTTCGATTCTACTCCCGGGACAGCCGTCTGCTAACCAGTAGTTTTACGGAGACGGCAATCCGGATCAAGGAAGCCGGCCGCGCCGGGACTATAATCGGCCGATACTCCATTTTTCAACCCTCACTCTCTACGAACATGGGCAACCGACTCTCGAAAATCGCAACCCGCACCGGGGACAACGGCACCACCGGCCTGGGCGACGGCAGCCGCACCGACAAGGATAGCCTGCGCGTCCATGCCATGGGCGACGTCGACGAATTGAATTCGCATATCGGCCTGCTGCTGTGCGAGGAATTGCCGGAAGCGCTGCGCGAGGAATTGATTTCGATCCAGCACGACTTGTTCGATCTCGGCGGCGAATTGTGCATCCCGGGCTATAGCCTGATCCAGGACGGCCACGTCGCGCGGCTCGATGCGCTGCTGGAGAAGTACAACGCCGACCTGCCGCCGTTGAAGGACTTCATCCTGCCGGCCGGCTCGCGCGCGGCGGCGCTGGCGCATGTGTGCCGGACGATCTGCCGGCGGGCGGAACGCGTCGTCGTCAGTCTTGGGAAAGCTGAAACGCTCAACACCAATCCGCGGCGATATCTGAACCGGTTGTCGGATTTGATGTTCGTGTTGTCGCGGGTGCTGAACCGGTTTGCGGGGGGGAGCGATGTGTTGTGGGAGAAGGATAGGAAACGGGAGAGTTGAACAACGACATATCCATTATCGAAGAGCCTGTTCGAGTGCCTGGAACTACGATTTCGATATGGCGGGCGCTAAGCATCCGATACAAAAAAACCGTAAGGACGACTTGCATCCTTACGGTCGATGTTTCAACAATCCATGTTATTTGCAGCAGGAGCCGCAATCGTGGCTCATGCCCAGCCGCGTTTGCGTTCCACTGCCGCAAGTCTTGGTCGAATAGCAAAGCGTGCCGCCCATCGCGCCGCAAGAGGGCATGCACTGATGATTGGTTTCCTTCCAGTTCGGGTATTGCATCGACTGGCCGCATGCGTTTCCATCGACAAGATAATCCATCTTCAGCGTATGCGTATCGTTGCTTGAATAAAAGACATGGGTCTTGCCAGTGCTCGCGCTAATGAAGGGTTGAGGCATATCGTGACCACATGACTCCGAGCTGTACGTCGCATCGTGTCGCATGATCGGATTTCGAGACCATTTTTCCCAATTGACCAAGTCCCTGCTTCTCGCGATTCCCCAGCCCATCAGATTTTTTTGTTTAAGATTCGGCGAGCATTCGAAGTTCAGACTTCCTCCTTCATAGAACATCCAATGGTAACCATTTTGAAAGACAATGCGCGGCATGCTGACGGAACCGGCATCCCAGGATTGCGAACCCTTTAAAACATAGCCGCCGCCGTACTGCCGCAAATTCTGCATGCCGGAGCCGCTGTGAAAGATAACACCCAGCTGCTGGTGACTGGAATCGAGAAATTGCGCGTAGAACACATACACCACGCCCTGAAAAACATACAGACTTGGGGTAGCTCTGATAATGCCGTCGGAAAATAGCGCTCCCATTTTGGTCCAGACAATGCCGTCGAGTGACGTTGCCCAATATACTCCGCCGCCACCTTCCTCATAAACCATCGTCCACTTGTCGTTGATTTTGGCAACCGACGGCGCTGCCGCGTGGACACCGAGAGTGTGAGAAACGATAAGGCCGACGTCCCGATGTTGGGTCGTCACAGTCGGATCATAGATTCGTAGGCATATCTGAGCCTTCAGGTTCCCGTCGAAGCAACGATGGTAGAGAAAGACCGTAGGAAGACCGTTGATAATCACGTCCGGACGCTCTACGGCAAATCCTTCCTTATGACCGGAAGGCATTTCCGTGTAATCCCTTATCGATTGGAAACGCGCAGTATTGTTCCATAGTCCCGTCAGATCGGCTGCATGCACTTCCAATCCCGAGAGCGCAATCGCAAAGAAAATGATCACCCAATTCAAAAAGCCAAGCCGGGAGTTGGCTGCGGCGGCAAAATTCTTCATGTTATTGAATGCCCTTTCATGTAAGCGATAGTTGATCCTCGAAGCGGCGCAATTGTATAAACATTCCCAGGACATTGCCATCCCACAAATACGTGATATCGGTGAAATGTTTTCCCAAATACCGTTCGACTTCTCTTCCTGCGGCACACCGAACCATGGCCTCCTCTGCCGACTGCCGTTCAACACACTCCCTGGTTCCTCGGGAATACATCTTGCGTAAGTGACCGCTTCCCCGATCTCATCAGGAGATAAGAAATGGATACCATGCGCCCCCTTGCGCCCGGGAAGTTCTTATCATTGGCGTTGCTCTGCGCCGTTCTTCAACTTGCCGGTTGCGCCACTACCGGCCGACTCACGCCCGACGACCAACGGAGCGTCGCGCAAAAGACCTATGTCATCACTGGCGCCTCCAGCGGATTCGGGCGCGGCGTCGCGGTCAAGCTTGCATCGATGCATGCAAACGTCGTGTTGGCCGCGCGCCGGACCGAACTGCTCAAGGAAGTCGCCGCCGAGGCGCGCGCCGCCGGCGGAACGCCGCTGGTTGTCACTACCGACGTCAGCAAGCCGGAGGATATCGAAAAGCTTGCCGCCGATACGATGGCACGGTTCGGCCGCATCGACGTGTGGATCAACAATGCGGGCGTCGTGGCGATCGGGCGCTTCGAGGACATTCCCGTCGAAGATCATGCTCGCCTCATCGATGTCAACTTGAAAGGCGTCATTTACGGCAGCCATGCCGCGATGCGGCAGTTCCGCGCGCAAGGGTTCGGCACGCTCGTCAACATCGGTTCCGTCGAGAGCGAGGTTCCTCTCGCTTATCAGGCTTCCTACGCGGCGTCGAAAGCCGGCGTGCTCAGCCTCGGACGCACGCTCAACGAAGAAATCCGCCTGAGCGGCAGCGACAAGATAGCCGTCGCGACGGTCATGCCCTGGGCCGCCGACACGCCGCTTTTCACGCATGCCGCCAATTACAGCGGAGGCACGCCGCGCATGGCGGCGCTCGACGACCCGCAAAAGGTGATCGATGCGATCGTGTGGGTCTCGATCCATCCTCGCGAAGAGCTGCCGGTCGGCTGGAAGGCGAAAGGCGCTTATCTTTCCCATCATCTCCTCCCCGATCTCACCGAAAGGATCGCCGCGAACATCTCCCATAGGTACCAGATCGAGACCGCGCCGCCGGCGCCCCCGACAGCGGGGGCGCTCCACCGGCCGATGCGGGCCGGCAGAACGGTCGAGGGCGGCGTCAGGCAGCGGATGGCGCAAGAAAACGCACGAATCGAAGAGCGGACAGCCTCGCATCGCGGCGAAACCAGCGAAGGTCGTTGAGAGCGCCCGCTCGAACATGCACATCGGCAAAACACGTATATGCGCGCCATTCCTGATTTGCCAGAGCCTGCCCGGTGTTTGATGGGCGTCATATGCCTCCCACGGCGGATTTGCGTTTCGATATGGCGCTGCTAATTTCGTACAGTGCTCGACAAGAAAAGCAGGTAAATCGAGTCCTGTGTTGCCTACAGCGCTTTGACGCAAAACAAGACACCGTCGAGGTCCCTCACCTCGGTCCGCGCAAGACACGGTTTCAAGTCAGCGCCCGCTGTGGCCTCTTCGCATCGGGAACCGGAGGGTCGACTCATGAAAATCGACGGCGTGCAGTGGTCCTTGTCATCGCTCGCGCAGAGCGCAGAGGATGAAGTCCCTATCGGCCACGTAGGGCGCAACGTGATTGCTACGCTGAACCAGCTGGAAACGTCGAGCCTGAAGCGCGATCTCGAGGCGTTGTCGAAGAAAGTAGCCGCCGATAAACGCGCGGCGACGGACAAGAGGATCGCGACACGATGGGAATGCGTGGCGACGGCGCTCGATGCGTACTACTACCAATATTGCCTGAACCCGGCCCGCGGCGATGTCCTCTTGAACCGCGACGGCATGGTCGTGGGCGCGCTCGGCTCCCTGATCAATGCGGACGGCAAGATCGTGGGGTGGATCGATCGCGCCACCGTGGCCAAAGCCAAAGGGATGCCGAAGGATTCGGTCGGACAAAACTTCGCTTCCGCCTTGCTCGACTCGGTCTCTCCGCAGGAACTGGGCAAGGCGGAATCTGAGTTGCTTCGTCGCGTCGGCGTGAACGGTCCGGCCGCCGCGGGCGGCTGGCTCTTCCCGGTTTCCGTGGGTCTCACCGTATGGGGATTCGTCAAGAACCGTCTGGCTGAAGAGTACGACTACCGTACGGGGTATGACGAGGTGCATGAGAACCGCAGGCACGTCAACCAGATGCGATCCGCAAGGGGACTGCCGCCGATCTAAGCCAAGAACGTGCTCGCTGCCGACCTGGCTTTCTCATTTTGAATTCTCAGCCACGCCGGAGCGTGGCTGAGTTTCCTTGCAACCTAGCCGCCCGCAGCACCAGTCACCGCCGGGCAACCGAGCGCATCGGCATCCCCCGCCGCCCCCGGCACGATCCGGATATTCGTGAACGCCGCCGCGAACCCGCCGCCCGAGTAGATCAGGAACGGCGTATCGAGATTCGCGAAATCGGTCCCCACCGCCGCGAAGCATGCCAGCGGAATCTTGACCGTCTGCTTGACGTTGGCGCCGACGCGCTTCATCACGTTGGTGATATTGAGTTCGCCGCGGCACGGATAACCGCAATCCATGGTGATCGCGACCGCGCCTTGCGGCAATTGCGTCGTCACGGTATCGAATTGCAGCGCCGCGTTCGCGTTGACGTAGGACTGCAGGTTGTATTTCTGGGCCGACTGCGCATAGATCTGCGCCGGCGCATACCACGTCACCAGCTTGGCATCCTGTTGCACGTTGATCTGCGTCGTCTGCACGCGGATGCTCGGGTTGCCTGCCGGCAGGTCGAGCGTCGCGTTCAAGTCCGATCCCACCGCCGTGCCGGCCCAGCCGTTGGCGGCGGCGGAGACGTACAGCGTGTACGGCGGCTTGTCGACCTGGTTGAATATCTGCAGCGGCGCGCTGGCATCGCCGCCGATGCCGCAGCCGGTAGTCGGCGCCGTTTCGTCGAGCGTGCCGACCGTGGTGGCGTCGCCGTAGCGCAGGCCGTAGCCGTAGGCGAACAAGGGCGCGTAGCCGGCGTCGTTGACATTCAACGCCGTCTGGCAACCCGACTTCGGCCACGAGAACGGCAGCAGGCCGGTGAAGCTCTTGTTGATCCTGCCGCTGGAGGCGCGGAAGATCACGTCGGCCACGCCCTTGCCTTCGGTGCCCGGCAGCCAGGCGGCGACGAAGGCATTCGAACGGTTGAGCAAGTCGTTGACGTACAACGGCCGGCCGGCGACGAATACGGTGACCACCGGCACGCCCTTGCCGTACACCGCATCGAGCGCGGCCAGGTCTTCCGGATGGCGGCTGCTGTGCAGCAGCGTGCCGCTGGCGCCGATATCGCCGACGCCTTCCGCGTACGGCGTTTCGCCGAGCACGGCGATGACGGCGTCGTAGCCCGCGACATTCACGCCGGAGCCGGTCGCGCTATAGGTGACGTTGGCGCTGCCGGCCGCCTCGCGGATGCCGGCGATTATCGTGTCGCCCGCCGGGAAGTCGCTGTTCTGGTTGCCGGTGCCTTGCCAGGTCAGCGACCAGCCGCCAGTCTGGTTCTGCAGGCTGTCCGCACTCTTGCCGACAACCAGGATGCGCTTGCCGCGCGTCAGCGGCAGCACGCCGCCGTTGTTCTTCAACAGCACCAGCGATTGCTGCACCGCCTGGCGCGCCAGCGTGCGCGCCTGCAGCGCGGACTGGCTGCCGGCATTGGTATTGAGCGAAGGTTTCTTGCCGTCGAACAGGCCGGCGCGCAGCTTCACGCGCAGGATGCGGCGCACGGCGTCGTCGATGCGCGCCATCGGGATCTGCCCCGACTGGACTTGTGCGATCGTGTTGGCGATGAAGGCTTGCCAGTCGTCCGGCACCATCACCATGTCGATGCCGGCGTTGATGGCCTGCGGACAGCTGGCATTGCTGCAGCCCGGCACTTGCGCGATGCCGTTCCAGTCGGAGACGACCAGGCCGTCGAAACCCATCTTGGCTTTCAGGATGTCGGTCAGCATGGTCTTGCTGCCATGCATCTTGCCGTAGTCCACGCCGGCCGCGACGTCGTTCCAGCCATTGAACGATGCCATCACGGTCTGGGCGCCGGCGGCCAGCGCGCTATAGTAGCCCTGGCCGTGGAGGTTGATCATGTCGGCTTTCGACGCCTTGTTGACGCCCTGGTCCGTGCCCTGGTCGGTGCCGCCGTCGCCGATGAAATGCTTGGCGGTGGCGACGACGTTGGCGTCGCTGGCGAACGTGCCTTGCAGGCCGGTGACGTAGGCGCCGCCGTATTGGTTGACGATGGCCGGATCTTCCGAGAAACCTTCATAGGCGCGGCCCCAGCGGTCGTCGCGCACCACGGCCAGCGTCGGCGCGAATACCCAGTCGATCCCGGTCGCGCGCACCTGCTTGCCGACGGCGGCGCCGATCTGCGTGATGAGCGCGGGGTTGCGGGCGGCGCCAAGGCCGATGTTGTGCGGGAAGATCGTCGCGCCGTAGACGTTGTTGTGGCCGTGGACGGCGTCGGTGCCCCAGATCAGCGGGATCTTGGTCGCCATGTCGGTCGCCATCGAGGCGTCGTAGTAGCGGTCGGCCAGCGCGACCCAGTCGGCCGCCGTGGCGTACTTGTTGTTGTTCGGCCAGGAGCCGCCGCCGTTGAGCACGGAACCGATGTAGTACTGCGTGACTTGCGCCGGCGTGATGCTCTTGATTTCCGGCTGCGTCATCTGGCCGACCTTCTGCGCCAGCGTCATGCTCGCGATGATGCCGTCGATGCGCGCTTCCATCGCGGCATCCTTGGGGATCGCGCTAGCGATCGCGGGCCAGTCGGTATAGGTGGGTAGCGCGGAGACGGTCGCCGTCGCCAGCTGGCGCGCGCCGCCTTGCGCGTCGGCGGCATCCATGTCCGCCTGGTTGCCGCAACCGCTCGCGGCCAACAGGGCCGCGCCTGCCGCCGCGATGGCGAGCAGCCGCTTCCTCCTGCCGTTCCGCGTCGCACCTGTGTCTCCTCGCATGCACTGCCTTGTATTGTTTTTCATGTGGCACTCCGGGTGAATGGCCGGACGATCGCATGGACTTCAGCGGGCCAGGCCGGTTGATGAAGTTTGTCTCCTCGTTTGCTGCTGCTCCGTTCAAAGCCTGTTGCCAAAAAAGCCGCCATCGTACGCGATGCCGTGCACGGCGGGAATGCCCGTCCCCTATGTCGAGGCGGCCTGCTCCAGCAGCGCCGCCACGCCGAGAAACGCCGGATACTCGGCGGTGATGACATAGGTCGGTATCTCCGCCAGGTAGGCCGACAGCCTGCCCTTCTGCTCGAAACGCTTGCGGAAGCCCGAATGCAGGAAGCGCTCGCCGAGGCGCGGCACGATGCCGCCGCCGATGTAGATGCCGCCCTTGGCGCCGAAGGTGAGCGCGACGTTGCCGGCCAGCGTGCCGAGGATGTCGCAGAAGCATTCGATGGTTTGCGCGCATACCGTGCAGCCGCCGTTCAGGCCGCGTTCCAGTATCTGCGGCACGCTGAGGTCTTCCGCCTTGACGCCGGCCAGCTCGGCCAGCGCGCGATACATGATGTCGAGGCCGATGCCGGCCAGCAGGCGCTCGGCCGACACATGCGGATGGTGGCGCCAGGCGTGGCGCAGGATCGCGACCTCGCGCTCGTTGGCGGGCGTGAAGGTCGCATGGCCGCCTTCGCTGTCGAGCGCGGACCAGCCGTCGCCGGCCGGGACGAGCGCGGAGACGCCGACGCCGGTGCCGACGCCGACCAGGCCGAGCACGCCGCGCGGCTTCGCGCAGCCGCCGCCGACTTGCCGCAGGTCGCGCGCGCCGAGTCGCGGCAACGCCATCGCGAGCGCCTTGAAATCGTTGACCACCAGCAGCGACGCGAAGTCGAACTCGCGCCGCAGCGCTTCGATCGAGAAACGCCAGTGGTGGTTGGTCATGGCGACCTCGTCGCCGTCGACCGGATTGGCGATCGCGAACGCCGCCAGGCGCGCGCGCGCCGCGCCGAGCGCCGCCGCCTCCGGCGATTGCCGGTAGGCGCGCAACGCATCCGGCAGCGTTGCATAGGCCTTGCACGGCAGCACGCCCACCGCGGCGATACGGCCGTCTTCCAACTCCAGCGCGAAGCGCGCATTCGTGCCGCCGATATCGGCCAGCAGGCGCGGGAAAGCCGTGTTCCTGCCGGTGCGCGCCGGAGGTGCCGGGTATGCCGGTTGCGGCGAGGCGTTCAATCCATTCATGATGCGCTCCGCATTCAGGCGATGCGCTGCTCGGTGGCCGGATCGAACAGCACCGCCTTCGACAAGTCGAAGGCCAGCGTCATCCGTCCGCCCGGCACGGCGGCGGCGCGCGGATGCGTGCGGCACGTGATGCGTCCGCCGTTGAAGCGTGCGAACACCAAGGTGTCCGGGCCGGTCGGCTCGGTCAGCTCGACCGTGCAGGCGACTTCGGTCGGATGCCGGCCGTCGGCCGCTTCGGAACGGCGCGCGCTGGCGGCATCGGTCACGTGCTCCGGCCGCACGCCGAGTATCACTTCCCGGCCGTGCCAGGCGGTCAGGTTCGCTTCCATCGGCAGCGGCAGCAGGGTGGTGTTGTCTTCGTGTTCGAGCATGAAGGCCGAGCCGCGTCCCAACGAGGCCAGCCTGCCGCGCAAGAAGTTCATCGACGGCGAGCCGATGAAGCCGGCCACGAACAGGTTGGCCGGCTGGTCGTAGATTTCCTGCGGGCTCCCGAACTGCTGCACCACGCCGTCCTTCATCACCGCGATGCGGTCGCCGAGCGTCATCGCTTCGATCTGGTCGTGGGTGACGTAGACGATGGTGGAGCCGAGGCGCTGGTGCATCAGCTTGATCTCGGCGCGCATGTCGACGCGCAGCTTGGCGTCGAGATTCGAGAGCGGTTCGTCGAACAGGAACAGCGCCGGATCGCGCGCGATGGCGCGGCCCATGGCGACGCGCTGGCGCTGGCCGCCGGACAGCATGGCCGGCTTGCGATCGAGCAGGTGCGAAATCTTCAGGATGTCGGCGACGCGCTCGACGGTCTTCTTCTGCTCCTCCTTCGGCACCTTGCGGATGCCCAGGCCGAACGAGATGTTCTCGCGCACCGTCATGGTCGGATACAGCGCGTACGACTGGAACACCATGGCGATGTCGCGCGATTTCGGCGGCACATGGTTGACGCAGCGGTCGCCGATGCGGATCTCGCCGTCGCTGACGGTTTCGAGCCCGGCGATCATGTTGAGCAGCGTAGACTTGCCGCAGCCAGAGCCGCCGACCAGGATCAGGAACTGACCGTCCTCGATGTCGAGATCGACGCCTTTCAGGACTTCGGCGCCGTTGGGATAGACCTTGCGCACATTGCGGATCGAGAGGCTTGCCATGTCGTTTATCCTTTCACCGCGCCGGCGGTCAGGCCGCGCACGAAATATTTGCCCGCGATCAGATAGATGACGAGCGTCGGCAGCGCGGCGATGATCGCGGCCGCCATGTTGACGTTGTATTCGACGACGCCGGTCGACGTGTTGACGAGGTTGTTCAGCGCCACCGTCACCGGCTGCGCGTCCGAGCCGCCGAACACGACGCCGAACAGGAAATCGTTCCAGATCTGCGTGAATTGCCAGATGAAGCAGACCATGAAGATCGGCAACGACAACGGGAAGATGATGCGACGGTAGATGGTGAAGAAGCCGGCGCCGTCGATGCGCGCCGCCTTGACCAGTTCCTCGGGCACCGTCACGTAGTAATTGCGGAAGAACAGCGTCGTGAACGCCAGGCCGTAGATCGTGTGGACGATGACGAGGCCGGTGGCGGTGTTGGCCAGTTCCGCCGCGCCGAGCAGGCGCGCCATCGGCAGGATCACGACCTGGAACGGAATGAAGCAGCCGACCATCAAGGCGGTGAACACGATGTCGGCGCCGCGAAAGCGCCAGTGCGCCAGCACATAGCCGTTGAGCGAGCCGATCAGCGTCGACAGCAGCATCGCCGGCAAGGTCATCTTCATCGAATTCCAGAAGTAAGGCGCGAGGCCCTCGCATTGCACGCTGGTGCAGGCGCCGCTCCAGGCCTTGGACCAGGCGGCCAGCGTCGGCGCCTGCGGCAGGCTCAGCAGGTTGCCGGCGCGGATCTCGTCGAGCGTCTTGACCGAAGTCGACAGCATGACGTACAGCGGCGCGAGGTAGTACAGCGCGACCAGGCCGAGCAGCAGGTAGATGAACAGGCGGCCGACGGACAGGTTCGGCGCGCCGTTGGCGTAGGTGTCAGCGTGCATGCCTGGCTCCCTTGGTTTCGAGATACATCAGCGGGACGATCACCGCCAGCACGGTCGCCAGCATCATCATCGCGGACGCCGCGCCGAGCCCGAGCTGGCCGCGCGTGAACGAGAACTGGTACATGAACACGGCCGGCACGTCGGAAGAGGTTCCCGGCCCGCCGGCGGTCAGCGCCATCACCAGGTCGAAACTCTTGATCGCGATATGCGACAGCACCAGCAGCACGGAAAGGAACACCGGGCGCAACGCGGGAATCACGATGCGCAGATAGATCGTCGGCAGGCTGGCGCCGTCGACCATGGCCGCCTTGATGATGCTGTCGTCGATGCCGCGCAGCCCGGAGAGGAACAAGGCCATGACGAAGCCCGACGATTGCCAGACGCCGGCGATCACGACGGTATAGATCGCCATATCGGAATCGACCAGCCAGTCGAAGGAAAAATTCTCGAAGCCCCAGTCGCGCATCGTCTTTTCGAGGCCGAGGCCGGGATTGAGTATCCATTTCCACGCGGCGCCGGTCACGATGAAGGACAGCGCCATCGGGTACAGGTAGATCGCGCGCAAGGCGCCTTCGAGGCGGATGCGCTGGTCGAGCAGGATCGCGAGGAACAATCCGAGCGCGAGGCAGATGGCGATGAAGGGGATGCCGAACAGGCCGAGGTTGGCGGCAGCGGTCCACCAGCGGTCGAGCTCGAACAGCGTTTCGTATTGCACGAAGCCGGCGAACTCGAATCTCGGCAGCAGCGCCGATTCGGTCAGCGACAGGTAACCGGTCAACCCGATGAAGCCGTAGACGAAGACCAGCGAGACGATGATCGTCGGCGACAGCACGAGGCGCGGCAGCCACCGGTCGGCGAAGGCCGCCAGGCTGGAGTTGCCGGTGTCGCGGGCGGACGATCGTCCGCGGTGCGGATCGGCGCTCGTCGGCAAGGCAGGCGAGGTGTGCAAGGTGGACACGGTGGGCGATAGTGCGGTGTCAGACATGAAATCCTCCGGGTTCGGAAACGGCGGCGAAGGACGTCCGCCGCTTCCCGGCGCCGGCAAAGAGGGTGGCCGGCGCCGTCCTGCAAACCGCTCAGCGGGCTCAGCGGGTCTTGGCGGCCTTGGCGAGCGCCTGCACCGCCGCCTGCGAGGTCATGTTCGAGCTCATGAACTTCGCCACCACGTCGACGATCGCACCCTGCTTGGCCGAGCTGATCGCCATGCCATGCGCGAAGCTCGGCACCAGGCCGCCGCCCTTGCTGGTGGCGTCCATGTCGTTCATCGACTTGACGGCGCAGCTGTCGAAGTTGGCGCGCGTCACGCCGCCGCGCGCCGGGATCGAGCCCTTGTTGAGGTTGAAGATTTCCTGGAACTCGGGGCTCATGATCGCGTTCGCCAGCGCCAGCTGCGATTTCTGGGCGTCGGGGCTCTTGACCTTGAACATCGCCATCGAATCGATGTTGAAGGTGAACGCCTTCTCGGTGCCGGGCGCGGCCACGCACAGGTAGTCGCGGCCGGGCAGCTTGCCGGCGACCGTGAATTCGCCCTTCGCCCAGTCGCCCATGAATTGCATGCCGGCCTTGCCGTTGATGACCATCGCCGTCGCCAGGTTCCAGTCGCGGCCGGCGGCATCCTTGTCGATGTAGCTCTTGATCCGGGCCAGCGTGTCGAAGGATTGGATCATCGTCGGGCTGGTCAGCGCGGCCGGATCGAGCTGCACGATCGCTTTCTTGTAGAACTCCGGGCCGCCGACGCCGAGCACGACCGATTCGAACAGCGTGGCATCCTGCCACGGCTGGCCGCCGTGGGCGACGGCGGTGAAGCCGGCCTTCTTGATCTTCTCGGCGGCGTCGAAGAATTCGGTGAAGTTGGTCGGCACCTTGGCGCCGGCCTTGGACAAGACTTCCGGATTGATCCACAACCAGTTGACGCGATGCACGTTGACCGGCGCGGCGACGTAATGGCCCTGGTATTTCATCACGGCCGACACCACCGGCGGCAGCACCGTGTCCCACTTGCCTTCGGCCGCGGCGGCGTCGATGCTGGCGAGCACGCCTTCCTTGCCCCATTCCTGGATCGACGGCCCCTTGATCTGGGCCGCGGTCGGCGCGTTGCCGGCGATGACGCGCGCCTTCAAGGCAGTCATCGCGTTCTCGCCGCCGCCGCCGGCGACCGCGAAGTCTTTCCAGGCGACGCCCTTGCCTTCCATGATCTTCTTCAGTTCCGCGACCGATTTGGCTTCGCCGCCGGAAGTCCAGTAATGCAGCACTTCGACGTTGCCCGCCTGCGCCGTGGCGGCCAGGCCGGTTGTCGCGACGAGAATTGCTTGAGCGATTTGCTTGAGTTTCATGAAGCTGTCTCCTGATGTTGGTTTAGAACCAGGTCTCGACCTGGAAGCCGTACGAGGTCGCGCTGGTGCGGTTGCCGTAGACCGGGCCGCCTTCGTTGGACGCGTTGACCGAGGCCGTGGCCGCGTCATTCCATTTGCCGTAGGTGACGAAGGCGCGCAGTTCCGGGCGCGACCAGACGCCAGGGCCGGCGGCGATCGTCGGCGCCAGCGTGATCTTGGTCAGACGCTTGGCCGGGCCGGTCGGCTCCTTCACGCGATCGATGCCGAGTTCGGCTTGCAGCTTGATGTGCTGCGAGATCGCGTAGACCGGGCGCACGCCGACCGTGGTCCAGGTGGTGGCGCCGCCGGCGGCATCGGACTTGTCGCGCTGGACCAGGGCCACGAATTGGGCGCCGAACTTGGGCGTCGGCTGGATCCACAGCGAATCGAAGACGCGCAGGCGGGTCACGTCCGAGCCTTGCGAGGTGAAGCCGGAGCGGCCGATGCGGTTGCAGCACTGGCCGCCGATGCCGGTGCCGGGGCCGACGCCGTATTGGATGCCGACGGTGTTGGTGCCGCCGAACACCTTTTCCTGGTTGTGGAACAGCGACGCCTGCCAGCCGTTGTGCACGCCGCTCGTGCCTTCCGCCTTGATCAGCGAGACCACGGCGTCGAGGCTGCCGTGCTGGTTGGTCGGCAAGCCCTGGTACACCAGGTTGTGGCGCATCGCGGCGTTGGAGTTGACGACGCGGCCGGTGACCGGATCGGTGACGTTGGTGTCGTTATCCTTGAAGAGCGCATAGCTGAAGCGGCCGGGTCCCGCCTTGATGCCGTCGATGCCGGCGCCGGTGCCGTTCAGGTTGATGTATTGCAGGTCGAGCATGTGGATGTCGGGGCGCACGTAATAGCGCTTGCCGATCCAGGCGGTGCCGCCGTTCAGTTCGGGAATGCCCTTGGCCTCGACGTACAGCTTGGCGAGTTCGAGCTTCAGATCGCCGATCGAATTCGGGCTGTAGCCGTTGGTCATGACGTGGCCGACGAAGCTGACGCCCTCCACCTTCATCATTTCCTTCGTGTACTGCAGTTCGAGATAGGTGTCGCACTCGTTGCCGAGCCGGTAGCGCATCGTGTTGCCGCCGAGGCCGAAGCAGCTTTGCGAGCCGCCGGCGGTGCTGGAGCCGGCGCCGGTGCGGAAGTAGCCGTGGTATTCGTCGGCGACTTCGTCCGCTTGCGCGATGCCGCAACAAAACGCGAGCGGCAATGCCGCGCTCAAGGCTTTCGATAGGATTCGATTCATCACATCTCCTCTGTGTTGATGGGTTGCGTTGATTTGCCGGACCGAGGAAGTGCTTGCGGATGCGCCGCTCCTACCGTCTCCCCTGCCCTGCGTCGGCCGTCGGTGACGGCGCATTGTTGTTGTGTTTCTGGCGCAGCGGAGCGGACAGTAGCATCGGCGAAAATGTGACGCCAAACGATCGCGGCGGCGCCAGCCGGCGACTGTTAAGTGGTTGATTCTTATGGCTTTGCTTGAAAGCCGGCGGCGCATGCTGTTACATTTCTTAACGCAGCGCCGCGCCCCCGGAGCAGGTGCGATCGGCATCACCCCAGGCGCCATGCGGCCGCGCGGCAAAATGCCGGTGCGCGAGCGCCCTGCAATAAAACGCAATGAAAGCTCACACTTCATTACAAAACCGAACGCGTCCTTACCGACGCAGCCCGTTCGACTTCGGCTATAGTCTCCGCAAAGAGGAAGGATTAGCGGTGCAGGTCCCAAGACGAATCTCATTGCCGCATGAGGAGACATCCCGCAGGCAGGCCGCCGGATCGCGCAAGCTGCGCCGGTGGTGCGGCGCGCTCGCCTTGTGCCTGTGCGCCGCCGGCGTCCAGGCGCAATCGCAGCAATTGCAGGTGCTCCACTGGTGGAAATCGGTCAGCGAACGCAAGGCCGTGGAGCTGCTCGCGTCCCGGCTCGCCGACGACAATGTCGCCTGGCGCGACGGCGGCATTGCGGGCGGCGCCGGGGTCGGCGCCGACATCGTGCTCAAGAGCCGCGTGCTGGCCGGCGACGCGCCCGACGCGGCGCAACTCAACGGCGTCATCATCGGCGAATGGGCCGCGCTCGGGCTGCTGCGCGAATTCGATGCCGTGGCCGCCGCCGGCAAGTGGGACAGGCTGCTGCTGCCGACCGTGTGGAACGTGGTACAGCCGCGCGGCCAGGTGGTCGCCGCGCCGCTCGGCATCCATCGCATCAATACGCTGTTCTACAACCGCAAGCTGCTGGCGCAGCACCAGCTCGCGCCGCCGCGCAACTGGGACGAATTCGAACGCGCCGCCGCCAAGCTGCAGCAAGCCGGCGTCGTGCCGCTGGCGCAGAGCAGCGAACCGTGGCAGGTGGCGCAGCTGTTCGAGACGCTGCTGCTGTCGGAAGCCGGCCCGGCCCTGTACCGCGAACTGTTCGTCAGGAAATCGGCCGCCGCGTTTGCCGACGAGCGCGTGGCGCATGCGCTCCACCGCTTGCGCAGGCTGAAGCAATGGATGACGGCGCCGCTGCAGGAGCGCGCCTGGAACGACACGGCGCGCCAGTTCGCCGACGGCGGGGCGGCGATGATGGTGATGGGAGATTGGATGAAGGGCGAATTGAACGCCTGGGGCCTGGCGACCGACGACGCCTTCGGTTGCGCCGCCGTGCCGGGAACCGCCGACTACTATCTGTACGACATCGACACCTTCGCGATGCTGGCGACCAATCCCGCGCAGCGCGCGGCGCAGGAGAAGTTCGCGCAGCTGGCGGTGTCCGCCGCCATCCAGGCCGACTACAACCAGATCAAGGGATCGATCCCGGTGCTGCGCAATCCCGATCTCGCCAAGATGGACGGCTGCGCGCGCGCCGCGTGGAGGCTGTTCGCGCGCGGCGCCGCCGCGCAGGTGCCGAGCCTGGTGCACCGCATGGCCGCCGATGAAGTCACCAAGAATGCCGTCATCGCCGAAGTGCATCGCTACTTCGTCGATGACCGGGTCACCGCCGCCGAAGCGCAACGCCGGCTCGCCGCCGTCGCGCAGGCGCAATCGATGAAGACAGGAAAATGACACGCAAGATACTGATCGTTGACGACGACCAGAAGACCCGCACCCTGCTCAAGGCCTACCTGGAAAAGAACCAGTACGAGGTGCGGCTGGCGCACGACGGCGAGACCTTTCTCGCCGAGTTCCAGCGCTATGCCGACGAACTGTCGCTGGTGATACTCGACGTCATGCTGCCCGACACCGACGGCTTCGCGCTGTGCCGCAGCGTGCGCCAGCGCTCCAACGTGCCGATCATCATGCTGACGGCGAGCTCCGACGAGACCGACCGCGTGGTCGGGCTCGAACTCGGCGCCGACGACTATATCGCCAAGCCCTACAGCCCGCGCGAGCTGCTGGCGCGCATCAAGGCGATCCACCGCCGCACCGGCATCGACAACGCCGCCGCTCCGCGCTTCTACCGTTTCGTCGGTTTCACTCTCGACACGGTCGAACGCAGCGTGACCGACGCCAAGGGCGAGGTGGTGCCGCTGACCGGCCTCGATTTCCAGCTGCTCAAGTATTTCGTCGAGCACCCTGGCGACATCCTCGACCGCAGCGTCTTGTGCGAGCAGACGCGCGGGCGCGACGCCGGCCCGCTCGACCGCTCGCTCGACGTGCAGATCAGCCGCCTGCGCACCCGGCTCGGCGACGACGGCAAGCAGCCGGCCTTGATCAAGACCGTGCGCGGCGCCGGCTACGTGTTCTCGGCCGACGTGACGACGGCGAGCGGCTGAGGAACGATCGGACATGGCGGAATTCCTCGAACGTATCCGCACCCGGCTGTTGCCGCAATCGCTGCTCGGCCGATTGTCGCTGGTCATGCTGGCCGGCGTGCTGCTGACGCAATTGGCGGGCAACGCGATCTGGTCGCGCCAGCTGCGCGCGGAATCCGAGGCCGAAGCCAGGACCGCGGCGCGCAATCTCGCGCACAGCGCGGCCAGCACGATCCGCTTCTTCCTCAGCCTGCCGCCGAACTACCGCCCGCTCGTGATCCAGCAATTCCGCGAGATGGGCGGCACGCGCTTCTTCGTCAACGTCAACAGCCGCGCGCTGGCGATCCGCGAGATCGACAGCGTGGCGCTGACCCGCATCGCGCTCGACGAAGTGCGCGCCACGCTCAAGCAAGACATGCCGCGCCTCTCGAACTACCGGCTCGGCTTCGCCTGGCCGGCCAACCTGGTGATGTCGGACGACGGCTCGGAACTGGCCGACCTGCCGGACCGCTGGGTGCGCCACATCCTGCTGATCGAACCGAAGCCGGCCCCGGTGCTCGTGATCCAGGCCGAGATGGAACCGGGCCACTGGCTGTATCTCGCCAGCCTGATGCCCAATCCCTATTTCCTCGAGAACGCCGACCCGCTGCCGCCCGGCCGCCTGATGCAGCAGGTGCTGTCGCTGGTCGCGGTGCTGATCCTGTCGATCCTCGTGGTGCGCTGGATCACGCGCCCGCTGGCCGCATTGTCGGAGGCGGCGGAATCCTTCGGCAACGGCGAACCCGCGCCGGCGCTGCCGAAGACCGGCAGCCGCGAATTCCTCAATACCGCGCGCGCCTTCGATGCGATGCGCGAACGGATCCAGCGCTACCTCGAAGACCGCGAGCGGCTGTTCGTCTCCATCTCGCACGATCTGCGCACGCCGATCATGCGCCTGAAGCTGCGCGCCGAGCTGCTCGACGACGACACCTTGCGCAGCGAATTCCACGACGATCTCGACGATCTCGACATGATGGTCAAGGGCGCCTTGCAATGCGTGAAGGATAGCGACATCCACGAGAACCCGACCGAGATACGGCTCGATGCGCTGCTCGGCCGCATCGTGCGCGGCGCGCGCCTGGCCGGGCGCGAAGTCGCGTTCGCCGAATCCGGCGCGACGGTGGTGGCCAAGCCGCTGGCATTGAAACGCGCGATCGGCAACCTGCTCGACAACGCGCTGCATTACGGCAAGCGCGCCGAGATCGCCGTCGGCGAAGACGGAGACAACGTCGCCATCACCATCCGCGACGACGGTCCGGGCGTGCCGGACGAGGCATTGAATACGCTGTTCGAACCCTATGTGCGGCTGGAGCACGGCCGGCAGCAGAATCAGGGCGGGCTGGGGCTGGGGCTCGGCATCGCGCTTGGCATCGTGCAGGCGCACGGCGGCAAGCTGCTGCTGGAGAACCATCCGGAAGGCGGGCTCGTCGCCAGGATCGTCCTGCCCAAGCGGCCGGTGGAGACCGATGTTCCGGCGGCGGAAACCGTCTAACATCGCGCGCTCGCCGTGGCCCGGGCGATATGCTCAGCGATAGCCGCGCAATTTCGCGTATTCCGCGACCTGCCCGGGTTCAAGCACTTCCATCATGTGGAGATGGTAGCGAAGATGGGCCGCGCGCAAGGCTCCCTGGATGTGCGCGATGTTCGAAGCCGCGTCGTCCACCGACGATGCGGTCGCCCTTCTCTCCCGGAACAGCCGATCGAGCGCCGCTTCCGACGCGATCAGCCGCTCGCCGAGCGCCCCCGCTTCCTTTTTCATCTCGTCGAATAGCCGCTCGGTCGCCGCTCGCTGCGCATCGCTCAGGCCGAGCCGATCGGCCAATTCCAGTACATGCGACGGGCCGGGATAGCCGTTCAGCTCCGCCGGCAATGCCAGCGACATGCCCTTGCCGGCGCGCAGATCCGCCATCTGTTGCGCCGAAAGCGCCTTGATGGTCCGATCCTGCATCCCGGCATAAGGCGATGCCGTTGATGTTTGCGCATGGGTGTGATGGACAGCGTGATCATGGGCGTGTTGCGCATGGGCGCCGCAAGAGGCAAGAAGAGCCATGGCGATGGTCAGGGTTTTCATAGGATGTTCCGCGAAAGGCAAAATCGACAAGCCATTATTGCGGCGACAGCGGCGGCGAGCATATGATTGCAATCATATGAAACCGGATAATCAGTCATCGGCTTCGGACACGACGGAGACCGCACTGTCGGACGAACGCGCCATAGGCAGTGTCGTCCCGACCAGGCGCGATCTGCGTGCGGGTACCGCGTTGTTCAGGCAAGGCGACGCCTCGATCGGTCTGTTTTATCTGCTCGCCGGGCGCATGCGCCTGGTACGCGTGACGCCCTCCGGCAGCGAGGTGGCCCTGCACACGATCTCGCCGGGAGAATTCTTCGCGGAAGCATCGCTGTTCTCGTCTTCCTACCACTGCGATGCGATAGCGCTCGGCGACAGCGTCGTGCTCATTTATGGAAAGAAAGCGTTGATTGCCGAATTCAACCGGAACCCGGAGGATCTTTGGCAATTCGCGGGAAGACTCGCCAGGCAAGTGCAAGGCTTGCGCACTCGCCTGACGCTCAGGCAGATTCGCTCTGCAACGGAAAGGGTGCGCCAAGCCTTGCTTCTTCGATGCGACGAAAGCGGCTTTTGGAAGACGGAAGGAACGCTCAAGCAATTCGGGGCGGAGATCGGGCTGACGCATGAGGCGCTTTACCGGGCGCTTGCGCGGCTTGAACGTTCCCAGGCGATCATCCGGCTGGCCGACGGCATTGTCGTGAAGCGGAAATAATCTGTAGGACCTTCACTACTCGTAGCGTTGCTGCCGGCTATTTAGCAATGAGCGGTCATTCATGGCTCGTCGGTCTACAACGAGTCGCTCGTCTCTCGCGTTGATCTCACATCACGCCTTTAATTGCATGGAGGAGCTGCCCTCTCGGGTGCGAATGCCATCCGGTAGAGGTACCCGATGGCCACATGTTCTCCATTGCAACCAGTAGTTGTGGCAGGTCGTGGAAATCTTCGTGCTTGTTTGTTGCTTGCGCTGCCATGGCAGAAACTCTACACCTTTTGTCAGGTTAGCGCGAGACGGCCAATTTTAACGTCCCTACACTTCAGGGTGATCAGTGGAGGAAGCGCTCCATTTCAATACCCTTTTGCATCCCTTAGCCATCCCATGCATTGGAAACTACAAGCAATGACTGAAGATCTTCAAAACCATCCTGAAGCACCCGTGGACACTTGGGAGATTGACACTGCTCTCGCGCATGTCGGGCGGCAATCAAGCATCGCGTCGAACTCCGTCAATCCGCCTCTCGTGCGCGCATCGACCGCAGTGTTTCAGACATTGAACGAGTTCAAGCAGTCGTACAAGGGCGTCGTATTCGAATCGCCACGCTACGGCCGCTCCGGCACTTCGACGAACTTCGAGCTTCAGAACGCAATGGCAAAGCTGTGCAATGCTGAAACTTGTATCGCCACGCCCTCCGGGTTGAGTGCAATCGCAGCCGTGATCGGCGCCCATGCGCGAGTCGGCGGGCAGATTTTGGTGCAAGAAGGCGTGTACGGGCCTACGCAGACACTCTGCGAAAAGGTTCTTGAACCCTTGCAGTGTCGGGTGGACTATTTTGACAGTCCCGAGGCACTGGTGCAAAAGCTGACCGCCAGCACCTCGCTTATCTTTATCGAAGTCCCGTCATCGCTGACGATGCGCATGATTGATGTCGCAGCGGTATGCGCCATCGCTGCCGAGCGCAAGATTCCGGTGGCATGTGACTCGACTTGGGGAACACCTATCTTCTTCGATGCCCATAAGCTCGGAATCGCCATTTCGATCCATGCGGCGACGAAGTACATCAACGGGCATTCCGATGTGATGCTGGGCCTGATGACAGGCTCGTACGAAGCCCTGCAGTCGACGCGAACCTGGTGCGACCGCAATGGGACCCATGTTTCAGCAGACTCCTGCTGGCTTGCACTGCGAGGGATGCGAACGCTCCATCTACGCATGCAAAAACACGCCGCGAGCGCCATCCAGGTTGCCACGTGGCTGGAGAAGTTGCCTCAGATTAAACGAGTCCTCTTTCCGGCCTTGCCGGCTAACCCAGGCCATGCCCTATGGAAGAAACATTTCACCGGGGCGCCCGGCCCATTCACCGTTGAGTTGCAATCATGCAGTGAGGCAGCCTTTGAGAAATTCATCAATTCATTTCAGCTTTTCGGCTTGGGAACCAGCTGGGGTGGATACGAGAGCTTGGTGATGCCGGCGATTCCGCATCATCTGCGCGCGCTGCCAATCCAACCGGACGAAGGGCGTTTGGTCCGGTTCCACATCGGCCTGGAAGCGCCGGCAGATCTGTGCGAAGACATCGGCGCCGCTTTGAAGCACATAGGTGCATGACAGCGACTGAGTCGGGAAGCATCAACAGGTTGTCGTGGCGGGGGCTGCGGGCTTCTTATATAAGTGTCGCCGTATGATTGATCTTTTCGTTGCCTGCCGCCTTCATCGGCGCTGTCTCCATTTTGAGCGTTACTCCCGGTGTGGATACAGCCATCGCATTGCGAGCGGTGACGGCAAACGGACGCCGATCAGGGGCAATGGCGGCTGTTGGCATAGCATTGGGTGTTTGGCATGGGGAGCGGCGGCATCAGTTCGTGCCAGCAGGTATCAGTGCAGCAAACTATTGCTTTTTCCTCGCTTGCCTTCAAGTCCTGCTGACACTTGTCCGGTTCAGCGTCTTGCTTGTCGCCATCGCCCCACTGGACAGATTCTTGCGTCGTCATCAGCATCGAAGACGCTGGATCGACTTACAGGTGGCGTCTTTGTTGCCCTTGGAATCAAGCTGGTTGCGTCGTCCTCGCATTGACGTCGGGCCTCTATGCCCTCCGGTGGATCCTGCCGAGCAAGGATTTCTCCGAGCGCATAACCGGTAGCTTTTCACAATCGGATTGAGGTGTGCAGAGACCAAGTGTATTCGGGTAACGAGCGGGAATACCCCGACGAGCGCATCGCTGAATGACCGCTGTGCCTCGGCAAGCTGCCCTCGGATGTGGGAAAGTCGAGCGTCCGAAAGGGGTCGAATTCGGAAACTCACGATCTGACACATCCTGTCAGATCAAATCACAACTTGTACACCTGACCATCGGGAACAATCCCCCGGAAGCGGACATTCCGCGATTCATCATGCCACTCGAAAGCGGACATTCCAGGCCAGGCACGTCAATGGCGACCGCCTTTATTGGCGCTCTTAAATCGAACTATCAAGCCGGCGCCCATTCATGCCCAACAACAGGCGTTCCGAAAAAGCGTCCGCTGTGAGCGGTTCGCCATAGTAATAACCTTGACCTGCTTTACAGCCGCGCTGTTGCAGAAACACCGACTGCGCGGCCGTTTCGACTCCTTCGGCAATGATGTTCAGATGCAGGCTATGCGCTATCGAAATGATCGCATCGATGATGGCCGTATCGTTGTTGTCCGTTCCGATGCCGCGCACAAACGACTGATCAATCTTGAGAGTATCAATCGGAAAACTCCGCAGATAACCCAGGTTTGAATATCCCGTCCCGAAGTCGTCAATGAGCAAGTGAATGCCCATCGCGCTCAATTGTGCCAGGGTGGCACGATTTTCTTCGTTCGGCTGCATCAAAACGCTTTCGGTAATTTCGAGGTCCAGCGAGGACGCGGAAAGACTTTTCTCGTTCAGCAGCTGTTCAACGCGCTTTCCAAAGTCCATCTGCTGCATTTGGTATACCGACAGATTGACGGCCATCCTGAGATACGGATGGCCGCTATCGTGCCAGCGTTTGAGCTGGGCGCAGGCCTCGTCGAGCACCCATTCGCCGATCGATTGAATGAAACCGTTCTGTTCCGCAAGGGGAATGAACTCGGCAGGCAAAACCACGTCGCCTGTCGATTGCGGCCAGCGGATCAATGCCTCGGCGCCGATTATTCGGCCGCATTCCATGTCCACCTGAGGTTGGTAATTCAAGGTGAATTCGCGACGCGGAAGCGCATGACTCAACCGATTCGTCAGTGTCAGGCGCTTCGACATGGCTGCATGGAGGTCAAGACTGAAGAATTGGTAGTGCCCGCGTCCGTTTTCCTTCGCATGGTACATTGCGGCATCGGCAGCACGCAGCAACGTGTCGACATCCTGGCCGTCGCCAGGGTACAAACTGATGCCGACGCTGCTGCCAATCTGCAACTCGTTCCCATCGACCACAAATACCTGGCTTAATGCATCGAGCACCTTGTTTGCCACCACCCGCGCCTCGTTGCTGCCATGTAGTTTCGGCAGACAGATGACGAACTCATCTCCGCCCAGGCGGGCTACGCTGTCGCCGGTTCGCAAACAGTGTTGCAGCCGACCGGCAACTGCCTGCAATAACCGGTCGCCGATCTCGTGGCCGAGCGAGTCGTTGACATGCTTGAAGCGATCGAGATCGATGAAGAGCAGCGCCGCCATATGTCGGTCACGCCCGGCTTGTTCAATGACGTGCGCCAAATCGGCATGCAACTTTGTGCGATTGGGGAGCCCGGTCAGCTCATCATGGTGGGCCATGAACCGAATATGCAATTCTGCTTGTTTTCGTTCAATGGCAATGCCGGCAATACGCGTGCCGATTTCGATCAGCCGCTTTTCGAAGCGGCTCGGCTCGCGCATTTCGCGGTAATACATGGCAAAGCTACCCAGAGGCCGCCCCTGACGCGAAATAATCGGAGTTGACCAACACACGCGCAGACCATGGCGGTCGGCAAGCTCACGATAATCTTCCCATAGAGGATCCGACTGGATGTCGGTAATGACGACCTGCTCGCCTCGGAACAAGGCATTACCGCAAGAACCGCCTCTCGGATCGACGACCTCGCCATCGATGGCGTCGACGAAATCTTGCGGCAGACTGGGGGCTGCGCCGTGCAGCACATGGGTCCCATCCTCATCCAGCAACACGATCGAACACAACATGCCCTCGGATTGCAATTCGATCATCTGCGCCAGGCTTCCCAATATGTCGGGTAGCGGAGCATCCGCCGCAATCATTTCCAGAACACGATTTTGTCCGACACGCAAAGCTTCCGCCAGTTTGCGATCGCTGATATCACGCGAATTGACGACTATTCCCATGACTGATGGCGTATCGAGCGTTTTCAGCACGCTTTCGAGAACGCGCCACGATTCGTTCTTGTGACGAACGCGAGTTTCGATTTGCAGGGGATCCCTCAGAATCCCAGGATCGCCCGACTTGACCCTTTCGAGGAAGGTTTCCACTTTCGAGACATCATTGGGATGAACGAGTGCCGGGAGCTTCTCTCCGACCAGATCCGACGGGCGATAACCGAGCACACGCTCAACCGACGGATTGGCATAACAAATCATTCCATCCATATTGACGATGATGATGATGTCAAAGGCATTCTCGATCAGCGCAGTGAATAATTCATCGCTGCTGCGCAGCGGTAGTCCCGCCTGCGCGCGTGCCGCAATGTCAGCGCCGGTCTTCGATTTTTTCATGTCGATCTCACGTCCACCAGGCCCAAGGCGCTAAAGATTGTCGCCTGATCACTCAGATCGCCTACGATCTTTACGGTCGGCAGCGGCGACAATCTGACCAGAGTCGGCGTCACTAGGACACCTTCGCTCAGGGCGCGCAAGGGCTCACGCAGGATATCGACCACCTCCACCTTGAAACGGCCAGTTGCCTGCTGTTCGCAAAAGGCCATTAAATTGGCCTGTGCCCGAGTCGAGGCGAGCGATCCGTCTGCGATATAGAGGCGGAGCACGATGGAGCAACTCTTTTCAGTGCCTGTCGATGATGCCCCTTTCGCCAATGCCGGTTTCATATCGCGGGGCCTTTATCTCCGACCAGAACCGTGTTGAGATTTCTTTGCAATGCCGCCAGCTTCTCTTCGAGGGCATACTGGTCTGTCATGAGCCGCGCGAGCTCTTTGCGACGCGATTCCAGTTCCAGCATCAGATCTTGTTTGCGTTCGACGGCGGATTCAATGTCGTGGCGCATGGATCCCATCAGCACTTCGCCTCCGGCTGTATAAACGTCTGCCACCTTCACGCCGTCGTCAGACAGGATCAGTTCATGCACGTTCTTGGCATGCCGGGTGCCGCGCGATTTGATGACTGTTAACTCCCGGTTGTATTCTCCTGTCTGCACGAGATAGGAGAGATGGATCCAGGTGTCGGCGATGGAGGAAATCTGGGCCACCGACCCTTCGTGCAGCGGTTCGGTGCCGCGCGCCAGGCTGGTGCACACGACGGTGATCCCACGCAGCCAGGCAAAGTGCATTAATTGCTCGGCGACGCTGAAACCGGCAACGAGCCCTTCTGTTCGAAACGGCGCCGAGAGAGGATCGATCACCAGGCAGCGCGAATTGTGCCGTCGCATCAGTTTGATCAGCCTGACGAGATGTTCCTCCACTTTGCACACCGCTGTGTGCCCCGCATACATCACCAGCGTGCCTGACGCGACATGCGGGGCCAAATCGATGGCAACCGACTTCAAGCTGCGTACGAGAGCACTGGCTTTCTGGTCGAACGAAACATACAGGGTCGACTCACCTCGCATGCAGGCGGCTTCTGCAAATGCGCCAGCCAATGTCGACTTGGCCGTGCCCGGTGCGCCCGTGATCAATGTGCTTGCTCCGCGGAAGTAGCCGCCGCCCAGAAGCGCGTCGAGACTCTCGATACCACAGGACACGCGTTCAACGGGAACCCGTTGCTCGGGCTCTTCCGGGGTATGGCTCGCAACATCGATTCCATCGGACGAGATGACGAAAGGGTACTCGTTCTCATCGAATTGGGCGCCGCGAAACTTCACGACGTGCAGATTTCTTGTCGCCACGCGTTCAACCAAGCGCTGTTTCAATTCAACCACGCAATCGGCCATGAAGGTCGTGGCCTCGGCAAAGGAATAGAATTCGGTGAGCAAGGAAGTAACGACACTGCTGTCATCGCGGGCGGTCAGGATGCCGGTAAGGCCGCTGTTCCTTAGCCAATCACGCAGCCGGTAGCACTCGCGCCGCTCAGCGATTCTATCGTTCAATATGCTTAGCAGAAGATCGAGTGAATCGAAGACGACCAGTTTTGCATCCATCTCCTTGGCTTTCGCTTCGATGCTTGCCAGCATTCCGGTCAAGTCGAAATTGCCGTTGTGGACCACGTCGGCCGTCAGGTGGGCGTCGATGAAGTACAGCTTGTTTTGCTGCACCAAATTGTCGAGCGCCCAGCCAAAGCTGGATGCATTGGCGATGATCTGGTCCGAATTTTCTTCGAACGCAGCAAAGATTCCAGATATGTTTCTGTCCCGCGCATTATTGGCTAGAACCTGCAAGCAAAAGACCGTTTTCCCAGTGCCGGGACCGCCGACAACCAGCGAATTTCGATCGCGTGGCAATCCGCCGCCAGTAATCTCGTCGAAGCCAACGATTCCGGTAGGTATGCGAACTAACGTCGGCTTAGCGGTGGAGCTTAGTTGTTCCATCTAGGATTCTTTCCTGAGGACGATCTAAAGCTGCCCTCGGCAATAGAAGGTGCCGAACCGACACTTACTGCAGCACAGCTATCGCTCCGGTAATCCGTAAGTAGACGTCAGGCGGATAAGAGAAAGAATAAGGAAGGCATCTCGTTCGACAAAGAGCGTGGTCAAATTGTTCATGCCTTTATGTTGATACCTGTACACGAGCACCCATATCAGCCCCTCATCCGCATTTCCTCCAAGCTGTTGATCGTCGCTTGGCATAGCCCGCCGGCACGCGCCATGCCGCATCTCCCACAACGACGCATCAGTCGCCATAACCCGATTGATCTAGCGCAAACAGTTGTTCCCTGATGCCGATTTCGCATCGAAACATGCGCCGTTTTTCCTATCGCACAAACAACCTCCTTGCTAGGATGCCCAAATTTGCAGCACGGCATCAAGGTAGTCCATCAATAACAATCACCAATCAGCGAGGAGAAAATGACAGTACGTTACTATGCAGGCGGCGGCAACGGCATCCGGTCGAGCGTTTCCGGTGTCACCACTTTCGATGCCGTCACCGACGGCAGCGGCAATCCCAGCATCGACAACCTGTTGTCCGGCAACACCTGGGGCAACGGCGTCAGCAAGACCGGGACAACGGTCCTGACCACCAGCTTTTCCACCGCCAACTCGGTCTATCGCGGCGCCGCTTCCGCGCCAGGCAATGTCCAGACCTTCACGGCGGAACAGATCGAAGCAGCGCGCAAGTCGATGGCGCTGGTCTCTTCCGTCTGCAACATCACCTTCAATGAAGTCACCGATTCGCGCAACGTCGCGGGCGACATCCGCTGGGGGCAGTCCGACGACGGCAGGGCCGTGCCGACCGCCTATGCCTACTATCCCACCACGGCGGCCTACGGCGGCGACATCTGGTTCGGGCCGAACTACAATTCCTACAAGTTTCCGGTCGTCGGCGGCTACGGCTTCTATACCTTCATCCACGAACTCGGCCATGCTCTCGGCCTGAATCACGTGCATGAAGGCTCGGTGCCGGCGCAACCTGGCGAAGATCAGTTCAAGTACAGCGTCATGAGCTATCGCGACTACGCCGGCGACGATCTGAGCGGCGTCCGCAGCGCGTATCTCCCGACCACCTACATGGTCAACGACATCGCGGCGCTCCAATTCATGTACGGCGCCAACATGAGCTACCGCACCGGCAACGACGTCTATCAATGGGCGGCGGACAAGAGCGTGTATGAAACGATCTGGGATGCGGGCGGCAACGATACCATCGACGCCTCCAACCAGGCGCAGGGCGTGCTCTTGAACCTGAACCCGGGCCAATGGTCGGAAATCGGCAAGGAATTCTCGAATAGCCAGAGCATGGTGCGCAGCAACCTGACCATCGCCCACGGCGCGACCATCGAGAACGCGACCGGCTCCGCCTTCAACGAC
>DASPLX010000035.1:0-11311 GCA_035627375.1 Paucimonas sp. | reverse complement strand
ACGAGGTGGTGCCGTCGTATTACAGCGTCAAGGAAGCTGTGTTCCCGTTCAACAAGTTCCCGGGCGTCGATACCATCCTCGGGCCGGAAATGAAATCGACCGGCGAAGTGATGGGCGTGGGCAAGACCTTCGGCGAAGCCTATCTCAAATCGCAACTCGGCAGCGGCATCCGCTTGCCGCGCCGCGGCCGGGTCTTCATGCGGGTCCGGCGCGGCGACCAGGCGCGCGCGGTCGCCATCGCGCGCCAGCTCGAAGCGTCCGGCTTTTCCCTGTTCGCCAGCACGGTGACGGCGACGGTCATTTCCGCCGCCGGCATCGCCGTCGCCATCGTCGAGGATGCGGAAACCCTGGACATGCTCGCCAAGCGCGAATTCGCGCTCGTGATTCTCACCGTCGATGAGAAGCGCAGCGCGATCCTGGCCTCGAGCGCCATCCGCCTGGCCGCGATGAAGGCCGGCACCGTCGTCTATACGACGATCGCCGGCGCCGACGCGGCGCTGGAAGCCATGCGCCATCTCGATGGCTGCGAGCTGCGCTCGCTGCAAGAGCTGCATCGCCATGTGCTGCCGGCTGGCGTCGCGCTCCCGGTCCGCACGGAACGCATCGCGCCGCGCGTGGAAGACCTGGCGGCCGCGGCGACCGTCGTCGAGCGCCGGTCCCGCCCTCGTCCGCCGCGCGGCGGCGGCATCCCGGTGAAGCTGTTCATCCGGCAACCGTTCACCGAGTCGGACCAGCAGCAGCAACGCCTGGTCGCCGAAGTCCTGCAGGTGATCGACAGCGCGAACGGCGCACCGTACAGCTTCCACTACCTGACCGGCATCCGCGCGGAAAGCGCGACGACTTTCAAGAGGTCATTCGAACGCGAGACCTGCCTGCCGTTCACGCCGCAGAATTTCCGGCGCCATCGCCTGGAACTGCTGGACCAGGCCGACGTCGTCGTCAACATTCGCGTCGGCATGAGCGAAAGCAGCGCGTTCGAACTGGCCTATCACATCTTCCAGGGCCGCCGCACGCCGATCCTGTTCCTGGTCTGGAAGCAGGCGCCGATCAAAACCACCCTGCTGCGCGAGCTGGAGGACTTGTGCGATGTCACGTATATCGAGTTCGAGTGCGCCGACGATTTGCGGCGCGGCATTCACGAGTTCTTCAACAGTAAGAACCTCGGCAAGGGCTATCTGCGGCTGACCGCGACGAGCGAGGCCGCCGCCGAAGAACCGGCCGGCAGCATCGTGGCATAAACGGACGAGAGGGCGTCAACCGTGCGCCTGCCTCCATGCGGAGGCGGGCGCGGTCTGCATGATCCGATCCCAGGCGCCATAGTGGCTGCGCAAGGGGCCGAGCGGCAACGCCAGCCAGATCAGCAATGCGCCTGCCGCCACCGAAGCGGCCGCCGCGACGCCCGGGTAGCCGCCGACCGCCCACGGCGCGGCCACCAACCATGCGCCGAACAAGATATTGACGAAGCGCAGCGGCCGCGCCACTTCGCCCATCGCCATGATGGAAAACGTGATGACGAGCGAGCCGACGACATGATCGTTGGCGGCGGCCGCGCCGGTCGTGCCGAAAATCAGGCGCGTGCACATGAGCGCGACGCCGATCATGACGCTTGCCGCCAGCGTCCATGGCAAGGTGATGCCGTTGGCCAGCATTTCGCGCAACACGATCCTGGGCGGCGCCTCGAAATTGTCCGAGTAATCCGCATTGCCGCCCTCCATCGTGTCGCCGCGCCACAGCGACCGCCACAGAGGCCGGCCTTGCGCGCGCCGGTTGCGCAGGAATTGCAGCGTCGCGAGGATCTCATCGAAGGAATACGGAATCTGCAACAGCATCGCCGCCGCCGCGACCAGGCACAGCGTGCACCAGGTGCCGATCACGATCGGTTGGATGATGATGAAAGCGATGCTGACGGCGCCAAGCGGCACGATCATCACGCCGAACAGCAAGACCAGCCAGGGCATGGTGCGCCAGCGCCGCTTGTCGCCGATCAGGCCGGTGACGATTTCCAGGACATAGGTCGCGGCGCCCAGGCCGGCATCGGAGACCGGCCAGGCTTCCGATACGTCCGAAGTGATGATGCGCTCCGTGCCCTCGCCAAACAACGGATCCCAGGCGGCGCCGATATGGCCGAGCTGATAGGCCGCGAGATAGCGCGAAATGAACAGGCCGACAAAGGCGAGCGCGATGATCGGCAGACGATTGGTCCAGGCTGAAGGACTGTAATCCCAGCCGGGCGGCGTATCGGGACCGCTCATGCGGGCCGCCGGATCGATCCCCGGCGCCGTCGGAATCGCCACGGCGAACACGATCACCAGCGCCCCCACCAGGGTGTCGTTAGCGTAAGCGGCGGCGCTCGTGGTCCAGAACAGCAAAGGCGCGAAAAGCAGCCACAACCCGGTGCAGGCGGCGGCCCAGCGCGCCCAGCCGGCGCCGCGCGCCAGCGACAGCAATCCGAAGGCGACGATCAGCAGCCCGGCGCCGATGTCGCTCACCGTCATCCAGGTATCCGAATAAGGCAGGCCGCGCCGGTTCGGGCCGAGCGCCGCGCCCGCCTCGAACCAGCGTTGCGCCAGTCCGAACGCGAACGGACTTGCCATCAGCCACAGGCCGAGCCCGATATTCGCGAAGTGACACCACAATGTGCGTCGATGCTCGGAACGGTCCACGGCCTGATAGCCGGCCGGCAAGTCCGCCTCCGGCTGCGCAGCGCCGGCATCCTGCGGTGCGCTCTCGAGCCAGACCGGCAAGGGAATGTGGTTGCGCCGATACCAGGCCGCCGGATCCTGGCGCAGCCTGCCGACGATGACCGGCAGGCTGCGGCGCAGCGCATGCTCGGGCCGCCAGTCGAGCAAGGCCTCGGCGCGCGTAATGTCGAGTTCGTAATGGTCATCCGCCAGCGCCACCATGAAAGGCTTGATGAAAGGTTCGACTCCGCGGTCGATCGCATCCGGAACGATGTCCTCCATCTTGTCCTGCAGCCAGGCGCCGGTGGCGGCGACCGGCTTCGGAATGCGCCGGGTTTCCCAGGGTTCGCCGTGGATCAGGTGCCCGATCAGATTCTGCAGCGCCTCGTAGCTTTCGGTGACCGGCTCGCCGATCAGGACCGTGGCGTCTTCCGGCAACGCGCCGCGCCGATCGATCGCATGGCGGAACGCCCGGGCGACATCGTCCATATGAACGAAGGATTGGCCGTGCGAAGCGTCGCCTGGAAAGACATGGCTCAGCATCTGGTGCTCGTAGATGCGCTGTATCTGGTACGCCAGCGACGGCACTTCGCAGTCGTCGGTATAGACCCCGGCGATGCGCAGGACGAGGATAGGCATCGTGCCATGCTCGCGGCGCACGGTCTCCTCCGCCGCCAGCTTGGATTGCGGATAAGGCCATTTCGGTTCCAGCGGAGAGTCTTCATTGATCGGCACGCCCGGCTGCGTCGGCGCGTGGACCAGCATGGTGCTCGCATAGATGAATCGTTCGACCTGGAAATCGCGCAACGCTTGCAGCAACAGTTGCGTGCCGCGCACGTTCACCTCTTCGTATTGCGGCTTGGGCTCGCCCGAGAAATCGTAGTAAGCAGCAAGATGGACGACCGCGGCAAGACGCTCTCCGTGGCGCTCCCGCAATTCGGCGCAGGCGCGGGCGAGCGAGGTTGCGGACGTGATGTCGGCGTCGATGCAATCCGCCGCGCCGTCGCATTTGCGCTCGAAACCGACCACGGTATAGGCATCCGCCAGCCGGGCGGAGATCGCCTTGCCTATCCGGCCTTCGGATCCGGTGATCAACACTACGGGTTTCCGTGCGTCCATGCCAATCTCCTTCCATCCCGGTGAATGGCCGCGCCGCGAGCGGCGGCAAGCGTCATGATGAAGGGATGGCGGCGACTCCCTGAAGTTCCGGCGGTCAGAGATCGGGATGCTGGCTCGGCGTCCGGACCTCGTCGCCGAGCACGTCTTGCACGTACAACATCGTCACCAACACCGCCAGCACCGCGGTCAACGGTGTCGCCAGGGCGACGCCGGCCAAGCCGAACAAGGTGCCGAGCAGCACTTGCATGATGACCGTCAGGGCGGGCGGCAGCGAAACGGTCCGCTTTTCCACCAGCGGCAGCAGCAGATAGCCTTCGAGCGCCTGCACGGCGACGAACATCAGCGCCACATAGAGGGCTTGCGTCGGACTCTCGGTGAATGCGATCAACACCGCCGGCACGCTGGCGATGACCGGGCCGAGATAGGGAATGAAATCGAGGGCGCCGGCCAGTATGCCGAGTATCAGCGCCAGCGGCATGCCGAGCAGCGCCAAGCCGAGCGCGGTGGCGGCGCCGACGATCAGCATCGACCATATCTTTCCTCTCAGCCATTGGGCGAGCGTGCGGCCGATCTCGTCGAGCACCTCGCGCATGCGCCGGCGCTTCCGGTGCGGCACCAGGGTGATCAAGCCGTCGATATACAGGCGCGGCTGGGCGGCGAAGTAGATGCCGACGAACACGATGATGGCGATGTTGCCGACCGCGCCGAGCACTCCGGAGAAGAACAGCCCGGCGCGCGGCAGCAGCGCGGCGAGTTGCGCGCCGATTTCCCCGGTCGGCGGCAACCTGGCGATCAGTTCGCCGATGAAACCCAGGCGCTCCAGCTCTTCGCGCAGACTGTCCATGGCCGCCGGCACTACCTTCAAGAGCTCGCCGGTCTGCCGTGCCAGCATGGGTGCCATGAAGCCGCCCGCGGCCACGAACAGCAGCAGCATGCCGCAAACCAGCAACGCCAATGCCGCGCCGCGAGGAATATGCAAGCGCCGGTGCAGCCGCACGCTCACGTCGTACAGCAGGATCGCGAACAGGATGCAGGCGAACACCAACAGCAAGGCCTCGGCCGCGTACCAGACGGCGGCGAATGCCAGAAGGAATAGGACGGCGACGCCGTCGAACAAGGCGGCGCGATGAAGGAAGCTGCGGTCTTGCTGCGGAGATTTAGCGGTGCGGCCGTCGTCGTGCGGTCGCCACCGATCTTGCAGGTTGGACATTTCGGTCGAGAAAGGAGAATACTTCAGTTGCTAAGCAACTTTCTTGCCAATCCGTGACCTCGTATTCCAACCGTTAAAATAATTCTGCTTATAGCGAGTCAGAAGTCAGTGCCCTATGAATCTGAAGTGTCCGCGAGAACTGTCCGATTAAGCCGTTCAAAATCGATAGGCACAGTCAGGGGAACGGTGCAGTTCGGGTCACACTTGAAATCCCGATTATTCCGCTGCAGCCACACAATCACCGCTCCGCCTTGAAGCAATTGCTCCACCCGCTTGGCAATGTCCTGCCAGAGTGTTCCGGTGCGCTGCTCCTGGCAAACAAATATGGAATACTCCCCAGAGTCGCGATTCCCGTAGTAGGACACCGATGCCTTGGCCGACTGCCAAACTTTCGACATGTCACGCTCGGCCTCGAGGACCATGCCGGCAGATTCGACGGCAAGCTGAAGATCTGCCAGCACTTTGCTCCTCGCGTCGACCGTTCCCGACGCCTTGAAGTTGATGCAGGTAGGCGTCTCTTCGATGCTGATGGCATGGTAGATCCATCCCACGGCAGCAGCGACCAAGACGAGCGCGGCCAGCACCCCGGCCGCCCCCAACCTCGACAGCTTCACGAGTAGCGCGCGTGAAGTCATTTTGGAAGCTTCATTCCCATCATTTCATTCATTCTGAAGCGGACGTTGATCTGGTTGTTGATACCGATATTCTTGAATAACCCCCCGCCCATCGTCGTGTTAAGCCATCCCATGAATCCGGCACTTGCAGGCCATTTGGGAAGATTCACCCCTTCACCATACGTCCGGATGAACACATTGTTGTTACTGTCGATCATCAAAGCCCGGATTACATACCCATCTTCGAAAAGATGTCCAGGACTTGTGCCGTTGATTACAGCGTTCGCCGTTATGGCGTATTGCGTGATTTTATTTCCTCCACTCAGGTTCTGCGTGACAGTCGCGCCGACGGTCGCGCATTGGTCTTGCCCAGGAGCCGAGTTGCACAGAAGTTCCATTTGCGCCGACTGAAGACAACCATATTCCGCGGTATTGCAAAGAAGCGGACTATCCACTGTGTAGCTATGGTATCCGGCAGCCTTCTTATCCCAATTCTTGGTCAGGCATTCATGCGCAAGGCAATTGAAAAGATAACCGAAAGCCCCACTCTGCGCCCCATTGGCGAACTTCCCGCCACCCAGCACCGAGGCCGTTCCGCCGACGATCGCGCTCACCATGACGCCAGCCAGAGGATTGCCTTTCGTCCATTGTGCCGTTGCCGGCGTTATCGCCTTGCTGAACGCTGCGCTCAACGCTCCAGGACCGCACTTGCCGCCGCCCACCACGCTCGTCACACAACCCACCACGCCATGCAATGCGATACCGGCTGCCTTGCTCATTTCCGTCGCCGCGCTAGCTCCTGCCCCCGTAAAGAAGTTCCCACCCGCAATCAGATTGCCGGCGCCATAGAACATGCCCGCGGTGAAAGCTCCTTGTAACGCCCCTTTGATATCACCCGTGGCGATCGCTCCGCTCACGAAACCGTTCGTCGCCGCTTGCCACATGGTGGTCGGCGGCCCCATGAACACGCTGAACACGATGCTCGTCAGCATCCGCGCCGTGCGCACATCGATGATGCCGAGCTTCTGCGCGCCCCAGATCGCCACCAGCGCGATGAACAGATCGTCGATGCCGAAGATCTGGCCGGTCGGGTCGGTGCACGTCATCGGGTTGTTGAAGCAATACCCGTAACGGTTGAAGTTCTGCAGGTTCTCCGGCTCTTGCACGAACGAGTCGGGCTGCATGAACAAGCCCAGGCGCGGATCGAACAGGCGTCCGTTCATGTGCACCACGCCCACGTCGTCCAGGTGCTCGTGGCCGGTCCAGCCGCGGTCGTCGCCATTGTTCGTGTTCGTCGTCCAGTCGATCACCAGGTTGCCGTTGGCATCGTAGTTGCCGTTGGTGTAGCGCCGCTTGCCGAACGGGTCGTAGCTGTAGCGCGCCGTCACCGCGCCTGTGTGATCGGTCGTCGATGCCAGGCTGCCCAGGTGGTCCTTGTGCCAGTACTCCACTTTCACCAGCGACACATTCGAGATCGCCGGCGGCGCCGTCTGCGTGCTGCCCAGCGTCGGCAACGCCCCCGTGCTCACCAGGACGCCGATGCTCATCCCGCCCGCCGTCAGGTAATGCCGGTTGCTCGTGGTGCCTCCGCTTTGCTCGCTTTCGAAGCCCAGGCCATTAGCCGCGTCCGGATGCAGCATCCAGGTGACGCGCGTGCCGCTGCCGTTGACCCGCGTCTCCTTGATCCGCTTGTGCTCTTCGTCGTATTGCCAGGTGTATTGCGGACTGCCGCCCGGCCCTTGCAAGCCGGTGCTGCTGTCGGGCAGATTGAAGCTGGTGTAGCTCACGCTGCGCCAGGCGCCGTTGCTGGCGGTCTTGACGTTGCCGTTGGCGTCATACGTGTAGCTGGCGCTGAATGCGCCGGCGACGCTTTGCAGCGCGTGCGGCCGGGTCGCGCCGGCCCCTTGCGCGCCATAGCTGTAGACCCCGACGTCGCTCTTGTACAGCAGCATGCCCAAGGCGTTGTATTGCAGCGCCACCGTGCGCGACAGGTTCGGGATCGCCGGCGCATCCACCCGGTAGCTCTTGAGCCGGCCGATGTCGTCGTAGGCATAGGTGTCGGTCACCGCGCCGGTGCTGCCATCGCCGTTGGCGTCGGTGCGGCTGGTCAGGTGGCCCAGGCTGTCGTAGGCATAGCTGTAGTTGAGCACGTTGGTGGCCGTGCCCGCGCCCGCCGTCAAGCCGGTGGTGCGGCCGGTCATGTTGTCGACCGCTGCCTTGCTGATGATGTTGTTGCCGTACACGTATTGCTCGGTCTTGCCCCAGGCATTGTAGGCTTGCGCTTGCCATAGCAGGCTGCCGGCGGCCAGGTTCGTGCTCGCGCCGGGAGTGCCGCCGGGCGTGGCCGGCAGCGGCGTGACGGTGGCGGCGGTGCCCAGCGTCATGCGCTCGAGGTAGCCCTTGCCGGTGTGGTGGTAATTGACCGTCACTCCAGTCGGGTAGGTCTGGCTGCTCACCCAGCCGTTGCTGGCGTCGTAGCTGACTGCCGTGGCGAAGCTCGGGCCGCTGGCGACGCTGGTGCGGGCATTGATCGGACGGCCGGCATGGTCGTAGACGAGCTTCTTGGTCACGCCGTTGGTCGTGCCGGTCTCGCACAGCTTGCCGATGCCTTTGTTGCAGGCGCTGCCGTCGGCGTACTTGTCGTAGCTCCAGGTGCTGGTGTATTCCGGTTCGACGCGCCGGGTCACGCGGCCCAGCACGTCGTAGGCCATGGTGGTGGCCTGGCCGGCGGCGCGTTGAGTGGGATTCTGCTGCCACACCAGTTCGCCCAGGGCGTTGTAGTCGTATTGCCAGAGGCCGCTGTCGGGATCGGCCATGCTGAGCTTGCGGCCGCGGATGTCGTAGCCGACGGTCACGACGTTTTGCAAGGCATCCTTGGTCTGGACCAGGTTGCCGAAGGCGTCGTGCTGGTGGGCCAGCTGGGCGCCGTAGGCGTCGGTGATGCGCACCACCTTGCCGTCGACATTCTTTTCTTCCTTGCGGGTCTGGTTCTTGTCGTTGGTGGTGGTGGTGGTCAGGCCGACGTAGCTGACGGTGGTGACGGCGGCCGTGCGCGAGCCGCGGCCGTTGAAGCCGACGCCGGGCTGGCTGCCCTGGGGATCGCTGACGAAGATGTGGGTCGGCCGGCCGAGCGCGTCGTAGACGGTCATGCTCATGCCGTAGTTGCCGACGCCGCCGCTGGTGGAGGCGGAGGTGTCGAGGAAGTAGGGCTGGGTGGTGACGACCGGGGCGCCTTGCGCGTTGTAGTCGGTATCCTGGGCGATCAGGCGGGCCGTGCCGCCGGGCTGGGAGCTCCCGTCGAAGGCTTCGGTGACGGTGCGGATCTTGCGGCCGGCGCGGTCCATGTAGACACGGGTGAACGGGCCGTTCTTGACATCGGCGCTGTTTCTCGATTCGCTATGCGTGAAGCTGACCGCGTCGCCGGGGATTTCGCCGTACGGCGGCGTGGGGCAATGGGCGCTGTTGCTGCTGGTGTCCAGGCCGCTGGAGGCGAGATAGCAATAGGCGGTGACGGTGGAAGTGTTGTCGGCGCGCGATTCGCGGATCTTGCGGCCGAAGTCGTCGAGTTGCCAGCTGGTGACCAGGCTGTTGGGGCCGGTCAGGCCGGTGACCGCGCCGAAGCGCGGGTCGTAGGTCTTGGTCTCGGACTGATTCAGCGCATTGGTGGAGAGCGTGGCGAAGGTGCCGGCCGGGATGGTGACGGAGGTGCCGCCGACCGCGACGGTTTGCGCGTTGAACGTATTGCCGCTGGTTCTGCTGGCGAACACGGCATTGCCGGAGGCGCCTGTGCAATTGGCAGTGGTCGCGCCGGTCTTGTTGCCGTAGCCGTCGTATTGGTAAGTGGTGCGCACGCACAGGTTCGGATTGTCCGGCTCGACCACCTCGGCTTTGAGCAAGCCGGTGACCGGGTCGTATTCGAAGTAGCTCGCCCGGCTGTAGTTGTACGGATTCGCAGGCGCCTGCGCCTGGACCATGCCCGCCATCATGGCGGAAGCCGCTACCAACAATATCGAAACGGTCTGGCGCATCGCTTTCCTTATCTCGGAAATATTGGATTTGCTTGTGTCGTCATCGCCGTGCCGCGCTCGCGATGAAAGTGCCTTGTATTTATTGTTCATGTGACTTCCCCCGCCCGCTTACGGACACACGCCCGAGCTGCTGGTGGCCGCCGACAATGTGGTATCGACGGCATTGGTATTCGATCCCGCCACCCTCAACGTTCCCGAACGCGAACCGCCCGAGCACATGGCCTCGTAAGTCACGGTCACCGTGCAGCTCGCGCCGGCGCCCAGGCTGGTTCCGCAAGTGCCGCCGGAAACCCAGAAGTCTCCGGCCCACGCCGATCCGCCTGTGATGGGGATCGATGACGACAATCCCGTCGCCGTGGTGGATCCGGTATTGGTGATGGTCACCGACATCGTCCTGGTCGCCCCCTTGGAAAGCGTGCCGTACGACAAACTGGTGGGGCTATTGCTGATCGTCGTACTGCCCCCGGCGGAATTCACGGTCACCGCCACGTTCGGCATCGCCGCGCCGAACCATTCGACGCCCTCCTGCACCATCTTCCACTGGAAGTTATGGGTGCCGGCCGTGCTCGGCGCCGTGACGTTGAAGCTGAAGGTCTTCTGCGCGCCTGGCGCCACCGACGTGCCGACGCCGACGCGGCCCACTCCCCAATTCATGTTGTCTTGCGGGTTCTGCGAGCCGAGGTTGTAGTTGCCGGCCGGACTCCAAGTCGTGGTGCCGGTGTTTTGCATCGTCACCGAGACCGCGTAGACCTGACCGGCCGTCATCGTGGTCGGCACGCTATACGAGATATAGCTGGCGCCGTTGACCGCCGCGTTGACCGTCAGGCTGTAGCTGCTCGACGCCGCGCTGCCGGTGTTCGGCGTAGCCGTCACGTTGCCCGAGTACGTGCCCGCGCCGGAGCCGGTCCTGACCGTGACCGTGCCGCAAGTCGCGCCCGCCGCGCAGGCGCCGGTCGGGCCGGTGACCGTCGTGCCGGAGCCGGTCGTGTAGCTGACCGAGCTGACGCCGGTGCCGCCGGTGTTCCTCAACGTGCAGCTCATCGATGCCGCCGTCGGCGAAGTCGTCGGCGTCGTGCTCGTGCAACTGCTCAGGCTCAATGCCGGCGGAGTCGCTGCCGGGTTGACCGTCAGGCTGTAGCTGCTCGACGCCGCGCTGCCGGTATTCGGCGTGGCCGTCACGTTGCCCGAGTACGTGCCAGCGCTCGTGCTGGTGGTGACCGTGACCGTGCCGCAAGTCGCGCCCGCCGCGCAGGCGCCGGTCGGACCCGTGGCGGTCGTGCCGGAGCCGGTCGTGTAGCTGACCGAGCTGTCGCCGGTGCCGCCGGTGTTCCGCAGCGTGCAGCTCATCGACGCCGCCGTCGGCGAAGTCGTGGGCGTCGTGCTCGTGCAGCTGCTCAGGCTCAAGGCCGGCGGAGTCGCCGCCGCATTCACGGTCACCGCCACATTCGGCATCGTGGCGCCGAACCATTCGATGAATTCGTGCACCATCCTCCATTGGAAGTTGTAGGTGCCGGCCGAGCTAGGCGCCGTGACGTTGAAGCTGAAGGTCTTCTGCGCGCCCGGCGCCACCGAGGTGCCGACGCTGACGCGGTTGAAGCCCCAGGTGTGATTGTCCTGCGGATTCTGCGAACCGAGGTTGTAGCTGTTCGTGCCGGTCGG
>DASPLX010000034.1:0-76357 GCA_035627375.1 Paucimonas sp. | reverse complement strand
AGATCGTCCTCGTGACCGGCCATACGGACAAGCTCGGCACCCATCCCTACAATCAGAAGCTCTCGGAAAAGCGGGCCGATGCCGTAGCAGCCTACCTCAAGAACAAGGGCGTCGATGCGCCGACGGACACGCTGGGCGTCGGCAAGACGCAATCGATCAAGGCATGCGACGACAAGCTGCCGCGCAAGCAATTGATCGAATGCTTGGCGCCGAACCGCCGTGTCGTCATCGAGGCGCGCGGACTCGCCAAATAAGAACCGCTCCCTCCTCGAACCCGCTGCGCCGCAGCGGGTTTTTGTTTTTTCACGCCAACATCGTCTGCAACCGGCCCTCGGAATCGACTTTCCGCGTCCTGTTTTCACCCGGCATCGTCGTCCCTAAAACCTGTAGTCAAAACGCGACAAAGGGTGCGCGCGCTTAAACTGGCTTATTTGTCAACGCAAAAACCCATCCCCACCTGTGGCACAATGGAGGTGAATTGCCTTTGTTGCATGTCAACAATTCATCAAGCTGCGCCGTTATAGCGCGTGATAACATCGATTCTCCAATGTTGTCGTTATTTAATCCGCAATTCCCGTCTGTTGCGCAGTCTCCCTGCGGCATCTCAATCGAGAGGAAAAAATATGAATAAATACGTAAAACTCGTCGTCGCTGCATCCGCAGTCGTCGCATGCTCGGCGGCTTTCGCCCAGCAAAAAGACATCAAGGCCGGCAATGGCTACGTGCAGGACAGCCGCGGCAATGTCGTCTTCAGCGGCACCGGTCTCTGCGTTCACACCGGTTACTGGACCCCGGCCGATGCGAAGATCGAAGGTTGCGACGGCTATGTCGCTCCGCCGCCCCCGCCGCCGCCCGCTCCGGCTCCGGCACCCGCTCCGGCGCCGGCTCCGAAGCCGCCCGCACCGGTCTCCGAAAAAGTCACCTTCGCCGCCGATACGACCTTCGATTTCAACAAGGCCGTCCTGACGAACGACGGCAAGGCCAAGCTTGACGATCTGGCATCGAAGCTGCAAGGCATGAATCTGGAAGTCGTCATCGCCGTCGGCCACACCGACAAGCTCGGCTCCGACGCCTACAACGACAAGCTGTCGGTCAAGCGCGCCGAAGCCGTCAAGGCTTACATGATTTCCAAGGGTATCGATGCCAACCGCGTCTACACCGAGGGCAAGGGCAAGAAGGTTCCGGTCAAGGATTGCGACGCCAAGATGGGCCGCAAGAAACTGATCGAGTGCCTGGCGCCGAACCGCCGCGTGGAGATCGAAGTCGTCGGCACCCGCACCAAGATGCAATAATCCACGCCGCATCACGAACCCCGCCTCGCGCGGGGTTTTTTTATGTCGCCGCGCGCTCGGCCTATAATGTCGGCTGCTCTCTCCGCCGCCGGGCGATTCGTGCGGCAAATTCTCTTCAAGACAGCGCCTAGCAATGAATGCAGATCCATTAGAACTCCAGAAATTCAGCGACCTTGCCCATCGTTGGTGGGATCCGACTTCCGAATTCCGTCCGCTGCATGAAATCAATCCGCTGCGACTGGAATGGATCAACGCGCGTGTCCCGCTGGCCGGCAAGACCGTCGTGGACATCGGCTGCGGCGGCGGCATCCTGGCGGAATCCATCGCCCGCAAAGGCGCCAAGGTCACCGGCATCGACTTGTCGGAAAAAGCGCTGAAGGTCGCCGATCTGCACAGCCTCGAATCCGGAGTGCAAGTGCGCTATGAATTGATCGCGGCGGAAGACCTCGCGGCGCGCGAGCCCGAGCAATACGACGTCGTGACCTGCATGGAAATGCTCGAGCACGTGCCCGATCCGGCGGCGATCGTGCGCGCCTGCGCCGCGCTGGTGAAACCGGGCGGCCACGTGTTCTTCTCGACGATCAACCGCAATCCGAAGGCCTATCTGTTCGCGGTGATCGGCGCGGAATATGTCCTGCGCCTGCTGCCGAAAGGCACGCACGACTACGCCAAATTCATCACGCCGGCCGAGTTGTCGCAATATATCCGCAATGCGGGCCTGCAGGTGGAATCGCTGAGGGGCATGGGCTATAACCCGCTCACCAAGATCTACTCGCTGAACCAGGACACGAGCGTCAATTACCTGATCGCCTGCACCCGCCCCGCCTGAACGACGCCGCGTCCGTTCATCGGATACGGCCTCCAACAACGACCGCCTATCGCCATGCCCTTATCTTCACCTCAAGCCATCCTGTTCGATCTCGACGGCACGCTCGCCGACACGGCCCCCGATCTCGCCGGCGCGATGAACCGCCTGCGCGCCGCCCGCGGGCTGGAGCCGACGCCCTACGAAACCCTGCGTCCGGTGGCATCCGCCGGCGCGCGCGGCCTGATCGGCGCGGCGTTCGGATTGAAACCCGGCGACGAGGGCTATGAAGAATTGCGCGTCGCCTTTCTCGACAACTACGAACAAGCCCTGGCCGTGGACAGCCGCCTGTTCGACGGCATTCCGGCCTTGCTCGACGCCTTGTCGGCGCGCGGCATTCGCTGGGGCGTCGTCACCAACAAGGCGGCGCGCTTCACCGAACCGCTGGTGCCCTTGATCGGTCTTCAACATGCGTCTTGCGTCATTTCGGGCGATACCACGCCGCATGCGAAACCGCATCCGGAACCGCTGTTCGAGGCGGCGCGGCGCCTGCAATTGATGCCGGAACAATGCTGGTACGTCGGCGACGACTTGCGCGACATCCAGGCGGGACGCGCCGCCGGCATGGCCACCGTCGCCGCGGGCTGGGGCTATTGTGGCCATGTGGAACCGGCCACCTGGAACGCAGACGAACTGATCGACAAGCCGCTCGACCTGCTCGAATTGATAAAGCGTTGAAAGATTGCGCGAGATATCCCGAACGGCTCTTGAAAGCGGCCGATTCGTCTCTACCTTATGCGGTACAATAGCTTCCTTCTGCTTGGGGGCGACCTGGTTTCGACAGGGGTTACAAAGCAGCGCAGGGCATACCGAGGGCTGGTCACCTCGTAAATCCAACCGGAAACAAAGTAAACGCAAACGACGAAACGTTCGCACTGGCCGCTTAATCCCGGCTAGCTCCACACCGCCTCGTCCCTGGGGCGGGCCGGCAACGGCAGTGGAGTTATTCACAGGGAATCGCCTTGAATCGGGTCGCTTGGTTCAAGGTTAAATTCAAGGCGACTCGCCTGGCCGCAGCGTGCGCGTCCGCGTCGTCCAGGTTAAATCAATCGGCAGCGCTAAGTATGTAGAACTGTCTGTAGAGGGCTTCTGGACGCGGGTTCGATTCCCGCCGCCTCCACCACCAACAAGTACGCCGCCATGATCGGACAGACATCGTCGGCTGAAATGCTTAAAAAGCCCATGCAAGTTTTCGGATTTGCATGGGCTTTTTGCCCTCCGTTTTTCAAACGCCACACAGTCAGGCAGTAACGTTGATAGTCGTTCCCACGGTCTGCCCCTGATCGTTCTGCACCGGCTGGACCTTCTTCTGCTGGATCGCTGCCTCGTTCTGCTGCTGGACCTGCTGCGCCCGGCGCGCCTCTTCCGCCTGGCGTGCCTGCTCGACTTGCTGTGCCGTCCTTTGCTTCGCGGCCTCCTGGGTCGCGACGCTGGTCTGCGATTGCACCGATTCGATTGCCATTTTTCCACCTCGCGCTAACTCGCCGCGAAGCGGGAGCCGCCTTCCGGCCATCCCGCTCCGTCATGCAACGACATCTATCAATTGCCCGATCGTCTGCCCCTCGGCATTCACCTGCGGCTGGGGCGCCGTTTGAGACGCGTCCTGTGTCGCCTCCACGGCCGGCGTGGACGCACTCGCCTGTTCGGCCGGCGCCTTCTCTCGCAGCACCTCCATGCCTGCCTGCCGTGCCTGCCGGATTTCCTCTTTCACCGCCTTTTGCGTCTGCTGCTGAATCGCGTTCAGGTTTCTTTGGTCGATATCGAGTTGTGCCTGATCGCGGCGCAGTTGGGCGCTGCTTTGCTGGATCTTCGCGAGATCCGCCTGGACTTGTCTTTCAGCAAGCACCAGCGAAATATTGAAGTTGGATGTAGAACCGATCGATAACACGTTCCGCCTCGCCCTCTCCCAACGGCGCGCGAAGGTGAGCAATCACCTCACGCCGGGTTTCGTGACATTCTTCACTTCAATCATAGGTCAAGTTTTCGATATTGAAAGACCCCTCGGCGCGGCGATTCGACGACGCGGGTCTTTCTCGAGGAATTACCCTCCTCGCGTCCCGATCGCCCGTCGCGGCGGAGACAGGACAGTTCTTGGAAATGCCGGAGCCAGGGTCAACATTTCGCCGTCTCATCCGTTAAAGGAGGTATCAATCTTCACGCTCGCGACGAGGTGAGCCATGGACAAGATCAAGCCGCCGGACAAAGAGATCGTCAGGAAATGGATCCGGGATGGGATAGTGCAGCATCGCCGTCCTCCCGATCCGGATCGGATACGCAGAGAGCTGGGTTGGGGGTTGGTGGATCTTGCGGGACGGAACAAGCACGGCCGCTGAGCCGGGCAGCGAATCAAGGCCGGCGACTCTTCAATTGCGGTTCCTCATACGCTGCTTGATCGCATTCTTGACCGCTTCGCGCTTCGCCGGCGTATCCGCTTTCTGCAGCAAGGTCTTGATACGGTCGGCTCGGCCTTCGAGCATTTCCTTCTGGACCGCATTATGCAAGCCGTCGAATATCTGATCGCTATTCCCCTTCGGGAAGAATTTCGGCACTTGAGGCAGCTTTCGCGGCGCGCGCTCTCCGCGTAAGGGCGCGAACGCGGCCTCGCCGGGACCGATTTCCACCTCGCCCAATCCAGCCGTTGCGCATGATCGGCCGGCCGCGCACGACGACGGCGCCTACCGGACCTTCCTGGCGGACGTAGGGAAGCGATGCGGAAAGGAGAAAGCTGCCGTTTTTTTAATCGATATTCAGGCTGGTCGTCGAGGATTTCGTATCGAAGCCCGTGCCGTACCTGCCTTCGGAGAAATCATGAGAAAGGCCGGCGCTCCAGCCGGATTCCAACTCGCCGCCGCTCTGGTCCGATGCCGATGCGACTGGCGCAACCGCCGAGCCGGCGAGCAGTATCCCCGCGCCCAATGTCCGCAAGACTCTCCGCATTTTCCCTCCCCATCTGGATCGATGCCGGCGCGCCGGCCGGTCCGCGGCCGGAGCCAGAAAGGCTGCCGCCGCGGAGCCGTTTCCTCATATCAACGGAGATGAAGAAAAGCCAAGACGAAGTTCCTCTCAACCCAATTCGATCGGCACGAATATCTTCGCGCCGCCGCGCTGCACGAGCAGGGCGACATGCTTGCCGGCCTTGCGTGCGAGGTCGCGCAATTGCTCGCCGCTCTGGACCGGCGTTCCGTTGATCGACAGCACGATGTCTCCCGGCCGGATATCCGCCTTCGCGGCCGGACCGGCGACATCCTCGACCAGCAGTCCGCCGGAGATGCCGGCGCGGCGCATTTCTTCTTTCGCGAGCGGGCGGACTGCAAGACCGAGGCGGCCTTGTTCCTCGTCATCGTCGCCGCGCCTGGCGACCGCCTTGTCCTTTTGCTCACCGATCACCACGGTCAGGTTTCTCGACGCGCCCTTCCGGATCACCTCGAGTTTCGCCGAAGTGCCCGGCGTCGTCTCCGCCACCAGCGACGGCAGATCGGAAGACTGGCTGATTTCGCGGTCGTTGTAACGCACGATGACATCGCCCGATTCCAGCCCCGCCTTGTCGGCCGGACTGCCCTTCTCCACCTCGGAGACGAGCGCGCCCTGCACCTTCTTCAGGCCGAAGGAATCGGCCAGCGCCTGCGTCACGTCCTGGATGCTGACGCCCATGCGGCCGCGCGTCACCTTGCCGTGCTTGACCAATTGATCCTTCACCTTGACGGCGACGTCGATCGGAATCGCGAACGACAAGCCCTGGTAGCCGCCGGTACGGCTATAGATCTGCGAATTGATGCCGATCACCTCGCCGCGCTGATTGAACAACGGGCCGCCCGAGTTGCCGGGATTGACCGCGACATCGGTCTGCAGGAAGGGCACATAGTATTCGCCCGGCATCGAACGCGACTTGGCGCTGACGATGCCGGCCGTGGCGCTGCTCTCGAAGCCGAACGGCGCGCCGATCGCCAACACGGGTTCGCCGACCTTGGTCGCCGCCGGATCGCCCAGCCGCACCGCCGGCAGATTCTTGGCATCGATACGGATCACGGCGATGTCGGTCTTGCGATCGGTTCCGAGCACCTTGGCGCGGAACTCGCGCCGGTCGGTCAGCTTGACCGTCACCTCCTGGGCGCCGTCGACCACATGGGCATTGGTCAGGATCAAGCCGTCCTGGCTGATGATGAAGCCGGAGCCCTGGCCGCGCATGAGGGGACTGTCGCGCGGAATGCGCGGCATCTGCGGCCCGAAGCGGCGGAAGAATTCATAGAAAGGATCGTCGGGATCGAGGCGGCCCGCGATCGACGCCTGCTGGGCCTTGCCGACGGTACTAATATTGACGACCGCCGGCCCGTAGCGATCGACGATGCCGGAAAAGTCGGTCGCGGTCGCCATGCCGGGCACGCTGGTGGTGACGGCCTGTGGCGGCTGGGCGACGCCGGCGGCCGGCGCGGAGGTCCGAACGGCGCCGGCGGCGTGGGCCTGTCCCCAGCCGGCCGCGCCGAGATAGAGATTACCGCCGGCGGCAAAGCCGGCGACTGCCGCGGCGACGATGCCGCGCTTGAACATGTTTCGATTCACGATGCACTCCTTTCAAGGACGAAGAGGGTCTTTCCTGAACGGTATGCATCCTAGGGACGAAAACTTAAATTCGGCTTAAAAATCCGGCTTAGGAATGGCAGGGGAAAACCACGGCGGCGCACAGGCCGGGCCGCGTATTGCGCAACGAAACGTGGGCATGATGGGATTCGGCGATCCGTTTGACGATCGCCAGGCCGAGGCCGCTGCCTTCCACGCCGCTGCCGGCGACGCGATAGAAGCGGTCGAAGACGCGCCCCAGCTCATGGTCCGGTATGCCCGGCCCGCTGTCCTGGACGCGCAACGTGCAACCGGATGCGGAGGCGGCGACCGTCACGTCGATCCGTCCGCCGGCAGGCGTATAGCGGATCGCATTGTCGATCAGGTTGTTCAGCAGGGCGCGCAAGGAGTCGGCATCGCCGTCGACTGTCGCGCTCTCGTCCGCGCTCAAGCCGAGATCGATCCCGGCGGCATCGGCCGTCGAGGCGAATTCGGCGACGGCCGCCCGCGCCAACGACGCAAGATCGACCGGCGGTAGCGCACGGGAGGCGGTGCCCGGCGTGGCGGTGCCCGGCTCCTGCCGCGCCAGCGTCAGCAATTGCTGCACCATGCGAATCGCACGTTCGTGGCCCTGCTTCAGCTCCGCGAATGCCGCGGCGCGCTCCGTTTCATCCTGGGCTCGCTCGGCCAGCTGGATGCGCAATTTGAGCGCGGTCAGCGGCGTGCGCAATTCATGGGCGGCGTCCGCGATGAAGGCGCGCTGCGCGTCGATCGAGCGCTCGAGGCGCGCCAGCAGGTCGTTCAATGCCTGGGTGAGCGGCCGAATCTCCTGCGGCAGGTCGATATCGGTCACCGGCGACAGGCTGCCCGCGTCGCGCGCCTGGACGTCGGCGGCCACCCGCTTGACCGGCGCCAATCCCTTGCCGACCGCGATCCAGGCCAGCAAGCCGAGGAAGGGAAACAGCACGCACAGCGGCGCGACGGTGCGCAGCGCCATGTCGGTCGCCAGTTCGTGCCGCACCCGCAGCGGCTGCGCGACCTGGACCACGGTATCGCCTTGCTGCGCGCTGTAGACGCGCCAGGTGCCGTCCGGCGTATCCACGTTGGAAAAGCCGAGCTCGGCGCGCTGCGGCAGCGCGCTGCGCTCGTGGGAGTGATAGATGCGGATGCCGTTCTCGCCCCAGATCTGGATCACGATCCCCCGTTCCATGCCCGGATCTTCGTAGCGGCGCGGCGACATCGGCGCGAACGATTGGCTCGGCAGCGAGGCGACGATCTGCCGCATCTGGTAATCGAAGATGCGGTTGGCTTCCTCGCGGGCCTGGAGATAGAGCAATGCGGCGGCCAGCGCGATGCCGCTCGACAGTCCGGCGAACAGCCAGAGCAGCAGGGTATGGCGGATCGATTTCATTTCGGGATCATGTAACCGACGCCGCGCACGTTCTTGATCAGCTCGGCGCCGAGCTTCTTGCGGAGCGAATGGATATAGACCTCGATCGTATTGCTGCCGACCTCGTCGTCCCAGCCGTACAGCTTGTCCTGCAACTGGGCGACCGACAGCACGACGCCCGGCCGCTCGATCAATGCCGCCAGCAATGCGAATTCGCGTGCCGACAGCGGCACCGGCTCCCCGTTGCGCCTGACTTCGCGCGCGGCAGGATCGAGCGCCAGTTCGCCGTGGCGTATCGAGGTTTCGGCGGGCCCGGCGGCGCGGCCGGCATGGCGGCGCAGCAGCGCGCGGATACGGGCGCTCAATTCATCGAGGTCGAACGGCTTGACCAGGTAGTCGTCGGCGCCGGCATCCAGGCCGGACACGCGGTCGGGCACGGCATCGCGCGCGGTAAGAACCAGCACCGGGATCGGATCGCCCCGGCGGCGCAGCGCTTTCAGCACCTCGATGCCGTCTTTCCCGGGCAAGCCGAGATCGAGCAACAGGAGATCGTGCACTTTTTCCTCGAGCGCCGATTCGGCCGATCTGCCGTCCTTCAGCCAATCGACGGCAAAGCCCTCCTGGCGCAAGGCCTTGCGCACGCTCTCGCCGATCATGGCGTCGTCTTCGATCAATAGCAGTCGCATGGGCATATTCTAACGGCAGGCGGAATGAACGAAAGCCGTCCGTGCCGCAGTGCCGGCGCGGCGCTCGCCCTTCCTCGATCGAAGGCGGAAAATCCCTTCGCTTCAAACAACTGAATAAAGGGCGCATCTCTCGATGCGCCCTTTGCTTGAAGCCGCCTGTCGGCTATCGCAAAACCTCGTCCGCCGGCACGTAGCTGTAGCCGAGCGCCTGCGCGACCGCTTCGCAAGTCACGCTGCCGCGATGAATATTCAAGCCGTTGGCGAGATGACGGTCGTCTTGCAGCGCGCGCCGGTACCCCTTGTCCGCCAACGCCAGGACATACGGCAGGGTCGCGTTGTTGAGCGCGAAGGTCGAGGTGCGCGGCACGCCGCCCGGCATGTTGGCGACGCAGTAGTGGACCACGCCGTCGACGACATAGGTGGGATCGGCATGCGTCGTCGCGCGGGAAGTTTCGAAGCAGCCGCCTTGATCGATCGCGACATCGACCACGACAGCCCCCGGCTTCATCCGACGGATCATGTCGCGCGTGACCAGCTTGGGCGCCGCCGCTCCCGGGATCAGCACGCCGCCGATGACGAGATCCGCCGACAGCACGTGGCGCTCGACCGCGTCGCTGGTGGAAAACACGGTTTCGATACGCGTGCCGAACTGGCGCACCAGGTTGCGCAGGGTGTCGAGCGAGCGGTCGAGAACGACGACCTGCGCCCCCATGCCGACCGCCATGATCGCGGCATTGGAGCCGACCACGCCGCCGCCGAGAATCACGACCTTGGCCGCTTCCACGCCGGGCACGCCGCCCAGCAGCATGCCGCGGCCGCCGCTCGCCTTTTCCAGGCAGTGCGCGCCGCACTGGATCGACATGCGTCCCGCCACCTCCGACATCGGCGCGAGCAGCGGCAGGCCGCCGGCGTTGTTGGTCACCGTTTCATAGGCGATGCAGACGGCGCCGCTAGCGACCAGTTCCTCGGTCTGGGCCGGGTCGGGGGCGAGATGCAGATAGGTGAACAACACTTGGCCGGGCCGCAGGCGGGCCCGCTCGACCGCCTGCGGCTCCTTGACCTTGACGATCATCTCGGCGCGCTCGAACACTTCTTCCGCGCTTGCGACGATGGCGGCGCCTGCCGCTTCATAGTCGCCGTCGCCGACGCCGATGCCGCTGCCGGCATTTTTCTCGACGATCACCGCGTGTCCGTGCGCGATCAGCTCGCGCACGCTGGACGGCGTCAGGCCGACGCGGTATTCATGATTCTTGATTTCCTTGGGTACTCCGATCAGCATCGTGATTCTCCCGAAAGTAAAAAGACCAGTCCTGATTCCGACGCGAACGCGCCCTCTCGCATGGATGAGATTGGCTCCGGTCGCATGGCCGCGACTATACGCCCAAGTTCCTCCATAGGCTTGCGGCAACGCAGCGACGGTGCGACTACATGGCCTCCGAACGGGCGGCGCGCCCGCCGGATTCGGCATAAAAAAAGCCGGCGCCTTGGCGCCGGCTCCTTCCTCCCCGCTTCGTCCCGTCAGAACACGCCCTGCAGCGACACCGACAACACTTTCGAATCTCCGAAGAACGGGTAAGAATATTGGGACCTGTCCTTCGAGATGTCGTACTGCACCTTCAATGCCGTGTTTTTCATGAAATCCCAGCGTAGCGACAGGTATTGCGTCCGCCGGCCTTCGACCGGGGCCGCGACTGTCGTGTAGCGAGAGAAGGTGTACATCGGCGTCCAGTTCCCGAACGTGTAGCCGACGCCGACCAGCGCATACTTGTAGATGAAGTTGATGTTCTTTCCCGGATCGACTTGCTCGAAGCGGTCGACTTCGGTCTTGATCAGCCAGTTCTTGTAGTCCATGTTGCCCGAGATGCCCATGATCCGGGTCGGCATGTTCGACACCAGATAGGTTTTGGTGCCGTCCGGATTATCCTGCCATGCCGTTTCATGATGGCTCATGAGCATGAGGCGGAAATCGAAGATGCCGTTGTTGACCGCCACCGAGCTGCCCGCGATACGTTTCCAGGCGTCATGCGTCGGCGTGGTGTAATAGATCTTGGTGTAGTAGGCATCGTTCTTCTGCGTATAACTGCCGGTCCAGAAACTGGCGGTCATCGCCCAATCCGAGTTGCCGAGCTGGGTGCTGTAACTCGCATTGGCGCCGTTGTACATGAAGATCGGCCAGCCGTAGACATCGGGCGCCGGGCGCACCCACGGGTAGGCATAACCGATATAGAGGTAGTCGCTGTAATAGTAGAGCGGAATGCGGAAGCGGCCGGCGCGGAACGTCCACGCCGAGTCGGCGGCCGGCTGCCAGGTCAGATACGCCCAGTCGAGGGTCGGGCTCGATCCCCGGTTCGGATTGTTGGCGCGCGCGAGAAGTTGGGCGGTCGCCGACAGCGTCGGGCTGAAGTCCTTCTTGATCTGCACGCCGACCAGCGATTCCTGGTCGAATTGCCATCCCTTTTCCTTCTCGTACATGCCGACGTATTCCCAGTTCTGCATGCTGCATGGACACTTCCATTCCTGGTATTGCCACGGACCGCTGGCGCCCTGGGCGCTGCCGCTGAGCACCTTGGCGCCGGTAACGCTGTAGAAGCCGGTCAATTTCAGAGACCCGCTTTCATCGAGGTCGATCGCGGAGGCCATCGCGGGTGCGAGCGCGAGAGCAAGCAAAATCTTCTTCATCGAATATCTCCTGTTAGGGTAATTGGGTTCGACGGCGTCGCGCCTCAAGGAATGATGGCGACCACCTTGACGGTGTCGTCGACCTCTGATTTTTCGATGTACCCAATGGCATTCATGCTTTGGCTCACCAGCTTCTTGACTTCGGCGCTCGACTTGCCTTCCTGCGGAGCCTTGACCTTGCCCGTGAAGAGCAGCTTGGCCCAGATGGCCTTCACCTGGGCCGGCTCCTTTTCCAAAACCTTCTTGTAGAACTCCGCCCGCAGCGGCGAATTCTCGGCCTGCTCGACCGGCGCGAACATGGTCGAACCGCCCAGAAAGAATTGCGCCGCCTGCGAACCGAGCATGCGTGTCGCGGGATTCTGGGGATTCACGATGATCGCCAGCTCGGCAGCGGCCGGCAACGATACCGCGGACAAAAGAACCAGCGGCGCAAGAAAACACAGTTTGCTTTTCATTGCCATTTACCTCGTCTCTGGAAGATCCCGATGATTGATGGCCATCAAGTGTTCGATGGCGATTCCATGTTACGAGGCCGAATATGTTTTGACCAATGTTTTAGAGAATACAGAGGCCGAAATGCAACAAAAGCCGCAGGATGAAAAATAGGCAATGACCGCAGGCGCGGCAAGGCTAGCCCGTGGCGCGGAGCGCGGACGCGCGACGACGGGCATGCCGTCCGACGGCGCCGAAAGGAGAAGAGGGAATCGGAAATTCAGAGAGGATGCGCGATCTTGAAATCGTTCAGAACGTTTTGCAATTGCGCGAATTTGACCGGCTTGGCGAATACCCGGTTGAAGCCGGCATTGCGCGCCCGCTCATGGGTCTCCGCTTCCGAGAAACCGGTCACGGCGATGAGCCAGGTATCTTTGAGCGACTGATGGCCGCGCACTTCCGCCGCCACGTCGAAACCGTCCTTGTCGCCGGGCATGCCGAGGTCGCAGAAAATCAGGTCCGGCGTCTTTTCCAGCGCCAACTCGAGACCCGCCTGCGCGCTCCAGGCGACATGAGCGATGCATCCCATGACCTCGAGCAGATCGCAGAACAGGCGGGCAAGGTCTCGGTTGTCCTCGATGACGAGTACGGTCAATGAGCGGTCGTGAATAGGGGGTGTCGATATCATGGTCGTCGAATCGCATTCCGCCTCGGCGCGGCCGGAGAATCAACTAGGAAAGCGGGCCGTTCTTGATGCCGGGATGCTTGTCTGGAAAAAATGCCTGCCGCATTACTTGCGGTAATACGCCATTGTACCGGGAACCGGCGGCGTTGCGGCCATTATACGGCGCGGCCGGCAAACGGCTGCAAGTCACTCCATCTATCCGTGGAGAAAGACAGGCTGCCGGTTCGATCAGTGCGCCCACAGGCGCAGTTGTCCTTGCATCGAGAGCGTGCCGTTGATATCGATCCGTCCGAGGCTCTGCGTGACCGGCCCCGAAGGATCGGCCTGCACGCTCAGGGAATCGAAGCCGAAGCCGCCGAAGCGGATATAGCCTGGCAGGCCGAGCGCAAGATAGTCGCCGCCGTCCGGCTTCTTCCGCACGCTCAGATTGACGGCGAACATATCGATCGTGCCGCGCAGATTCCGGACGACGATGTAATTGGTCTGCCCATCGACCGCGGTACCGATCGCGATCCGGTTCTCGCTCCCGCCGCCGGACGAGGCCGGATCGTTCAGCGCCAGGTGCACCGCCATGCTGACGCCGTCGCCGCCGCTGATTTGCGCGAGCTCTTCGTCGTTCAGCGAACGCGCTCCCTGCGCCGCCAGGCTGCAGCAGCACCACAATAGCAAGAGGATGAACAGGTTCAACATGGCCTAAGGTCGAAATTTGATATCGAGATACTGGATCTGCATCGAACCGATACGGCTCGAGCCGAGATCGAGATTGCCGGTCACATCGCTCTTGAACGAAAGATTGTCGATCTGCAGTCCGCCGAGCGCGGCGGCGCCCGTGTCCGGCCAATCGATGCCGACATGCAGGCGCGGCGTGCCGCTGGCGTCCGGTACGGCGTTGACGATCCCGGGTTGCGCCGTCACGTCCGCGATGCGCCATGGCGTACCCAGGAAATTGCCGGCGCCGTCGACGGCGCCGATGCGCACGCCGCGGATATTCATCTGCTCGGCGGCGCCATCGACGGCGCCGATATCGCCGCGTCCGCGCGGACGCAGCAACAGGTTGCCGATATCGAGGCGCAGCGCGAGCCCGAACGCCATGCCCTCGACGTCGCGCGGCGTCGACCATTGCATGCCGCCGCCGTAGAACACCGCATCCTTGAATACGACGCTGCCGCCCTCAGCATCGATGCCGCCGGCGGCAACGCCCCAGTCGTAGGCGAATTGCCAGCGCTGCGCGCCGTTGGCGTTGACCGGAAAGGCGAGCTCGACGACATCGGCCAGGCCGCCGCCGCGCCGCACGATGTCGAGACGATAGGGATCGCCGAACGGGTTGGCGGGATCGTCGGAACGCGCCGCATACAAGTTGCCGACCCAGGCGCTAGCGGTCGATGGCGCCGGTGCGTAATAGGTGATGCGGGCGTCGCCCGCCATCGAGAAGTTCGCGAGGTCGAAGCTCAGGCCGTCGCGCCCCTGCACCGCCGACAACGCGGCGTCGTCGAGCGGGCGCAAGCCCTGCGCATGAGCGACAGGCATGGCGCTTCCCGCTGCGATGCCCGCGCAACAGGTCGCGGCCGCAAAGCGGAGCCAGCGTCGGATCGGCCCGTTCATCGTCATTTTCCGGCGACGTTGGGCGGCGGCGCGCCGTTGACGTTGATGGCGGCGAGCTTGTCGCGCCAATTGAGCCAGAAGCCCGGTTGCGCGACATCCGGCACCTGGGTCGTGCCGGACGGCGCCTGGAATTGCACCGGCACCTTGACCGCCGCGACCCAGAAGTCGCGGCTCGGACCGCTCAGATCGCCGGCGCGCACGCCGCCGATCTGGTTCAGGTTCAGGCACGGCGCCGCGCACGCGCCGTCCCAGCGCTTGCCGCCGCCGGCATCGGTGCGCGAATCGAGGACCCCGGCCGCCCCGCCGTCGATGCGCAGCGAGCCGGATAGCGTCGTCATCGCCAGGCCGACGTCGCCGGCGATGCCGTCGAAGCCGAAGCGGATGCCGACGATTTCTCGTTGGGCCGCGTTGCCCGCGTTGCGATAGATGAATTCGAAATAGGGATTGGTGATCTCCACCACGCGCTGCGCCGCCGTGCCGTCGGTGCGGCCGAATCGCAGCAGCGGGATGTCGAGGTCGGCGCCGCTGCCGTCGCGCGTCGCGTAGTGATATTCGCCGAGACGGATATTGCGGAAATTCGCATTCAATCGCACGTCCGCGCCGAACGCGATGCGCGTGAAATCGAAGCCGCCATGGCTGCTGTTGCTCAATTCGATCAAGCCTTGAGCGTGCATGTCCGACAGCTCGGGTTCGCTCATGGGACGCAGTTGCGCCGATGCCGGAGCGGCGCATACCAAGGCGAGCAGGCATCCGGCTGGCAAGAAGCGGGCAAGCATCATGATCTCGCTGGGAAATGACGTTGGAAAGACGGCCTCCCGGCCGCTGCCGGGAGGTGCCGTGTTACGCCGGCGAACGCGGCCCGGGGAATTGCGCCGCCGTTCCGGCTTAGTGAGCCCAGATGTAAGCCGTCGTGCCCTGGAGACGGATGTTGTTCATCGCGAAGCTGCCGAAGGACTTGGTCGAGCCGCCCATCCGGATGCTGTCGATGGTCTGGCTCAGCGTATGGCCGGCCGTGACGTCCAGATCCGGGATGGCGATCTTCACGACGTCGCCGCCGCCGTAGAAGGCCGCGATGTTGGCTTGCGTATTGGCCGCGGTCGGGTCGAGGCCGAGCACGGTGTAGGCTTCGCCGGTACCCAGGGTCGCGAAAGTCGCGCCGCTGATCACGTCCAGCGTCGCGGCGATCGTACCGGTCGTCCGAATGTTGTTGAAGCTGACCGAACCGCCGTCCGTATCGGTATCGGTGTACCTGAATTCACCGACATTGATATTCAGGTCGACGGCGATCGACACGCCGTCCTGGCCGCTGACCTTGGATAGGTCCGCATCGTCGATCGTCGTCATGGCGGACGCGCCCAGGGCGAACGAGGACAACGCAGCGGCGATGGCGGTTTTCTTGATCAAGCTAAATTTCATAGTCGGTCTCCTAGAGGAATTTCGGAAGGATGAAGGCACTGCAACTCTTAACATTGAGACAATATTAAGAGCCTTCATGTTAGGACAGTGGCCAGAATTCCCGTGCCCTCGCGGGCTGACCTCCGAAGCCAAACGCATGGCAGCGAGAGCCACGCGCGCGAATTCGGTTTCCGTTCCACATCTTGTTGTTCCATAAGGAAAAATCCACGCTCCCGGGAACTGTTGTGCGGCAATTTTTTTGCGGCATAATAGCCACCTCATAATGAGCCGGCGCCAGACCGGCCAGAATATACGGAGACAAGACCATGCCTATCTTCAGTAGGGATACCGGAAGAGTGTCCTCCCTTGCGCTCGAATACGCCCTCGCTTGCCTTCTCTTTCCTGCAATCAGCCGGAATTCCAAAAAAGCACGGCAATTAGAGCGATCGCTCTATAGCATTTTTGACAATCCTCTGTAACCTGTTACCTCCGCCTCGGAAGCCTAGTGGTCTAGTGGCCCGCCATACCCCGATTTGCGATTCATGCCAAGGCAATCGGGAGATATCGAACCACTAGCCGCCGTTCTCGAGCAGGGCGGTAACTCATTCCCTTTCATTTCCGTGTCCGGTGATGCGATCGTCCGCACTGCCTAATTACGCGCCGGAAAGACCGTCAGTACTTCGACCGGCGCCGTCGAAGCTGAAACCGCCAGCCATGGCCGCGCCTTTCGTGGCGCGCGACCGGCTGTTGGAGCGCATGCGCCATGCGGAAACGGCGAAACTGATCCTGGTGGAAGCGCCGGCCGGATTCGGCAAGAGCACGCTGCTGCGTCACCTGTACGACGTATCGATCGCCGACAGCGCGGTCGCCTGGCTCACGCTCGACGCCGGCGACAACGATCTCGACCGCTTCATGACCTGCCTGGCGCAGGCATTCGCGACGCTCCATCCGGCCGGGCAGCACGCCTTGCGCCCGCTCGACGGCGGCAGCGGGTTCGAGCTGACGCAGGCGATCGCGGCCACGCCGCTGCCCTTCCTCCTGATCCTCGACGAATTCGAACACCTGCACAATCCGGCGGCGCTGTCGGTGATCCAGCAATTGATCGACATGCTGAGCCCGCAGCAGCGCATCGTGATCGGTTCGCGCGAGCAGCCGGCGCTAAGCTTGGCGCGCCTGCGCGCGCGCCAGCAACTGCTCGAAATCGGCGCGGAGCAATTGCGCTTCTCGCTGGCCGAGACCGGGCAATTCCTGTGCGAGAAGCGCCGGCTCAAGCTCGAGCGCGGCGAGGTCGAGCGCTTCCACGAGATCACCGGCGGCTGGGCCGCGGCGCTATGGCTATCGTCGATGGCACTGGAAAGCCATGAAGATCCGAAGCGCTTCATCCGCAACTTCTCGGGCTGCAATTCGGTCGTGTCCGCCTATCTTGCCGAAGACGTGCTGTCGCACCGGCCGCCCCATGTGCAGGACTTCATCCTGCAGACCAGCATCCTGCACAAGTTCTGCGCCGACAGCTGCAACGCCGTCACCGGCCGCGACGACGGCGACGCGCTGATCCGCGAAGTGGAACGTTCCAACATGTTCATCACCGCGGTCGACGAGCAGCACGTCTGGTTCACCTATCACCCGTTGTTCGCCGGCTTTCTGCGCGCCCAGCTCGAACAGCGGCATCCGGGCTTGTCCATCGTGCTGCACCGGCGCGCGGCCGGCTGGTATGACGAACAAGGACATCCCACGCACGCGATCGAGCATGCGATCGCCGCCGCCGATAGCGAGCTCGCGCTCGACCTGCTCGATCGTCACGCGCAGGCCTTGTTCCTGCAAGGCAGGGTGCGCCTGCTCGCGCGCTGGTTCGATGCGCTCGACCGCGGCGCCGTCGCCGCCCGCCCGCAACTGCTGTCGGTCCATGCCTGGTCGCTGATCCACATCAACCGCAGCGCCGAGGCGCTGGCGCTGCTGGAGGCAGCGGTCAATCCCGGCGGCGTGCCGCCGCGAACCGCCTCGATCTCGCATCCGACCTACCTGGTGCTGAAAACCTTCAGCCTGGTGATGCTCGACCGCATCGAGCAAACCGCGCCGATGTGGGAAGACCCGCACATTCTTGGCGGCGCCGCCGGCGAACCCCTGCTGCGCAGCATGCTGATGATCGGTTGCGCCTACTACTACGCCACCATCGGCCGCTACCAGGAAGCGCGCGTCCTGCTCGACCAGGCGACGCGCGAACATTCGGCGGTCGGGCCATTGTTTTCGGTCGGGGTAGCGGGCTATATACACGCCATGCTCGACATCCTGCAAGGCCGGCTGCGCGCCGCCGGCGCCCGCCTGCGCGCCTTGATCGGCAACGACACGCACGTGCGCCTGCGCAGCACCGGCCCGCGCCTGCGCGCCCTGATCGGCGCCGATGCCGGGTCGACGAATCCGCGCTACGGCGCCGATACCGGCTTCGCCAGCCTCTACCTGGCCGAAGTGCTCTACGAGACCGACCAGCTCGACGACGCCAAGCGGCTGCTGACGCACTATCTGCCGCTGGTCAAGGATGCCGGCATTCCCGACCAGCTGATCGCCAGCCACGTCATCTACGCGCGCATCCTGCGCGCCGAACGCAACGGCAACGACGCCTTGCAAACCCTGCTCGACCTGGAGCAGCTCGGCATGCAGCGCAACCTGCCGCGCGTGATCGACGTCGCCCGACTGGAACGCGCGCGCTGCGCCCTGCTCGACGGCGACATCGAATCCGCGCGTTCGCTGCAGGCCCTGGTCGGCGCCGCGCCGGCCTGGCAATACAACGGCGTGCAGATGATCGCGAACGACCTCGAAACGCCGATGCTTTCCTATCTGCGCCTGCAAGTCCATTGCGGCCAGGCGGCCATGACCCTGCCGCTGTTCAAGGAGCATTTGCAGGACGTCCATGCGCGCGGCCGCGTGCGCTATGCCCTGCGGGTCAAGGTATTGCATGCGCTCGCGCTATCCCATGCCGGCCAACGCAATCCTGCCCTGCGCACCATGCGCGAAACGCTGCAGGAAGCGCAGGCGGAAGGATTCGTGCGCCTCTTCAAGGATGAAGGCCCCGCGCTGCTGGCCCTGATCCGCGACCTGCTGGAAGGCATGCAGGATCCGCCCGGCGAAGAGCATGCGGCGCTATACCGTTTCGTCGCCGCCATCCATGCGCCCTTCATGCGCCACCTGCCGGCGGCCGCGCACGAGCCGCGCCTGCAGGCGCTGATGAGCGAAAGCGAATTGACCGGCCGCGAACTCGACGTACTGAAACTCCTGGCGCAAGGTTGCGGCAATCAAGCGATCGCCGAGAAGCTGTTCGTCTCCATCACGACCGTCAAGACCCATCTGCGCAACATCAACCTGAAGCTCGGCGCGCACAACCGCACGGAAGCGATTTCGATCGCGCGCAAGCGGGCGATTCTTTCCTGAAATCTTTCCTGTTCATTTTTGCGGGGAAAGACGTCCTCGCTCTGTTACATCTGCTTACCGGCGCGACGTAGGCGATTGACCTCGCACAACCCTTATTCATCCGAACGGATGAAAGCGCCGTCCCGCTCTCCCCGTACATTTGAGCAAGCTTGCGGCGCCGCATGATCCGATGGAAAAGGCGGCCCGCCGATACGAAATCTTCACCGGCTACCGCGCCGCTTCCCGGCAAGATCGGAACGCGAGAGACATCGCGCCGAAGAGCGGGAAGGCCGGGCGCGACAGGAAGGGGACACTATGTTGGGAATGTTGCTCGGCGCGATCGCCATCCTGATCGCCGGCTCCGGCGCATGGGCCACGCATGAGCCGGCCGATCGTCCGAAGAATCAGTTCGAACTCCCGCTGGCGGCGGCCGCCGCCGGCCCGGTCGCGCAATCGGTCGAGATCGAACCGTTTTCCGAATTGAAATACCGCAACATCGTGCGCCAGGCCTACGACTATAGCTGCGGTTCGGCGGCGCTCGTGACCCTGCTCAAGCATCACATCGGCATCGACGTCAGCGAACAGCAGGCGATGGAAGGCATGCTCGAGCGCGGCGAGAAACAGAAGATCATCGAACGCCGCGGCTTTTCGCTGCTCGACATGAAGCGCTACGTCGCTTCGCTCGACGTGGACAGCGCGGGCTTTCGCGCCGAGGTCAAGGACTTGCTCACGCTCGAACATCCGGCCATCGTGCCGATCGACTATGCCGGCTTCAAGCACTTCGTCGTGCTGCGCGGCGTGCGCGACGGCCTGGCGTTCATCGCCGATCCATCGGCCGGCAACATCGTGATCCCGATCGACGAATTCGGAAAGCTGTGGGACCGGAATACCCTGTTCATCGTCTACCCGCCGAAGAACCGTCCGCCGGCCGGACAACTCGCCCTCTCCGACCGGGAGCTGGGCGTATTCGATATGGACCGCGTTAAAGACCGGGCCATCCTCGCGCCGCTGGGCAATGCCTACCTGCTGGAACGCGCCCTCCATTCGGGCGCCAGCGGCAGTTATTTGCGCCGACGTTAAACGTATCGCGCACGCCCGGCGCGCGCCTTGAAAGCAATCCGGCCGCATCGATCAGCGGCCGGACCGGGTTTTCCTCGCCGGCGCTTTTGCATCGGCACCGTTAGTTCATCATCGACAAGGAGTTCTCATGAAGATTCGTCCCCCGCTGGGAGTGATCGCCGCCCTGTTCGCGCTGCCGGCCGCGGCGCAGCAGCCGCCCGCCGCGACGCCGGCCGCTCCCGCGGCCGCCGCCAGCGCCAGCGCCGCGCGCGACGCCCTGGCGCCGAAGGAAGGCGACGCCGACCAATCGACTTTGCTCAAGCAGACCCTGACGGCGGTCGACAAGCAATACTCGCTGATCAAGCGCGGCAGGCTGCAGGCAACCTACGACTTCGGCTACACCTACATCGGTCAGGAACGGATCAACGCCGACCTGTCGTCGGGCGAACTCACGCTGTTCAGCATCGAGAACGACAGTTCGCACACGGCCACCAACACGCTGACGGTCGACTACGGCATCCAGAACAACCTGACCGGCAGCATCAGCCTGCCGCTGGTGAGCAAGTATTCGCAGAACCGGGCGTACGAAGGAACCTCGCACTCGGTCGGCGACATCGGCCTCGGCCTGCGCTGGCAACCGCTAGAAACCCGCCGCGGCCGTCCCTCGGCGACGGCCACCACGCTGCTGCGCCTGCCCACCGGACGCAGCCCGTTCAAGGTCGACGCCGAAAAGGGCCTGGCCACCGGCTCCGGCGTCGCCTCGCTGAGCGCCGGCCTGAATCTCAACCATATCGTCGATCCGGTCGCGCTGTTCGGCTCGATCAACCTGACCTATAGCGCGCCGGCGAAACACCTGTCGCAGATCCGCAACGGCCGCGTCCTGACCAGGGTCGAGCCGGGGATGAGCTTCGGCTTCGGGCTCGGTTTCGCCTACGCCTTGTCGTACGACATCTCGACCTCGATATCGCTGCAGGAATCGATTTCGGCCGGCTCCAAGCTGCGCTTCCGCGACGGCAGGACGATCAAGACCACGACGCAGACGGCCGGCATCCTCAATTTCGGCCTCGGTTACCGCATCTCGCCGAAAACCACGCTCAACATCACGGTCGGCGTCGGCCTCACCAACGACTCGCCGAATTTCACGCTCGGGCTGAGCTTGCCGCTGAGCCTGTAGACCGGAGAGTGACATGACACGACGTTCCCAGCGCCGCCGGCATCGACGGTTCCGCGGACCAAGGCTGGCCGCCTTGCTGGCGGCCGGACTGCTGCCGTGCGCGCCGCTGCCCGCGCATGCCGCGTTGACCGAGAATCTCGCCACCAGTGCCACCGCCATGTCGCTCGGCAACGCGGTCACCGCCGATCCGCCCGGCATCGAATCGATCCACTTCAATCCGGCCGGCCTGGCGCGCATGGAAGGCAGGTCGGAAACTTTCACCCTCTGGGGCGCCTCGATCCGCACCGGCGCCTCGTTCACGCAACCGCCCGGCTTCGACATCGGCGGCTGGACCGACGATCCGCTCGACGGCGCGCGTACCGGCAAGGTGCGCCAGCGGCTGCTGCTGCCGGTGGCCGGCTTGCTGAAGTGGAAGCTGCCCGGGGTCGTCATTCCCGGCCTCGGCCTGGCGTACAACAACCCCGGCTCGCCGTTCACGTTCGCGACGCTGTCCTATATCCCGCAGGCGTTCTCGGTCGACCGCAGCAAGGATCCGAACGATCCCGGCCGCTACGACGGCAAGGTGGTGCAGCTGCAGCGGCTCGTGTACCTGTCGCCGGCGATCGGCTACAAGTTCTCGGACACGCTGCGCGTCGGCGCCGCGGTGCCGATCGCGCATGCGGCGTTCGTGATCGACACCGACATGCGCATGCCCAATCCCCTGCTCGGCATCACCGGCAAGGCGCAGCGAGGCTGGTGCCCGGAGGACGGCGGCAATCCGATCGACACGCTCACGGTGGGCTTGTGCAGCGGCGGCCCGGAAGGCCGGCTGAATCCCTTCAAGAAAGTGGCGGCGATGCAGATGGAGATGACCTCGCCGGTCGATCCGACGCTCAACCTCGGCTTGCTATGGGAACCGTCGGACCGCTTCGCGCTCGGCATCGTCTACCAGGGTGGATCGAAGACCGTCTACAGCGGCCGCTACACCTTCAACACCGAGGCGATGGTGCGCAAGTTCGTCGAGGGACTCTATGCGAGCCTGCAAGGGCCGATCATCGCGGCCACGCTCGGCTTGCCGGACCGGATACCGGAAACGCAAAGCGGCAACATGACCGCCGTCATTCCGTTTCCCGCCCACTTGCAGATCGGCGTGAAATTCAAGCCGACGCGCCGGCTGCAGCTCAACATCGACGCCAACTACACCAACTGGCGTGCCTGGGACACGCTGACCTTCAAGTTCGACCAGAGCATCCGGCTGCTGGAAGTGGCGCGCATGTTCGGATTTGCCGACGCGACGCAGCTGAAGATTCCGCGCGGCTACCGCAACGTGGTGCATTGGGGCTTCGGCATCCAGGCGGAACTCAGCCGCCGGATCACGCTGCGCGCCGGCTACGAGCCGCGCAAGAGCTCGGTGCCGGCCGACAAGATCGACCTGATCGCGCCGCTGCCGGACACCAAGGTCATGAGCCTCGGCTTCAACATGAAGCTCGGCGGCGGCCGCGACCTCAACGTCGGCGCCAGCTACATGCGCGGCAAGTTCAACGTGCCGGCCAATACCGATTGCAACCTCAACTGCAGCAACTTCTTCAACATCATTTACAACCCGTACGCCGGCCTCGATGTCGCCGGCGACCTGCGCGTGCGCTACGTGGGCGCGAGCTTCACGCAGCGCTTTTGAGGCGGCGTCCGCCGCCGAGCGCCTTGGACCGACATCGTATGAATCACCGACAGGAGACCGCCATGCCGAACAGATTTTCCGCAGCCGTTCTGAAATCCGCCCTCGCCGTCGCGCTGCTCTGCGCCAACCTGCAGGCCGCCGCGGCCGACGCCAAGCCGGCATCGGCGCCGGCTTCGGCGCCGATCACGCCGGCCAAGCAAGAGCTGGTGCAGCGCCTGCTCAAGCTGTGGCACGTGGAAACGCTCGGGCAATCGATGCTGCAAGAACCGGTGGCCGACGCCGTCAACCAGGCGCGCGCGATGCTGCAAGGCCGCGCCACGCCGGAGAAGCGCGACGCCGCGCTGCGCGAGATCGCCGCCGATGCGAAGAAATTCCTCGAAGACTCCGCGCCGATCGTGACCGGCAGCGCGCAAAAGCTGATCCCGTCGACGGTCGCGCCGCTCCTGGCGGAACGCTTTTCCGAGGATGAACTGCGGCAGATCATCGCGATGCTCGAATCGCCTGTGAAACGCAAGTTCGAAGCCCTGGCGCCTGAATTGCAGAAGTCGCTCGGCGAGAAGATCGCGGCCGACACGCGCCCCGTCATCGATCCGAAACTGCAAGAGCTGCAGCAGCGTATCGGCATGCGGCTGCGCAGCGCCGTCGCGCCGTGACCCGCCTCCGGCAACGAAGCATGGAATCTTCTTCAGGAGGGAAACGATGAGCTATTCCTCTGCAAGCGATCTGGTGCGCGGCATGAAGGCCCGCCTCGCGGCCTGCGGCTTCGACGCCGACGAACTGTTCCGGTTGACCGGCCTCGACCGCGATATCGACTCCGGCGGAGCGGCCGGGATCATCGAAAGCGATCCGGCCGCGCTGTCGGACAAGCTGAGCCATCTGTGGGAGACGCTGGCACAGCGCTCGGGCGATCCGCTGATCGCCTTTCGCGTGTCGTCGCCCTATCAACTCGGCTGGCTCGGCCTGATGGGACATATCATGCTGCTGTCGCCGGACATCAAGACGGCGATCGACAACCTGGTGCGCTATACGCCGCTGCTGTCGCCGACCGTGCAGAGCGCGATCGAGCACCTGCCCCAGCGCGCTCCCGCCAGCACGCGCGTCACGCTGCGCCTGGCGGCCGGGATCCGGCCGGTGCCGAGACAGCGCTACGATTTCGTCTGGTCGATGGTGTTGCGCACCCTGCGCTCGGCGGCGGCGTGCGACGGCTTGAGGCCGCTGCTGGTCACCTATGCCTATCCCCGTCCGCCGCAAGCGCAGGCGATCGCGGAAGCCTTCGGCTGCCCGGTGCATTTCGATGCCGCCGCCAATACGGTCGAATTCGCCGATGCCGACCTCCGGATCTCGTTCCCGACGCCGCCGCCGGCGGCCGCCGACTGGACCTTGCGCATGTTCGCCGAATCGGCGCTGCTGCAGCGCGCGAGCATGAGTTTCTCGGCGCGCGTGCAGCGCCTCCTGGCCGGCATGCTGGCCAAGGGCGAACCGCTGCGCGAGGAAGTCGCGAAGCGGCTGATGATCAGCGAGCGCACGCTGCAGCGCAGGCTGTCCGAGGAAGGCACCAATTTCACCCGGATCGTGGACGACACGCGGCGCGCGATGGCGCAGCAGTATCTGAGCGGCGGACAGATCTCGCTGAAGAAGCTGAGCTTCCAGCTCGGATTCTCCGAGCCCAGCGCGTTTCATCGCGCCTGCAAGCGCTGGTTCGGCAGATCGCCCAAGCAATTGCAGCGCGCGTCGCATGCGGCCGCGGCCGCGCCGCCGCGCACGGAGGCGGCGCCGGCGCAAGTCGCACCCGCCGCCGAGAACGCCGCGCTGGAGGCCTGGTCCGAGTAGCCGAGCCGAAGGCCGGCGGTCAGAACTGCCAGCGCAACGCCGCCGTCACGCCGCGTTCCGTCAGGCGCGGATTCTCGCCGACCAGCGCGCGCGCCGGCCGGGTGCTGCGCACCAGCAGCGCTTCGGCAACCAGGCTCAGCGCGTCGTTGATGCGGTAGGAGTAGGCCAACGCCCAGGCGCTGCCGTCTTCGCCGTTGGGATCGGACGGCAGGATATCGTCTTCCCGGGCCCGGAACCGGTCGTAACGCAGCGCCGCCGTTCCGCCGCCGAGCGGATGGCTGGCGAGCAGATACCAGGCGCCGTAGTCGAGCCGGACGGCGGCCCGTCCCATGACGGTCGAGCCCTGCATCGCCTGCATGGCCAGTTCCCAGCCGCCGCCGGGACGCAGGCGCAGGCTCAGGTGGTCGAAACGCGTGGTCCAGCTGTATTGTCCATTCTTTACGATCAGCGGATCGCCGCGGTTGTCGTAATGCAGGACGGCGGCTTCGAGCCGCTCGCCATAAGCGTATTGCGCGCCGGCGTAATATCCGGCCCGGCCGTCGATCTCACGGAACAGATGGATGGTCCGGCTCTGCTTCGCGATGGCGCCGTCCGGCCGGTAGACCGGCAGGTCCGCCAGGCGCAACGGTTCAGACAAGCCGCTGATGCGGTCGCTGATCGCCCAGCCGCGCCAGGCGATCAGCGTGCCGGCCGGATCGTTGCCGTTGAACAGCGCGACGGTGAAGCCGACGTCATGCGGCGAGCCGGCGAAGCGGCCGCGCCGCGACAGGTTGAATTCGATGCCCTTGGTGCGCAATTCTTCGCCGATCCAGCTGTTGAGCGCCGAGCTGGAAACCGTTCGGACCGGCGTCCAGCCGACGCTGTCGTAATCGATCTCCAGGCTCGTCGCCGGGAAGAATGCGCCCGCCTTCACGCGCGTCTTCCAGGGACCGGCAGGGAGCGGATTCCATCCGATCCATGCCTCGTTGACATCGAGCGCTCCATGCCGGTCGTCCGCGGCGCTCAGCACGACGGATACCGTCACCGCGTCGAGCGGCTCACCGTCGGCGCGCACGAAGGCTTGCCCCAGGCGGATGCCGTCCGAAGCCTGGTCGTAGCGCATCTTGCCGAGGCCGTCGCGGGTCCAGCCGTGCCGGGCATCGGCGGCGACGATGCGGGCATCGAGCAAGCCGCGCAGATCGAGCGCATGGGCGCTCGTGCCGACCGCCATGCCGAGCACGGCGCCGGCCAGGATATTTGTCGAAGATTTCATGCTTGGATAGAAAAGGCGGCGATGGCAGATCGTAGAGCGATTCGCGGGTCGATTCAAGGCTTGCGCAGCCCGCAACACCGGCGCGCGCCCATGTGGAATTTTCGCCGGACGCATGCGAAACTGCCTGGTCGACTCGAAGGGAGAAAGCATGCGCGTTCTGGCGGGGTTCATCGTTGTGCTCGGCCTCGCGCTTTCCGTACCGGACGGAGCGGCATCGGCAGCGGAAAAAATCAGGCTGCGCGTCACGCAATTCGCGCCGAATTATTTTCTCAAGGACGGCCGCTGGACCGGCCTCGATGTCCAACTGGCGGAAGCCGTCGTCAAGGAAGCCGGTTTCGACATCGAGTTCGTCGAATTGCCGTGGTCGCGCGCGCTGCTCTACATGGAAACCGGGCAGATCGACATGATGGCGAACCTGACGCGTACGCCGGACCGCGAAGCGTTCATGCATTTCGTCGGGCCGGAACGCATCTCGCGGCGCGTGCTGGTGGTGCGTCGCGAACATCTGGAATTGCCGATCTCGAACCTCGACGAATTGCTCAAGGCCTCGGCCCGGACACGGCTGCCGATCGGCATCCAGAAGGACGCGAAATACTCGGAAGCATTCGACAGCCGCCTGGCCGGCGATGCGACCTTCGCCCGCCATTTCGACGCGGTGCCGCAAGGCGCGCTGCTGGCCAAGAAAACCGCGGGAGGCCGCAATCTCGGTTTCTTCGAAGACCAGAACTACGTCGCCTACCAACTGCAGACCAACCCGGAATTCCAGGAGCTGGCGATGCATTCCTTCGTGCTGGCGGCCGATCCGGTCTATTTCGGGGTCAGCAAGCGCGCCGCCCCGGGCGTCGAGAAATCATTGGAAGCCGCATTCCAGCGCCTGGAAAAAAACGGCACGCTCTCGAGAATCAGGATGCAATGGGGTTCGGACAAGTAAGCTCGCGCGCCGCGCCGATGCGCCGCCGCGACAAGCAATGCAGGAACCACACCAGCAGCACCGCCGCCACCGTCAACCCGAGCACCAGGCCGATCCAGAAACCGGTGGCCGCCATCGGCGCCGCCGGCGCGAACGACAACCAGGACGGCGCCAACCCGAGCACGCAGCCGACCGGCAGCGAGAAGCCCCAGAATGCCGCGAGGTGGATCACCATCGGCGGCCGCGTCACCTTGTAGCCGCGGATCGCGCTCGACGCCGCCACCTGGGCCGCGTCGGACAGCTGGAACAGCGCGGCGAACAGCAGCAGGTGCACGGTCAACTCCTGCACCGCGGGATCGGAGGTATAGGCCGCCGCGATCTGGTAGCGGAAGACGGCGATGAACGCCGCCGATGCCACGGCGAACGCCAGCGACAAGCCGATGCCGACCCAGGCCACGAAGCGGGCGCGCAGCGGATCGCCTTCGCCGAGCGCCTGGCCGACGCGCGTGATCAGGCCGATGCCGAACGACAGCGGAACCATGAAGACCAGCGAGGAGAAATTCAGGGCGATCTGGTGGGCCGCGACCGTGACGACGCCGAAGCGCGCCACCAGCAAGCCGACCGCGCCGAAGGCGCTGACTTCCGCGAAATAAGTGATGCCGATCGGCAGGCCCATTTTCAGCATCGATGCGATCTCGCGCTTGTTCGGCCACTCCCAATGCGTGAAGGGATAGGTCGGCCGGTATTGCGGCGCGCGGCGTATCCAGAAGATCATCGCGGCCAGAGTCAGCCACAGCCCGGTGCCTGTGGCGACCGCGCAACCGACCGCTCCCAGCTTGGGAAATCCCCAGTGGCCGTAGATCAGGAGCCAGTTGACGAACACGTTGTAGGCGAGCGCGCCGAGCGCGATCACCATGATCGGTTTGCTGTAATTGATGCTGACGCTATAGCCGTACAGCGCGCGGAACATCGCGAACGCCGGCATGCCGATGCTGATCACGTGCACGAAGGCGGCGGCCTTGGCGGCGACCGCGGGTTCGAGCTGGAGATGATCGAAGATGATGGTCGCGGCGTTCATCAGCGCGCACGCCGCCAGGCCGACGCCGAGGCCTTTCCACAGGGCCTGCCGCACCACATGCGGCACGCGGTCATGGCGTTCGGCCCCGATCTCGTGCGCGACGACGGCGTTGATCGCCATCATCACGCCCATCGCGGCCACCAGGATGATGGCCCAGATCGATGCGCCGAGCGATACGGCGGCCAGGTCGGCCGCGCTCAGGTGCCCGGTCATGACGACGTCGGCGACCGACATGCCGACCGTCGCCAGCTGGCCGATCAATACCGGCCAGGCCAGCGCCCACAGGGCGCGCGCTTCTTTCAGGATGGCTGCACGGCGCGTCTCGTGCGTCGCGATGGAGGAAGACATGACGACCCCGCTGCAAAACCTTGCATTTTACTGACAATCGGAATTGTCGGCAGGAAACCCGCCGCGCCGTCCGGGCGCCGCGGATTAGGCTGAAACGCGAGGCCGGATCATCGAACCGGGCCCGTGAATATGTCTTTCGGCAGCAGCTTCAGCAGATAGTGGAACATCAAGGGCACCAGCACGACGTCGTCGACGAGGCCGAGCAGCGGTATCGCATAACTGAAGGGCGCGATCGCGTAGAGCAAGAGCAGCAACACGGCCGGCACCAGCCATGCCGGCCGCCGCGGATGCCGCAACGCGAACCAGAGCAGGCGCAAATCGCTCTTACTCATATGCCATAGGATGAATAGCAGCTTTCTCATGGGTGATCCTTTCGCCCTTTTTCGGAGACGGCAAACGAAACCTTAGACGTCATTTCGGACTCCGCGTTGCATCGCGAAAACGAAGCGGCGAATTCCACGGCAACGGTTATTCATTCGTCACGATCGGAAGAAACCGATGAAGTCGCCCAGGAAACCTTCGTTCAGGAAGCGGCTGATGCAACAGCTGGCGCTCGGCCTGCTGCTGCTCGGCATCTGCGACGTCGCCATCGCCTGATTGCCTTTTCTCTTGCTTTTTCCACGCGCGCTCTCACTTGGCACCGGCCAGCGGAAAAAACAAGGGCTGTCCTTCCACCCGAAAGCCGGCGATCCTTCGTTGTCCTTCCGGCGAGGTGATCCATTCGATCAATTGCATCGCGCCGCGATGATTGACGGAGGGATGGCGCGCCGCATTGACGGCGATGATGCCGTAAGGATTGAACATGCGCGGATCGCCCTCCACCATGACGGCAAGGCCGGTCTTGGCGCGATACGCGACATACGTGGCGCGATCCGTCAGCGTATAGGCCCGCAACTCGGCCGCCATGTTCAGCACGGCGCCCATGCCGAGTCCGGCCGACAGGTAGTTGCCGTTGCCGCCGCCGGGTTGGAGGCCGAGTTCCTTCCACCAGGATTTTTCCATCAGGTCGGTGCCCGAATTGTCGCCGCGCGCAATGAACTTCGCGCGGCGCTCGGCGATTCTTTTCAAGGCGGCCAGGATATCCTTCCCGCCGCGCAGGCCGAGCGGATCCGAATCCGGTCCGACCAGGATGAAATCGTTGTACATCACGTCGCGCCGCCCGGCGCCGTGGCCGTCGGCCATGAACTTGTCCTCGGCCGGGCGGGCATGCACCAGGGTCGCGTCGACGTCGCCGTTCTTCGCCATTTCGAGCGCCTTGCCGGTGCCGACCGCGATGACGTGCACCTTGGAACCGGTCCGCGCCTCGAAGGCCGGCAGCAGGTGGTTCAGCAGGCCCGAATTGTCGGTGCTGGTGGTGGTCGATAGCCGGATGACTTGCTGCGCCCGCGCCGGCATGATGCAGAAAGCGGCAAGCAGCAGCGGAAGAAGGCGGCGCATCGATAAAGCGTGCATATGCTGTTCCTTATCCCAAGGAGCGAAGCGGCCATGTTTCGCCATCGCGATGGCGATGGACGAGCCGGCCGTTCTTGAGCTTGATCCGGCGCACGCCGGGCAAGGCGATCAAGTCGCGGTCATGGCAAGCCATCACGACGCTGGCGCCCTCCCGCAGCAAAGCCGGGATCATGGCGATCACCTGCTCGCGCGCCGGCCCGTCCAGGTTGGCGGTCGGCTCGTCGAGCAGCAGCAGCTTCGGCCGCAAGACCTTGGCGCGCGCCAGGGCGATGCGCTGCTTTTCGCCGCCGGAGAGCAGGACCGGATCGCGATCGCGCAAATGCGCGATGCCGGCCCACGCCAGCGCCGCGTCGACGCGCTCCCGGATCTCGGCCGGCGCCATGCGCCGCGATCGCAAGCCGTAGGCGATATTGCGTTCCACGCTGGTCGAGAACATCACCGGGTGCTGATGCACGTAGACGATGTCGCGGCGCATCGCCTCCGGATAGGGATGCAGCGCCGCCGGCGCGCCCAGGAACCGGACATGATCCGCCTGCGCCGTTTCCAGGCCGGCCAGGATGCGCAGCAGCGTGCTCTTGCCGCTGCCGTTGGCGCCGGTCAGGACATACGCCGCGGCTTCGTCGATCTCCAGCGCCTCGATATCGAACAGCAGGCGCGGCCCGAAGCACTTGCGCAATCCGCGCAGCGAGAGCAGGCTCATCGCGCGGCCTCCCGTTCCAGCGCGGCGCGCGCCGCGCGTCCGGCCCGCACATCGCCCTGCAGCAGCATCAGGGCGGCATTGATCAGCAGGGCGAATGCGATCAGCACGATGCCGAGCGCGATGCCTTGCGCGAATTCGCCCTTGCTGGTCTCGAGCGCGATCGCGGTGGTGATCGTGCGCGTCTCGCCGGCGATATTGCCGCCGACCATCAGCGCGCAACCGACTTCGGAGATCACGCGGCCGAAACCGTTGATCAGCGCAGCCATCACGCCGAAGCGGACTTCATGCAGCACGGTCAGCATCACGCGCAGCCGCGAGGCGCCGAGCGTGAACGCGGTCTCCGCCAGACGCGGATCGGCCGCCTGCACCGCCGCCAGCGTGAACGCGGTCAGGACCGGCAAGGCGATCAAGGCCTGCCCGGCGACGATGCCGGGCTGCGAGAACAGCCATTGCAGTCCGCCGAGCGGCCCCTGGCGCGACAGCAGCAGGTAAAGCAGGAGCCCGATCAGCACGGTCGGCAGCGACACGGCCGCCTGCGCCAGCCAGATGGCGATGCGATGGCAAGGAAAGGTCTTGGTCGCCAGCAGATAACCGGCGCCGATCGCCAGCGGCGCCGCGATCGCCAGTCCCGCGACGGCGGTCTTCAGCGAAACCCAGACGATCTGCCACAGCGCCGGATCGCCGGCGGCCAGCAAGCCGAAGGCTGCTCCGATGGCGTCGATCAAGTACATGATTTCACCGGGAGCGACTCAGGCGATGCGCAGCGCTTCGAGCAGCTGCGGTTCGAACTGCAGTCTTTCCCGGCCCGACACCAGCAGGAAATGCTTGCCGGTGCAACGCGCCAGCATGGTCACGCCGAGCTGTTGCGCGACGGCCAGGCCCATCTGCGTCGTCCCCGAACGCGACAACAGGAAGGGAATGCCCATTTGCGCTCCCTTGATGACCATTTCGGAGGTCAGGCGCCCGGTCGTGTAGAACACCTTGTCCCCGCCCGTCACGCCGTCGAGCCACATCTTGCCGGCGATCGTGTCCACCGCGTTGTGGCGGCCAACGTCCTCGACGAAGTACAGCAAGTCGCCGGCCGGCGAGAACAGCGCGCAGCCGTGGACCGAGCCGGCCTGCTTGTAGATCGATTGCTGCAGGCGGATCGTGTCGACGATCTTGTACAGGGTCGATTGCGCGAGCCGTCCGTCGCGCGGCAATGCGATGGCCTCGACTTCATCCATCAAGCCGCCGAACACGGTGCCCTGGCCGCAACCGGTGGTCACCACGCGTTTCGCGGTGAGTTCCTCGATGCGGTCCACGCCGTGGCGCGTCGTGACCGCCGCCGCCTCGACTTCCCAATCGACCTGGATGGCGGCGATCTCGTCGAGCGCGCGCACGAAGCGCTGGTTGCGCAGGTAGCCGAGCACCAGCGCCTCGGGCGCGCCGCCGAGCGTCATCAGCGTCACCAGCTCGCGCTTGTCGAGGTAGACCGTCAACGGGCGCTCGGCCGGTATCGAGATCAGCGATGCGCGGCCGCGCTCGTCGAGGACCTCGATCTCCTGGGTCAGGCAGGTAACGGCATGGGATAGTTGCGGACGCGTCATGAAAACGATTCTAGAAGGATGGCGGCCGGACCGGCACGCTACCGGCACGATACTGCGGCCGGGCCCGATTGGCAATTGTACCGGTGCGGCGCGCGGACCTCGCTCTCCGGCCCGGCGCTTGTTATGCTGTCGCCATCCGCATCATGCCCGCCGCCAACATGGACCGCCAGGAACCGTCGAGGAAACCGGACGCGCTCACGCCGCGCGTGCTGACCATCCGCCGCCGGGGCGAACGCTTGATACTGACCACGCCGATCGGCCGCCACGGCTGGATCGGGCTGCTATGCCTGGCCTTGCCGTTGCTATTCTGGACACTGCAAGCGCTCGGGTCGCGCAAGAAATCCAGCATGAGCGGCAACATCGAAACGCCGTGGATCGCCTTCGCCGTCGATCGCCTGCTCCCCGATCCGACCAGCGCGCCCCTGGTCATGAACCTGGCCGCGCTCGGGTTCGCGCTGCTTGGCCTGGCGCTGCTCGGCCACGGCATGAAAGCCGTCATCGACCGCGACGGCGTGGCCGCCATCCATACCTTCATGTTCCTGCCCTATTGGCGCGCCCGCCTGCCGCGGCGCGACATCCGCGCCTTCGTGCTGGCCGAGAACGGCAGCATGCCTTATCGAGGCGACAGCGTCACCTTGTATTGCGTCAAGGCGGAATCCACGGCGCCGCCGCATTGCCGCTTCTGCGGATTTCCGGTGCATGCCGACCTGCCGGACGAATCGGTCTGGCACGAATGGCTGGCTTTCAGCCTGCCGGGCATGGATGCCGGGGAATACGTGCTGGAACTGGTGCAGGCGGCTTGTCCGCCGGCTTGAGCGGCATGCTATCGTGACGGCCTCTTCTCGTCCTGGCTTTCCGCAACGATGATATCCACAGATCAAATCACCGGCGTCGTGCTGGCCGGCGGACGCGGCTCCCGCATGGGTGGCGTCGACAAGGGCTTGCAGCCGTTCCGCGGCGCGCCGATGGCGGCGCATGTAGTGGCGCGCCTGGCGCCGCAAGTCGGCGGCCTGATGATCAACGCCAACCAGAATCTCGACCGCTACGCGGCGTTCGGCCTGCCGGTCTGGCCGGACGAGACGCCGGATTTCGCCGGACCGCTGGCCGGACTGCAGACGGCCTTGCGCCATTGCGCGACGCCTTATCTGGCCACGGCCCCGTGCGACTCGCCTTTCCTGCCCGCCGACCTGGTCGCGCGGCTGGCGAGCGCGCTGCGGCAAGCTGATGCCGACCTCGCCGTGGCGGTCACCGGCGACGGCGAAAGCCGGCAGCCGCATCCGGTGTTCTGCCTCTTGAAAACCGGCCTGCTGCCGCACCTGACCGCCTTCCTGCAGGACGGCGGTCGCAAGGTCGATGCCTGGTATCGCAGCTTGAAAGTCGTCGAGGTGAGATTCGCCGACGAGGACGCGTTCCGCAACATCAATACGCTCGAGGAATTGCGGCGCTACGAGGCGGACCGAACGGACCAAATGAACTGAATGGGGCGCAAGGATTGAATCAGGGCGAACGTTCCTTGATGAAACGCGCCGCGCACTTGCCCAACAGGTCGGGCTGATCGCGATGCGGCGCATGGCCGCAATCCTCGAGCGCCAGCACTTCCGCATGCGGCACCTTGCGCCGGATGCCGTACAGTTGCTCGAGCGTGCCGTATTCGTCGTCCTCGCCCTGGACCAGGAGCGCCGGACAACGGATGGCCGGCAATTCGGCTTCGATGTTCCAGCCGCGAAACGCCGGATCGAGCCAGGTATCGTTCCAGCCGCGGAAGACCGATTCCGCATCGAGGTGATAACGGGCCAGCCGCTGCCTCAGATCGGTGGCGAGCCAGGCGGCGCGCGCCCGCCGGATGCCGTCCAGCGTGATTTCCTCGACGAAGATATGCGGCGCCATCGCGACGATGCCGCCGGTATCCCGCGGAAAGCGGCTGGCGTAGAGCAAGGCGATCGAGGCGCCGTCGCTATGACCGAACAGCCACGGCCGATCGATCCGCAACTGCGCCAGCAAGGCCGGCAAAGCCTCATGGGCTTGTTCGCGCAGATAATCGAGCGGCACCGTTTCAGCGCGCGGCCGCGGCGTCGATTCGCCGTAACCGTAGCGCGAGAACACCAGTCCGCGGAATCCGTATTCGGCGCAGAAGCGCTCCGGAAAATCCTTCCACATCGCGACGCTGCCGAGTCCTTCGTGCAGAAAGACCACGACCGGATATTCCGACCGCGCCGCGCCGACCCATTGATATTCGAGCCGGACGGGACGCTGTTTCCACTGCAATTCTGCGAAGGGCATGGGGGCTTGCAATGCTATGCTGGCGGAACCGTCAGCATAGCATTGCCGGCAAGAACCCGGCACCAGTCGCAGACATTGAAACTATTGGAGCCCATGGCAGCGTCCGCCTGCGGCGATGGGCTCTTAGTGTTTCAGCGGGACATCCCATGGCGTCGGGATCGGTTCTTGCGGCGCTGCGGCGTTCGTCTTGCGCCGATCCGGCGTATCGCGCTGTTGGAAACGGCGATCGGCTACGCGCCGCTCCCTGAACTTGTTCAAATCATAACTTGCCGCTTCAAACGGGTCTTGCGGGCGCTTCTCATCCGGCTGATTCATGTCTCGCTCCAGTTCCAGGATCTGCCTCGTGCAGGCAGGAAACCAGTGTATGCCGCTGCCATGCGGGAATCTTGACCTTCGACAAAATTCAACGTCCCAGCTCGGCGGCGTTGCCATGCAGACACGGCGGCAAGCGGCTAACATAGCGCTTCACGCCGCGCGTCGTTTCACGCCAAACGCCATTTCCGCCCTCGCCATCCATGCAACCACTACGCCGCCTGTTCTCCTACGCCAAGCAGTATCGCGCCGACGTCGCGATCGCTTCGATCTATTCGGTCCTCAACAAGCTGTTCGATGTCTTGCCCGAGATCCTGATCGGCGTCGCGGTCGACGTCGTCGTCAATCGCAAGGAATCCTTTCTCGCCAAGGCCGGCATCGCCGACCCGAAGGATCAACTGGTCGCGCTCGCGCTGCTGACGGTCGCGATCTGGGTGTTCGAATCGCTGTTCGAATATCTCTACGAGGTGCGCTGGCGCCGCTTGGCGCAGAACCTGCAGCACGACATGCGCATGGAAGCCTACCGCCATGTGCAGAAGCTCGACCTGCCTTATTTCGAGCGCAACCGCACCGGCAACCTGATGGCGATCCTGAACGACGACATCAACCAGATGGAACGTTTCCTGAACGGCGGCGCGAACGACCTGATCCAGGTGTTCTGCGGCTCGGTCATGGTCGGCGCCGTGTTCTTCATGCTGACCAGCAAGCTCGCCTTCCTGGCGCTGGTGCCGGTGCCGTTCATCCTGTACGGCGCATTCTGGTTCCAGGCCCGTCTGGCGCCGCGCTATACCGCGGTGCGCGAAGCCGCAGGCTCCCTGTCGGCGCGGCTGAACAACAACCTGACCGGCATCGCCACGATCAAGGCCTACACCGCCGAGGATTTCGAAGCCGAGCACATCCGCCAGGGCTCCGATGCCTATCGCGCCCGCAACGGCGAAGCGATCCGCTGGTCGGCGGCGATCACGCCCGTGATCCGAATGGCGATCCTGGCCGGCTTCACCGTCACGCTGCTGTACGGCGGTTTCCTGGCGTTGAACGGCGAGCTCGGCGTCGGCAGCTATTCCGTGCTGGTCTACCTGACCCAACGCCTGCTGTGGCCCTTGACGCGGCTGGCCGAGATGACCGATCTGTACCAGCGCTCGATGGCGTCGATCCAGCGCGTGATGGACCTGCTCGAATCGCCGGTGGCGATTCCCTACGAAGGCAAGCATCTGCCGCTGCGCGGGCCGGACGGCGTGCGCGGCGAGCTCGTTTTCGAGAACGTCCGCTTCGCGTACGAGGGCGGGGCCCGCCCGGCGCTCGACGGCATCGACTTGCGGATCGCCGCCGGCCAGACCATCGCGTTCGTCGGCGGCACCGGCGGCGGCAAGAGCACGCTGACCAAGCTGCTGCTGCGCTTCTACGAACCGCAGGAAGGCGCGATCCGCCTGGATGGCCAGCCGATCGGCGCGCTCAACCTGCAGGACTTGCGGCGCGCCATCGGCTATGTCGCGCAAGATACCTTCCTGGCCGACGCCACGGTCGCGGAAAACATCGCCTACGGCGTACAAGACGTTCCGCTCGAGCGGATCGAGGCGGCGGCGCGGGCGGCGGAAGCGCACGAATTCATCGCCGCCCTGCCGCACGGTTACCGCACCCAGGTCGGCGAACGCGGCATGAAGCTGTCGGGCGGCCAGCGTCAACGGCTGGCGCTGGCGCGCGCCATCCTGAAAGACCCGCCGATCCTGATCCTCGACGAAGCGACCTCGGCCGTCGACAACGAAACCGAGGCAGCGATCCAGCGCTCGCTCGACCGCCTGGTGGTCGGCCGCACCAGCCTCATCATCGCGCACCGCTTGTCGACGATCCGCCATGCCGATTGCATCCACGTGCTCGACGGCGGCCGCATCGCCGAGTCCGGCACGCACGAGGAATTGCTCGCCAGGAACGGCATCTATGCGGGATTGTGGCGCCTGCAGACCGGCGAGCGGCAGGAGCAAGCGGCATGAAATTGCGCACGCTGATACCCGCCGACGGCGCCGCCCTGCTGGCCTTCGAGATCGAGAATCGCGACTGGTTCGAGCGCTTCATTCCGCCGCGCCCCGATGCGCTCTACTCCGAAGCCGGCATGGCCGAGCATATCGCCGCCTGCCTGGCGGATCATGCCAAGGGGGCGTTTCACCCATGCGTCATGGTCGCCGACGGCGGCAAGATCGTCGGCCGCGCCAATCTGCGCGACATGGACCTGGCCTCGCGCACCGCCAAGATCGGCTATCGCGTCGCCGAGCGGCACGCCGGCCGCGGCCTGGCCGGCGCCGCTGTGGCGCATCTGCAGGGGCTGGCCCGCTCGGAATGGCGCCTGGAGCGCTTGTACGCCCATGTCACGCCGATCAATCCGGCGTCCGCGCGCGTGCTCGAAAAGAGCGGCTTCGTGAAGACCGGTCTGGTTCCGGAAATGACGGTGGTCAAGGGCATCACGCTCGGCTGCCACGAATATGTATACGAGTTGAATGGCGACGACGGAGAACGCCGATGAACACCGCCAGCACCACATCCGCAACCCGCGCGGCGCGGCCGCATGACCGCTATTTTTCCGATTTCGCCGCCGCCCTGCGCTACTGGCGCGAGAAGCGCGGCTACAGCCAGCTGCGCCTGTCCGCCGACGCCGCGGTCTCGCAACGCCATATCAGCTTTCTCGAGAGCGGCCGCTCCCAGCCGAGCCGGGAATTGATTCTCAAGCTGGGCGCGGTGCTCGATATCCCGCTGCGCCAGCGCAACGTCATGCTGCTCGCCGCCGGCTTCGCGCCCGCCTACCAGGAACGCCGGCTGTCCGACCCGGAACTGCACGCGGTGAAACAGGCGCTCGACTTCATGCTGCGGCAGCAGGCGCCTTATCCGGCGATCGTGGTCGACCGCCTATGGAACCTGGTCATGGCCAACGACCCGGCGCGGCACCTGCTCGCCTGGCTGCTCGGCCTGCCTGGGCACCACTCGCTGCCCGCCCTGGACGGCATCAACGCGCTGCGGCTGATGCTCGATCCGGCCGGCATCGGGCGCCATGTCGGCAACCGGTGCGAAACGGCCGGCGCCGCGCTGCACTGGATCCAGCGCGAGGCGATGAGCGACGGCCCGCACAGCGAGGCGACCGCGCTGCTCGACAGCCTGCGCCAGCTCGCCGGACTCGACGCGCTGCCGCAGGCGGCCGATCTCGATGCGCGCGCCCTGCCCTTCCTGCCGATCGAACTGGAAAAGGATGGCGTGCGCCTGCGGCTGTTCACCACCATCGCCACGCTCGGCACGCCGCATGACGTGACAGTGCATGAATTGCGGATCGAATCCTTCTTCCCGGCCGATGAAGAGACGGCGGCCTGGTTCCGGAGCGCCGCCGGTCTCTAGAGCGGCCCTCCCGTTACCTATCGACTTAGCGATTGTTCAAGGCAAGCTTGATGCCGAAACCGACCAGCGCCATGCCAGCCAGGCGGGTGGCGAGCTTGCGCGCGGAAGGCAAGGCCGCGAGCTTGCGCGCGACCGCGTTCCCGACCAGCACCAGGGCCGCCTGGTACAGGAAGCTGATGACGGTGACGTGCGCCATCATGACACCGAGGGTGAGCGACGAAGCATCGGCGCGCAGGAACAGCGGGAAAAACGCGACGAAGAACAGCACCACCTTCGGATTCGTGAGGCTGACCGCGAACGCCTGGCGGAAATATACCCAGCCGCTCTTCTTCGTTTCCTGAGCGGCGCCGGCAGTCCCGATCGGCGCACGCAGCAATTGCCAGCCCATCCAGCACAGGTAGGCGGCGCCGAACCATTGCAGGCCCTGGAACAGCAACGGGTTGGCCTTCATCACCGCCGCCAGGCCGATGACCGCGGCCACCATGTAGACGAAGTCGCCGACGAGCGTCCCGAGCACGGCGCCCAGCCCGGCCGCGATGCCGTTGCGCGCCGTGGCATTCAGAATCGCCAGCGTGCCGGGGCCCGGCACCAGTTGGAAGATCAGGACGGCGGCGATGAAGCTGGCGTAATTCTGAATGTCGAACATGTTCTCTTCTCCCTCTTGGCGATTCCATCGCGCGGACGCGCGAGCGAATCCGCATCATAGCGCGAACGGCAAATCCGCGAGAACGGCGCGGCAAGACGGGGATTTTCGGCGTCCGGGCGGCGAGAATGGCACGATTGACAACAAAGTGTTGCCTTTACGACATATGGCTGGCGGCAATGTTGTTATATGCTGGTGAGTGCGAACCCATAAGAAGAATTCCCCCGTCCGCAGTCCTGCTCGCATCGGCCCATGGCGTCCGGCGATCCAGGGAGGAGCCGCGATGAAGGCGCTGTCACGTAGCATGTTCTGGAAGCTGTTCCTTCCGGTCTGCGGTGTGCTGATCGCAAGCGCGCTCGCGGCGGCCGTCCTGCTGCCTTCCATCATCCGCGACGACGCGGAACGCGAAGCGGTGGAAACCGCGGAAGAGACGGTACGGCAATTCAAGATGCTCCGCCAGTACTACACCGACAACGTCGTATCGAAGGTGCGTCCGCTCGGTGTCGAGGTCACGGCGGAGCATGCCGCCAATCCGAAGGCCGTGCCGCTGCCGGCGTCGATGATCCACGACTTGAGCGAATTGTTCAGCGCCTCGGGAACCACCCTCAAGCTCTACAGCCCCTATCCGTTCCCGAACCGGAAGAACCGGAAGATGGACCGCTTCGGCGAGGACGCCTGGTCCTATCTGCAAGCCAATCCGGACAAGACTTTTTACCGCACCGAACTCAGCGGCAGCCGGACCGTGGTCCGGGTCGCGGTCGCCGACCGCATGGCGAGCCAGCTCTGCGTGGCCTGCCACAATGCGACGACGGGCAGCCCCAAGACCGACTGGAAGCTCGGCGACGTGCGCGGAGTGCTCGAAGTGGCCTCCAGCAGGCAATTGGCGACCGGCGAGCGCATCATCGGCGAGATCATGGTCGCGTTGGCCGCCATGCTGTTCGCTCTGGCGGTGTTCCTGCATTATTTCTATCGGCACAGCATCGTCCGGCCGCTGCACGTCGCGCTCGATGCCGCCGAAACGCTGGCGGACGCGACGACCGAGCGCGTCCGCGCCATCGAGGCGGTGGCCGCCGGCAATCTCGATCGAGACCTCGCCGTCGCCCGGCCTCCCCGTTTCGACGCGCAGGCGATTTCAGAGGACGAGATCGGGCGCCTGCTCGAATCGGTGATCCGCATGAATTCGCTGCAGACCTCGCTCGACGAGGCTTTCCGCAAGATGACCGCCTCGCTGCGCCACGTGCGCGACGCCGAACGTCTGCGCGACTGGGTCAAGACCAGCCTCAACGATCTCAACGCGATCATGCGCGGCGAGCACGATACGAGCGCCCTGGCCGACCGCATACTGCAATACCTGGCGGAACGCCTCAATGCCGGCGTCGGCGCGATCTACCTGTACGATGTCGGCTCGGGCTATCTGCAGTTGACGGCCGGCTACGCGCTGGCCGGGGGGCGCACCGTGCGCGGCCGCTTCCTGCTCGGAGAAGGACTGCTCGGCCAGGCGGCGCGCGACGGCAAGACCGTGTTCATCGACGAGGTCCCGGCAGAGTACCTTCCGATCCGCTCGGCCCTGGGCGAAACGGCGCCCGGCCATCTCGTCGCCCTGCCGCTCATGCACGCAGACACGCTGATCGGCGCGCTCGAACTCGGCACCCTGCATCCGTTCACGGACGAGCAGCGCGAGTTCCTCCTGCACGCGCGCGAAGGCATCGCCATCTGCTTCGACGTGAACCGCGCGCGTCAGCGCACCCAGGAATTGCTGATCCAGGCCCGCCAGCAGGCCGAGGAATTGCGGGTGCAGCAGGAAGAGCTCCAGCAAAGCAACGAGGAACTCGAAGAACGCGCCGACCTGCTCGAACGCCAGCGCGAACAGATCCGCGCCAAGAACGAGGAAGTCGAGGCGGCCAGCCGCGAATTGCGCGCCAAGGCCGAGGAACTGGAGCGCGCGAACACCTACAAGTCCGAATTCCTGGCCAACATGTCGCATGAATTGCGCACGCCCCTCAATAGCATGCTGATCCTGTCCGGCCTGCTGAAAGAGAACAAAGACGGCAATCTCGCGCCGAAGCAGGTGGAATTCGCGGAAACGATCCACGGCGCAGGCCGCGATCTGCTGACCCTGATCAACGACATTCTCGACCTCTCCAAGGTCGAAGCCGGCCACGTCGATTTCCACTACGGCGACGCCTTCCCGCAGGAGATCATGGCGCCGCTCGAGAACATGTTCCGTCCGGTGGCCGAGCAGAAGGGGCTGGCCCTGGCGATCGACGCCGATCCCGGGCTGCCGGAGTCGCTGCGCGTCGATCTCGCGCGCACCCAGCAGATATTGAAGAATCTTCTGTCGAACGCGCTGAAGTTCACGGCACGCGGAGAAGTCCGGTTGCGCATGTGGAAGCCCGAGGGCCGCGACAATCCGCTGCCTGTGCCCGCCGTCGCGTTCACGGTGGCCGATACCGGCATCGGCATACCGCGCGACAAGCAAGGCCTGATCTTCGATGCGTTCAAGCAAGCCGACGGCGGCGTCAGCCGCAAGTACGGCGGCACCGGACTCGGCTTGTCAATCTCGCGCCAGCTGGCGCGGCAAATGGGCGGCGATGTGACGCTGGCGAGCATCGAAGGCAGCGGCAGCAGCTTCACGCTCTACCTGCCGATCGACGGGTCCGCTCGGGATGCCGCGCCGGCGATCTCCGCGCCGAGCGAAGCGAGCGGACCGGGCGCCGTCGCGCAAGCGCCGGAGGAAAGCGCCGCCGCTCTCTTCGGCTCGCCGCTGCCCGACGATCACGCGGCGCTCCAAGCGGGCGAAAGAAGCATCCTCATCATCGAGGACGACGCGAAATTCGCCGCCATCCTGATCGATTTCGTGCGCACGCATCACTTCGCCGCGCTCGCCGCGGCCGACGGCGAGAGCGGACTGGCGCTGGCCAAGCGTTACCTGCCGAGCGCCATCATCCTCGACGTCATGCTGCCGCACATCGACGGCTGGGAAGTCATGCGCAGGTTGAAGGCCGATCCCCAGACGCGCCACATCCCGGTGCATTTCATGACCTGCCTCGACGACCGGAAGAAAGCGCTGGACATGGGCGCCATCGGCTTCATCAGCAAACCGGTGTCGATCGCGCAACTGGAAGAAGTCCTGCAGGGCATCGAGAAGTCGCTGGCGAAATCGATCAAGCGGCTGCTGATCGTGGAAGACGACGAGACGGAAGCGCAAAGCCTGCTGGCGCTGTTCAGCCAAGGCGGCATCGAGGTTCGCATCGCGCAGAGCGGCGGCCAGGCGCTCGATCTGCTCGCCAGCAAGCCGTTCGACTGCGTGGTGCTCGATCTCGGCTTGTCCGACATGTCGGGCTTCGCGCTGCTTCAGCACATGAAGGAAAGGGATCCGACCAGCCGCGTCCCGATCATCATCCATTCCGGCCGCGAGCTGACGCGCGATGAGGAAAACTACCTGCGCCGCTATACCGAAAGCATCATCATCAAGGGCGCCAAGAGCCCGGAACGCCTGCTCAACGAGGTGACGCTGTTCCTGCACCTGGTCGAGCGCAACCTGGAACCCAACCGGCAGAAGGTGCTACGATCGGTGCTCGACAAGGAAGAGCACCTCGAAGGCAAGAAAATCCTGCTGGTGGACGACGACATGCGCAACATCTTCTCGCTGTCGAGCCTCCTGAGCGGCAAGAGCATGGTGGTGATCGAAGCCGACAACGGCAAGGATGCGCTCGACAAGCTGGAAGAGCATCCCGATGTCCAGCTGATCCTGATGGATATCATGATGCCGGACATGGACGGCTATGCGGCGATGAAGGTCATCCGCCGCGACCCGCGATTCGCCGGCCTGCCGATCATCGCCATGACCGCCAAGGCGATGAAGGAAGACCAGCAGAAATGCCTCGATGCCGGCGCCTCCGACTACATTTCCAAGCCGATCGACGTCGACAAGCTGCTGTCGCTGATCCGCGTCTGGATACTGCGCAAGGCCTAGAGCCTGTTATGAACTCAAACATGAGTCACGTTCGAGCCAGAAGGGATGCAGCGCCAGGCGCGACGCGCCGCTCAGGCTGGGTGACTGAGCAAGCGGCGCAACGCGGCGATGCCCCCTTATGGCTCGAATCCTCCGGGCAGCCGCCGGAACCGGCCGCCTACCTGGTTGCCGGGGGACGCCTAGTCCTCCTTGCAGCAGCACCCGCGACGACGCGTCGCCGCGCCTGGTATGCGGCCGGTTCCGGCGGCTGCGTGACCCATGTCTGGGTTCATGACAGGCTCTAGGAGGAAGCGGATGGCGCCCGACGAAATCGAAAGCCTCGAGATCCACTTGCTGCTGGAGGCCATCCGCCAGGCGTACGACTACGATTTCCATGCGTACGCGGAGGCCTCGCTGAAGCGGCGCCTGCGCCAGTGGCTGGCCGATGCCGGCTACCAATCGTTCTCGCATGCCCAGGGCCACGTCCTGCGCGACCGCGGCGTCTTCGATTCCGTCCTGCGCGGCGTGACCGTCAACGTGACGGAGATGTTCCGCGATCCCGCGTTTTTCCGCGCCATCCGCGAGCACGTGGTCCCCTATCTGCGGACCTATCCGTTCGTGAAGATCTGGCACGCCGGCTGCGCCACCGGCGAGGAAGCCTATTCGATGGCGATCCTGCTGCACGAGGCCGGCATGCAGCGCCGCTTCCGCATCTACGCCACCGACATCAATGAAGACGTGCTGACGCGCGCGCAGGAGGGCATTTTCCCCATGGCCAAGATGCAGGGATTCACCCGGAACTACCAGAAAAGCGGCGGGCAGCAGTCGTTTTCCGATTACTACACGGCGCGCTACGAACATGCGCTGCTGTCGCCGTCGCTCAAGGAAAGCATCGTGTTCTCGTCGCACAACCTGGCGGTGGACGGCGCTTTCGGAGAGATGCACATGATCCTGTGCCGCAACGTCATGATCTATTTCAAACCCGCGCTCAAGGAACGCTGCTTCCAGTTGTTCGACAACAGCATCGTTCCCGGCGGCTTTCTCTGCCTCGGCCAGAAGGAGCGCCTGGACGAATCCAAGCTCGGCGAGCGCTATCACGAGGCAGTGCCGCGTACGCGCATCTATCGCAAGCGTTACGATGCGCTGGCCTGACGGCGGCCGATGAACGGGACATACGGTAATCATGGCGACTTCCGAAAAAACAGAGCGCAAGATCCCGATCCTGCTGGTGGACGACCGGCCGGCCAACGTGATCGCGCTCGAACTGATCCTCAACGATCCGGCCTACGAGATCGTGAAGGCCTATTCCGGCAACGAAGCTCTGCGCCTCGTGCTCAAGCAAGACTTCGCGCTGGTCCTGCTCGATGTCCAGATGCCCGACATGAACGGATACGAAACCGCCGAACTGATGCGCGCCAACCCGAAGACGCGGCATCTGCCGATCATCTTCGTCACGGCGGGCATGAGCGAACCCTTGCATGTATTCAAGGGTTACGAGACCGGCGCTGTCGATTACCTGGTCAAGCCGCTGGAACCGCAACTGCTGCGCAGCAAGGTCAAGGTGCTATGCGAACTATTCGTCCAGCGGCAGCAGTTGGAACTGCACGAAAGAGACCTCGAAGCGCTGGTACAGGTGCGCACCGAAGCCTTGCGCGAGAGCGAAGGCGAGCTCAAGCGATACCGCGAGCATCTGGAGCAGCTGGTGGAGCAACGCACCAAGCAGTTGCTGGAAGCGAATGCGCAGCTGCAAGAGAGCAACCGCAAACTACAGGAGGCGCACGACCACCTGCTGCAAAGCGAAAAGATGGCGTCGATCGGCCAGCTTGCCGCCGGCGTCGCGCATGAGATCAATAATCCGATCGGCTTCGTCAATTCCAACCTGTCCTCGCTCGACGATTACGTGCGCGGACTGCTGCGCGTCATCGAGGCTTACGAATCGCAGGAAGACCTCGCGGCCTATTCCCCCGAGCAATTGCGGCGGATCGAGGCCGTCAAGGAGGAAGCGGAACTGGACTTCATCCGGAACGACGTTTTCAAGCTGCTCGTCGAGTCGCGCGAAGGGATGCAGCGCGTCAAGCGGATCGTCCATGATCTGAAGAATTTCTCCCAGCTCGGTGCGCCCGAATGGCAGCTGGCCGACCTGCACTCCAGCCTCGACAGCGCTCTCAATCTCGTGAGCAACGAAATCAAGTCCAAGGCGAAGGTGATCAAGAAATACGGCGCGCTGCCGCCGGTCGTTTGCCTGCCGCTCGAACTGAGCCAGGTATTCGCCGCCATGCTCGTGAATGCGGCGCAAGCCATACCGGCGTTCGGCGAGATCCGCATTCGCACCGGCATGGAGGGCGACCAGGGCTGGATCGAATTCAGCGATACCGGCTGCGGCATTCCGCCGGAAAATCTCAAGCGCATATTCGATCCTTTCTTCACGACCCGCCCGGTAGGGCAAGGCATCGGGCTGGGCCTGTCGCTCGCCTACAGCATCGTCCAGAAGCATGGCGGCCGGATCGACGTCGACAGCTTGTTCGGCGGCGGCACCACCTTTCGCATCTGGCTGCCGTTGCGCAAAGGTCTTCAGGAAGCGGCGGCGCCCTCCACGGCGGAAGCGAACGAGCCCCTCTCGAAATTGCGGTAACGCAAAAGGGCCGGAGCGGCGCAAGCCTACACTTGCACTGTCCTTCAGAGAGCCCACCATGGAGAAGAAAAACCTGCAAAGCGTCGCCTACCTCGTCGCCTCGACCGGCGTGGCGGTCGTCTATCTGCTGGTGTGCGCCGGCGCGATGTGGCGCAGCATGCGGCACTGAGGCCCGGCACGCGTCCGCATAAAAAAACGGCGGTTCACACCGCCGTTTTCATTTTTCCGAGCGCGATTCGTCTATCCACCCGACCTGGCAGCGCCGCCGGCTTCCGGCGTCGGCGTGGACGGGATAGGCACGCACTTGTCCGCGCCCTGGCGCATCAGTCCCGGGGGGCAGGGCTTGGCTGCGCCCGCGCTTTCGACGGGCGCCGCATCGTCGGTGCCGCCGCTCGATTGCATGGCATCGCCGGCGGTCGCGTCCGGAACCACGGGCGTCGCGCCATCGGAAGCCGACGGGCCGCGATCGCTCATCGGCTGGTTCGACGTGCCAGACGACGAAACGCCGGACGGGGCCTCGCCGGACGGCGTCACGCTCCCGCTGGCCGCGCCGCTCGCCGAACCTACGCCCGATACCGAGCCCGACGCCGTTCCGCCTGCCTCCGGATAATGGCGGGAAGCCCCCGAGGAAGAACCGGTACCGCCAGGCGGCGAGCCGGCGCACGCGGCGACGCCGAACGCGCAGGCAAGGGAAATAAGCCATTTATTCATGGAAATCTCCTTCTTGTCGTTACGAAGAATCAAGGCGCTCGGCCGACGCTTGCCCGTGCCGCGCCTTAGCAAGGTAGAAACCCTGGCGTCGTGAAAGTTCCGGTCGGCCGGGCGGCTTTCCGGCCGCCAAGAAAGCTGCCTCAGCGGCGTGCCTCACTTGCGCGATATCCAGGAATTGCCGTCGACATAGAAACGCAAGAGTTCATGCGCCCATGCGCCGGCATAGTCGACACCGATGCGCGGCCGGCGCACGATGCGAATGCGCGGCATGCGCGCCGGGCGGACGATGCGCAGTTCGCTGTCATCCGCGCACAAGTCGGCACCGTTCAATCCGCGGTCGATCCCCATCGCCCGGCACAACAGGCCGGGACCGCGCGTATTGCCGTCGATATTCGCCACCGGTTCCAAGGCGCGCAGCAGGACCGCGGAGCCGTGGCCCTCCGGTTCGGTGACGACATTCATGCAATGGTGCATGCCGTAGATCAGATACACGTAGGCATGGCCCGGCGGGCCGTACATGATTTTCGTGCGCGGCGTGATGCCTTTCGAGGAATGGGCGGCAAGATCGTGCGGGCCGACATAGGCTTCGGTCTCGACGATGCGGCCCATCCGTTCGACGCCGTCCGCGCGCCGCACCAGCAGCATGCCGAGCAGGTCTTGCGCGACCGTCGTCGTGTCGCGTGCGAAGAAATCGCGCTCGAGCCGGCGCATGTTCGATGTCGCGTTCAAGATCCCGGAATGCCGTACTTGCGCAGCTTGTAGGCGATGGTCGTATGCGGCACGTTGAGATGGCTGGCCAGCTTGCGGCAGGACGGATAACGCGCATACAACTGGCGCAGCAAGCCTTGCTCGTAGTTCGCGACGGCTTCCTCGAGATTCGTGATCTCTTGCGGCTGGTTCGCCCGCAGCCGTTGCTGCTGCGGCTCCGCCGCGGCCAGATCGAGATCCTCGACGCCGATGCTGGACTTGTCGCTCATCGTCACGGCGCGGAAGATCACGTTCTGCAATTGCCGCACGTTGCCGCGCCACTCGTTGTTCATCAAGGCCGCCATCGCCGGCGCCGCCAGGCGGCATACCGGCCGCTGCACCTGGGCACAGGCGCGTTCGATGAAATGATCGGCCAGCAGCCGGATGTCGTCGCGCCGCTCGCGCAACGGCGGCACGCGCAGGCTCAGGACGTTCAGGCGGTAATACAGGTCTTCGCGGAAGCCGCCTTCCTCCACCATCTTGTCGAGGGCGCGATGGGTCGCGCTGATGATGCGCACATTGACCTTCAGTTCGCGGTCGCCGCCGACGCGGCGGAAGCTGCCGTCGTTCAGGAAGCGCAGCAGCTTGGCCTGCAGGTAGAGCGACATCTCGCCGATCTCGTCGAGGAACACGGTGCCGCGATTGGCCAGCTCCAGCAGGCCCGGCTTGCCGCCGCGCTGGGCGCCCGAGAACGCTCCCGGCGCATAGCCGAACAATTCGCTCTCGGCCAAGCTTTCCGGCAGAGCCGCGCAATTGAGCGCCAGGAACGGCGCCTTGCGCCGCGTGCTCGCGTAATGGCAAGCATGGGCGATGAGCTCCTTGCCGGTGCCGGTCTCGCCGAGGATCAGCAGCGGCGCGTCGACCGACGCCACGCGCACGGCCCGTTCCTTCAAGGCTTTCATCGGCGCCGATTCGCCGATGATCTTTTCGACGCCGCCTTCATCGAAATGCTGGAGCGCATTGAGGCGCTCGCCGATGCGGCTCGGCGCATTGAGCGTGATCACGCCGCCGACCACGGTGCCGGCCTCCAGGACCGGCGTCACGTCGAGCAGGAAAGGATGGCCTTGCAGCATGACTTCGCGCGCCGGCGCGGCGAAACGCGCGTTGCGCAACTCTTCCTGGAGGGCGTTGTCGGCGAATAATTCGCCGAGCGGAATGCCGGACATGGCGGTCTCGTTCAAGCCGACCACGCGCGCCGCCGCCGCGCTGGCGACCACGATCACGCCCTCGGCATCGAGCACCAGGACCGGGTCGGCCATCGCCGCCAGCAGCGTGTCGAGATGCAGCGTGCGGCGCTGGCCCGGCAACATGTTGACGATGGACACGTCGCGTACGCCCTTCACCTCGAAGAACTTGCGGCGCAGCTCGGCGAAGTTGCGCTGATCGAGCTGGGGCGCGTCGATATACACATGCGGCGGCGCCATCTCGACCGCCGTCAGGTTGATGTCGCGTTCGGCCAGCAATTGCAGCACCTGCTGCGTGATGCCGACGCGGTCGTCGAACAATACGTCGATGCGCATGGAAATTTCTCGGAAATGACAAAGGGAACTGCGGACTCAATGGTACCGTGCCCGGCGCTCGCCGGTCGATTGCCTTGTATCCTTGCCGCTTGCACAATGGCGGCGGAACACCATATCAGATTAAAGTCGAACAACCGGAGAATCCCCATGAACATCCGTTTCCGCGCGCGCCCTTTCCGCCGTCTCCTGGCGCTCGCCTGGCTGCTGGCGTTGCCGGCTGTCCATGCCGAACAGATCGGCGAGGTCGACACCGCCTTTCGCTGGGTCGGCAAGGACGACCGCATCGTGGTCGAGGCCTACGACGACCCGAAGGTGCAAGGCGTGACCTGCTTCGTATCGCGCGCCCGTACCGGCGGCGTATCCGGCACGCTCGGTCTGGCCGAAGACAAGACGGAAGCCTCGATCGCCTGCCGCCAGGTCGGCGATGCGATCGTGTTCAAGGAAAAACTGCCGCGCCAGGAAGATGTGTTTTCCGAACGGATGTCGCTCCTGTTCAAGCGCCTGCATATCGTGCGCGTGGTCGATGCCAAGCGCAATGCGCTCGTGTATCTGACCTACTCCGACAAGATCATCGAAGGCAGCCCGAAGAACAGCGTGACCGCGGTGCCGGTGCCGCGTTCGACGCCGATACCGATCCGCTGAGTCGCCGACGGCTTATCCGACATAGATCAATACCTTCGACGCCGGAAAGGGACATAACGAACTGGCGGCCCTGCCCCGCAGGCAGTGAATCTTGTCTTCCCCATCGGAGGTAGAGATGCGATTTCCATGTGGAAGCCTGGCTGAGCGTAACGTAAGCCATTCCGGATCCGTTCATCGTCCCGTCTTGAGGGGACTGGCGGCGTTGCTGGCAATCGGCGGCGGATTGCAGGCAACGCTGGCGCATGCCGATACGTGGCGCGGAACAGCGCCGTTCTGCGAAGGAAAATGTCTGCCGGGCGAGGTGGAGATTCAACGGAGCGAGAGCGGCGACGGAGGTACCTGCTGGACCGGCAGCAAGGTATTGTGCAGAGGGAAAACCTACTCGCCCGCCTGCCAACCCTTGCAGACCAACGTCGCCTGCAAGGGCGTCGTCATGATTTGCGATAACGGGTATTACAAGCAGACGACCAATGTGCCCGAGTGGAATAGCTGCGCAACGTACGCCTGCGGCGCCTGTGTCGGCTGGTGGTCGGACTGGAAAGAGCCGGTCGTCGGCACCGCCGGCGGTCTTTCGCCCCTGAGCGTGCCGCCATTGTCCCGTTCCGGCAATTCCAGCCTGCCGCAGCTTCCTTATGGTCCCGACACCTGCAAAAGCGGCTACGTATGGCGGGAGGCGATAACGGACGACCATGTCTGCGTGACCCCGGCGAGCCGGGAGCAGGCGCGACGCGACAACGCGCAGCGGGCGAACCGCGTCAGCCCGACGGACCGATCCTATGGCCCGGACACCTGCCGGCCGGGCTATGTCTGGCGAGAGGTCGTGCCTACCGATCGCGTATGCGTCACGCCCGAGATACGGGAACAGACGAGGCGGGAGAATGCGCAGTTCGAAAACAACCGCGCGCTAGGCTCGCTCTGGTAGGGGTCTCGCGGAGGCGGTATCCGACGCGATGCGCGCTATGCTTCCTGGCGCGCCAGCTTCGCCTGTTCGTCGGCCTGATAGGACGAGCGCACCAGCGGGCCGGACGCCACGTTCTTGAAACCCATCTTCAGACCGAGATCGCGCAGCGCATCGAACTCGGCCGGCGTCACATAGCGCACGACCGGCAGATGATGCGCGCTCGGCTGCAGGTACTGGCCGAGCGTGAGCATGTCGATGTCGTGCGCGCGCATGTCGCGCATCACGGCCTCCACTTCCTCCAACTCTTCGCCGAGGCCGAGCATCAAGCCGGACTTGGTCGGCACGTTCGGATGGCGCGCCTTGAACTGCTTGAGCAGTTGCAGCGAATGCTGGTAGTCGGAACCCGGGCGCGCCATCTTGTACAGGCGCGGCACGGTTTCGAGATTGTGGTTGAAGACATCCGGCGGCGCCCGGTCCATGATCGCGATCGCGACATCCATGCGGCCGCGGAAGTCCGGCACCAGCACTTCGATCACGATCTCCGGCGACAGCTTGCGCGTCTCTTCGATGCAGGCCACGAAGTGCGCGGCGCCGCCGTCGCGCAAGTCGTCGCGGTCGACCGAGGTGATCACGACATAGCGCAAGCCCATCTGCCGGATCGTCCTGGCAAGGTTGGCCGGCTCATTCTGGTCGAGCGGATTCGGACGGCCGTGGCCGACGTCGCAGAACGGGCAGCGGCGCGTGCAGATGTCGCCCATGATCATGAAGGTCGCGGTGCCGTTGCCGAAGCACTCGCCGAGGTTCGGGCAATTCGCTTCCTCGCAGACGGTGTGCAGCTTGTTCTCGCGCAGCACGTTCTTGAGGCGGATGACTTCCTTGGTGCCGGGGAATTTCGCGCGTATCCATTCCGGCTTGCGCAGGAATTCGCCCGGCTTGGTCGGAACGACTTTCACGGGAATGCGCGCGACCTTGTCGGCGCCGCGCAGCTTTTCGCCGGCGACGGCTTTGGGTACGGCTGTGGCCGGCTTGGTGGTCGTGTCGTGTTCCATGTCCGTGTTCCTGGTACTTCGATAATGTAAGGGCAGCAGCGTTATCCATGTCGCCGCTTGCAAGCGGCTCCGGTTCCACGGGCGCAACGCATGCGTTGCGAAACGCCCGCTTCACCCACGATAGTAACGCTGCGGCACGAACGGCGTCTTCACGACTTCCACCGGAATCGCCTTGCCGCGCACCATCGCCGAGAAGGTCGTGCCGACGGCCGCATGCGCCGCGTCGACATAGCCCATCGCGACCGGCGCATTCAGCGTCGGGCCGAAAGTGCCGCTGGTGACCTTGCCGATCACGCGGCCTTCCGCATCGACCAGTTCCGCGCCTTCGCGCACCGGCACCCGGTCCTTCGGCAGCAGGCCGACGCGCTTCTTCGCCACGTCGTTCTTGATCTGGCCGAGGATGACCTCGGCGCCCGGGAAGCCGCCGGCGCGCTCGCCGTCGGCGCGGCGCACCTTCGACAAGGCCCACAACAGGCTGCCCTCGATCGGCGTAGTGGTGGTGTCGATGTCGTGGCCGTACAGGCACAGGCCCGCCTCGAGGCGCAGCGAATCGCGCGCGCCGAGGCCGATGGGAGCGACTTCCGGCTGCGCCAGCAACAGCTTGGCGAGCTCGACCGACTTGTCGGCCGGCACCGAGATCTCGTAACCGTCCTCGCCGGTATAGCCCGAGCGCGAGATGTAGCATTCGACGCCGACGAGATTCATCTTCGCCGTGTTCATGAAAATCATCTTCTCGACGCCGGGCGCCAGGCGCGCCATCACGGCAGCGGCGCCCGTCCCTTGCAGAGCCAGCAGCGCGCGGTCGGCCAGCTCCTCGACCTGGCAACGGCCGGAAAGATGCTTCTTCATGTGAGCGATGTCCTGCTCCTTGCATGCCGCGTTGACCACCACGAACAGCCAGTCGCCGAAATTCGCCACCATCAGATCGTCGAGGATGCCGCCCTCTTCGTTCGTGAACAAGGCATAGCGCTGCATGTTGGCCGGCAGATCGATGATGTCGACCGGCACCAGCGTTTCCAGCGCAGCCTTCGCCTCCGGGCCGGACAGGCGCACCTGCCCCATGTGCGAGACATCGAACAATCCCGCCTTGCCGTCGGCGCGGGTGTGCTGGTGCTCCTTCATCACGCCCATCGGATACTGCACCGGCATTTCATAGCCGGCGAACGGCACCATCTTGGCGCCGAGTTCCACGTGCAGGTCGTACAGCGGGGTGCGTTTCAGTTGCTGGGCGTCGGTTGCGCTCATGTCGTTCGGTCCTTTGAATTATCGTTGTGGAAGTTGCGTCAGCATTCGATCACGTTGACGGCCAGGCCGCCGCGTGCGGTTTCCTTGTATTTCGTTTTCATGTCGGCGCCGGTCTCGCGCATGGTCTTGATGACCTTGTCGAGCGAGACGAAATGCTTGCCGTCGCCGCGCAAGGCCATGCGCGCCGCGTTGATCGCCTTGATCGATCCCATCGCGTTGCGTTCGATGCACGGCACCTGCACCAGGCCGCCGACCGGGTCGCAAGTCAGGCCCAGGTTGTGCTCCATGCCGATCTCGGCCGCGTTCTCGACCTGCTCGACCGTGCCGCCGAGCACCTCGGCCAGCGCGCCGGCCGCCATCGAGCAAGCCACGCCGACCTCGCCCTGGCAGCCGACCTCGGCGCCGGAGATGGAGGCGTTTTCCTTGTACAGGATGGCGATCGCGCCCGCCGTCAGCAGGAAGCGGATGACGCCGTCGTCGCTGGAGCCGGGAATGAAGCGCGCGTAGTAATGCAGAACGGCGGGAATGATGCCGGCCGCGCCGTTGGTCGGCGCCGTCACGACGCGGCCGCCGGCCGCGTTTTCCTCGTTCACCGCGAGCGCGTAGAGATTGACCCAGTCGAGCGTGGTCAACGGATCGCGCAGGCTCGCCTCGGGCGTCGACGACAGCTTGCGGAACAATTCCGGCGCGCGGCGGCGCACCTGCAGGCCGCCGGGCATGATGCCTTCATGCTCGCAGCCGCGCTTGACGCATTGCTGCATCACGTCCCAGATGTTGAGCAGGCCGGCGCGCACTTCGGCCTCGCTGCGCCACGCCTGTTCGTTCGCCAGCATCACCTGGCTGATCGACAACCCGTGCGCGCGGCAATGGCTCATCAGCTCTTCGGCGGTCTTGAACGGATAGGCGACCGAAGTGGTGTCGGCCACGATGCGGTCCGCGCCGGCCGCGCTCTCGTCCACGACGAAGCCGCCGCCGACCGAATAGAACACCGCGCTCAGCAGCTCGTTGCCGTCCGCATCGAACGCGGTGAAGCGCATCCCGTTCGGATGGTAGGGCAGCGATTCGCGCCGGTACATCAGCAGATGCTCGCGCTCGTTGAAGACGATCTCGCGCTTGCCGAGCAGATTGAGGCGATGCGTGCCGCGGATGCGCTTGAGCCGGGCATCGATGGTCTCGACCTCGACCAGGTCCGGCGCCTCGCCTTCGAGGCCGAGCAGCACCGCCTTGTCCGAGCCGTGCCCTTTGCCGGTGGCGCCGAGCGAGCCGTACAGCTCGGCCTTCACGGCGGCGGTCCGCTCGAACAAGCCGTTCGCTTCCAGCTTGGTCGCGAAACGCAGCGCGGCGCGCATCGGTCCGACGGTATGCGAACTCGACGGCCCGATGCCGATCTTGAATAAGTCAAATACGCTGAGTGCCATAGGACCCTCGTCCCCTCCCCGCACGGAGAGGGGAATCAGTGGTTATTTGCCGTAGACGGGGAAACGTGCGCACAACTGGCCGACCTTCTCGCGCACGCCGGCAATCACGTCCGGATTCTCGATGTTGTCGAGAATGTCGCAGATCCAGCCCGCCAGTTCGGTCACTTCGGCTTCCTTGAAGCCGCGCGTGGTGGCGGCCGGCGTGCCGATGCGGATGCCGCTGGTGACGAACGGCGATTGCGGATCGTTCGGCACGGCGTTCTTGTTGACCGTGATGTGCGCGGCGCCGAGCGCGGCGTCGGCGGCCTTGCCGGTCAAGCCCTTCCGGATCAGGCTGACGAGGAACAGGTGATTGTCGGTGCCGCCCGACACGATGTCGTAGCCGCGCTCGACGAATACCTTCGCCATGGCGCGCGCGTTGGCGACGACCTGCTTCTGGTAGGTCTTGAATTCCGGCTGCAGGGCTTCCTGGAAGGCGACGGCCTTGGCGGCGATGACGTGCTCGAGCGGGCCGCCTTGCGTGCCCGGGAAGACCATGGAATTGATCTTCTTCTGGATCTCGTCGTTGGCGCGCCCCAGGATCAGGCCGCCGCGCGGACCGCGCAGGGTCTTGTGGGTGGTGGTCGAGACGATGTCGGCATGCGGCACCGGGTTCGGATATTCGCCCGCCGCGACCAGGCCGGCGACGTGCGCCATGTCGACGAACAGCAGCGCGCCCGCCTTGTCGGCGATTTCGCGGAAGCGCGGAAAATCGAGATAGCGCGAATAGGCGGAGAAGCCGGCGACGATCATCTTCGGCTTGTGCTCGAGAGCGAGCGCCTCGACGTCCGCGTAATCGATCATGCCGTTGTCGTCGATGCCGTATTGGACGGCATTGAAGATCTTTCCGGAGAAGTTGACCTTGGCGCCGTGGGTCAGATGGCCGCCGTGCGCCAGGCTCATGCCGAGGATGGTGTCGCCCGGCTGCAGCAGCGCGAGATACACCGCGCCGTTGGCTTGCGAACCGGAATGCGGCTGCACGTTGGCCCAGTCGGCGCCGAACAATTGCTTGGCGCGGTCGATCGCGAGCTGCTCGACGACATCGACATGCTCGCAGCCGCCGTAGTAGCGCTTGCCCGGATAGCCTTCGGCATACTTGTTGGTCAGCACGCTGCCCTGCGCCTGCATCACGCGCGGGCTGGCGTAGTTCTCGGAAGCGATCAGTTCGATGTGGTCTTCCTGGCGATGGCGTTCCGCCTCGAGCGCATTCCAGAGTGCGTCGTCGAAGCCATTGATTTGCATATCCTTGCTGAACACGTCTCTCTCCGTTGGGGTTGGCCGCGCGTCGGCGGACGGCGGCGGTGGATTCGGTGCGGCGGATCGCGCCTCGCGCGATCCGCCGCGCTTGCTGCTATCAGCCTTGGGCGTCGCCGTCTTCGGCGTAATCCGACATCGGCGGGCAGGCGCACACCAGGTTGCGGTCGCCATAGGCGTTGTCGACGCGGCCGACCGGCGGCCAGTACTTCACCTTCTTCAGCGAAGCGACCGGGAACACGGCTTGCTCGCGCGAATAGCCGTGGGTCCATTCGGCCGTCAGGCTCATCGCGGTATGCGGCGCATGCTTGAGCGGATTGTCTTTCGCGTCGGCGCGGCCGTCCTCGATCGCACGGATCTCTTCGCGGATCGCGATCATGGCGTCGATGAAGCGGTCCAGCTCGCACTTCGGTTCGCTCTCGGTCGGCTCGATCATCAGCGTGCCGGCGACCGGGAACGACATCGTCGGCGCATGGAAGCCGTAGTCGATCAGGCGCTTGGCGACGTCCTCGACGGAAATGCCGGTCTGGTCCTTGATCGGACGCAGGTCGATGATGCATTCGTGCGCCACCAGGCCGTGCGTGCCCCGGTACAGGATCGGGTAGTGCGGAGCGAGGCGGTGCGCGATGTAGTTGGCCGACAGGATCGCGTTCTCGGTCGCCTTCTTCAGGCCGTCGCGGCCCATCATGGCGATGTAGGCCCACGAGATCGGCAGGATCGAGGCGCTGCCCCACGGCGCGGCCGACACCGCCGACTCGCGGCCCAGCAGGCGATGGCCGGGCAGGAACGGCGCCAGATGCGACTTCACGCCGATCGGGCCGACGCCCGGGCCGCCGCCGCCATGCGGAATGCAGAAGGTCTTGTGCAGGTTCAGGTGCGATACGTCGCCGCCGAACTTGCCGGGCTGGCACAGGCCGACCATCGCGTTCATGTTGGCGCCGTCGATGTAGACCTGGCCGCCGTGGCTGTGCACGATGTCGCAGATCTCGGTCACGCCCTCTTCGAACACGCCATGCGTGGACGGATAGGTGATCATGATCGCGCCGACATTGGCCGCGTGCTTCTCGGCCTTTACTTTCAAGTCGGCGATGTCGACATTGCCTTGCGCGTCGCAGGCGACCACCACCACCTGCATCCCGCACATTTGCGCCGTCGCCGGGTTGGTGCCGTGCGCCGAGGACGGGATCAGGCAGATCGTGCGATGGGCTTCGCCGCGGCTGGCGTGATAGGCGCGGATCGCCAGCAGGCCGGCGTATTCGCCTTGCGAACCGGCGTTCGGCTGCAGCGACACGGCATCGTAGCCGGTGGCGGCGCACAGCATCTGCTCGAGTTCGGTGGTCAGCTGCTGGTAGCCTTGGGTCTGGTCGAGCGGCGCGAACGGATGGATCGCGCCGAATTCCTTCCAGGTCACCGGGATCATTTCGGTGGTGGCGTTGAGCTTCATCGTGCACGAGCCTAGCGGAATCATGGCGCGGTCGAGCGCGAGGTCCTTGTCGGCCAGGCTGCGCATGTAGCGCAGCATCTCGGTTTCCGAATGATGCGTCTGGAACACCGGGTGCGTCAGGAAGGACGAATTGCGCACCAGGCCGGCCGGGATCTTGGAGGCGACGTTCGCCTCGACGGCGGCGAAGGACGGCACGGTCTTGCCCGGCGCGGCGAACACGGTCCACAGCGTCTCGACGTCTGCCGCGGTGGTGGTCTCGTCGAAGGAGATGCCGACGGTCTCGGCATCGATCTCGCGCAGGTTGATGCCGCGGCTGCGCGCGGCTTGGTGGATCGCCTGCGTGCGGCTGCCGGTCTTGACGGTGATGGTGTCGAAGAAGGCTTGCGTCGGCACGTCGAGGTCGAGCTTGCGCATGCCTTCGACCAGCGTCGCGGTCAGGCGATGCACGCGCTCGGCGATGATGGCCAGGCCTTGCGGCCCGTGGTAGACGGCGTACATCGAGGCCATGATCGCCAGCAGCGCCTGCGCGGTGCAGATGTTCGAGGTGGCCTTCTCGCGGCGGATATGCTGTTCGCGCGTCTGCATCGCGAGGCGGTAGGCGCGCTCGCCGTGGCTGTCGATCGACACGCCGACCAGGCGGCCCGGCATGTCGCGCTTGAAGCTGTCGCGCGTGGCGAAGAAGGCCGCGTGCGGACCGCCGTAGCCGAGCGGCACGCCGAAGCGCTGCGTATTGCCGACCACCACGTCGGCGCCGAACTCGCCCGGCGGTTCGAGCATGGTCAGCGACAGCAGGTCGGCGGCGACGACCACCAGCGCGCCGGCGCTATGGGCTTGCTGGACCACGCCGGCGTAGTCGTAGACTTCGCCGGTCGAGGCCGGATATTGCAGCAGCATGCCGAAATAGGAGAGATTGTTGGCGTCGACGCGATGGTCGCCGACCACGACCTCGATGCCGAGCGGCTGGGCGCGCGTGCGCACCACGTCGATGGTCTGCGGATGGCAATCCTTGGAAACGAAGAAGGTCTTGGCGTTGCCCTTGGTGGCGCGGAAGCACATCGTCATCGCCTCGGCGGCGGCGGTCGCTTCGTCGAGCATCGAGGCATTGGCGATTTCCATGCCGGTCAGATCGCTGACCATGGTCTGGAAGTTCAACAGCGCTTCCAGGCGGCCCTGGGAAATCTCCGGCTGGTACGGCGTGTACGCCGTGTACCAGGCAGGATTCTCGAGGATGTTGCGCAGGATGACGGTCGGCGTATAGGTGTCGTAGTAACCGGCGCCGATGAAGGACTTGAACACCTTGTTCTTGGCGGCGATGGCCTTGATGTCCGCCAGCACCTGCGCTTCGCTGCGCGATTCGCCGACCGCGAGCGGCGCGCTCGAGCGGATGCCGGCCGGGATCAGCTTGTCGATCAGCGCATCGATCGAATCGTAGCCTAGCGTCTTCAGCATCTGTGCCTGTTCGGCTTCGTCGGGACCGATGTGGCGGGCGATGAATTCATTGCGCTGTTCGAGGCTATCGAACGAGCGGCGCAGTTGCGAGGTGTTGATGTCCATGGAAAATCTGTCCGTCAGGGTGTGGTGGGCGCAAAACGCGGCGCCGGATGGAAATCGTTCGGCGGGTCCGGCTTGATCCGGACTCCGCCTTGCCAATCAATCAGTGGTTGGCGATGAAATTGTCGTAACCGGCCTTGTCGAGCAGGCCGTCGAGTTCGCCGGCATCGGCCGGCTTGAACTTGAAGAACCAGGCGGCGCCTTCGGCATCCTGGTTGACCAGCGCCGGATCGTCGGCGATGGCTTGATTGATTTCGGTGACGGCGCCGGCGGCCGGCATCTTGATCTCGCCGGCCACCTTGACCGACTCGATCACGGCGGCTTCGTCACCCTTCGCGAATTCGCGTCCGACTTCCGGCAACTGGATATACACGAGGTCGCCGAGCTGCTCTTGCGCATAGTTCGTGACGCCGACCGTCACGCTGCCATCCGCCTCCGTGCGCAGCCATTCGTGATCTTCGGTGTATTTGATGTTGCTCACTTTGTCTCTCCTGTAAAAAATGATGAGTCGAACCGCAAAAGACGCTTGGCAAGATAACGCCAAATTCCGTTCGGAATAGCAATTACGATGCCAGCAAGAATAGTCCTATGAAATCAAAGGCTTAACAGATTGAAGAGAATGCCCTCCATCGCATTGTACGAAATTTTATACACAGTTTTCCTTAGGAACTTCAAAGGAGTAAAAAAACCATCGTCAAAACAGAGACTTGCAGTGGATGAACAGAAATTCGTACAATGTACAAAAATATGTACTTAACTTAGAAGTGCATTGGACGCCCTGCCTCCTAGAAAGTTTAAGACACCGAAAAAGATTTTCCCGGCCGCCGCGCTTGCATTCATCCAGACCTGCCTCTTTCCACATTCCTAGTAAATTCAATAGCTTAGCTACGAGCAACAGGATGATATTCATAGATCATATTGCTCATATCAGATATTGAAATTTGATTTATATCTTCACCTCCCTATACTGTTCGGCAGGAAAACAGATTCAAAGATCAGAAAGGGAAACATCATGGCCATTCCGTATCATGCCTATGCCCGAGGCATCCCGCCCGCGCCGGCCGTTTCGGTGACGAATGCCGTCGCCGCCGCGACGCTCGGCTGGCATCGCGCCTCGCCCGCCGAGACCGGCGGCAAACTGCTGGCCCGCCTGCTGAATGCCGTGCGCGGCTTGCTGCAAGCACCTGCATCGATGTCCGACACCTATGCCGTGCGCCGCGCTGAAGATGCCGCCACGCTCCATCGCATGGCGCGCGAGCTCGACGCGATGCAGCCGGCGCTGGCGGCGGAATTGCGTCTCCTAGCCTGCCGCGATTGAATCTCGTGTCGGCGCAAAAAAATCGGCCGCATTCGCGGCCGATTTTTTTTCTGCATGCGCTCGCGTCCTGATCCGCTCCCTCTCTTCGCCTCATGGTCGAGCAGGCTCACAGCCGGAATTGCGCTTATACAAGCAAGATTAATGTGTTAAGGGGTTGAACGTTGATTTAGCAAAAGCCACAAATGAACGGCCTCACCGATCGACGGTTATCGGCGAAATATCAACCTTAATAGCAAAACACAACTCTATCTCCGGTCGCTGGCTGCAGACTCAAGAACGAGTAGCGAACAAAAGGAACTCACATGATCAGCATGAACCAAGGAACTCAGTCCCACGCCCATCTCGGGCATGAAACCCTCAGCAACCGTTATTTACTTTCGACGATATCGAATTATCTCCATTCCGAAGAGCTTGCCAGTCTTATGCAGGCGAACAAGAAGACCCAAGATCATCTGCATCCCGACAAGAATCAGATCATTCGCGCCAGAAAGGAAAGCGCAATATTAAGCAGATTGGCAAGCCGGGTTTCTAGCTTGGGCGAGTACGACAAACCGGAAAGTTTTCTCGGAATCCTAAGAGGGGTCCACACCACCATAGAGGGCAGCCAAGATATTCCGAGCTCGTGCCGCCAGCGCCCACTCTACAGATTGGCCGAAAATTTCGCCAAACTGCACGGCGACGAGAGCTACAAGGCATTCACCGCCCTCTTGGAGAATGAGCAAAGCCTGCTGGCGCCGGGCGACCGGGGAAAGGTGCTCGCAAAAATGGCCGAAAAATGTCGGTCCCTCCCCGATAGTCGAAAAATGGAAGCCCTCCGTGATCTCTTGAAGGCTGCGACAACCTTGGAGCATCCGGACAAGGTGCTCGATACAATAAGCATCGACCTTTATTTCTCCACGGATGAGGATGAACGACAGAAGGTATTCGATGACCTTTTCTCGCCAGTCCAAACCTCCTTGCAACCCGAGGCAAGGCTCATGGTACGGGCTCTCCGACTTAAACATCTTCCTAACGAACAAAGAATAGAGGCCTTCGACGAACTCTGGAAGGATGTGAAAACATCAAAGCAACCAGGCGAGGCGTTGCTCAAAGAAATAATCGACACATTTCCGTTTCTCCGCCCCACTCGCCAAATGGAGGTTTTCCGTGATCTCTTGGAGTTGGCGAAAACGTTACGGGAACCAGGAAATGTGCTCAAATCCGTGGCCAATAAGATTTCCTTCCTTCCCCGCGATCGACAAGCAGAGGCTTTCGAAGGTCTTGTGGAGTTTGCGAAAACATTACCGGAACCATGGGAGGTGCTCAAACATATGGACAGCCTGGCTCTTCGCCTCTTCGGCGATCGATCAGCGACGGCTCTCGATGATGATGATTATGGCCTCTCGTAGGCGGCAAATGAATTTTGATACCTCGAAAAAATGAACACCCGCAAGTGAACCACGCTGACGCGAGCGACAGCACGAGTTATCCATCGCGCCGCGTCCACCGCGCACCAAAAACAATCGGCCGCATTCGCGGCCGATTGTTTTTCCGATTCGCAGCCCTGCCGGCCGCGAGACCATCCCTCTCCCGGGGCTCACTCAAGCTTCCAGACGTAATCCATCTTGGTCCAGGTCGCCTCCTTGGACTTGGTCTTGAACTTGCAGGCGCTCAGCGCCTTTTGCGCCGCCTTGTCGAGATTCTTGAAACCGCTCGACTTTTCGATCTTCGATTCCGCGACCGCGCCGTCGGGCGCGACGAGGAAGGCCAGCGTCACCGTGCCCTGCTCTTCGTTGACCAGCGACGCGCGCGGATACTCGGGCTTGGAACACGTGCTGAAGTCCACCGTCGCGTCGGCGGCGATGGCGGGAGCCGCGGTCATCAGCAGTAAGGCGGCGGACGCGGCGGAAATGCGGAGATTGCGAGTTTTCATAAAAATGCTTTTTTCAAAGTAAGAACGACCCGGAGCGTTTCTCGTACGGCGCCATGCGCCGCGCTCAAAACTCTTCCCAATCATCGATGCGCGATCCGCCGAGCGCAAGCTTCTTCGGACGCGCGGACGGCAACGGTGTTGCTTTTGCGGCGGCACGCGGCGCAGGCGCGGGCACCGGCCTCAGCTCGGCGTGCTGCATCGTCGCGGCAGCCTGCGCCTGGAAGGCGGATTGCTGCTCCGCCGACAGCTTGAACAGCGTGACGACGTTGGCGAGCTCCGAAGCCTGGGTCTGGAGGCTCTGCGCCGCCGATGCGGCCTGCTCGACCAGCGCGGCATTCTGCTGCGTGACGCTTTCCATGTCGAGAATGGCTTCATTGACCTGCTCGATGCCGGCGCTCTGCTCCTGGCTCGCCGCGGTGATTTCGCTAATGATGTCGGTGACGCGCTTGACGCTTTCCACGACCTCGTCCATCGTGGCGCCGGCTTGATCGACCAGCTTGGTGCCGCTATCGACCTTCTCCACCGAGTCGCTGATCAACGCCTTGATTTCCTTGGCCGCGTTGGCGGAACGCTGGGCCAGGCTGCGCACTTCGGCGGCCACGACCGCGAAACCTCGCCCCTGCTCGCCGGCGCGCGCCGCCTCGACGGCGGCATTCAACGCCAGGATATTGGTCTGGAAGGCGATGCCGTCGATCACGGCGATGATGTCGACGATCTTCTTCGCCGATTCGTTGATCGAGCCCATGGTGTGCACCACTTCGCCGACCACCGCGCCGCCCTTGCGCGCGACTTCCGAGGCCGAGGCCGCCAACTGGTTCGCCTGGCGCGCGTTGTCGGCGTTCTGCTTCACGGTCGCCGTCAGCTCTTCCATCGACGACGCGGTCTTCTCCAGCGCCCCCGCCTGCATCGCCGTGCGCGACGACAGATCGAGGTTGCCGGCCGCGATCTCGCTCGACGCGGTGGCGATCGTATCGGTGCCGGCGCGCACCTGGCTGACGATGTTGACCAGGCTGTCGCGCATGACCTTCATCTCGACCAGCAGGCTGGACGGATCGGTCGACTTGGTCTCGATGTCGCCCGACAGGTCGCCGGCGGCAATCTGTCCCGCGATCTTGGCCGCATAAACCGGTTCGCCGCCGAGCTGGCGCAGGATGCTGCGCGCGATCGCGAAGCCGGCGACGGTGCCGGCGATCACCGCCAGCAGTCCGAGTGAAATCATGAAAGTGCGCGCGCTGCCGAAAGCCTGGCGCGCCTCGACCGCGGCGCGCTCGTTCAACTTGTCCTCGAGGGCGACCAGCTCATCGAGCGCCTCCATCCACTTCTTCTGCACCGGACGGATTTCCTTGATCAGGATCTTGGTGGCGTCTTCCGGCTTGTTCTCGAGCCACAGGCCGATGGCTTTCTCGATCAGGGGGACCGCCGCGGCATTCTGTTCCTTGATCGTGGCGAGGATGGTTTTCTCTTCCGCCGTCGTGGTCGGCTCGCCGTCGAACATCGTGGAAATCTTTTGCTCGAACTCCGCGTATTTCGCCGTCTGCTCCTTGATGCGGTCGATTTCCGGCTTCATGTCGTCGGCATCGGTGAGCAGCGACAGGTTGCGCAAGGATACGGTGCGGTCCTTCACGATCGCGCGCATGTCGATCACCAGGCGCGTCTCCACATTCTTGACGTTGACCACCTTTTCGAGGCGCTCCTGGATCTGCGCCATGCGGGTGATGCCAAGCACGGCCATGGCGATCAGCAGGACCAGCACCAATGAAAAACCCAAGGTAAGGCGAGTGCCTACCGTTTTGTTTGAAAGCTTCATGCTTCTTCTTCCCAGTACATGTCTCCAACCCGGCCGCCTGCCAGACGGCCATCCCTCCTGGCTTGCCGCCACCCGAGTAAGGCCGCGGCCAGCCCGTCTTTTGCCGCGGCGGCATGCACTTGGCGAGCAGGCACATGCCGATGCGGCAATCCGGTTGCAGCGCCGCGTCGTTGGCGGCATTGCGTTGTTTTCTTATGTGAAGCGTACGAACAGCCGGGCGGCCGTGGGAACGGCCGCGTCGGAATCGCATGAGCAATACTTTCACAGGATTGCGGACCGCATTTCATTGCCGTCTTCGCGCGGCGGGACATTTTCACGTACCCCTTGCCGTAGCGATTGATGCGGGAAATTTGCATGATCGCAAGCGTCGATCCTCAAACCTGTGACAGGAAAGAAGCGGAACGGCAATTATATTGAGCAAGATTTCCGAGTGGCAAGCAATAGTTGACCATTTCGATAAAAAGACTGGCCATATTGGCATGCTTTGGGCGGTCGTCTTAGCGTCCTGGCAAGTTTGTGGCCGGCTCGTGGCCCGACACGCATTGGCATGTCATTCACGACAGCGCCGCTCGCGCTAAGACTTGCCTTGCGCATCGTCCGGAATCCGCACGATGCGCGACAAGATCAGCACAGGGATCGCCGACAACAACACCCACAGAAAGAATTGCCGGTATCCGAGAGCGGCCTGGATGTCGCCGCTGATCATTTTGAACAGCACGTAGCCGAGCTGCATGACGCCGGTGCCGAGCGCATAGTGCGCGGTCTGGTATTTGCCGACCGCGACCACCTGCATCAAGAACAGGATGAGCCCGACGAAGCCGAAGCCGTAGCCGAACATTTCGATGGACAGCAGCGCGGCGATGACCGCGAAATCGTCCGGCGTCGCCGCGCTCAGGATGAAGAAGGCGATGTTCGGCAGGTTCATCGCGAGAATCAGGTAAAACATCGCGCGCTTCAGGCCGAGCCAGGAGGTGAAGTAGCCGCCGAGGATGCTGCCGCCGATGAAAGCGAGCGGCGCCACGGTGCCGTAGACGATGCCGACTTCCGTGGTCGACAGTCCAAGCCCGCCCTCCTCGCGCGCGGCGCGCAGGAACAGCGGTCCGATCGTCGTCACCTGTCCTTCGCCGGCCCGGAACAGGATGATGAAGGCGATCGCCATCCAGATGCCGGGCTTCCTGAAGAATTCGACGATCACATCCTGGAGCGTGCGTGCGATCCCGCGCATCGACACATCTTTCGGGCGCGCATGCTCCGTGTCCGGCAAGGCCCACCAGTGATAGAGCGCGAGCAGCGCCATCACGACGCCGAGCATCCCGAACACGAGGCTCCAGGCATCGGCGACCGCCATGCCCTTCTCGAACTGGCCGGCCAGGCTGACCACGCCGCCGGTCGCGAACAGGCGCGCGATGTTGTAGAAGCCGCCCTGCCAGCCCGCGTACATCGCTTGCTGGCGCGCCGAGAGGCTGGCGATGTACAGACCGTCGGCGGCAATGTCGTGCGTCGCGGAGGAGATCGCCACCAGGCCGAGCAGGGCGATCGTCACGGCGAAATAGGTCGGCAATTGCAGGGCCAGCGCGATCAGGCCCAGGCTGATGCCGCCCAGCACCTGGAACATCAGCACCAGCGATTTCTTGCTCGACGCGGCTTCCAGGAAGGGGCTCCAGAGCGGCTTGAACACCCATACGAAGCCGAGCAAGCCGGTCCAGCGCGCGATCTGCTCGTTCGAGACGCCCATGCTCTTGTACATCAGCCCGGCGGCGGTCGCGACCAGGAAGTAAGGCAAGCCCTCCGCGAAATACAGCGTCGGCACCCAGCCCATGGGTGAACGGCGCGCCGGCTTGTCGAGTTCCACATCGTGTCCGGCTGCCGCCGTCATCGCATCTGTCGGTCCGCTCATGAGGATCGCCTTTCCAGTCTCTATCGGGATATCTATCGGAATCGTGTTAATACCACTTGAATACCAATGCTATGCCATAATGCCACCAATTTCACGCCAACACAACTTGTCGCTGGAGCGCTCATGGCATGCATGGAAAAACCGGCATTCGTATCTGCCCTCGCGCTGTCGATCCTGATGTCTGCCTGCGCCACGCAGGGCAGTACGCGGTCCGCGGCACCGACCGCGGAATACGACGGCCTGCTATTCGACGATTTCGACTATGCCGACACGGCGGCGCTCGCCGGCGGCGGCTGGATCGTCCGCGACAAGCCCGGCCATCCCGGTCTCGAAGGCGCGCGCTGGGGCCCCGGAACGGTCGCCCCGCTCGCCGATCCGGCGGAACCGCGCAACCGCCTGTTGCGCCTCGCGGCGCGCACCGACGGCACTGCCGCCGGCACCTCCCACGCGCAGATCTGCCACCAGCGCAAATACCTGGAAGGCACCTACGCCGCGCGCGTCCGCTTCGCCGATGCGCCTGCCTCCGGGCCGGACGGCGACGTGGTCGTGCAGACCTTCTATACCGCCAGTCCGCTCCGGCACGACTTCGATCCCGAATACAGCGAAATGGATTGGGAATACCTGCCGAACGGCGGCTGGGGCGATCCCCAAACCCGCATCTATGGCGTCACCTGGCAGACGGTGCAGCTCAATCCATGGAAGGCGTTCAACCAGGCGCATCAGGAATTCCGTTCGCTCGACGGCTGGCACACCCTGGTGATGCAGGCGATGCACGGCAAGACCCGCTTTTTCATCGACGGCATCCAGGTCGCGCAGCACGGCGGACGCAATTATCCGGTCGTGCCGATGGCGATCAGCTTCAACCTGTGGTTTTCCCCGGGCGGACTGCTGCCGGGCGCGAACGCGGCCCGCCTCTATCGACAGGATATCGACTGGGTCTTCCATGCCCGGAACCGCCAGCTGTCTCCGCAACAAATCGACGCCGAAGTGGATCTGCTGCGCAAGGCGGGTATGCGGCGCGTCGATTCGGTACCGCCGAGCGGCTTGCCATCCGATTGCGATCTGTAGCGCGGACTCGGCGCGCCCGTCCTCGTGGTCCGACACGTCCCGATCGGCGGCTCATGCTGCGGCGATCGAAGGTGACTGCAAGGCGCGCGCCATGGCGACAGTGTTGCCAGCGCGCGGATGGGCAACGCGGCAATCCTTCGAGCGCAAGGCGGAAACCATAGTGAGAAAATCCGAGAACGCAGGAACGTTGTGGCAATCCAAAGCGGAAAAGGCGCAGGAGATTGCCATGCGGATGGCCGAATAGCGGGCGCGCATGGCGGCGCGCGGCAAACGATTGGAGCGGCAACCGGGCGCGTCGACGGATCAGGGATGGACGTTGGCTGCGCCATTGATCCCGGAAGCGGCGAAAATCGGCCAGGAGTGAGCCGTGAACTTTCGCGGAATCAACAACGCGATCCGCCGCCTGCTCCGCTTGGGATGCATACGGCCGTGTTGCCGTCGGGCTTCCCGCGCCGGCAGACCATGTACTGATGGTTCCGACGCATCGTGAGGCTCTTGCTGTTCCGATTGATTCACGATTTCGCCCTGGTGATGAACCGCGAACGATGCGGGCAAGCCGAGCGTTCGAGGGCTGGAGCGTTCGGCAGCCAGAACATGAAGGCGCCCTGCCCTGCGGAACATGGCGGCGACGGCGGCAAGGCGGCAGTGAACCGTTCGCGTCATATGGCTTACTCGCGTTTCGTTCAAGAGCCTGTTCCCGAACAGGGCTTGGTGAGGCAAGTTTTAAGAGCGGCAGATACTCGATAGATCGCGATCTCTTTGCACATCCTCATACAAATCTTCCATTGTTCAGAAACGGATGCGGAATTTGAGTGCCTAATGGAGTCTTCCGTCCACGGTTATTTGCTTAGCTTAGCGCGGCGCCATTGCTTGCAGGAGCATCCATGATCAAAAAATCTTCCGTCATCCCGATTAGAGAATTGCCGATTGATCTTGAACGGGATGTTTTTCTTCGAATGCTTATCCGCGAGTTGTCCGGAACACTTCAAGATGTCATTGGTTTGGAAGGGGCATCAGGATTCATCAGTGTCGTAGGGCAACATATCGGTGAGCAAATCAACTTAAGTTATCGTAAATCCTTGAGCGTCGACAAACTTACAAAAGAACAAGTCGCGGAAGTTCTAGTCGATCTTAAAAGGCGCATTCAAGGAGACTTCTTTATTGTGGAGCAGACAGACGAAAAAATTATCCTTGGCAATCGCGCATGTCCTTTTGCTGAGAAAGTCATTGATCGTCCCGCCATGTGCATGATGACGTCCAATGTCTTCGGCGTGATCGCCGCAGAAAATACAGGCTATGCCAAGGTCTCCCTCGAGAAAACCATCGCCGAAGGCGCACCGGAATGCAAAGTCGTCGTTTATCTGAAGCCGCAGGCAGAAGCATGCGAAGTCGACGGACGAGAGTATTTCGCAAGTTAGTTGGCCTACATGCTGTCATTAAAGCAGTTTCATCAGTGCGTTGATGTTTTCCCGGAAGCCATTTTGCTCCTTGATACCGATGGTGTGATCCTAGCGCTGAACCCTGCAGCCAGACATCAACTGACCGCGTATGCCATCGAAGCCGGACAAACATCACTGACAGACATATGTTCCGAGTCCCAAGAGCAAATCAACCGCTATCTGCGCTACTGTAAGCGAACCAAATCATTTGTTCCTGGAGTCCTTACCCTTATATCACGCGAGGGCGAATCGGTCGCTTTTCGTGCCGAAGGCGCCTTATATGGGCTCCAAGAGGGAATGACGCCATCGCAACTGCTCTTGAGGCTGACCCCGAAGCATGTAGCGGAAAGCCGCTTTACTGTCTTAAATCAGCAAATCGTGAAACTGTCGCGAGAGATCGAGGGTAGGCGGCGCGCAGAACTCGAATTGATGGCGGAGCATCGCCGTAAAGATGAGTTCCTCGCCATGCTCGGCCATGAACTACGAAATCCCCTGGCGCCCATTAGCGCGGCGCTTGAGCTGTTGGCGATGCCCAATACCGCCGATGCAACTCGCCAGTATGCGCAAGATATTCTGGGTCGCCAGGTCGATCACCTTATTCGTCTGGTGGACGAGCTATTAGATGTCGCCAGGATTTCCACCGGAAAAATCACCTTAAAGATGGAGGCCGTGGAAGTCAATTCCGTCGTCTATCGCGCTATAGAGCTATGCGAGCCGTTGATCAGCGAAAAGGCGCATCGTTTTTCTACCGAACTCGCTCCGGAGCCGCTTTATGTTCGAGGGGATTTGCAGAGGTTGACGCAAGTAGTGGGCAACGTACTCAATAACGCAGCCAAGTATACCGAGCGCGGTGGAGCGATTCGCTTGACAGTTAGAAAAATTGACGACCGCGTAGAAATCCTTGTTAAAGACAATGGCATGGGGATTCATCCGGCGATAATGCCGCGCATCTTCGATGTGTTTTCGCAGTCCGAGCGGTCGCTTGCCCGTTCGGAAGGCGGACTTGGCGTAGGGCTGACGGTTGTCCGCCAACTGGTCGAACAACATGGCGGCAGCGTCACGGCGTTCAGCGAAGGCTTGGAACGGGGAAGCGAGTTTCGTATATCGCTACCGCTGGCGCCCGAACAGCCGGCGCAAGACTTGCCGGCGCCGTCATCATTGCCGGAGGTTACTGGCGCAGGACGGGCCATCTTGGTGGTCGACGACAATCACGATGCCGCTATCATGCTCGCGGAGCTGCTGCGTCTATTTGGCAACGACGTCACGGTCGCGACAAATGGCAGCGAGGCGATTGCAGCTGCAACACAGGCCAAACCAAGCGTCATCTTCTTAGACCTCGGATTACCCGGCATGAATGGCTTTGCTGTCGCAAAGGAGCTTCGATCGGCGCTGGACGCGACAAGAACCACGCTGATCGCCGTGACTGGCTATGGTCAGCAAGAGGATGTGCGCAAAACACGAGAAGCCGGCTTTGACCACCACCTCGTCAAACCAGTCGACATAAATCGAATAAACAACATTCTCTCCTCGCTACCGAAGAGGTAGAAGTACGGAGTCGATCGCCGGCCGCTCGGTACCGATCGCCTTCCTGGCATATCGCATCGAAACGGGCTCTAAGAGAAACCGGCCACCGGGCAATGCCCGCCGGCGTCGATCTCGCCCGCGAGCCAGGCCGCGACCGCATCGAGCGCCGGTTCGGCGGAACCGTAGGTGATCAAGCCCGGCGCGGCGATGTCGAGCGCCTGGAAAGGGTTCCACAGCGCGAGGTGCAGATCGGGCCGCCAGGTAGCGCGCACCCGGGCGCCGTAGCGCATGCGGGAAGTCGATGCGAGGATGACGAAACGGCCGTCCGCCGGCAACGCATTCCAATCGAAGCCTTCGGCATCGTCGAAGGTCACGCAATCGACGTCGTACAGGCGTTCGAGCATGGCCTTCACTTGTTGCGCCGGAATGCCGGCTTCCGAGACGCCATCGCTGACGACGTCGGCGCGCGCCACGAGGCGCACCCGCGCGCCGCGGCGCGGCGCGCGCGGCCCCGCATACGGCGTCAACGCGCGATACCAGGCGCTGGTCATCAGCGCGCGGTCGCGCGGGTCGGTCTCGTACCCGCCCGCGGCGCACGGATAATCGCCCGCCAACCTGTCGAGCCGCTCCAGCCGCACGGCGAGTTCCTCGGCCGCCAGGCGGCCGTCCGCGATCGCGGCGCCGACGGCGGCCAGCGTCTCCTCCTGCGTTGCGCGGGTGCCGAGCGCCATCACCATGTCGGTGCCGGCGATCAGGGCGCGCACCGCCGCGCCGCCGACTCCATAGCGATGCGCGATCGCATGCATGTCCATGCCGTCGGTGATGACGACGCCGCGATAACGCCATTGCTCGCGCAGCAGGTCGGTGAGTATCGTGCGCGACAGCGTGGCCGGGTATTCGCCGTCGAGGGCGGGATACACGATATGCGCCGTCATCATGGCCGGGGCGTGGCGCGCGGCCGCGCGGAACGGCGCCAGCTCCAGCGCTTCCAGCGCGGCGCGCGGCTTGTCGACGGTCGGCAGGTCGCGGTGCGAATCGACGTGCGTGTCGCCATGTCCCGGAAAATGCTTGACGCAGCAGGCCACGCCTTCGGCCAGGCTGCCCTCCATCCAGGCCATCGCCAGTTCCGTCGCGCGGCGCGGATCGGCGCCGAAGGAGCGTTCGGCGATCACCGGATTGTCGGGATTGTTGTTGAGATCGAGCACCGGCGCGAAATTCCAGTTGAAACCGAGCGACTTGACGCCCCGCGCCACGGCCGCGCCGACCGCGCGCGCCAACTGCGCATCGTCGGCCGCGCCCAGGGCCATCGCGGCCGGCGGTTGCGGCAGCCAGGTCGCGCGCACCACCGCACCGCCTTCCTGGTCGATGGCGATCAGCGCATTCGGCCCCATCGCGGCCCGCAGGTCGCGCGTCAGCTTAGCGAGCTGCGCCGGGTCGCGCATGTTCTGCCGGAACAGGCAGACGGCGCGGATCGCGTTCTCGCGCAAGAAGTCCGCGGTCTCCGCGTCGAGTTCGGTGCCGGGAAACCGGACCATCATCAGTTGTCCGGCGAGCCGCCGCGCCGCCCTGGTCGTTGCTTCCATCATGATCGCGCCGCTCAGCTCGTCTTGGTCACTTTGCTCAGGTGGCGCGGCTTGTCCGGATCGAGTCCGCGCTCGGCGGCGAGCTGGGCCGCCATCACATAGAAAGCCTGGATCGCCACGATCGGATCGAGATCGGGCGTGCTCGCCACCGGCAGCGTCAGGTCGCGTTCGGCGACATCCTCGGGCGCCGCCAGCAAGACATGGGCGCCGCGCTCCCGCATCTCGCCCGCCAGCCTGATCAGGCCGGCCTGGGCCGGGCCGCGCGTGGCGAACATCAGCAAGGGATAGCCTTCGTCGATCAGCGCCATCGGCCCGTGCTTGATCTCGGCGCCGGAAAACGCCTCGGCCTGGAGCGCCGACGTTTCCTTGAACTTGAGCGCAGCCTCGAGCGCGATCGGAAAGCTGATGCCGCGCCCGACCACCATGATGTTCGAGGCCGGCGCCAGCACGTCGATCGCCTTCGACCAGTCGCAGCGGGTGGCGGCATGCAGCGCGTCGGGCAAGGCCTCGATATGCCCGAAGAACTCGGTGTCGTTCTGCCACTGGCCGGCCAGGCGCGCGCCGGCGACCAGGCTGGCGATGAAGCTCTTGGTGGCCGCGACGCTCACTTCTGGGCCGGCATGCAGCGGCAACACCCATTCGGCGGCGTCGGCCAGCGGCGACGATGCATCGTTGACCAGCGCGACCGTAGTCGCCCCGCCGTGGCGGAAATAGCGGATCGGTTCGATCACGTCCGGGCTCTGGCCCGATTGCGAAATCGCGATCGCCAGCGCATCGCGCGTCGCCAGCGGCGACTTGTAGAGCGTCACCAGCGACATCGGCAGCGAAGCGACGATGCGTCCCAAGCGCGCCATGATGAGATAGGCGCAATAGCTCGCCGCATGATCGGAGCTGCCGCGGGCAACGGTCAATGCCGCGGAATGCGGCGTCGAGCGCAGCTTGCGTCCCAGTTCCGCATAGCGCTCGCGATCCTGCCCGAGCTGGAACGCCACGTGCTGGGCTGCGGCGCACGCTTCCTTAAGCATCTGCGAGGTCAATCCGTTCTCCTTGTACGTAAACCGATTTCAATTGCAGGCCGCGATCGAGCACGACGATGTCGGCCTCGGCGCCGGGCTTGAGGCGGCCGATGTTGTCCATGCCGAGATAGTCGGCCGCATAGGTCGAGACGCGGCGCGAGGCGTCGGCCAAATCGAGTCCCAGGCTGACCAAGTTGCGCAGCGCCTGATCCATGGTCAGCGTACTGCCGGCCAGCGTGCCGTCGGCCAGGCGCACTCCGCCCATGCATTTGTAGACCCGCTGGCGGCCGAGCATGTATTCGCCGTCCGGCATGCCGGACGCGGCGGTCGAGTCGGTGACGCAATAGAGGCGCGGAATCGAGCGCAGCGCCGCCCGGATCGCACCCGGATGCACGTGCAGCAGGTCAGGGATCAGTTCCGAATACTCGGCGTGCGCGAGCGCCGCGCCGGCCATGCCGGGCGCGCGGTGATGGAAGGCGCTCATCGCGTTGAACAGGTGCGTGAAGCCGGCCGCGCCGTTCTCGAGCGCGGCGACGCCGTCTTCGTAACTGCCGGCCGTGTGGCCGATCTGCACGCGCATGCCGGCATCGCTCAGGATCTTCACCAGCTCGAGATGGCCGTCCATTTCCGGCGCCACCGTGATCAGCTTGATCGGGGCCAGCGTTTCGAGACGCTCGACTTCGCTCAGGGTTGCGGCATGCACATAGTCGGGCTGCGCGCCGAGCTTGCCGGGATTGATGTACGGCCCTTCGAGATGCACGCCGAGCACGCGCGCCGTTCCGGGCCGCGGCGCGCGGCACGCGTCGCCGATGGCCCGCAGCGCCGCCTCCAGGTCGGACAGCGGCGAGGTCATGGTGGTCGCCAGGAGGCTGGTGGTGCCGTGCCTCGCGTGGAGGCGGGCGATCGTGTGCACGGCATCCGCTGCGGCCGCGTCCACGGCGGCAGCTTCCGCGGCATCCATCACGTCGCGGCCGCCGCCGCCATGCACGTGCAGGTCGATGAAGCCGGGCAGGATGTAATCGCCCGCGTTCGAAGCCGGATCTGCCTGCGCGCCGGCGATGCACGCGATCCGCGCGCCGAACTCGATGGAGCCGTCGATCCAGCCATCCGGCGTCAATACGTTGCCCAGCAGTCGGCAAGGCGCCAAACCGGAAGTCATCTGCGCAACTCCGCGACGAAGTCGTAGTAGTCGCTGCGGCAATAGGAATGCGTGAGTTCGATCGCGGCGCCGCTTTCCAGATAGCCGACGCGCGTGATGTAGAGCATCGCAGCGCCCTGCTTGATGTTGGCCAGGCGCGCCTGCTCGGCCGTCGCATTGACGGCGCGGATATGCTGCAGCGCGCGCACCGGCACCAGGTTATGCGCTTCGAGATAGCCGTACAGCGAATCGGTGACGGATTTCGGATTGGGCAGGTATTGGGCCGGAATCGTCGTGCTCTCGATCGCCATGACGACGTTGTCGGCGGTACGCAGGCGCTTCAGGCGCGCCACCGGCGTGTTGGGAGACAGGCCGAGCGCGAGGATCTCGTCGGCCGCGGCCACGCCGGTCTCGCGCGACAGCCACTGCGAGCCCGGCGTGAAGCCGCGCTGGCGCAATTCCTCGGAAAAATTGGTCAGTCGCGACAGCGGCTGTTCGAGCTTGGGCGTGATGTAGGTGCCGGATCCGCGCTTCCGGGTCAGCATGCCGCGCTCGCACAGGATGTCGATCGCCTTGCGCGCCGTGACGCGCGAGATGTTCAGCATGTCCGACAGCATGCGCTCGGACGGCAAGGCTTCGTCGGGCTGCCAGAAGCCGCTGTGTATGCCTTCCGAAAGCTTGTTGGCGAGTTGCAGGTACAACGGCGTGACGCTCTCGGCATCGGGCCTGAATTCATCGAGTTGGAGCGGCATCATTGCTCTCCCTGTAAGTGTGGTTGAGACAGGTGCCGGCGCAGGATGCGCAGCGCGCCCGCTGCGGCGTCGGCCTGCGGTTTGACGATGCGCCTCAAGAGCCGTTCCGGCAGGTAGGCATGCAGCGGTTCGGCGAGGCCGCCGCACAGCGCGATCGGCAGCGCGCCCGATGGATCGAGCGCGTCGGCGATCTTGGCGACTTCATTGCCGGCATCGGTCATGATGTCGTGCGCCACCTTGTCCTTGTCGGCATGGCCGAGCACGATCGGCGCCAGTTGCGCATAGGCGGTCTGGTTGGCGTTCGCGAGCCAGACGAACACGCCGTCGCGGTCGCCGCCGCAGCGGGCGATGAGTTCGCGCGCGAAATCGCCCGGCGCGTCGCGGCCGTCGAGCACGCGTTGCACGTAATTGATCGCCCGCAGGCCGAGCCAGGCGCCGCTGGCCTCGTCGCTCGACGGGAATCCCCAGCCGCCGACTTCGCGCCGTTCGCCATTCGGCAGCAACGCCTCGCCGACGCTGCCGGTGCCGGTCGCGACGATGGCGCCGGGTTGGCCGCCGTGCGCGCCGATCAAGGTCGCGAACGCGTCGGTCTCGACCACGATCGCTCCGAAGCCCGGGTTGCGCGCCGCGAACTCGGCGGCCCATTGCTTGTTATGCACGCCGGCGAGCCCGAAGCCGACTGCCATGCCGGCCAAGGGCGGGCGCGCCGTTCCGGCCTTCGCGAATGCCTGTTCGATCGCCGCCAGCACCGCCCGCCAAGCGTTGTCGACGCCGTGCATGAGGCCCGACGGCCCCGCGGTGCCGTAACCGGCCGGCATGCCGTCGGCGCGCTCGACGCGAGCGCGCGTACCGGTTCCGCCGCCGTCGATGCCGATCAGATACTCATACGTTGTGCCCACGTTAGCCTCGTCCGTTTTGAGCGCCCTGCCGCTGCGCGGCACGCGCGTCACGCTGAAATGTGCGTCACTGAACGCACTTTAGGCCTGCTTAAAGTGGATGTCAATAGGTATTCAAGTGGTATTATCAATACACCATGAGGGCGATGGCGCGAATCGTCGCGCCGGAACCTCATCGAGAGGAAAAACACGGGCGTCGGGGCGCGGGAATCGGCCTTTCCGTGGCGGCCACGCACGAAAAACGGGCTCTCTCGCCAGGAGAAGAGCCCGCCGGTGGTCTGCTCGGCCGATCGGGCCGAGCGGAGCGAACAACGCGAGGAAAGGACTTTATTTGGACTGATTCAGATGCAGGGTCCAGTAGCGCGCCAGCTCGGCGGTGCCGCCGGCGCCTTGCACCGTCTTCAGCTTCTCGATCGCTTCCGCCTTCTTGCCGGCCTGGGCATAAGCCAGCGCGAGATGCAGCTTTGCCTCTTCCGGCTGTTTCAGGCCGCCCTTGGCGATCCCCTTCTCCATCAGCTCGAGGCCCTTGTCGAACTGGCCGTTGGTCACGAAGGCATAGCCGAGATTGACGAGGCCCGTGCCGTCCGCCTTCTTGTTCGCGGCCGCTTCGCCCTGCGCCATCGTCTTCTGGTCGTCGGCCGCGCTCTTGGCCGCCGCGTCGCGCAAACGCTTGTGCTTGGCCGCGTCGGCGCCGGTGCCGAGCATGCCTGCCTTGTAGCCGGCTTCCAGCACGTTCTTGGCTTCGGCCGGGAAACCGGCGCGCATCGCCAGCTCGGACATGTCGAGGTATTCCTTCGCATCCTCCATTTGGCCGAGCGCGAGTTTCAGCCGGTAGCCGTCGAGAGTCAAGCGATCGGAAAAGGTGGATTTCGAGAACAGGCTGCTGAGCAGGCTGGCCCAGGAATCCTCCTTCGGATAATGAGCCACCAGCTTCTCGAGCGCGAGACCGTAGCCTTCGCGATCGCCCGCCTTGAGCAGGGATGCCGCGAACATGCGCAACTGGTCTTCCTGCGGCGCCTTGCCGGCCTTCTCGGCGACCTGCATCTGCGTGCGCAATTCGTCGGCGGCTTGCTTGAAATCGTTCGTCAGGTAGTAGGAGCGCGACAGGATGGTGCGCACGTTATCGTCCTGGCCGCCTTCCTTGAAATACGCGGTGCTCCACTTGATCGCATTCGGGTAATTCTTCATGCGGAAGTACACGCTGGCGAGCACCGGCATCAGGCGCTGCTTCTCGATCGAGGTGATGCGGTCGTATGCCAGCGAAATCTCGAGCGATTTCGCCGCGATGGCGTCCTCGCCCGCCGCGGCGGCGATCGGGCCGCGCACGCGGTCGATCAGGTAAGCCTCATAAGGCGTCTTGTTGGGTACCGCCTCGGCCTGGTCGATCTTGGCGTGCGCTTCCGCGAACTTGTTGGCTTGCGACAGATCCTGCGCCGCCTGCAGCAGTACGCCGATTTCCGGGCGCACGGCGTTCTCGGGGTCGGCCTTTTGCGGAGCGGCGACCGGATTGGCGGCGGGAGCGGCGGGAGTTTCGGAACGGTAGGACTGCGCGTGCGCGGACGAACCGATCGACAGGAATTGCGTGCCGATCGCGGCGGCGATCAGCGCGGATTTGACGTAGGGACGGCGAATCATTTTCAGGTTCCTATTATTCAAGACACGATACGAATGAACGAACGGCGCGGCCGGCAAGTCCTCGTGGGACACGGCGTCCGCAGTGCCGAAAGCGAAGCCGGCTATTTTCGCATGTTTGAGTTTCAATCGGCGCTGCCCGCCGGAACAGGCGGCCGATCCGGCAAACCGCGTAGTTTAGCGGGTCCGGATGCTAGAGTCTTGATCTGAAGGGATTTTTACAATTTTGCTGGCGCCGCCGTCATTGAACGAACTGCTCGTTGCCGACCAGCCCGATCTTGGTCACGCCCAGCCGCTGGGCGGAGGCCATCACGTGCGCCACCACCTTGTACTCGGCCAGCTTGTTCGGCTTGAGGTGCACTTCCGGCTGCTCCGCCGCCGCCACCGCCGCCACGTTCTGCAGCTTGCCTTGCAGCGTCGCGTCATCCACCGTCGCGCCGTTCCAGAACACCGTGCCGTCGAAGTCGACGTCGATCGTGATCACTTCCGGCTGCCTGGTCAGCGGCGGCGGGTTCCCCACCGGCATGTTCAAGTTCACCGCATGGTTCTGGATCGGAATCGTGATGATCAGCATGATCAGCAACACCAGCATCACGTCGATCAGCGGCGTCGCGTTCATCTCGATC
>DASPLX010000033.1:0-6592 GCA_035627375.1 Paucimonas sp. | reverse complement strand
TGGCCGGCGATACCGATACCGGTCAGCGCGTGGTAGATGCCCCAGACGGTACCGAACAGACCGACGAACGGGGAAGTCGAACCGACCGTCGCCAGGAAGGCCAGGCCATCCTGCAGGCGCGACTGGACTTTCTCGACCGAGCGCTGGATCGACATGGTGACCCAGGTGTTCAGGTCGATCTGCTCGAGCAGGGCGCCGTCATGGTGCTCGGTGGCCTTCAGGCCGGCTTCGGCGATGAAGCGGTAAGCCGAGCCTTGGGCGAGCTGGGTGGTGCCGGCGGCGATCGATTGAGCCTTCCAGAACTTGGAACGGGTTTCATTGAGCTGGTTCTTCAGTTTGAACTGGTCGATCAGCTTGGTGATCATGATGTACCAGGAACCCATGGACATGATGATCAGGATGATCAGGGTGCCCTTGGAGACGAAGTCGCCGTCGCGCCACATCGCTTCCAAGCCGTAGGGGTTGACCACTTCTTCCTTGGAAACAGCGCCAGCTTCGCCTGCCGGAGCAGCCGGTGCGGCTGCATTCGCTTCGGGCGCGGGAGCGGTGGCTGCCGGAGCGGACGCAGCGGGTGCCGAGGCGTCTTGGGCAACGGCGGGAACGAGCGCCGCAACAGAGATCAATACAGCCGCAAACAGGGCGGATACACGAGTTTTCATGACTTGCTTCCTTTAATTATAAAAAACACTAGATGACGAAAAGAATGTAACGAAATAACGAACTGCATTCCTTTACATCATTCCAGTCTCCAAACATATTGCACGCTGGACCAGCCTTCCTGCGGCTTGCCCTCGACGAGCGCGGGCTTGAATTTGCACTGGGACAGGCCGCGTTGTGCGGCGCGATCCAATTCGCGGAAACCGCTCGATTTCTCGATCTTCGCTTCCTTGACGCTGCCATCGACACCGATCAGGAATGCCAGCGTGACCGTGCCTTGTTCCTCGTTGCGCTGCGAATTGCGCGGATACTCGGGCTTGGCGCAAGTGGAAAAATCGACCACGGCGGCAACGCGCGACGGACCGGCGGCCGGCTTGGCATCCACCGGCGGCTGCGGACGCGTGAACGTCGGATTTTCAGGCTTGACGTTCGAGACGGCGGCAATCGTGTTTTGCGGCGGCGGGGTGGCAACCTGAACTTCCGGCGGCGGAATGAACGGCGGCGGCGGCGCTACCATTTTCGGCGGCGGCGGCGGCGGCGGCAAATCCGGCGGCGGCGGCGGTTTGACCTCTTCAATGATCTTCGTCTCGATCGGCTGCTTGATGACCTCCACCACCTTGCGAGCCAACCCTGTCAGCAGTGCATATACAACCAGCACGTGCAACAGAATGACGACGGCGAGCCCGGTAAACTTCTTGCCCGGATTCCGCTCGTACTCCGAGAATTCCATTCTGCTTCCTCCAATGTCAATACCCATTACGGCGCGAAAAAACGACTTCGCGCCGCACTTCTGCAGCGTCGGAAAATATAGTTTCAGATGAAAATAAATTTTCGTGGAGCGTATGGAAACACTCTATGACGCCAATGTCAACCCACCATGATCCAAAAACGAACGCGAAAATGCAAGCAAGAAGCAGTACGGAATGGACACTTGGTAAACATCAAATAATTGTGCTTCGCAGCATTTTTGTGACCGCCAAACCTGGGCGGTTTGTGAAAATTTCGAGGTCGCAAGAGTTTTCTTTTTGTGCCGATAATCCGCGCTTGCACTGCTGCATTCGGCCTAATCCAGCGGTCCGTCTTTTCGATCCGAAAGCAAAATCGGGAAAGGTATTGTTGAAATTTAAATTCCCGCCCGTAAGGAAAATGCAGGAACCCACCCCAAATATTGAATTAAGTTTGGCAAGTGGAGGAAATGGAAAAATAAAATAATGTTGCGTTGCATAAAAGCCTCCCTTAAATTGTATTTAAATGTATTTTTATGTCTCAATAAGTCATTCCGAAATTTCCGTTTTGGCATGCTTTTGAATTTGGATTTCTCTTCCAAATTTCTTCGGATCGGGCGCACTCTTGCCGGAAAATGGATTTCTACGCAGGCGGATTCGGCCGGTGCGCATGAGCCTCGCCAAAGGAAAAGCGCCTCGCGGGATCGCCCGCGAGGCGCTTCGTGCTTTGCCTGAAGCGAGGCTTGCGGCAATCAGAACTTATATTTGACCCCGGCGCTGAAGAAACGTCCCACCGCTCCGCTGTAGTCCAGTGGATTGTAGGAAGTCGCCCCATAAGTCAGGGGATCGAGCGGCGCAACCTTGTCGAACAGGTTTTGGATGCCGCCGAAGACTTCGATCTGCGGATGGGCCTTCCAGCGGAACGTAAGATCGACCGTGGTGAAAGACTTGATCCTGCAACCGGCGGGCGCCGGCGTGCCGTTCGCGAAATGGCTCGCGCAATCCGGTTCATCGTCGTAGTGGAGATTCTTGATCGCGCCGCGATAGTTGACGTTCGTCGCGACCTTCCAGTTGCCGCGCTCCCAGGTCGCGCCGAGATTGACGCGATCGTCCGGGGTGCCGATGCAGTTGGTCACGTCGCAGTTGCCGTGCGTGCCGGCATACTCGAACTGCGAGCCGTCCTGTTCGGTGCGCAGCCACTTGAACAAGTGCGTCCACTTGGCATCGAAAACCAGCCTGCCGTTGTCCGCTCCGAGATCGAAGCGCTGACGGAAATCGAGATCGACGCCGCGTACCCGGGTTTGCGCCGAGTTGACGTATCTCGCCAGCACCGCTGTGATGGCGCCCGGGTCTCCGGGGATATTGGTCGCGGTCGACGGATCGCGCGCGACCTGGCCCTTGGCGATGGCGGCGGTCGTCTGCTCCTGGTTGATCTCGTTCTTGCGATCGATCTGCCACAGGTCGAGCGAAACGCTGGTTCTCGGCAGCGGATCCCAGACGATGCCCAGGCTGTAGCTCTTCGATTTTTCCGGGCTCAAGTCCGGATTCGGGGAAGTGATGATCGCGACCGAGCCGGGGTTGCACGCGGAAGTCACGCCGAGCGCGCAGCGCACCGGATCGGCGGCGGTGGAAAACGCCGCCAGGCCGCCGCGGCCGTTCTCGGCGGCGCTCGGCGCGCGGAAGCCGCGGGCGAATGTGCTGCGGACCGCGAGCTCGCGGACCGGCGTCCATTTGACGCCGACTTTCGGGGTGAACGAATTGCCGACGTCGGAATAGTGGTCGCCGCGCACCGCCGCGGACAGTTCGAGCGCCTTCATGACCGGCGCCAGCAATTCGGCATACAGCGCGGTCACCGTGCGCGAGCCATCATAGGCGGAATAACCGAGGCCGATGATGTTGCCGCGTTCGGTGCCGGTGGTCGGATCGAGGCGGGTCGATTCCCGGCGCGCCTCGATGCCCACCGCCAGCCCCATGGGGCCGCCCGCCAGCTGGCCGAGTTCGCGGGATGCCTTGAAGTCGAGTTGCGCGACCCTGCTCTTGGCATCATTTGAAATCTCCGGGGACATGGCGGCGTAGAGCGCGGCGGAATTGAGGCCGGCGTTTTCGCCGATGCGCCAGAAACTGCCGGCCGGCAAGGCGGCATATGCCGCGCTCCCCGCTGTCGCGGCCGCGACGTTGGCGGCCGTCGGGTTGAGCAGGGCGAAGGTCACGTCGCGCTGCAGGTAACCGGTGCGGGTGTTCGACACCTTGTTCTGGGAGAACAGCAGGGCGGTATCGTAGTCCCAATCGGCCACGCTGCCTTTCATGCCGACGACGAAACGGGCGAAGGTGGATTCGACGTTGCTCACGCGCGGGCCGACGTCCCACGCCAGGTAGCGCAGGCGGGCCGCGGTTCCGAAGTAGGGATTGTCCGGGTGCGCGGCGCCGAGCGCGACGGCCGCATTGCTGACCGGGCCGCCGGGATACCCGACCGAGCCGCTGACGGACGATGGCGTGGTCGACGATCTGGAGCGGCTCTTGAACGCGTTCAGTTCCGTGTAGACCTGCGAGTCGCCGGTCAGGCGGAGCGTGCCGCGGGTGAAGAAATTGAAGGTTTCCGCCTTCGGCTGGATCTGGCCGTATTCCTGCGGCGCGTCGGTCAGGCAGCCGCCGAGCGGATCGCCCTGCGCGTGATTGGTCAGGCTGGCGCAGGCGTTCGGGAAGGTGCGCGTGAAGCCGACGCCATTCGGATCGCTGCGGCTGTAGTAATCGAGCGTTGTCGGATTGCGGACGTTGCCGACCACCGAGCTGCCGGCGAGATTGTTGTCGAGGATCGCGCCGGTGCCGCCGAAGCCTTCCTGGGCGGAAAAGCCGAGATCGCGCAGGTCGGCGCGGCCGATCTGATCGCGGCCGGCGCGGTCCCGGTTCCAGATCGCGCCTTTCCTGCCGTATTCGAAATTGAGCAGGACGTTGTAGCGATCCTTGTCGAGATCGCCGAAGCCGTGCGTCAGCGTGGCGCGCACATCGCGGCCGTCGCGTTCGGCCGACAAACCGTACGCCACCTTGGCTGCCGTGCCTTGGTAATCCTTGCGCAGAATGACGTTGACGACGCCGGCGATCGCGTCGGAGCCGTAGATCGACGAGGCGCCGTCCTTGAGGATTTCGACGCGCTCGACCGCCTCCACCGGAACCATGTTCAGGTCGGCGAACACCTTTTGCCCGTCGTCGGCCAGGCCGTAGGGCGCCACCCGGCGTCCATTGAGCAATACCAGCGTCGATGCCGCGCCGAGTCCGCGCAGCGAAATGCCGGAAGCGCCGGAGGCGAAACCGCTGCCGAACGTGGTCGGCACCGAACCCTGGTTGTCGACCGCGAGCGTTTGCAGAAGCTCGGCAACCGTCACCTTGCCGGATTTTTCGATATCTTCGCGGCTGAGCGTCTGGACCGGCGATGCCGTCTCGGCTTGCGCGCGGCGAATGTTCGATCCGGTGATCTCCACGCGCTGCATCTGCTGGCCGCTCGCCTGTTGCGCGATCGCCGGTTGCATCATGAGCGCGGCGCCGAGCGCCAAGCCGCCGGAGCAGATCAAGCGCACTGATTGTGAAATCGGGGTTTCCTTCATCATTACCAAACTCCTTTGAGCAAGTTTCTGGCCTGACTACTGTTTTGTTGGGTTTGCCGCGTCGCGCGGCGCGAAAAACGCTTATGAGATGAAAGGTTTTTTTCGCGTTGAGTATGGAAACATTGCAAAAATCGAGTGTCAATCTGTCATTTTCAAAATGACATCAAAAACAACAATCTTTACCCGATTAAACGCAAGTCTCTGATTAATAACAAGAAAATCTCCGAAAGGAGCTTGTGGTGTGTGGAAATAGAGTAGGCGGCGTGTAACGTGCCGTTGCTTCCCGCTACAGGATGAAGGAGGGCTGGATCGGACGGCGGAATGGCAACGTGGAAGCGATTCCGTTCGCGGACAAAAAAACCGCCCCGAAGGGCGGCTCAAGTCTCGCTTGGCATCCGCCCCCGGGCAGGGAGCGGATGGTCCTACTTATGCTTCTACGATTAGAACTCGTATTGTGCCGTGAGGCGGAAGCTGCGCGGTGCCTGGAACGACAGCGGCTGGCCGTAGACCGGGCCCGGCGTGCCACGCGGCGTTTCGCCTTGTTCCTGGATCGTGCGGATGCCACGATTGTTCAGGACGTTCAGCGCGTCAACCTGGAACATCAGACCCTTCTGCCATTTCGGCGTGTAGGTCACTTGCAGGCTCAGATCGCGGGTCCATTCGAGGCGGCCCAGCGTGCCGCGCGGGTTCAGCTTGCCGAGGCACCAGAACGATGCCGCGCCGTACTGGATCGACGTGGTGTCGATGTTGCCGGCGTAGTAGCCGAAGCAGTTCTTCGGACGGCCGCTCTGCACCACGAGGTTGGCACCGACGCGCCATTCATCGGCCACCTGATAGGAGCCGAACATCTTGACGGTATGACGGCGGTCGTTCGGCAGGTAGCCTTCCGAACCTTCCATCAGGCCCGGGTAATCCCAGTCCTGGCTGATACCGGCGTCGTCCTGGCCGATGTCGGACTTCACGTAACCTTCGGCGTTACCTTTGTTGTAAGCCAGCACGTAGGAACCTTGCAGGCTCCACTTGCCGTCCCACGGACGCTCGAACGTCAATTCCAGGGCGTTGTAGGTACGCTTCGGTTTCGGGAATTTCAGCGCCGACGCCGGAATCGTCACGGCGGTCAGGTTGCCGTCATGATTGAAGTCGATGTTGGCGGTCAGGTCCTTGCCGGCGTTCCACAGGAAGCAGTGGTCAACGGTGTCGCCAATCGTCTGGGCTTCATCGGCGTCGTAGCCGTTGGCGAGAGCCCAAGCCTGGGCCAGTTCGCCGCCGCACACGTCATCCATCACGCTCTTGAGCTTGCGATGCGTGAACTTGGCGCCGACCGTCCAGCGATTTGCCAAGGCCTTTTGCATACCGACGATGAACTCGTCCTGGTACATCGGCTTGATGTTGGGGTCGACCACGGTACGCGGATCCGGAGCGGAACCATCTCCCAGGGTCAGGCGGCTGCCGAGCTCGGTGCCCAGGACCGGACGCTGATACTTGTCGTTGGTGAACTGGCCGGTATAGGTGTAGTAGTTGAAGTAGCTCAACTCTGCACCCGCCAAGCGGACGTTGGTGTTCGACATCACCGGGATGTAGTAGCGGCCGGCATTACCGAACACTTTCATC
>DASPLX010000032.1:0-23411 GCA_035627375.1 Paucimonas sp. | reverse complement strand
GCAGGGTTGCCTGCGGCTGGGACGGATGAAGGACGAGGGCACGGCGGCGGTGGAGATCACGTCGATCATGAAGCGCAATTCGTGCGGCAAGGCGCTGGAGATCGCGCGGGTGGCGCGCGACATGCTGGGCGGCAACGGCATATCGGATGAGTTCCCGGTGATCCGGCACATGGTGAACCTGGAAGTGGTGAACACCTATGAAGGCACGCACGATATCCATGCCCTGATCCTCGGCCGCGCCCAGACCGGCATCGCCGCCTTCGAGTGATCCGGCTTTCGCCAGGCAAAAAAAACGGCTGCTCGCGCAGCCGTTTTTTTATCGATGCCCGGTTTTCAGAAGTGATAGCCGATGCAGACCGTGTAGACGATCGGACGGAAGTCGATATGCGTCTTGCGTTCGATGCTGCCGGTCGTCGCGGTCATGTCGGACTGCACGTCGGCCACGATGATCGCACCGTTGACGGACCAGCGCTGATCGAAGCGATAGCTGAGGCCGGCTTGCAGCGCGGGACCGACCGAATCGGTCAGGCGGATCTTGGTCGGGCCGCCGGCGGCCAGATTGTTCGAATCGGTCGAACGGCCGTCGAAGAACTTGGTGTAGTTCAAGCCGACGCCGAAGAACGGCCGCAACTTGTCCTGATCCGTGCCGAACTTGTAGTTCAGGAAAACGGCGGGACCGGCCTGCTTCACGCGCGAGATCATGCCGTACGGCGCCAGGCCTCCTGTGCCGTACACCTTGTGCGCGGGCGGAATGCCGGCCGCGAGTTCCACGTCCAGCTTCTCGTTGATACGGCGCACATAGCCGAAAAACAGCGTCTGCGCATTGTCGACCGTCAGCGAAGCCGGCGGCGTCAGGAAGGCCGGGCCGTTGCTGGTCAGGTCCGGCGCGCGCGAGTGGATCGTCAGGTTAGCCAGGCCGAGGCGGACCGCATTCTGTTCCTGCGCGAACGCGGAAGCCGAAGCGGTGCCCAATGCGGCGAGCGCGGCGCAAATAGCGAATCGAGTCATTTTTTTCATGTTGTCGTCCCCGTCTTATTGAGCTTGCGCCAGAATGCTCTGGAAGAAACCGCGCGCCGCGGCCTTGCAGAACGGCGGAACGAGCGTACCGTGATAAGCGCTGGCGACACCGATGGCCGGGTCGACACCCGCGGCAATCGATGCGCTGACGGCTTTTGCCTTCGCCTGGCTGAAACCGACCTTGGCCGCCGCGAACGGGTCCGTGGCTCCGGTCGGCGCGCTGTCGACGTCCAGCACCGTGACGGCGGCTGCCGGCAGGCCCTTGGACAGGAAGTAGGCCTGCGTGGCCAGCGTGCTCGGATAGAACACCGTCGGATCGGCATTGCCGCCGCACAGGAACACCGGCACGGTCGGAACATAGTTGCGCAAGTCGTTTTTCAAGATCGCCTTGCGCATCGGCGATGCAGGCGTGCAGGACACGACGGCGCCGGCTGCGGTGTTGCAGGGGTTTTGCGCCAGATCGGCCAGGTAGGCGTTGCGGAAGCTGGTCTTGATCAGGTTGCCGGTGCCGAATCCGAACGCGAATTGCGGCGAGGACGGGCCCGGCAGCGAGTTGGAGGCGAACAAGGCCACCTGCGGCAGCTTGCCGGCCGCGACCAGGGCGGACGCCGTCGAGGTCGTCGGCAGTAGCGATTCGATTTCGCTCGCGTACAGGCTCTCGTAGATGTCGCTCGTCGAACCGTAGATGCCGCCGTAGGACTTCTGATAGCTGGTGGCGATCAGCGGCAGGAAGAAGGTGCCGCCCAGGTTGGGGGTGCCTCCCATGATCGAGTCTCCCAGCAGCGTCATGGCGTAGGGGCCCGACATGCCGGCCAGCGCCGTCACCTTGAACTCGGTCGCATGGTTGGTCTGCATCGCGCGCTGCGTCGCCATCGCGACGTGGCCGCCCTGCGAATAACCGGCGATGAACAGCTTGCCGGAATCCTGGGCGCCGATCGAAGCGAACGCCTTGCGCGCCGCGCGCAGGCCGTCGATCATGTCGTTGGCTTGCTGTTCGGCGTTCAGGTAGGGATGATAGGTCAACGACGAAACGTCATAACCGGCATAGTTCGGCGCAACGACGATGAAGCCTTGCGCCGCGTACATGGCGGCCACGCGCGATGCTTCCGATTCGCGCAGGTTGGCCATGTTGAAGTTCTTCTCGGTCACCGTGCCGTGCGCATAGAGCAGCACCGGGCGCGAGCCCGAGCAGGCGGGATCGCTGCCGGACGGCACCATGATCGCGCCGGTGGCGTCGGTCGGCTCGCCGGCGCCGCCGACGGTGGCATATTTCATGTAATAGGTCGTGATGGCGCACTTCGGCGTGCCGGTCACCAGCGTCGAACCGGGACTGGCCGCCTCGAGCGAGGCGGCGAAAACGGCGGGCTCGAGCTTGGTGACGGCCTGGCCGTCCGCCTGAGGAATCGGCACCAGGATGGGCGGATTGGCGATGAGCGAACCGCGCGCCATCGAATTGTCGATCGTGGGTCCGGCGCTGCCGCCGCCGCAACCTGCGACCACTGCGGCCGCAAGCACGATCGGCGCCATATTCAAATAACGCATTGTGTCTCCCCTGAGTCTTTTGACTATAAAAAAAGAACGGACGTGCCGTTCATTGCCGACAAGTATGTCATTGACTTGGAATGGAGGGAATTGATGTTTCGCAAGAATTTAGAGGTGTTGCTCTAAATCAATCTTGCAAGCTTGCATTGCTGCGCTTGCATATCGGAAACGGTCAGATTAGCGGCTGGATCCGCCTATTTTTTATGCAGTTACTGACTTTTGCGTCGGTAATAGCGCGCGCCATCCGATCACAATTTGCTCAAGCGCCCGCCGTCGACCAGTATGGCCGCCCCCTGAACGAATGCCGCATCGTCGGAGGCAAGGAAAGCGATCGCCGCCGCGACATCCTCTGGACTGCCGACGTCGGCCGGGTCGATCCGCTCCGCCCCGGATTTGACGTTCGGGTTTTCCCATAGCATCGGCGTATCGATCGCGCCGGGCAGCACGGCGTTGACGCGTATGCCTTTGGGCTTGCCCTCGATCGCCGCGCTGCGCGTCAGCGACAGCAAGCCCGCCTTGGCCGCCGCATAGGACGCGACCAGCGGCGACGTATTCAGCGCGTGGATGCTGGAAACGTTGACGATGGTTCCGCCCGTTCGCATGCGCAGCAAGGCATGCTTGATGAAATAGAAGGCGCCGAGCAGATCGACGTCGAGCACGCGCTTCCACTCCTCGCCCGTCGATTCGGCGAGCGGCTTGAAAATCATGAGGCCGGCGTTGTTGACGACGATATCGAGCCCGCCGAAACGATCGCAGGCCTGATCGACCACCGCCCGCACCTGTTCTTCCCGCGCGACATCGCACACGCTCGGCAACACGTCGCCGCATCCTTCCGCTTTCAAGCGCGCGGCCGCGGCATCGAGCTCGGCGGCATCGATGTCGGCCAATGCGATGCGCGCGCCCTCGCGCGCCAGCCGGCGCGCCGTCGCCAGACCGATGCCGCCGGCGCCGCCGGTCACTATCGCCACCCGATCCTGGAAACGCATGATTCCTCCACGATGCAACGCGCGATCCGCCGCCGCGCCGGTTTGCCTGCCCATCCCCTATTCGTTGGTGGAGCGACGGGCGCGCAAGTTCCTCGCCGGGCAAGCGATTCGCGGCGCGGGCGGGAGAATCATCCCCGCGATCAATGGAACATTATGTGGAGCAAGGAACGAAGCGACCGTCGAAGCAGCGGCCGGATCAAGCGGTTCAGCCCGCTCCCAGCAGGCGCGCGAGGATGCCCAGGGAATCATGGGCCGCGCGGCGCAGGCGGTCGTTGACGCCTTGCCATGCGCCATCCTGCGGGGTCTGTTCGACCAGGATGATGTCGGGATGCGCGGCATCCATCGTCCGCAATGCCGCATACAAACCGTGGGCGTAGCCATCGGCGTCATCCGGCAGGATGCATCGGGCCGCGACTCCGGGAATATCGCCGCCCGGCCGGCGCATGAGGGCGACGCGCTTGCCGGCATCGATCAGCCGGCGCACCGTTTTCTCGAAGGCATCGGGCTCGACTAGCGCGACCGGTGCGCTGGGCGCGTAATGCGCTTCGAGCGTGCCGGAAGCGCGCGGCGCGGCGTCATCCGGCATCCGTGGAGCGATCCCGATCGCGGCGGCGATCTGCATGGCGCTGACGCGCCCCGGCCGCAGCAAGACCGGGCCGTGGGTCGCCATGCGCGACAAATCGAGGATGGTCGACTCGATGCCGACCTCGCTTTGCCCGCCTTCCAGGATGCAAGGAACCGGACTGTCCGGGCCGCTGCCGAATTCGTCGCGGACATGCTGCGCGGTGGTCGGGCTGACATGGCCGAAACGATTGGCCGACGGTGCCGCCACGCCGCCCCGGCCTTGCTTGAAGGTCCGCAACAAGGCCTGGGCCACCGGGTGCGAGGGACAGCGCAAGCCGATGGAGTCCTGCCCGCCGGAAACGGCGGCCGGAATATGCGGCGCGCGTTTCAGGATGAGGGTGAGCGGCCCCGGCCAGAATGCCTTGATCAGCTTATGGGCTTCGAACGGGATAGACACGGCCCAATAGCCCAGCTCGGCTTCCGGGGAAAGATGAACGATGACCGGATGATTCGAGGGCCGCCCCTTGGCCGCATAGATCTTCGCGACGGCGGCCGGATTCTCTGCGTCGGCGCCGAGGCCATAGACGGTCTCGGTCGGAAAGGCGACCAGTTCGCCCTGCTCCAGCCGGCGCGCGGCGGCGTCGATGGCCGCGGAATCGAAGTCCCGATCGTTCATGATGCTTACAACGCGATGTTCAGGATGGCGCAGGCGGCGCGCAAGCTTTCCTGCGCCTCGGCCAGCGTGGGTGCGACGAAGGTCACGTGTCCCATCTTGCGGCCGCGGCGCGGGTCGTCCTTGCCGTACAGGTGCAGATAGGCGCCGGGCAGGGCCAGCACCCGGTCCCAGGCAGGCTCGCGTGCGGCGTCGCCATCGCCGTCGAACCAGATATCGCCGAGGATGTTGAGCATCACGGCCGGCGAATGCTGGCGCACGTCGCCGAGCGGCAGGCGCGCCATCGCGCGCACCTGCTGCGCGAACTGGCTCGTCACGCAAGCATCGATCGTGTAGTGGCCGCTGTTGTGCGGACGCGGCGCCATCTCGTTGACGACCAGCGAGCCGTCCTGCAAGACGAAGAATTCGATGCACAGCACGCCGACATAGCCGAGCTGGGCGACGATGGCGCGGGCCGCATCCTGCGCCCGGCGCGCGCATGCCGCCGACACGTTCGGTCCCGGCACGGTGGTCGTGAACAGGATGCCGTCGCGATGCACGTTCTCGGCGATCGGGTAGACGACCGACTGGCCGTCGGCGCCGCGCGCGGTCAGCACCGAGATTTCATAGGCGAGCGGCAGCATCTTTTCGAGCAGGCAGGCCACGCCGCCCATCGCGGCGAAGGCGACCCGCACATCCTCGCGCGTCTTCACGCGCACCTGGCCCTTGCCGTCATACCCCATGCGCACCGTTTTCAGGATGCCGGGCAAAAGATCGTCCGGGATCGCATCGATGTCTTGGTTCGAGGCGATGATCTTGTGCGGTGCCGGCAGCACGCCCGATTGCGGCGCGCATTCGACGAAGAAGCGTTTTTCGGCGATGCGGTCCTGGGCGATCGACACGCAAGCCGCCGACGGCGCGACGAAGGCGCGCTCCGCCAGGAAACTCATGCTCTGCGCCGGCACGTTTTCGAACTCGGTCGTGACGGCGGCGCATTGTTCGGCCAGTTCCGCCAAGGCGGCTTCATCGGCGTAATCGGCCGACAGCAGATGATCGGCCGCGTGCCCGGCGGGACAATCCTTCGCCGGCTCGAGCACGGCGACCTTGTAACCCATCGCTTGCGCGGCATGCGCGAACATGCGGCCGAGCTGGCCGCCGCCCATCACGCCGAGCCAGGTCGGCGGCGCGGCGGTCGGATTGAATGGAGGATGCTGCGAATTACTCATCACTGCGGCTCGTGTTGCTGTGTTGCTTATGCTTGCTTATGCGGGCAAGGCCATCGCCTTGGCGGCCGCGGTTTGCTTGGCGCGGAATTCCTGCAGCTTGGCCGCGAGCGCATCGTCGGTCGCGGCCAGCGTCGCGATCGCGGTCAGCGCGGCATTGGCGGCGCCCGCTTCGCCGATCGCGAAGGTCGCGACCGGAATGCCCTTCGGCATCTGCACGATGGACAGCAGCGAATCCTCGCCGCGCAGGTACTTGGACGGCACCGGCACGCCGAGCACCGGCACGATGGTCTTGGCGGCGATCATGCCCGGCAAGTGGGCCGCGCCGCCGGCGCCGGCGATGATGGCGCGCAGGCCGCGCTCGCGCGCGGTTTCCGCATAGGCGAACATCTCGTCCGGCATGCGGTGCGCGGAAATCACTTGCGCTTCATGCTCGATGCCGAATTCCTTCAGCAGCGCGACCGCATGCTGCATCACGTCCCAATCGGACGACGAACCCATCACGACGCCGACCAGCGGCTTGGCTGCTTGTGTGCTCATCTCAGACTTTCAACTTTTCCCCGGTCAGGCGCTCGATCGCCTCGAGATATTTCGCCTGCGTCCTGGCGATCACGTCGGCCGGCAAGGCCGGCGCCGGCGCGGTCTTGTTCCAATCCTTCAAGGTTTCGAGATAATCGCGCACGAACTGCTTGTCGAACGACGGCGGCGACATGCCGGGCGCGTAGGAATCCGCGGGCCAGAAGCGCGAGGAATCGGCGGTCAGCACTTCATCCATCAGATGCAGCACGCCGTTCTCGTCGAGGCCGAACTCGAATTTCGTGTCGGCGATGATGATGCCCTTGGTCGCGGCATAGTCGGCGGCGGTTTGATAGAGCCGGATGCTGATGTCGCGCATCTTGGCCGCCAGTTCGCCGCCGATGCGCTTTTCCATCTCGGCGAAGCTGATGTTTTCGTCGTGTTCGCCGATGTCGGCCTTGGCGGCCGGCGTGAAGATCGGCGCCGGCAGCTTGTCGGCCTGGCGCAGGCCCGGCGGCAGCTGGATGCCGCAGATCGCGCCGCTCGCTTGGTAATCCTTCCATCCGGACCCGATGATATAGCCGCGCACGACCGCTTCGACCAGGATCGGCTTCAAGCGCTTGGCCACCACGGCGCGGCCCCGGACTTGCTCCACTTCGTCCGCCGCGACCACGCTCTCCGGCGCGACGCCGGTCAGGTGGTTCGGCACGATGTGGCCGAGCTTCTCGAACCAGAAATCGGTCATCTGGTTGAGCACCATGCCCTTGGCGGGAATCGGCTCGTTCATGACGACGTCGAAGGCCGACAGGCGATCGGTCGTCACGATCAGGATCTTGTCGTCGCCGACGGCGTAGTTGTCGCGCACCTTGCCGCGGCCGAGCAGCGGCAAGGACTTGATGGTGGATTGGTAAAGGCTGTTCATGGGTTTTCGGAAAAGCTAAACCGGCGGGTGCGATGAACACCCGCCGGCTGATTGGATTTAGCTTAAGAGCCTGAATCTAAAGCTTATTTTTAAAGCGACATTTTACTGCACGATTTGCGCCAATTCGCCTTTTTTGTAGCGCTCGGCCATCTTTTCGAGCGGAATCGCCTTGATCTTGCCGGCCTGGCCTTCGCAGCCGAAAGACAGGAAACGCGCCTTGCAGATCAGCTTGGCGGCTTCGCGCGCCGGCTTCAGGTATTCGCGCGGATCGAACTTGGAGGGGTTCTCGGCCAGGAAGCGGCGGACCGCGCCGGTCATGGCAAGGCGGATATCGGTGTCGATGTTGATCTTGCGCACGCCGTGCTTGATGCCTTCCTGGATCTCTTCCACCGGCACGCCATAGGTTTCCTTCATGTCGCCGCCGAATTCGCGGATCTCGGCCAGCAATTCCTGCGGCACCGAGGACGAACCGTGCATCACGAGATGGGTGTTCGGAATGCGGGCGTGGATTGCCTTGATGCGGTCGATGGCGAGAATGTCGCCGGTCGGCTTGCGCGAGAACTTGTAGGCGCCGTGCGAGGTGCCGATCGCGATCGCCAGCGCGTCGCACTGGGTCAGCTTGACGAAGTCGGCGGCCTGGTCCGGGTCGGTCAGGAGTTGCTCGCGCGTCATCGTGCCTTCTGCGCCGTGGCCGTCTTCCTTGTCGCCTTTCATGGTTTCAAGCGAACCGAGGCAGCCCAGTTCGGCTTCGACGGTGACGCCGATCGCGTGCGCGAACTCGACCACTTTCTTCGAAACGTCGACGTTGTATTCATAGGAAGCGACGGTCTTGCCGTCTTCCTGCAGCGAGCCGTCCATCATCACCGAGGTGAAACCGGAACGGATCGCGGCCATGCAGACCGCCGGCGACTGGCCGTGGTCCTGGTGCATGACGACCGGGATATGCGGGTAGGCTTCCACTGCGGCTTCGATCAGGTGGCGCAGGAAGGCTTCGCCGGCGTATTTGCGCGCGCCTGCCGATGCCTGCATGATGACCGGCGAATTGACTTCGTCGGCCGCCATCATGATGGCGGCGACCTGTTCCAGGTTGTTGACGTTGAATGCCGGCAAGCCGTAGCCGTTTTCGGCGGCGTGGTCCAGCAGTTGGCGCATCGAGACGAGAGGCATGGTGGTTCTCCAAAACAAAATAAAACTTTTTCGGCTCCTCCCTCCCGGTTCACGCTTCAGGAGGCGGCTGGCCCGGGCAAATCGCTTTAATACTCGCCGATCTTCATGATCTTCAGCGCATTGGTGCCGCCGATCTGGCCCATCGGTTCGCCCCAGGTGACGACTATCATGTCACCGTTCTGGACGATGCCTTTGGCAAGCAGCAAATCCTGGGCGGCTTTCAACACTTGCTCGCGGTCGTTCGATTGCGCAAGTTCCAGCGTGCAGACGTTGCGGAACAAGGCGGCCTTGCGCTGCGTCGCGCGGCTCGGCGTGATCGCGTAAATCGGAATGTCGATGCTGTGGCGGCTCATCCAGAGCGCGGTCGAACCGGATTCGGTCAGGGCCGCGATCGCCTTCACGCGCAGGTGATAGGCGGTGAACAAGGCGCCGTAGGCGATGGTCTGGTCGATGCGCTGGAAAATCACGTTGAGGAAATCGGCGTCGAGGCGGTAGTTTTCCGATTTCTCCGCTTCGATGCAGATCGCCACCATCGCTTCGACGGTCTCGACCGGATACTTGCCGGAAGCCGTTTCCGCCGAGGTCATCACGGCGTCGGTGCCGTCCAGCACGGCATTGGCCACGTCCGACACTTCGGCGCGCGTCGGCACCGCGTTGTAGATCATCGACTCCATCATCTGCGTTGCCGTGATCGCCAGCTTGTTCGATGCGCGCGCCATCTTGATCATGCGCTTTTGCAGCGCGGGCACGGCGGCGTTGCCGACTTCCACCGCCAGATCGCCGCGCGCCACCATGATGCCGTCGGAAGCGTCGAGGATTTCCTGCAGCGCCGGAATCGCCTCGGCGCGCTCGATCTTGGCGATCATCTGCGGCTTGTGTCCGTACGTTTCGCCCGCGATGTTCGCCAACTGGCGCGCCATCATCATGTCATGCGCGTTCTTCGGGAAGGACACGGCGATATAGTCGGCCTGGAAGCTCATCGCGGTCTTGATGTCTTCCATGTCCTTGGCGGTCAGCGCCGGCGCCGACAAGCCGCCGCCCATGCGATTGATGCCCTTGTTGTTCGATAATTCGCCGCCGATCTTGACGACGGTATGGATCTCGCTGCCGACGACTTTCTCGACGACCAGCACGATCAGGCCGTCGTTCAGCAGCAGCACGTCGGTCGGCTTCAGGTCGCGCGGCAATTCCTTGTAGTCGAGGCCGACACGCTCTTCGTTGCCCATGCCGCAGGCGGCGTCGAGAATGAATTTCTGGCCGATCTCGAGCTGGATCTTGCCGTTCTCGAACTTGCCGATGCGGATCTTCGGCCCCTGCAGATCGGCCATGATCGCCACTTCCTTGCCGCAGGCGGCGGCCGCTTCGCGCACCAGGTTAGCGCGATCGATATGGTCTTGCGCCTTGCCGTGCGAGAAATTCAGGCGCACCACGTCGACGCCGGTCAGGATCATGCGTTTGAGCGTATCGATGTCGCTCGATGCGGGGCCGATGGTGGCGACGATTTTGGTGGCGCGATGCATGTGTGGAAAGTCTCCTGGTGTTGTTCTTGAACGCTGGGACGAGGCCGGAATTCGAATCACCGGCTTGTCTTGGACATCGAATCCGCCTGCATCGTCCCGTCCGGATTTCTTAGTTGGCGCGCTGCTGCAGGATCTCGACCGCCGGCAAGACCTTGCCTTCCAGGAATTCCAGGAAGGCGCCGCCGCCGGTGGAGATGTAACCGACCTTGTCGGCGATACCGTACTTCGCGATGGCCGCCAGCGTATCGCCGCCGCCGGCGATCGAGAAGGCTTTCGAATCCGCGATCGCCATCGCCAGCGTCTTCGTGCCTTCGCCGAACTGGTCGAATTCGAACACGCCGACCGGGCCGTTCCAGACGACGGTGCCGGCCTTGGCCAGTTGCTCCGCCAGCAGGGCTGCCGTCTTCGGGCCGATGTCGAGAACCATGTCGTCGTCGGCCACGTCCTTCACGTCCTTGACAGTCGCCGCGGCGGTCGGCGCGAATTCCTTGGCGCACACGACGTCCGCCGGGATCGGCACCGAGGCGCCGCGCTTGGCCAGCAGGTCGATGATCGCCTTGGCTTCATCGACCAGGTCGGGCTCGGCCAGCGACTTGCCGATCTTGAGGCCGGACGCCAGCATGAAGGTATTGGCGATGCCGCCGCCGACGATCAGATTATCGACCTTGTCGGCCAGAGACTTGAGGATGGTGAGCTTGGTGGAAACCTTGGAGCCGGCCACGATGGCGACCAGCGGGCGGGCCGGCTGGCCGAGCGCCTTGCCGAGCGCATCGAGTTCGGCCGCCAGCAGCGGGCCGGCGCAAGCAACCGGCGCGAATTTCGCGATGCCGTGCGTGGTGGCTTCCGCGCGATGCGCCGTGCCGAAGGCATCGTTGACATAGATGTCGCACAGCTTGGCCATCTTTTGCGCGAGCTCGTCGCTGTTCTTCTTCTCGCCCTTGTTGACGCGGCAATTCTCGAGCAGGACGACCTGGCCCGGCACGACGGCGACGCCGTCGACCCAGTCCTGCTTCAACTCGACCGGCTGGCCGAGCAGCTCGGACAACCGTTTGGCGATCGGCGCCAGCGAATCTTCGGGCTTGAATTCGCCTTCGGTCGGGCGGCCGAGGTGGGAGGTCACCATCACCGCCGCGCCCGCCTCGAGCGCCTGCCGGATCGCCGGCACCGAGGCGCGAATGCGCGTGTCTTCGGTGATGTTGCCGGCATCGTCTTGCGGCACGTTGAGATCGGCGCGGATGAAGACGCGCTTGCCGCGCAGTTGATTATTGGCGATCAGGTCGCTCAGGCGTTTGAATTGCATGGTCGGCACAAGAAGGCGGGTGGATGAAAGACTGCTATTTTACCGCAGCGCATATGGGGCCTGTCGAACTTAAAGGAGTCGGCTGCAAACTCGTCTGAGCAGTCCATATTTCCCCGAATTTTTGTATCGATAGGCTCGGCTATCGATACAAAAATTCGGAAAAATCTGTACTTGCTCAGCCGAGTTTTCGCTTCGACTCTTCAAGTCCGACAGGCTCCCGCCCAAAAACCGTTTTTGCTTGATTCACTTCCTACAACATCACCCGCAAAGCCGTGAACAACGCCATTCCCAGCACGATCGTGCTGAGCAGGCGTTTTGTTGCAAGAAAGAACACGGCAGCACCGATCCCGGCCAGCAGCTTGGGATTGGCGAGGCTGACATCGAGCGCGCCGCCGGTGAGCACCAGGTCGGGCACGACGATCGCGGCCAGGGCAGCCGCCGGCGCGTAACGCAAGGCATGCTGCACGCGCGGCGGCAGCCTGACCGCGCCGCCGAGCAGGAAGAGCGAAGTGCGCGTGATCAACGTCGCCAGGGTCATCAAGCCGATGGTCAACCAGACTTCGAGCGCGCTCATGCGGATTCCCTCCCCGTACGGTCGATGATCATGTCCACCGCCATCGCCGCGGCCATGCCGACGATCACGGCCAGCAACAGGCCGAGGCGATACGGCAGGCCGGCCGCCGCGACCGCCACCGCGCTCGCCACCACCACGCCGGCCAGCGCCGCCTTGTTGATGACAAGCGGAATCGTGATGCACAACAACGCCAGCGTGCCGGCATACCCGATGCCCCAGCTTTGCGGAATCTGGCTCGCGAGCAGGATGCCGGCCACCGAGCCGCCCTGCCAGGCACACCAGTTCGGATAGCCGATGCCGGTGAAGAAGCCGACCTTGCCCTCCGGCTTGTCCAGCGTCTCGGCCGGGAAACGCCGCGGGAACAAGCCGATCGTGATATCGGCGTTGAAGTAGCCGTACCAGAGCCGCTTGTACCATGGCAGATGCGCGAAATGCGGGCCGATGGCGGCGGCGAAGATCACGAAGCGCAGGTTCACCACGAGCGCGGTAAGGAAGACCACCCAGATCGAGGCGTCGGCGGCGATCAGCGGCAGCGACGCCAACTGCGCCGAGCCGGCGAACACGATGAAGGTCATGCCGAGCGCCTGCCAGATCGTGAGCCCCGACTTGACCATCGCCATGCCGGTGACCATGCCCCAGGCGAAGATGCCGGGCAAGGTCGGCGCGGCGATCTTCATGCCTTCGCGGAAGGCGTGTCGCTCGGAGATTCCGGGGCGCGATGACCCCGCTGCGGAGTCGGTCATGGAGTCGGCGCTGCTCATTCGAATGCCTTGCTGCTCGAGGGAAGAAGAAGCCCGGCGCAGTGGTCGAAACGACAACGGCGGCGGCATGGGACGCGAGTCGGAAAAGCCATTCTACAGATCAATATCGGAGCTTGCCGGCATCGGCTAAAATCCTTTTCTTTGATCCATTTGGAGATTTCGCCATGTCCCTGGCCGACCGCGACGGAAAAATCTGGAAAGACGGTGAATTGATCGATTGGCGCGAAGCCAAGATCCATGTGCTGACGCATACGCTGCACTACGGCATGGGCGTGTTCGAGGGCGTGCGCGCCTACAAGACCGACAAGGGCACGGCGATCTTCCGCCTCAAGGAACATACCCAGCGCCTGTACAACTCGGCCAAGATCTTCCAGATGAAGATTCCGTTCGAGTTCGAGACGATCATGGAAGCGCAGCGCCAGGTGGTGCGCGAGAACCGGCTCGAGTCCTGCTACCTGCGGCCGCTGGTCTGGATCGGCTCCGAGAAGCTCGGCATCGCGGCCAAGGGCAATACGATCCATGTCGCGATCGCGGCCTGGCCGTGGGGCGCCTATCTCGGCGAGGAAGGCCTCGCGAAAGGCATCCGCGTCAAGACCTCTTCCTACACGCGCCACCACGTCAACGTGTCGCTGGTGCGCGCCAAGGCGTGCGGCTATTACATCAATTCGATCCTGGCGAACCAGGAAGCGCTGGCCGACGGCTACGACGAGGCGCTGCTGCTCGACACCGAGGGCTATGTGTCGGAAGGCTCGGGCGAGAACGTGTTCATCATCAAGAACGGCAAGATCTACACCCCCGACCTCGCCTCTTGCCTGGACGGCATCACGCGCGACGCGGTGCTGACGATGGCGCGCGACCTCGGCATCCCGGTCATCGAAAAACGCATCACGCGCGACGAGATGTATTGCTGCGACGAGGCCTTCTTCACCGGCACCGCCGCCGAGATCACGCCGATCCGCGAGCTCGACAACCGCCAGATCGGCGAAGGCCGCCGCGGCCCGATCACCGAAAAACTGCAGACGCTGTTCTTCGACGTGGTCGCGGGCAAGGCGCCGCAATACCAGCATTGGCTGACCCTGGTTTAACTTGGTTTTGAAATTTGGAGAAACAGATGAGTGAAGTGAAGCAATCGACGACCGGCGCCGTGGAACTCGACGGCAAGGACTTGCCGGCCTACTGCCCGAATCCCGCCATGCCGATCTGGTCGTCGCATCCGCGCGTATTCCTCGACATCGCCGCCAACGGCGAAGCGAAGTGCCCGTATTGCAGCACGGTCTACAAGCTCAAGCCGGGCGCCACGGTCAAGGCGCACTGAGCGCGCCGCGCGCGCATTGCGCACGCATTGAACGACATCCCGCCGTTGCCCGCGTCCGCCGGGCAGCGTCATTTCCCCACTTCCGCCTCGCGCTCGGCATACAGGCGCAACGCCTCCTCGACGGCGGCCGTCACTTCCGCTTCCGGAATGTCGCTGATGACTCCGGCCGACTGGACCGCTACCGTCCGATTGGCCGCCGTAAGGCGCAGCCCGGGATGGATCAGGCGATCGAACAAGGCAACCGTCGGCAGGCCGGCCGCGTGCGCGACATGCAGCAGGCCTCCATCCGCCGACACGACCAGGCGGCAGCGTTTCATGATTTCGAAAGTCTGCGCCAGGCTGTAGCGGTCGACGCAATCGACGATATTCGTTCCGCCGCCCGCGGCGGTTTCCATGATCGCATCGCGCATCGCGACGGCATTGCCCGAACCGAGCAGGACGACGGCCGGCAGGCGGCCGTCCCGCGCCACCGCGCGAATCACCCGCTCCCAATGCCGATAAGTCCGTTCCTCGCAAGCGCCGCCGATGGCGAAGGCGACCGCTCCTTGCGGAATCGCCAGCCGCGCGGCGAGCGCGCGGTCTTCCGGCGCGCCGGCCATGTGCGGCAGCGCCGTGCGCCGCGTGGCGCCTTCGGCGATGTCGAGCCCCAGCAATTGCTGCATGCGATAGAAGCTGAACAAGGTGCGATTGAATTCCGGCCCGGAAAAATAGCCGCGCATCGTCACGAACGGAACATGCCGGCAGTATTCGATCTTGGCTTCCAGGCAACGCCACTTGTAGGAATCCAGGATCACGAGATCGTAGGAGCGCTGTCCGATCTCCGCAGGATCGGAAAACACGCGCGCGAACACATCGTCCGCTTCATATAGGCGATGCAAGTGCGGATCCGTATAGAGATCGAATTCGGCGCCCGCCTGCAGGATGCCGGAATCGCGCAGCAAGACGCGGCTGCTCAAATCCATGAGGGAATCGCCGACCTGCGGCGCGCCCTTGTAGATCCACAGGATGCGCTTGGCGGCGCGGTCGATCGAGGCGCGCCGCAGCCGCGCCTGGCCGTAGCGCCGCAAAGCCAGCGCCGGCCGCAGCTTGCGCCACAGCAGGCTGAGATTGCTCTTGCCCGCGATCGGCCCGTGGTCGACCGCGGCGTCTTGCGCGAACGGCGGCTCGACGACGTCGCGGATCCAGCGCTGGAACAGCGACGGCCGGCGCGCCGCCTCGGCCTGCCCCTGTTCCAGCATGACGCACAGGCCGGCCAGGAAACATACCGACAAGGCGTAGAAGGCGGTGCCCAGGTGATGGGCGAACAGCACCTGGCTCAGGCCGAAATCGATGAACGACAGCACCAGCAGCAACCCGGCCAGCGCGAACGGCTTGGCGGTATCGTCGCGGCGCAGGCAGCGGATGAAAAAGGCGAGCGGCGCGGCATAGATGAACAACAGCGCAAAGCCGCCGAGCAGGCCCTGGGTCGCCAACGCGTTCAGCATCTCATTGTGGGCATGATGGTAGATGCCGACCGCCGGGCTGGTTTCGCCGCGCGCGATCAATTGATTCAGGGCCTCGTGAAAATTGGCGCGGCCGACGCCGAGGAGCGGATGCTCGGAGAACATGGTCCACGCGGCTTGCCACATCTCGAAGCGCGAACCGACCGGGCTGTTGGCATGGCCGCTCTCGCGATAGAGCGAAATATCGTTGGCGGCCTCGGCGACGCGCTGGCGGATATTGGTCTCGGGGATGAAATATCCGGCAGCGAACAACACTGCGCTGACGGCGACCAGGACCGCGATGCGCCGCTTCATCGCCGGCCGGCCGTAGGAATACAGCGGCACGAAGGAAAACAGCAGGGCGATCCAGCCGCCGCGCGAGCCGGACAGCACCGAGGCCGCGGCGCCGGCGAGGAATGCGAGATAGGGCAACATCGCCAGGCGCGTCCCGACGAAGCGTTCGATCGACGCCAGCGCCATCAGGCCGAGCACCAATGCGATATCGCCGAACATGATCGGCATGTGGAAGCCCTCGGCCCGAGGCATCCCGAGTCCGAAGCGCTGATAGGCGGCGAATATCGCCGCGCCGGCGGCGCCAGCGAAGACGCCGTGCCAGAACCAATCGGCGCGCGGCCGCGCCGCCGCGATCAAGCCGATGGCGGCGACAGCCAGCAATTGCTTGCTCGGGTTCTCGAGAAAGCTGGGCTCGAATCCGGACCAGGCGAGAGAAAACGCGGCGGCGGCGAGATTGACGGCGAATGCGATGCCGATCAGCCGCGCCGGCCCGAACAAGGCATGCCGTTCCCGCCACAGCGGCTTGGCGCAATACAAAGCGGCCAGCAGCACGAGCAGCTCGATCGCGCCGACCGACGCGCGCGCCGTCAAGGCCAGCGCCGGCAACAGGAAAACGACGCCGGACATGAAATGCGACGCCCATGGCTGGGAAACGATCCGAACGGTCATGGATGATGAAATGCGACGGCGGCGTAGGCGATACCCGCCGGAGAAAGACGAAACAGGCATTGTACCAAGCGCTGCCGGAGGGGCGTTGTGTCCATGCAAGGATGCGTTCTTCCGCCGCCCGCTTTTTCCGGCGCGCATTAAAATGGCGGCAGCGGACGCCGGCAATGCCCCGGCGCGCCAACGATACGGAGTCGCCATCCCATGGCCAAGGCAAAAAAACATCTCGGCAGCCCCGACGACATCGAAGCGGCGTTCTACGACGCGATCGGACGCGCCGACATCGAGGCATTGATGGCGCTCTGGGCCGACGACGAGGAAATCGTCTGCATCCATCCCGGCGCCTTGCGCCTGGTCGGCCACGCCGCCATACGCGCCTCGTGGGCCGCGATTTTCAAGGGCGGCGGCGTGCCGATACATCCGGTGCAGCTGCACGTCACGCACAACCTGATGACCGCGGTGCACAGCGTGGTCGAGGAAATCCATTTGCCGCAGGGCGAGCAGCCCGATCTGCACGTGGTCGCCACCAACGTCTATCTGAAAACGCCGGTCGGCTGGCGCATGGTGGCGCATCATGCTTCGGTGGCGCCCGGCAAACGCGCGGCGCAGGCCGTCGGGTCGTCCACGCTGCATTGATGCGTTCCCGGCCGGGCGGCCGGCCGCCATAGTAGACTGTTCCGATGATCTATACCGCACCACGCTGGCTGCCAGGCGGCCATCTGCAAACCATCTATCCGGCGAAGTTCGTCGCCAAACCCGCCGTTTCCTACCGGCGCGAACGCTGGGATGCCCCGGACGGCGACTTCATCGACCTCGATTTCGTCGACGGCGAGCCGGGCAAGCCTTTTCTCGTGCTGTTTCACGGCTTGGAAGGGTCGTCGCACAGCCATTATGCGCGCGCCTTGATGGCGCATATCGAGACGCTCGGCTGGTCCGGCGCGGTACCGCATTTTCGCGGCTGCTCCGGCGAACCGAATCGCGCGCCGCGCTTCTATCATTCCGGCGACGCGCCGGAAATCGACTGGATCGTACGCCGGCTGGCGGCTTATGCCAGGCGACGCGGCGCCGGCGCCTTCCATGCGGCCGGCGTCTCGCTCGGCGGCAATGCCCTGTTGCGCTGGCTCGGCGAATCCCAGCACCAGGCCGAAATCGTCGATGCGGCCTGCGCCGTGTCGGCGCCGCTCGATCTGGCGGCCGGCGGCGCGGCGCTGTCGCGCGGCGTCGCGATGATCTATACGCGCGTCTTCCTGCAAACCCTGAAGCCGAAATGCGTGCACAAGCTCGATCAGTTTCCCGGCCTGTTCGATCGCGAAACGATGTTGCGTTCGCGCAATCTCTATGAATTCGACAATGTCGTGACGGCGCCGCTGCACGGTTACCGCAACACCGAAGACTATTGGCATCGCGCCAGCGCCAAGCACATCCTGAATGACATCTCGGTGCCGACGCTGGTGTTGAACGCGAGGAACGATCCTTTCCTGCCGGAACGCCATCTGCCCGAGAAAGCCTCTCCTCATGTGCGGCTCGAGTACCCGGAACACGGCGGCCATGTCGGCTTCGCCGCCGGCGGCATGCCGGGCCGGCTCGATTGGCTGCCGCGCCGCATCGTGCGCTTTCTCGCAGGCGATCTTCCGGCCGACGGGGGAGTGCCGGCGTGATGGACGACATCGTCAAACAAGCCATGGCGAAATGGCCGAACGTGCCGCATTGCTACGGCTGGCTGGCGCTCGACGCGCGCGGCCACTGGCGCATGCGCGACGAACGCGCGCAAGCCTTGCAACTGCCCGGCGACAAGATCAACCATCCCGCGCTGCTCGGCTTCATCAACCGCAACTACCTATGCGACGAACGCGGCCGCTGGTATTTCCAGAATGGTCCGCAGCGCGTCTATGTGAGCCTCGATGCCGCCCCGTTCGTCGCCCGCACCGATCCGGCGCAAGGGTTCGTCCTGCATACGGGCGAGCCGATGACGATCGTCGATGACGTCTGGATGACTGAAACCGGGCAATTGATCCTGGAGGGAGCGGGAAAGGTGGCGGCGGTCGACGACCGCGACCTTGCGCAATGCATCGCCGAACTGCGTATCGACGGCCGCGCCGCCGCCGACGACGACTTGGTCGCCTGGCTGGAAGACAGTGACGACCGGCGGCAGTTGGCGTTGCGCCAGCCGAGTCGCGACATCCCGGTACGGCACATCGCTAGCGCCCTGGTCGCCGAACGCTTCGGCTTCGTGCGCCAGCCGCGGCCGGACTGACGCCGGCGGCGCTATTTGTTTTTCTGGTCTTCCTTCATTTCCTCGCGCCAGCGCGCCTGCAGCTCGCGCTCGCGCGCGTCGATGACCGCCTGGTCGTAGAACGACGCGTCCGGCGCGCGGCGCGCTATCCCCAGCTGATCGAGCGCCGACGGCAAACTGCCGGACAAGGCATACGATTCGGCCAGGGCGATATGCTGCAAGGCCTGTTTGCCCTGCGCCGCGTAGGTCTTGGCCAGCAATTCCTGCAGTTGCGGCTCCTGCCGGTACAGCTGGGCTTGATCGCGCAGATAGCGGATCGCGTCGTCATGGCGGCGCGCCTCGATCAAGGCCTCCGCATACTTGCGGGCGATGCCGCGCGACAGCGGAAACTGCGCACGGGCGGCCTCGGCTTCCTTCAACGCGTCGGCCGCTTGATCGGCGGCGAGCCGGATATCGATCGCGAGGCTCGCGAGGAGGGCGCCATGGGTCGGCGTCTTCGATGCTTCCGGCGCGGCCTCGACCGCGGCACGCGCCTCCTGCAACAATGTCCATGCCTTGGCATGGGCATGCTGCTTCAGCGCGATCATCGCGAGGCCATACTTGCCGGCGGCGACATGCAAACGGTTTTGCTGCTGAAGTTGCGTCTCGAATACGCTCGCGGTGTCGAGCAAACCTTGCGGCGTATCGTCCTGCAGCACGCGCGCGCGGGCCCGGATCAGGTGAAAGTCGAGACTATCGGCGCGCTGCTTGTAGCGCTGCTCCTGGATACGCGCCTGGATGTCGGCGATCCGCTCCGTGGTCAACGGGTGCGAGCGCAAGAAGGCCGGGGCCGAGTCGTTGTAGGCGCGGCTCGCGGTCTGCAAGCGGCCGAAGAACGCCACCATGCCGGACATGTCGAACCCTGCCTCGCGCATGATCTGCAGGCCGACACGATCGGCCTCGCGCTCGGCGTCGCGGGAAAAACTGAGCTGGCGCTGCATCGACAGGCCTTCGCCGCCGAGCACCAGCGCCTGGGCGGCATCCGGGCTGGAGCGCGCCGCCAATACGGCGAGTATGGTTGCCGCCAGCGGAATCAGCGAATCCTGCTTTTGCCTGCCGAGCATGCGCGCGATGTGGCGCTGGGCGACGTGGCCGATCTCGTGCGACATGACCGAGGCCAGCTCCGATTCGTTCTGCGCGGCGATGATGGTCCCGGAGTGCATGGCGATGAAGCCGCCCGGCAAGGCGAAAGCGTTGAGCGCCGGATCGCGCACCGCGAAGAAGAAATATTCATAGCCGGCCTCGCCGCGAGCTTCGGGATGGGCAGCCAGCAACGAGTTGCCGAAATTGTTCAGATACTCGAGCAGCGGCGCGTCGTCGAGATAGTCGCGATCGCGGCGGATGTCGCGCATGATCTGTTCGCCGAGCTTGCGTTCCATGAGCGGCGACAATTCCTGGCGCTCGGTGTCGCCCAGGTTCGGCAGGCCTTGCGCCGCCGTCGGCGACGGCCCGAACGCCAACGGCAAGGCGCACGCCATCGCGGCGATGACGGCGACGATACGTGGCTGGCGTTGCTGGCGTGACTTGCGTGGCTTCATTGTCTATCCAATATGCGAAGAGATCGGCCGTGCGAAAACCCGGTGCGCGCGAGGCGACCTTGGACTTCGACCGGAAAGGCATGCCTGCTGCCAGGATTATACTGACTGCGCGGGAACATATTTTTCCGCATCGCAAGCGCCGCCGGCCGGCTGCGAATTTCGCGATGATATGATACCGGCGCTCCCCATTCGTTCATCCATCGCCCCGTTTCCCTTATGAGCAACCAGAAGCAGGAACAGCCCGCAGGCGCCGAGAACGGCGGCCTCACGCATTTCGATGCCGCCGGCCAGGCCCACATGGTCGATGTCGGCGCCAAGGACGAAACCCACCGCGTCGCGATGGCCGCCGGCACGATCCGCATGAGGCCGGAGACCCTCGCCCTCATCCAGTCCGGCACGGCGAAGAAAGGCGACGTGCTCGGCATCGCCAGGATCGCGGCCATCATGGCCGCCAAACGCACCGACGATCTGATTCCGCTTTGCCATCCGCTGGCATTGACACGGGTCACGGTCGATTTCGACGTCGATCCCGCCCAGTCGAGCGTGACCTGTACCGCCCAAGTGGAGACCTTCGGCAAGACGGGCGTGGAAATGGAAGCATTGACAGCGGTGCAAGTCGGACTCTTGACGATTTACGACATGTGCAAGGCTGTCGATCGCGGCATGGTGATGACGGACGTGCGCGTGCTCGAAAAGCGCGGCGGTAAATCGGGGAACTGGACCGCGGCATGAAAGGCACCATGTCGGCCCCGCGCGTCGCGTCGCGTTATCTGCTGCTCGGCTTGTTGCTGATCACCCTGTTCGGCGCCTACCTGCGCGTCAACGCCGCGTTGCACACGACTGTTTTGTATCCGTTGCGCGCCGACGCCGGCCAATACTTCAGTTATGCATTCAATCTTCGCCATTTCGGCGTCTACTCCCATGAACCGAAATTCGCCGCGCCCGCCGACGGCATCGCACCACGGCCGGACGCGCTGCGGCCGCCCGGCTATCCGCTGCTGCTGACGCTGTTCGCCGGAGAAGTCTCGGCCGCCAAGACCATCCTGCACATCACGCTCCTGCAAGCCGTCCTCGGCATCCTCATGATCCCGCTCGTTTATCTGATCGGGCGCGAACTGCTGCCCGATCCATGGCCGCTGTTGCCGGCGCTGTTGGTCGCCATCTCGCCGCAACTGGTGATCTCGGGGACCTATGTGCTGAGCGAAACCTGGTTTGCATTCCTCATGCTGCTGAGCATCGCCGGCATGATCGCGCAGTTCCGGAAACCGGAACGCGCCGGTTATGCGGTCCTCGCCGGCGTGCTCGTCGGCCTAGCGGCCCTGACCCGGCCGACGCTTCAATATTTCGTTCCCATGGTCCTTATCGGCATGCTGCCCCTGCTGCCCGCTGGAACGCGCTTGCGGCAGGCCGTCGCAATGAGCGCGGGATTCGCGATCGCGTTTGCCCCGTGGATCGCGCGCAATCTGCTGACCTTGGGCACGAGCTCCGATCCGACACTGATGATCAGTTCTCTCGTGCACGGCCATTATCCTGGTCTCATGTACGAAGGCCGGGCCGAAAGCCTCGGCTACCCCTACCGCTTCGATCCGAGAATCGGCGAAATTTCCGCATCGGTCGCCAGCGTGCTCGGCGAAATCGGAAGACGTTTCGCCGCCGAGCCCGGCACCTACCTGCATTGGTACCTGGTCGGAAAACCGCTGTCTTTCCTGTCCTGGGGGGATGCGGCGGCGGCCGGCGACATCTTCACTTATCCCACGCCGCAAAGTCCGTATCACGGCGCCCCCTTTTTCCAACTCACCAAGGCTGCCATGCAGTCGACGCATTGGTTATGGGTCGGCCTGGCGTTGGCCGGTACGGCGCTGGTCGCGTTGCCGCGCATCCGAAGAACATTGGACGGCGCATCGAGGACCGCGCTGCAATTGCTCGTATTGATCATGGCGTATTTCGTCGCCATCCACATGGTCGGCTTTCCGATTGCCCGCTACAACATTCCGTTGCTGCCCGTGATCTATTTGCTATCCGCCTATGTGATCGTCCACCTGGCTTCGACTTACGGTCACAAACATTCGATGACTGCCTCGTAAGAACATCTACTCGAACGCACGCTCACTTCCAAAATTTGTCACGGGCCAGCCTGACCTGGACCGATGCGGACAAGAATCGTCACTTTCCGACATTTCGTGGCATCACGGGATGCCGGTCTTGCCCGGTGAACCTTGACAATCTTTTTAGAAAACCGGCGTCGAGGGGCAAAAAATCGGCATGCCACCGTCGAACAAGCGACACCACGCAGCTATTCGAATGTTTGGCATAAAGCTTGCTGGACAGCATCGCCAGGCAAGAAAAAGGTTTGTAAGACTCAGCCGGGATCAGGAAGTAGCACGTAGGCGTAGTTCGGTACAGATCGAGCATCAACTTTTCTTACTTATTTTGAGCGGGAGTGTGAAATGAAAACCATGAAACCCAGCATGAAAGCCGTCCAAAAGGGCTTTACTCTGATCGAATTGATGATCGTCGTGGCGATCATCGGTATCCTGGCCGCCGTCGCCCTGCCGGCCTACCAGGACTACACCGTGCGCGCCAAGATGTCCGAAGTGATCCTGGCAGCCTCCTCCGGCAAGACCGCCGTGGCGGAAGCCTATGCTCAGTTCGGCTCGATGGTGACCGGCGCCGCTTCGATGGGCGTGCAAGACCAAACCTCGAAGTATGTCGCCAGCGTGGCATGGGCCAGGACCAACGCTTCGGTGGGTACCATCACGGTCACGACCAAGACCGATGCCGGCCTGCCGAGCGATGCCGCTGGCAAGACCATCGTCCTGACCGGCACCGGCGACAGCAGCGGCAAGGTGCAATGGACTTGCGCAGCAGGCACCGGCATGAGCACCAAGTATCTGCCGGGCTCCTGCAAGTAATCGTTGCCCCGCATACCCATGCGAAAAGACCCCCGGATTTCCGGGGGTCTTTTTTTTGGTTCATCGTAGAATTCCGGGGAGTTTTCCGAGCTTGCTATCCTGTGTTGTCACAGGAAGGGAGCAAGCATGCTGGACCGGAAGACGCTGGAAGCGATGGGTGGCTGGAAGGGTTATCGGATCGAGAAGGTG
>DASPLX010000031.1:0-22505 GCA_035627375.1 Paucimonas sp. | reverse complement strand
CCGCTCTGCCCGCGCCGCCGATCCCGCCGGAATTGCCGAAAGCCCTGGTCACGCCGAACACGGTCCATATTCCGCTGCCGCCCGAGGTCGGGCAAGAGGTCAGCAATGCGATCGAGGAAGCCGTCGAGGATGCCGCCGAGGAGAAGATCTCGACCTATCGCCAGACTTCATCCAAATGGTTCATGAACTTCGTTCTCGCGATGCTGGTCGGCCTGTTCGGCATGAAAGCCCTGATGGGCGGAAAGAAGCGTGCCGAGGCGCGAGCCCAGGTCGCCAACGCGGCCGCGGAACGGGAAGCCCTGCAACGCCAGGTCAGCGAAGCGAAGATGCAAATGATGCAGGCCCAGGTGGAACCGCATTTCCTGTTCAACACGCTGGCATCGGTCGAATACCTGATCGAAACCGATCCGCCGCGCGCGGCGAAGATGCAGCGCAGCCTGATCCAATACCTGCGCGCCGTTCTCCCGCAGATGCGCGAAGCGGCATCGGTGACGAATCTCGGCCGAGAGGCGGACATCGTCCGCTCCTATCTCGATCTGCTGAAAATGCGGATGGAAGAGCGGCTGCAGGTCGAGTTCATGATTCCGGACGGCTTGCGCAGCGCGTCCTTCCCGCCGATGATGCTGCAATCCCTGGTCGAAAATGCCATCAAGCACGGCCTGGAAGCGAAGGAAGAAGGCGGCACCCTGCGCGTCGCGGCCGAGATCGTGGACAACAAGCTGCGCGTGTCGGTCAGCGACGACGGCCTGGGCTTCGGCGCGATCCCCAGCAACGGCACCGGCCTGGGCTTGCAAAGTATCCGCGAACGCCTCAAGCTATTGCATGGCAATCAAGCGCAATTGATCATCGTTCCGAACGAACCGAGCGGTGTGCGCGCCACGATCGAAGTGCCCTATCAACTCGCAACCCGTTAATTTTCGCCGAAGAAGAACCATGCCGACTGCCATTATTGCCGACGACGAACGATTGATGCGCGACCAGCTTCGCATGCGCCTGCAGCAGGTCTGGCCGGAACTGGAGATCCTCGACGAGGCGAAAAACGGAGAAGAAGCCATCGCCATGGTGGCGGAACACAAGCCGGACTTCACATTCCTCGATATCCGCATGCCGGGCAAGACCGGCCTGGATGCGGCGCGCGAGATCGGCGGCTGCAGCCATGTCGTCTTCATCACGGCTTACGATCAATACGCGGTGGAAGCCTTCGAACGCGGCGCGGTCGACTATGTGCTGAAGCCGGCCGAACCCGAACGGCTGAGCCTGACGGTCGAGCGCTTGAAGGCGCGGCTGGCGGCGCCGCCGCAAGACATGAGCGCCATGCTGGCCCAATTGGCGAAGCAGATCGGCATCGAGCCGCAGAAGAAATACCTGCAGTGGATACAGGCGACGATCGGGCAAGAGCTGCGCCTGATCCCGGTGCAGGAAATCCTGTTCTTCCAATCGGACGAGAAATACACGCGGGTGCAGACCGCCCGCTACGAAGCCTTGATCCGCAAACCCGTGCGCGACTTGTGCGAGGAACTCGATCCGGCCCTGTTCTGGCAGATTCATCGTGCAACCTTGGTGAACGTCAATGCGATCGACGGTGTGACGCGCGATTTGCGCGGCCGGCATCTGGTGATGATCAAGGGATTGACCGAAAAGCTTGAAGTCAGCCGCAGTTACGTGCATCTGTTCAAGCAAATGTAGTTCTTCCCGGCCGCGATTCCTCTCGGTCTTCAGGGCGGCCATGCCGCCCTTTATGCTGCATTGCACACGTCGGACGCGAACCCACCGCGCTTGCCGGTGTCTATATCGATTAGTTCCCGTACAGCAGCAAGCGCAAAACATTTCGCACGGCATGTTCCATCAAGCAAACATGGGCAAATCGTTTTGGCAGGAAACAAGCCGAGCTGGCGGCGTTCCATGATCCATGCGCGAAGCCACACTATCATGCAGCCCAAGACCTATGTCTCCTATTCGGACGAAGCGCCGCCTTCGGTGACTGCATTGTTCTATCTCGACGCCGCGCGTGATCTGTATGGCTGGTACCTGGCAGGGCGCGAGCGCCAGGTCTCCGCCGCCTATTTCATGATCGAGCATTTCTACGCCGACCGCCTGCCGATTCTCTATCGCAGTATCGCGGACGATGTCTACGAACCGTGGACCACCGACTATCCGCCGAAGAGAAACCTGATCCGCTGTCCTTTGCCGGATGCCGTGGCGCACGAACTCGAGCATCTGCAATCGCTGTTCATTCAGGAATGGCTGTTCTTCGACAGCGATCCGGCTATCGAGGCAGAACTGGCCGCCTATCGCGCGCGCGGACTGTGCGTCCAGGCCGCCAATATCCGCAGCCGGAAACTGAACCGGCTGGGCCGGGAACACGGTCATTGGATACATACCACGCCCGGGGCGGACTTCAACGTCGTCTACTTTCTCGAGAAGCACTGGCGCTTCGATCTTCGGCTGCCCCAGTCGCGCGCAGCGCGCTATTCGCGCTTGTCGTCGCGCTAACGGTCCGCCACGTTACTCCGGCGCGGCAAGCAATTCGGCGGCGATGACTTGCGTGTCCTTGAGCGTCTGCAACACGATATTCGAACGGATATCCAGCACGCCGGCTGTCTTGTACAGTTTCTCCAGCACGAAACTCGAAAAATGCTGCAAATTGCGCGCCCGAACGCGCAGCAGGTAATTCGCTTCCCCGGTGATGATGTAGGAACCGATGACTTCCGGCCAGTCTTGCAAGGCGGCGGTGAAGTTTTCATGCCAATGCTCGACGTCGCGCCGCATCGTCACCTGGACGAAGGCATCGACCTCGAGACCGACGGCAGCGGCGTTCAATACCGCGCCGTAGCGGCTGATCACCCCGCTTTCCTCGAGCATGCGCACACGCCGCAGGCAGGAAGATGGCGACAGGAATACTTTTTCCGCAAGGTCGAGATTGCTGATCCGGCCATCCTCTTGCAGCAGGCGAAGGATCTTGAGATCGGTGGCATCCAATTTCATTTCGAATTTCCCATCAAATATATCAACCACATTGAAACTATATTCCATTTAATATCATTTTTACGCTCAATTTAGCAACAAAAATTCTTTAGACCTAACATAAAATTCACTCCATTCCCAACGTTCAGCGAGTTGCCCATGCCCGTCTCCCCCAGGATCTGGGACATCAGTCCGACGCTTTCCTCCGCCATTCCGGTCTGGCCCGGCGACACGGCCTATAGCGCCGAAGCCACTTGGCAGATCGAACCGGGCTGCCCGGTGCGGGTCAGCAAGATGACGATGTCGACCCATACCGGCGCACACTGCGACGCGCCTTCGCATTACGACCCGCAAGGCCCGGCGATCGATGCCGTGACGCTCGATCCTTATCTCGGCCCATGCCGGGTGATCGATTGCATCGGGGCCGGCCTGGTCCAGCCCCACCATGTCGAACCGGCCCTGGCGGACGTTCCGCAACGCGTCCTGCTGCGCACCTACGCCAAGGCGCCGCAAGACGCGTGGGACAGCGCCTTCGGCGCGGTCGCGCCGGCCACCATCGCCTTGCTGGCGCAGCACGGCGTCCGACTGATCGGCATCGACACCCCGTCGCTCGATCCTCAGGAATCGAAGACCATGGATGCCCACCATGCGGTGCGCCGATACCGGATGGCGATCCTCGAGGGCATCGTGCTCGACGAGGTGCCGGCCGGCGACTATGAATTGATCGCGCTGCCGCTCAAGCTGGCGGGTCTCGATGCCAGCCCGGTGCGCGCCGTGCTGCGTTCCCTTTCCTGATGGAGTGTTCCCGATGAACCGCAACGACTGCCTGGCGCTCGACGCCGGCGATCCGCTCGCGCCGCTGCGCGAGCAATTCGACCTGCCGCAAGGCGTGATCTACCTCGACGGCAATTCGCTCGGCGCCCGGCCGAAAGCGGCGCTGGCGCGCGCCCAGGCCGTGATCGCCGACGAATGGGGCACCGACCTGATCCGCAGCTGGAACAAGGCCGGCTGGTTCGACTTGCCGGCGCGGCTCGGCAACAAGCTGGCGCCGCTGATCGGCGCCCGGCCGGACGAGGTCGTCGTCACCGATTCCACCTCGATCAACCTGTTCAAGGTGCTGGCCGCGGCCCTGGATATCCAGGCGAACGCGCCGGCGAGCGCGCGGCGCAAGACCATCGTCACCGAGCGCAGCAACTTCCCGACCGATATCTACATGGCGGAAGGCCTGACCCGCTGGCTCGATCGCGGCTATGCGCTGCGTCTGGTCGACGCGCCGGAAGAGCTGTACGGCGCGATCGATGGCGACACCGCCGTCGTCATGCTGACCCATGTGAATTACCGCACCGGACATCTGCACGACATGGCGAAACTGTCCGCGCACGCGCGCGAACACGGCGCCCTGATCGTCTGGGATCTCTGCCATTCCGTCGGCGCGGTGCCGGTCGACCTGAATCGCGACGGCGCCGATTTCGCCGTCGGCTGCACCTATAAGTATCTGAACGGCGGTCCCGGCGCGCCGGCCTTCGCCTGGGCCGCGGCGCGCCACCACGAGCGATTCCGGCATCCGCTGTCGGGCTGGTGGGGACACGCCTCGCCGTTCGCGATGCAGCCGGCATTCGCGCCGACCGCCGGCATCCGCCGCGCGCTGTGCGGCACGCAACCGATCGTTTCGCTGGCGCTGGTCGAATGCGGGCTCGACATCTTCGCGCAGACGGACATGGCGGCGATCCGCGCCAAGTCGCTGGCCTTGACCGACCTCTTCATCCGGCTCGTCGAGGAACGCTGCGGCCGGCATCCGCTGCGCCTGGTGACCCCGCGCGAGCACGCGTTGCGCGGCAGCCAGGTCGGCTTCGCCCATCCGCACGGCTATCCGATCATGCAGGCGCTGATCGCGCGCGGCGTGATCGGCGACTATCGCGAGCCGGAGATCATGCGTTTCGGCTTCACGCCGCTCTACACCCGCTTTGCCGACGTCTGGGATGCGGTCGACGTGCTGGCCGACATTCTCGACCATGAAAAATATTCGATACACGCCGAGCGCGACGCAGTGACCTGAGGAAGCCACATGGAAAACGAAAAGAAAGACACATCATCCTGGCACGGCGCCAAGATGGATTTCAGCCAGTCGATGAGCTACGGCGACTACCTCGCGCTCGACCAGGTGCTGTCGGCGCAGCATCCGCTCTCGCCGAACCACAACGAGATGCTGTTCATCATCCAGCATCAGACCACCGAGCTGTGGATGAAGCTGATGCTGCACGAGCTGCATGCGGTGCGCGCGCAGATGCACGCCGGCGACCTGCCGCCCGCGTTCAAGATGCTCGCCCGCGTGGCCCGCATCATGGACCAATTGGTGCATGCCTGGGACGTGCTGGCGACGCTGACGCCGCCCGAGTATTCGGCCATCCGTCCGTATCTTGGCAACTCCTCCGGCTTCCAGTCCGCCCAATACCGCGAACTCGAATTCCTGCTCGGGAACAAGAATGCGGCCCTGCTGTCGGTCCACGAAAGCAAGGCGGAGCCGCATGCGCGGCTCAAGGCGGTGTTGGAAACGCCGTCCATTTACGACGAAGCAATCATGCTGATGGCGCGCGAAGGTTTCGCGATCGACGCGGAACGCCTGCAAGCCGACTGGACCCAGCCGACGCAAGCGAATGCCTCGGTCAAGGCCGCCTGGCTCGAGGTGTACCGCGAGCCGACCAAGCACTGGGCGCTCTATGAACTCGCGGAGAAACTGGTGGACCTGGAGACCGCATTCCGCGTCTGGCGTTTCCGCCATGCGACGACGGTCGAACGCGTCATCGGCTTCAAGACCGGCACCGGCGGCACCGCCGGAGTCAGCTACTTGAGGAAAATGCTCGATATCGTGCTGTTCCCGGAATTGTTCGCATTGCGGACGGAGCTGTAGATCGAACGATCAGGCGGCGAAAAACCGCTCAACTCGTTGCCTGATCGACATGCCGGCTTCAATAAAATCCTATCCTTGCCGATAACTGTTCATGGCGGGCAATGCAAAAACGCGCTTTTGCGTTGCAATGTTTCTGCACAGCAATATAATTGAGCATCACGCCGATCGGCCCTGAGGCTGCACCGCTTCCGTCTGGCGGACCGCAACGAAGAGGGTCAACAAAAAGGATAGCGAATTGGCTTCGATCATTTCGCAGATGAGCGCCGCGCAAGTCGCGGCGCTGACCACTGCACAGATTGCGGCATTGAAGAAGAGCGATATCGCCGCCATGTCGACGGCGCAAATCGCCGCGTTGACCACCGCGCAAGCCGCCGCGCTATCGACGGCCAGCATCGCGGCGCTGAGCAGCGCCCAGGTGGCCGCGCTCCCGACCGCCGATGTCGCCGCCTTGTCTGCGACGCAGGTCGCCGCGTTCTCGGCCAATGCCTTCAAAGCATTGACCACGGCAGAACTGAGCGCATTGGGAACCGCGCAAATCGCCGCGCTCAAGGCGACGCACACGGCGGCGATGACGACCGCCCAGGTCGCCGCGCTGACCACCACGCAAATCCAGGCCTTGTCGACGGCCGCCGTCGCCGGTCTCGGCGCGGCGCAGATCCAAGCCATGACCACCGCGGAAGTCGCGGCGCTGACCACCGCGCAGATCGGCGCCCTGACCACGGCGGCGGTGGCCGCCTTGACGACGGCGGAGATCGTCGCGCTCGGGACCGCCCAGATCGCGGCGCTCAAATCGACGCAGGCGAGCGCCATCACGACTTCCGACATCGCGGCGCTCACCAATGCGCAAGTGACGGCATTATCGACCGCCGCCGTCGCCGCTCTCGGCACGGCCCAGGTCGCCGCGCTCAGCGCCGCCCAGATCGGCGCGCTGACGACCGCCCAAGTGGCCGCCATGAAGGGATCGCAAATCGCCGCGCTGTCGACGACGCAGTTCGCGGCCCTGGGGACGGACGATATCGCCGCTTTCACGACCGGCCAGGTCGCCGCGCTGACCACCGCCCAGGTGGCGGCCATGCCGACGGCATCGGTGGTCGCCTTGTCGACGGCGCAGATCGCCGCCCTGAGCGCGAGCAGCGTCGCCGCATTGACGGTCGCGGAAGTCGCCGCGTTGAGCGCCGCGCAGATCGGCGCGCTCAAGCCCGCGCAGGCCGCGGCCTTGACGACGGCCCAGGTGGCAGGCCTGTCGACCGCCCAGGTGCAGGCACTGACGACGGCGGCCGTCGCCGCGCTGACGGCGTCGCAAGTCGCCGCGCTGACCGCGGCCGAAGCCGCCGCCCTGACGGCGACCCAGTTCGCCGCGCTCAAGACGACCCAGCTGGCGGCGTTCACGACCGCCAACGTAGCCGGACTGACGACCTCCCAGACCGCCGCGCTCAAGGCCTCGCAGATGCCGGGCCTGAGCACCGACCAGATCGTCGCGCTGACCACCGCGCAGGTGGCGTCGCTTTCCACCGCCGCGGTTGCCGCGTTGAGCACGGCGCAGATCGCCGCCCTTGGCACCGACGACATCGTGGCGCTGACGCCGACGCAGATCGGCGCCATGAAGGGAACCCAGATCGCTTCCCTTTCGAGTGCGCAGTTCGGCGCGTTATCGACCGCGGATACCGCGGTGCTCGCGACGGCGGCAATCGCCGCCCTGACCACGGCCCAGATCGCCGCCTTGCCGACCGATTCCGTGGCGGCGTTGAGCACCGCCCAGGTCGCCGCCTTGCCGCTGGCCGGCATACCGGTGCTGACCACGGCCGAAGTCGCGGCGTTTTCGGCGGCGCAGATCGCGGCGCTCAAACCCGGGCAGATCGCGGCAATGACGACGGCGCAGATCGCGGCCTTGACGACGGCCCAGGTTCCTTCGCTCTCGACCGCGGCGATCGTGGGATTGACGACGGCACAGATACAAGCGATGGAAACGGCGGACATCGCCGTATTGTCGGCCGCGCAGATCGGCGCGCTGAGCACCGCTGCCATTGCCGCCCTGCCCGCCGCCTCGGTCGGGGCGCTCGGCACGGCCCAGATCGCGGCGCTCAAGTCCACGCAAGCCGCGGCGCTCGACAGCGCCGCCATCGCCGCCCTCGGCACCGCCCAGGTGGCGGCACTGCCGACCGCCGCCGTCGCCGCGCTGAGCACCAGCCAGCTCGCGGCGCTCGGCACCGCCCAGATCCAGGCGCTGACCACGGCCCAGGTGGCGGCCATGAAGGGAGCGCAGATCGCTGCCCTTTCCGCCGCCCAATTCGGCGCGCTCGGCACCGATGACATCGCAGTGCTGACGACGGCGGAAGTCGCGGCCCTGACCCCGGCGCAAGTGGCGGCGATACCGACCGCCTCCATCATCGCGATGAGCACCGCCCAGATCGCCGCCTTGTCGGCCGCCGGCATCGCCGCGCTGACCACCGCCGAAACGGCGGCGCTGACCACGGCCCAGATCGCCGCCTTGAAACCGGCGCAGCTGGCGGCCCTGACGACTGCTCAGATCGCCGCGCTGACGACTGCCCAGGTACCGGTGCTGTCGACCTCCGCCATCGTCGGCTTGACGACCGATCAGATCCAGGCCATCGAGACGGCGGATCTCGCGGCATTGACGACCGCGCAGATCGCGGCGCTGACGACGGCCGGCATCGCCGCGCTGACCACGGCCGGAATCGCCGCGCTCGGCACCGCCCAGATCGCCGCGCTCAAGCCGACCCAGGTCGCCGCCATCACGACGAGCGATATCGCGGCGCTCGGCACGGCCCAGATCGTTGCCCTGACCAATGCCGCCGTCGCCGCGCTGACGACCGACCAGCTGGCCGCGTTCAGCACCGCGCAGATGCAGGCGTTGACCACGACGCAGGTCGCCTCGATGACCGGCGCCCAGATCGCCTCCCTTTCCGCCGCCAATTTCGGCGCCCTGACGACCGACGACCTGGCGGTGCTGACGACGGCGGAAATCGCGGCGCTGACCCCGGCCCAGGTCGCGGCGATACCGACCGCCTCGATCGTCGCCCTGAGCACCGCCCAGATCGCGGCCTTGTCGACCGATGGCATCACCGCGCTGACCACGGCGGAAGTCGCCGCGCTGTCGACCGCCCAGATCGCGGCGTTGAAGTCGACCCAGGTCGCCGCCATGACGACCGCCCAGATAGCGTCCCTCACCGCCGCGCAGACGCCCGCGCTGAGCACCGGCGCCGTCGCCGCCCTCACCAGCGCGCAAGTCGCCGCCTTGCCGACGGCCGACGTGACCGCGCTGACCACGGCGCAGATCCTGGCCTTGAAGCCGGCGCAGGTGGCGGCGCTGACGGCAACCCAGCTCGCGGCCCTGACGACGACCCAGGTGGCCGCCTTGCCGGCCTCCGGCATCGCGGCATTGACGACGGCCCAGATCGCGGCCCTGCCGACGGCAGACGTCGCGGCCTTCACCACCGCCCAGATCGCGGCGCTGACCTCGGCCCAGGTGGCTGCGCTGACGGCGGCGGAAGTGGCGGCTTTCACAACCGCGCAAGTGGCGGCGTTGTCGACAGCCGGCATCGCCGGCCTGACCACCGCCGAAGTCGCGGCATTGACGAATGCCCAGATCGCCGCCCTCAAGGCGACGCAACTGGCGGCGCTCAGCACCGCCCAGGTGGCCGCCCTGACGGCCGCGCAAATCCCCTCTCTGGCCAACGCCGCGCTGGCCGGCTTGACCACGGCACAGATCGTCGCCTTGCCGACGGCCGATATCGCCGCCCTGACCACGGCCCAGACGGTGGCCATGACCGGCGCGCAGATCGCCGCGCTGACGCCGGCCCAGTTCGCCGCGTTGCCGACCGCGAACATCGTCGTGCTGACCACCGCCGAGATCGCGGCCCTGACCACCGCCCAGGTGGCGGCATTGACCACCGCCGAAGTGGCAGCCTTCACGACGGCCCAGGTGACGGCATTGACGACGGCCGGGATCGCCGCACTGACGACCGCCCAGGTCAGTGCCCTGACGACCACCCAGATCGCCGCGCTCAAGGCGACCCAGGCCGCCGCCATCACCACCGCCAATATCGCCGCCCTCGGCACGGCCCAGGTCGAGGCACTGCCGACGGCCGCCGTCGCGGCGCTCGGCACCGCGCAGCTGGCGGCGCTCGGCACCGACGACATCCAGGCGCTGACCACCGCGCAGATCGTCGCCATGAAGGGCTCGCAGATCGCGGCGCTGTCCGCCGCCCAGTTCGGCGCGCTGTCGGCGGCCGACATCGCGGTGCTCACCACCACCGAGATCGCCGCGCTGACCACGGCCCAGATCGCGGCCATCCCGACCGCCTCGATCGTCGCGCTGACCACGGCCCAGATCGCGGCGCTGTCCACCCTGGGGGTGGCGGCATTGACGACTGCCGAGGTCGCGGCGCTCGGCACGGCGCAGATCGCGGCCTTGAAGCCGGCCCAACTGGCGGCCATGACGACCGCCCAGATCGCCGCATTCACCGCCGCGCAGGTGCCGGCGCTGTCGACCGCCGCCCTGCCCAACCTGACGACCGCCCAGGTCGCGGCCTTGACGACGGCCGAAGTCGCGGCCCTGACGACGGCGCAGCTGGTGGCCTTGAAATCGACCCAGATCGCCGCCCTGCCGACCGCCGATATCGCGGCGCTCACGACCGCCCAGGTCGCCGCCCTGAAAGCCGCGCAGTTGCCGGGATTGAGCACTGCACAGATGCAGGCGCTGACCACGGCGCAGGTGGCCGCCATCTCGACGGCGGCGATCTCGGCCCTGTCCACCGCGCAGATCGCCGCGCTGGCGACGGACGACATCCAGGCCCTGACGACGGCGCAGGTGATGGCCATGAGCGGCGCGCAAATCGCCTCGCTGTCGGCCGCCCAGTTCGCCGCGCTCTCGACGGACGACATCGCGGTGCTCACCACGTCGGAAATCTTTGCCCTGACGACGGCCCAGATCGCGGCCATCCCGACCGCTTCCATCGTCGCCCTGAGCACCGCCCAGATCGCCGCCTTCTCCACCACCGGCATCGCGGCGCTGACGACGGCCGAAATCGCAGCCTTCTCCACCGCGCAGATCGCCGCGTTGAAGACGACCCAGCTCGCGGCCATGACCACGGCCCAGATCGCGGCGCTGACGACGGCCCAGATGCCGGCGCTCTCGACCGGCCAGCTCGCCGCGCTGACCACCGCCCAGGTGACGGCGCTGCCGACGGCCGACATCAACGCCCTGACGACAGCGCAATTCGCGGCGCTGACCGGCGCCCAGGTCGCCGCCCTTTCGGCGGCCCAATTCGGCGCCGTGCCGACCGCCGCCATCCCGCTCCTGACCACGGCCCAGATCGCGGCGCTGACCACCGCGCAAGTGCAGGCGCTGACCACCGCGCAGATAACGGGTTTCTCGACGGCGCAGATCGCGGCGTTCTCGGCCACCGGCATCGCCGCGTTCGCCACCGACGACATCGTCGCCCTGACCACGGCCCAGCTCGGCGCCTTGAAGGCGACGCAGGCGGCGGCCCTGACCGCGGCCCAGCTCGTGGCGCTGACGACAGCGCAGACTGCCGCGCTCTCGACCGCGGCCGTGAGCGCGCTGTCCGCCGTGCAAATCGCCGCGATGGAAACAGCCGATGTCGGCGCATTCACCTCCGCCCAGATAGGCGCCTTGTCGACGGCCGCCGTCGCCGCCCTGAGCGCGGGCGAAATCGCCGCCCTGACCACGGCCCAGCTGGCGGGACTCAAAGGCGTGCACGCGGCGGCGCTGACGACGGCGCAAGTCGCCGCGTTGACAACAGCCCAGACCGCGGCGCTGCCGACGGCCGCCGTCGCCGCCCTGACCTCGAGCCAGATCGCCGCCATGCCGTCGGCCGACGTCCTGGCGCTGACGACGGTGCAAATTCCTGTCCTGTCCACGGCCGCGGTCGCCGCCCTGACGACGGCCGAAGTGGCCAACCTGACGACCGCGCAAATCGCGGCGTTGAAGGTCGCGCAAGTGGCCGCCCTGAGCACGGCCCAGGTCGCCGCCTTGACGGCGAGCCAGGCCGCCGCCCTGCCGACGGCATCGATCGCGGCGCTCAGTACGGCGCAGATCGCGGCGCTGCCGTCGGCCGACATCGTCGCGCTCGGAACCGCCCAGATCGCGGCGCTGACCACCGCGGCGATCCAGACGCTGACAACGGCGGAAATCGCCGGCCTGGGCACGGCCCAGGTGGCGGCGCTGAAAGCGACGCAGGTCGCGGCCCTGACGACGGCGCAGATCCTGGCCCTCACGCCGACGGAAGTCGCGGCCTTGTCGACGGCGGCGGTGGCCGCCCTGACCACGGCGCAAATCCCGGTGCTGGAAATCGCCGACATCAACGCGCTGACGACGGCGCAGATCGCGGCGCTCAATTCGGCCCAGCAACGTTCCATGACAGCGGCCCAAGTGGCGGCGCTGACGACCGCGCAATTGAATGCGTTGAAGTTCGGCACGCCGCTGGTGCTCGATCTGGACGGCGACGGCATCCATACCACGCATGTGTCCGCCGGCACGATTTTCGACTTGCATGCCAGCGGACAAAAACTCGCCGCCGGCTGGATCGCCGATGGCGACGGCCTGCTGGCGCTCGACCTCGACCGCAACGGCCGCATCGACGACGGCGGCGAGCTGTTCGGCAGCGGAACCCGGCTGCCTTCCGGCGCGCGCGCGGCCGACGGCTTCGCGGCGCTGGCGGCGCTGGATGCCAACCATGACCGGCTGCTCGATGCGCGCGATGCGCGCTTCGGCGATCTCCTGGTCTGGCTCGACGGCAATCGGGACGGCGTCAGCCAGGCCGGCGAGCTGAAAACCCTGGGCGAGCTCGGCATCGTCGAGCTGCGCCTCGCCGCCGAGCGCGTCGAACTCTACGACAACGGCAACCAGATCGGCCTGCTGTCGAGTTACCTCGACGCGAACGGCAAGACGCATGCGCTCGCCGACGTCTGGCTGCGCATCGACGCGCAGTCACAAAACCGCGTGATCGACTTGTCGAGGATGGAGCAGGACGCGGAACTCGGCCATGTCGGCCTGGCCGGCAACGGCGGCTCGGGCGACGTGCTGGTGGCGAACGCGGCCGCTGTACGCCGCTTCGGCACCTTGCTGCCGGATGAAGACGGCGGCGTCGTACGGATGCTGGTCGACGGCGATGCCAACGACATCGTCCGCCTCACCGATTCTCGCGACGCCTGGAGCGATGCCGGCACGACCATCGTCAACGGCACGACTTACCATGTCTATACCCATGACTTGGCGCAACTGCTGATCGGCGTCGACATGCGCATCGAATTCCTGCATGGATAACCGGAGCGCCAACGTCGCCGACGATTCGGCGCGCTCCGCGCAAGCCGCATCGGCCGGCATGCGGGAGCTGCTCGGCTTGCTGAGCGAGGCCGAGCGCCTGGCCGCCGCCGGCAAGCCGGCGGACGCGGTTCCGCTCTATCGCGCATGGCTGGCGGGAACCGATTCGCCGCTTGCCTACGTCATCCATTTCAATCTCGGCGTGGCGCTCAACGATGCCGGCGACCGCGCCGCGGCCGAACAGTCTTATCGCGCGGCCCTGGCTGTCAAGCCCGATTTCATCGAGGCGCACCTGAATCTCGGCACCTTGCTCGAACAGCAGGGACGCATCGACGAAGCGCTGGCGCAATGGCGCCGCGTGCCGGCCCTGGACGATGCCTGCCTGGCGGCGAATCGGCCTCTGCACCTGCAAGCCTTGAACAATCTCGCGCGCCGGCTCGAGATCGACAAGCGCCTGCACGAGGCCGAGCAATTGCTCACGCAGAGCCTGCTGCTGGAGCCGAACCAGCCGCAAGCCCTGCAGCACTGGATCCATCTGCGGCAAAAGCAATGCGCATGGCCGGTGTTCAAGGAGCTGCCCGGCGTCACCGTCGAGCGCATGCTGCAGTCGATCTCGGCGCTGTCCTCCTTGAGCGCGTTCGACGACCCGGCCATGCAGCTTGCCGTGGCGCGCCGCTTCGTCGCGGCCAAGGTCGACACGCGCCTGCCGGCGCTGGCCGAGCGCGCGGGTTACGCCCATGCGCGGCTGCGCATCGGCTATCTCTCTTCCGATTTCTGCCTGCATCCGGTTGCGCTGCTCACCGCCGAGCTGTTCGAGCTGCACGACAGGAACAAGGTCGAAGTCTACGGATTCTGCTGGAGCCGCGAGGATGGCTCGCCGGTGCGCCGGCGCGTGATCGGCGCGATGGATCGCTACATTCCCATCGGCCACATGAGCGATGAAGAAGCGGCCCGTTGCATCCGGGCGCACGAAATCGACATCCTGGTCGATCTGCACGGCCTGACCTCGGGCGTGCGGCCGGACATCCTGGCCAGGCGGCCCGCTCCGGTCCAGGTGACCTATCTCGGATTTCCGGGCACGACCGCGATGCCGGCGATCGATTACGTGGTGGCGGATGAATTCGTACTGCCTCCGGAACTGCGTCCGCATTTCGCCGAACAGCCGCTCCTCCTGCCCCATTGCTTCCAACCCAGCGACCGCCGGCGCGAGATCGCTCCGGCGCCGACGCGGGCCGAGTGCGGCTTGCCGGACGGCGCCTTCGTGTTCTGCTCGTTCAACAACAACTACAAGTTCACGCCGGAAGTATTCGCCTGCTGGATGCGCATACTTCATGCCGTGCCGGACAGCGTGCTCTGGCTATTGGCCGACAACGAATGGGCGCAACGCAATCTGTGCGCGGAGGCCGAGCGGCAGGGCATCGACCGGGCCAGGCTGGTCTTCGCGTCGCGCGTGGCACCGGCCGCCTATCTGGCCCGCTATCGCGTGGCCGACCTGTTCCTCGACACCGTGCCGTTCAACGCCGGAACGACGGCCAACGACGCGCTCTGGGCGGGACTGCCATTGTTGACGTGCGCGGGACGCACCTTCGCCTCGAGAATGGCGGGCAGCCTGTTGACGGCGATCGGGCTGCCGGAACTGATCGCGACCGACCTGAGCGACTACGAATCCAAGGCGATCGGACTCGGGCGCGACCGCGCGCGGATCGCGGCGCTCAAGCAAAGAATTGCCGCCAACCGCGCCAGCGCTCCCCTGTTCGACATGCCGTCCCTGGTCCGGCACCTGGAACTAGCCTTCGAAAGCATCGCCGCGCGCCCAGGCGCCGCGCATGAACAAGGAACCACGATGATCCTGGACAATCCGCAGCCGCCGGCGCCCCATGTGCCGACATTCTCCGAACGCATCATCGGCGATCTCACGCTCGCGCATACGCTGATGCAACAAGGCGCCACGCGCGAGGCGCGCGTGCTTTGCCAGCGCGTCCTGCAAGAGATACCGAATCAGCAGGCGGCGCTGGAAATGCTGCCGCTGCTCGACCAGCGCGATCATATCGACGCCGCCAAGCGGCGTTTTCCGGGGCCGCAATATCTCGATTGGCTGCAGTGGCTGCACGTCCGGCTGAAGCCCGCCACCTATCTCGAGATCGGCGTCGAGACCGGCCAGTCGCTGCGCTTTGCCCAAGGCGCGACGAAAGCGGTCGGCGTCGATCCGGAGATCCACATCGTCCACTCCCAGGAGTGCTGGGTGAAACTCTTCCGGCAGACGAGCGACGATTTCTTCGCGCAACACGATTTGCGGCGCATCTTCGACGGCCAGGCGGTCGATTTCGCCTTCATCGACGGCTTGCACACCTTCGACCAGGCGCTCAAGGACTTCGCGAATATCGAACGCTATGCCCATGCCGGAACGGTCGTCGCGTTCCACGACGTCTTTCCGGTCTCGCCGGCGACGGCGCTGCGCGACCGGAAATCGATCTTCTGGCTCGGCGATACCTGGAAAGTGGTGCCGATCCTCAAGGAGTTGCGGCCCGACCTGAAAATCTTCACGGTGCCGGCGTTCCCGAGCGGATTGACCCTGGTGACCGGATTGAATAGCGCCGCCCCGCTGTCGGCGCCGGACCTGGAGCGGGCGATCGCGCGTTGGATGACCGCCGAACTGGATCCGTATCTCGCGGACATCGACCTGCACTTGAACGCGATTCCGAACGACTACCAGGCGGCGTCGGCGCTGCTGGCGGCGTGAGCCGCGCGGGCGGCGCCGCGCGATGGAAGTGGCCTGCCCAACTGGATTCGAACCAGTGACCCTCAGCTTAGAAGCCAGAGACGCATGCCATATATGCAAGTTTCCCAAGATTTCCGGACACATTCATAATTATATAAATCAAAGACTTACGAATTTATTTCCATTTACTGACATTGATAAATCTTTCCTCAAGTTACGCTATACTGTAACCCCGGCGTAACCCCGACCCCGTCCTGCTAAGGGTCGATCACCCAAACCGAACCCGGGAGAGAGGAGAGAAATGGAAACGAACCGCATCCGGTTCAACAAGGTCATGCTGGAAAACCTCCCGCTTCCTCCTGCCGGAAAACGCGCGACCTATTACGACCTGGTGCAACCGGGATTACTGGTCCGCGTCAGTTCCGCTGGCAGCAAGACCTTCGGCATTTTTCGTCGCACGAAGAACGGCCCGGAGCGCGTCACCATCGGGCCGTTTCCCGATCTAACCGTGGAGCAGGCGCGCAAGAAGGCAAGCGAGCTGCTTGGCGACATTGCTCAAGGAAAGAGCCCGGCCGAAGCGAAGCGCGAAAAGCGCGGCGAACTGACACTCGGCGAAGCCTTTGACCGCTACATCACCTATCACGCCATCCCGCAGGGGTTGAAGACCGTCGAGCACATGCGCGGCGACTTCGAGCGCTACCTGGGCGCCATCCCAGACAGGCCGGTGAAGAAGCACGGCAAGCCGCGCGTCAAATCGCCCGGCTCGGTCAACTGGCAGAACAAGAAGCTATCGGCCATCGATACGAAGCAGATCGTGCGCCTCAAAACCGGCCTCGCGGAAAAGGCAGGCCCGGCCGCCGCCAATCATGCCGTGAAACTGCTGCGAGTCATCTTCAACACGATGATCGAGTGGAAGGAATACAAGGGTGAAAATCCCGCAACGAGCGTCGACCTTCTGAAGATCAAGTCGCGCGAGCGATTCTTGCAGAAAGAAGAGCTGCCGCGGTTGTTCAAGGTCTTGGCCGAAACGGAGAACACCAGCATCCGCGACTATATCCTGCTGTCCATCCTGACCGGCGCGCGCAAGTCGAACGTCCTGGCCATGCGCTGGAAGGAAATCGATTTCGACCGCGGCGAATGGCGAATCCCCGACACGAAGAACGGCGAGCCTGTCATCGTTCAGTTGCCGGCCGAAGCGATTGACGTCCTGAAGGGGCGGCAAGAAATCGATGACGAATGGGTATTCCCAGGCGCCGGCAAGAGCGGGCACATGCAATCTCCCAAGCGTGGCGTGAAAGCTGTTCTCGATCGTGCCGGTATCGAGGATCTGCGAATCCACGATCTGCGCCGGACACTCGGAAGCTGGCAAGCAATCACCGGCGCCTCATTGGCGGTCATCGGGAAATCGCTCGGCCACAAATCCGTGGCGGCCACGCAGATTTACGCCCGCCTGAGTGCCGATCCGGTGCGGGAATCAGTTTCGCGCGCTACGGCCGCCATGCTTGAAGCGGCCGGTGTGACGAAGAAGGCGGAAGTGCTGAAATTCACAAAGAAGAAGGCTTGAGTCCCGCCCGATTGCAATCCGTAACGCAACACTATACAATCAACCATGATAAAAACATTCCGGCATAAAGGCTTACAAGCGTTCTTCGAAGCAGGAAGCAAGGCAGGCATTCAACCACATCATGCATCGCGCCTGAGCCGCCAGCTTGCGCGGCTGGATGCAGCAAAGGGGGAGGAAGATATGAATGTGCCGGGATGGAAGTTGCATTCGCTGGCCGGCGACCTGACCGGACATTATTCCGTGACGGTCAATGGCAATTGGCGCATGACGTTCACGTTCGACCAAGGCGACGCAGTATTGGTCGATTATCAGGATTACCATTAGGAGCAGAAGATGAGCCGCATGTACAACCCGCCGCACCCCGGAGAGACGCTAAAAGAAGACGTATTGCCCGCCTTGGGCTTGAGCGTGACCGAGGCCGCTGCGCAACTGAACGTGACGCGCCCCGCGCTGTCGCGCGTGCTTAACGGCCATGCCGCGATTTCACCGGAAATGGCGCTCCGGCTGGAAGGCTGGTTGGGCGTGGAAAACGGCGGCCGGGCCGATCTCTGGATCGCACAACAAGCCGCCTATGACCTGTGGAAAGCCCGCAAGGCAGGTGCCCCAAAGGTGAAGCGCGCCCGCGTAACGCACGAATCAACCGCCGCCTGACGGACTCAGGCAAAGCGGCCGGCTCGGATGCTACGAACATCCGAGCCGGCCTGACCACAACGCAACCTGAACGGAGGTACGCGTCATGGCTGACGCCAATTCTACACATCCCACGAATCATCGCGTTGGAGCATCGGCGCCGCCGGTGGAAGTATCGCTCGATCGACTATCGGCGAATGTCAGATGGACTGGCGATAACCTGGGCCTTGGTTGCGACGACGAGTATGTCTGCATCGCAGATGATGCGAATTACGTTTGCTACACGAAGCCGACTGAGCTTCTGACGCATTCCATCTGGACGAGGCTGGACGGATACAGTCGAAAGCGAATCGAAGGCGGCCTCGCTGTGTCCGAGCAAGAGCGACGCAGAAAATCATATTTAACAGCTTCCGATCTGAGAGTGACGAATCATGGCGAGAGGACATGACCATGGAAATCTTCCTCACCCGACAAGAAGTCGCGCTCGTGAATGCATTCCGGCAGTACCCGTAACTTGCGCAACAACACATCCTAACTGTAATACTCGTATCCCCCGGCAAAGCCAAACGCAAGCAAAAACTACGAGCAACCCTCGATAAGGAATTTGAGTTATGAATACGAGCCTTTCAAAAGAGCGAAGAAATCAGATCGATCAATTCGTCGCGGACATCGAAACGTATAGGAAGAGCGGCCTCCTTCCGCAACGCCGGCCGGATGAATCACCAAGTAGGCACGCCAAGAGAGCAGAAATTATGAAAATGCTCGAGAACGCCATGCGCAGCGAGAATGCCCCATTACATTCAAACGTTGTCCATTTCAACGATTGGAAGCGCGATCGACTTCGAAGGATGCAAAGCACTTGACCCCGCCATGCCTACCGCGACGGCGGAAACAACGAGCACCCTACTCGCCTAGCGTGGCATTTCGGAGATCAACGATGGCCGATCAGCTGCGCGGGGTGAATGCGGAGAGTTTGAGCGACCAGGCCGCGACGGATCTGCTGTCGAAGATCAATGCGCAGACGGCCGCCGTCATCGAATTTCAGGCTGCGTTGTCGCAACTCCCGCTTACTGGATTGCGTGACCTGTCGTTTGACACGGCGAATGCGCTGTTGCGATTCACCGGGGGCATGCAGAATCTGCAAACGGCGCTGGGCGCTTTTGAGCAGAATTTCTACACCGAGGCGGAGCGCATGGACCGTCTCGGCGAGAGCGTCGCCGAGAGCCTGGAATCGCTTGGCTATACCAGCATCGACACGAAGGAGGAGCTCCGGGGATTGATCGAAGGCTTCCGCGTAGTGGACGACAGCACCGCGCAAACCTTCGCATCGTTGCTGAATCTGGCGCCGGCATTCGCCCAGGTCGCGGACTACAACAAACAGATGGCGGACGAGGCGATCGAGAATGCCCGTCGGCAAGCAGAGGAAACCGCGCGCATTCAGGAGGAATCGGTCCGCATGGCGGAGCAGGCTGCCCGCATGGCGGAAGATGCGGCGCGTGCCGTGGCCGAGCAGCGTCAGCGGACCTACGAAGATCTGATCAACTTCTCGCAGCAGAAGATCGACAATGCCCTCGCCGCTTTGTCGCAGTCGGTCAGTTCCGAAAAGGAAGCTCTCCAGCGGAGCTACGAGGCGCAAGCGAAGCTCATCCGTGACCGCTCGGAGGCAGAAAAGGCCGCCGCGCGCGCGTCGATCGATGCATCCCGCCTGCAGGCGCAGGGGGCGTCCGACTCGCTGCGCGACATCCAGCGCGTTTATGACATGCTCGACAGTGCATTGTCTGCGGCGCGCCCAATGTCACGGTTATCCGCGCAAGGTCAGTTGGAACTAGCGCTCGAGCAGGCGCGCAACGGCGGCTCGTTGGTGAATTATCCGCGACTCGACGAAGTGCTCAGGGCGGCCACGGCAGCTAACCCGCAGTCATTCGGCAGCCTACTTGACTTCCAGCGCGACCAGGTCCGTACGGCCAACATGATTGCGGAGCTGAAGTCCAAGGCTGGCGCCCAAGTCAGTGTCGCCCAGATGACACTCGATGCCATCAACGGCGTGATCGCAGCAACTGAGCAATCGATCACGGCGACCAGCGCTGAGCGTGGCTACGATCGCCGTTGGCGCAAGGCGCGCGAGCGCTTCCTGCAGGAACATCCTCTCTGTGTCTATTGCGAGGCGCAAGGCATGACCACCGCAGCAAGCGTGGTCGACCATCGCATTCCTCATCGTGGCGACACGATTTTGTTCTGGGACAAGTCCAACTGGCAGTCGCTGTGCAAACCCTGTCACGACGGGCGAAAACAGCGCGAAGAGGCTGCCGAACCTGCGACATAGGGAAAACCACGGGTTTCGGGTTTCGGTGCTTCCTGCCTCGATCCAGCAAGCCTGAGCGACGTTTGCCACCGGGGGGGAGTAGAGGAAAATCCGCAGGCGATTTCCGTAGACCGCTCTCCGTCCCATGCGCAGATTTTTTCTCCCTTTGGAAATTTTGTTAAAGCCTTTAACATCCCGGGACCGTACGTTTCCAAAATTCAGAATTCGAGAATGACGACAGCGCACAAGCCGACCGAATCGACCAAGAGCAGAGTTCTGATGGCAGCCGGCGCCGGTGTTTCGCATGAGCTGATCGCCGCCGCGCTCGGAATCACCCGTCCGACCCTTCGCCGATACTATCGGCAGGAGCTCAGCCACGGTGCCGCTGCGCGCCGGATGGAAATGCTCGAAGCGCTGCACGAGGCAGCGATGCGCGGCAGTGTGACGGCCATCAAAGCACTTTTTGCCACTTGGCGCCGTAGTCGAAGCCAGCATTGATTCCGGTTGAAATACGGGCGCAGCACGCATTAAATGTCTACGCAGCAGACATTACACGTCACCGCATCTCACCTGTTGCCCATTGGGTCTTGAATGTCCTGTATCCGGACATTTTGAATTTTCATGATGTCCGTTGAAGAGACATGAATGCACCGAGACGGTCTTTTTTTGCGCAGCCGTACCGATTCGATACGTTGAACACCTCGGGGTTACAGCCCCGGATCAGATGTAACCCCGGCGTAACCCCGACGAAAAATTCGATGATTGAAATTTCACCGAAATCGCATTTTCATAGGGAGAAAGTGGCCTGCCCAACAGGATTCGAACCTGTGACCCTCAGCTTAGAAGGCTGATGCTCTATCCAACTGAGCTATGGGCAGGGAAAAATGGACGTATTCGTCGCGCGCGGAGCGCGGAAATTGCACGTGGCCGTGCAATCGGAACAAAGGCGGATATTACCCGTAATGCCGTCCCGTTTCAACGGGGATGCCGGGCCAGCAGCTGCTCGATCTGTTCCGCGCTCACCGCTCGGCTCAGGAAATAGCCCTGCATCTGGTCGCACTCCTGCTCCCGCAGGAACTCGAGCTGCTCGGCCGTCTCGACGCCCTCCGCGATCACCGTCAGCTTCATGCTGTGAGCGAGCGCGATCACCGCCTTGGCGATCGCCGCATCGTCGCTGTCGGTCGTGATGTCGCGCACGAAGGAACGGTCGATCTTGAGCGCATCGATCGGAAAGCGTTTCAGATAACTCAGGCTGGAATATCCGGTGCCGAAATCATCGATGGCCAAGGATACGCCCATGTCGCTCAAGTGCTGGAGCGTCGCGACCGCTGCTTCCGGATTGTCCATCACGACGCTCTCGGTGATTTCGAGCTCGAGGCTGGCCGGATCGCAGCCGGTTTCCTGCAGCACGCGGGAAACCATGTTGACGATGTTGTGCTGCTTGAACTGGCGCGCCGAAAGATTGATCGCCATTTTCATATCGCCGCACAGGCCGGCGTTTTGCCAGCACTTCAATTGCGCGCAAGCGGTGCGCAAGACCCATTCGCCGATCTGCACGATCAAGCCGGTCTCCTCCGCCATCGGGATGAAATCGCCCGGATAGACCGCGGGCTGCTCGGGCGGCTTCCAGCGCAACAGCGCCTCCATGCCGATGATCTCGCCGGAGCGTATGTCCATCTGCGGCTGGTAGTGCAGGACGAACTCGTCGCGCAACAACGCCCTGCGCAATCCGCCGTCGAGCTTCAGGCGATCGAGCGCGCGCGCGTTCATGGCGTGAGCATAGAACTGGAAATTGTTGCGGCCGGCATCCTTGGCCCGGTACATCGCCGTATCGGCGTTCTTGAGCAGCGCGCTCGGGCTGTCGCCGTCCCTGGGATACAGGCAAATGCCGATGCTGCCGGCCGGATACAGCTCGTGCTCTTCGATCATCATCGGCTGCGACAGCGTCTCCAGAAGCTTCTGCGCGAAATTGGCGACCGCCTCCTCGCGCGTCACGTCGCCCAGCACGACCACGAATTCGTCGCCGCCCCAGCGCGCCACCGTATCGCCGTCGCGCACGCGCGAGAGAAGGCGCAGGCTGATCTCGGTGATGATCTTGTCGCCGACGTCGTG
>DASPLX010000030.1:0-46995 GCA_035627375.1 Paucimonas sp. | reverse complement strand
GAATTGAAGGCGGCCGTCATGAATCAGTTGCGCGCCATTGCCCAATTGCCCGAGCGGATTAAACAATACTTCGGAGCGCCGCACGTCGCGTATGCCGCATGACGGATGCTGAGTGAACAAAGCTATGCCGGATCAATAATGGCATCGCACACTTCGCCACCACGGAAGATCAGCTTGTCGAGTGCCGGCATCTCGCGTTGGACTGGCTCTGGCAAGACACCCCGGCGGAGACAAAGTACCTGGGTAAGAAAGGGCGTCTCGTGGACCATGTCGTTTCCCGTGTCGGAACGGTGGATGCGATCGAAAAGAATCTATCCCCGTCACTGGAACAACGCGATAAGGAAATAACCACGCGATGCCGCGAGACCCATCTTGTGGGACATTCCTATTGGGGCAATTTCATTCACTCGCAATTCCGGGAGATGGATCGCGGCCAAGTCCGGCGCTTTGTGGTGGCGAGCGGAGATCATGCGATGGGCTTGCTGCTCAAGGTCAAGACAGAAAGGACTTCGAACCAGACCCAATATGTCGCCGAATTTTATGACCCCAATCTTACCCTGACCCATGTGCGGCTGGTCGGCATCGACCTAGCCGCCATCCAGAACTGGCGTCTCGCGCAATTCATGAGCAACGAGACCAGAAAGGCATATTTCGGCGCCCTGAAGCCAGGCGCAATGGATGAGAAAGTCCTTGTCTGCCGTCGTTTGCCGGATGATCTTCCCAAGTACGATGTCAGCAGTCCGCTCTGGCCCGAACCGGACCATCGTGAAGTCCGCATTCATGGGAACGCGGAGGAGAGGAAACATCCGGTGCTGGGATACCATTTAATGCAAAGCAACCTGCCCTTGGCCGCGTGGATGGAAGCAATGGATGAGGTGAACTCCTTCAAGATCGTCGACCAGTTGGCGGCGAAATGCGCGAGCGGTACGTCAGGACTGTACATGGCGCTGCAGGAAGGATACAAGGAGACGGTGGGCGCCTTCATCGCCGGCTTGTCCGAATTGGCCCGGCAAGGCCTCGTCACGGGCGACGAGGCCGCGGAGTTGCTGGCGGCGAGACGTGCGACGGATACGCCAGGTCTATACATGGCGCTGCAAATGGGACATCAAGAGACGGTGAGCGCCTTCATCGCCGGCTTGTCCAAGTTGGGGTTGCAGGGCACCATCACCGCCGACCAGACGGCCATGCTGCTGACGGCGAAGAATGCGCACGGCACACCGGGATTGCACAGTGCGCTGCAAGCGGGGCATCGAGAGACGGTGAGCGCGTTCATCGCCGGTGTATCGGAGGTGCTCCGGAAGAACCTGATCACCGCCGATCATGCGGCCGGATTGCTCGCGGCGAAGCGCACGGACGATTTACCGGGCTTGTACATGGCGCTGCAGGAAGGGCATATGGAAGCGGTGAATGCCTTCATCGCCGGCGTGACCGAGATGGCCCGGAAAGGCCTGATCACCGACGCTCACGTCACCGGGTTGCTTACAGCGCAGGAACCCGGCGGCGCGCCAGGGTTGCACAAAGCACTGCATGACGGGCACGCGCAGGTGGTGACCACCTTCATCGCCGGCGTGTCGGAGCTGCTCCGGGGAGGCCTGATCACCGCCGACCAGGCGGTCGCGCTGCTGGCGGCTCAGGACGTGGACTACGGGCCAGGCTTGTACATGGCGCAGCAAAACGAACACAAGGAGACGGTGGCCGCCTTCGTCGCCGGCGTGGCCGAATTGGTCCGGGACAACCTGATCACCGCCGACCAGGCCGCCGGGCTGCTGGCAGCGAAGGACGTGGACGGTACATCAGGATGAGGCAGGCGGGAAAGACAGTAAATGCATGCGCCCCTCGGACTTCGATCCTTCGAATTCTTACAAAGGCTCGCCGAGCCCGAGGATTTCAGTCTTCAAACCGAAATAGCCCTTATTACCGGTGGCGGAGGCCATGTCCTATCTCCGCTTTCGGAATCCGCCGGCTACGAAGGCGATAGCGCCGCGTCGTCCGAAGAGATCGGGTCGAAAGACCATTCCTCCTCCGACACCTAATTCCCGAAGAACGCCTCGATACGCTCCTTGACCTCCGGCTGGTGAAAGGTCTTCTCATGCATGGCGACCTCCTGATCGATCACCGGAGACAAGCCTTCCCGCAACGGCGCGACCAGGTGATCCTTGAGCGTCACCAGCGAGACCCTCGGTTTCTCGGCGATCGTCCGCGCCAATTCCAGGGCGTAGTCCATGATCTCGGCGCGCGGCAGCACCGGGAAGGGAACGCCGCGCTTCTGCAGCTCTTCTCCCCGGTAGGTCCGGGCGGTGATCATCATCTCCTCCGCCAGGCTGATCCCCAGCTTCTTGGGCAGCACGAAGGTGGAACCCATTCCCGGCGTGAAACCGTACTTCATGAAGTTGGTCGTATAAATGCTCTCCCGGCTCAGGATCGGGAAATCGGCGAACATGCCCAGCACGAAGCCGCCGCCCACGCCGTGGCCCTGCATCGCCGCGATGACGGGAATCGGGCAATTCAGCGCCAGGCTGTAGAAATCCCGGTCCGAGAATTTCGCCTTGCCCTCGGAGAGGAACAGCAATCCCTCCTTGGTGCCGCCGCTGGCGAAATACGTGTCGTAGCCGGTCAGGATCGCGACCCTGAACCGGGGATCGTCGCGGATCGACGCGAACGCCTCGATCAACCCCTCCGCCAGCTCGCGCGAGAAGGTATTCTTGTTGACCCGGTCCTGCATGGTGATCTGCACGATGCCGGGCTCGATTTCCCTGATGACGACGGCCTGGTCCGACATGCCTAGCCTCCTTCCCAGGGAAACTGCCCGGTCGTCACGTAGCGCGCGATCTTTTGCAAGTTATCCTCGTCGGAAAACACTTCGATGTTGGCCTCGAGCGCCTTCGGCTTGGCGGCCGCCAGGGAATGATCCAGCGTATTCATGTAGCGCTTGTAACGATGGATTCCCGTCTTGGAAAGACGCCGCAGCCGCAGCAGTTTTTTCCGCAGCAGGTTCTGGCTGTCGTCCGCGACCTCGTCGACCAATCCCCACTCCTGCGCGCATTTCGCGGAGATGGACTCCGTCATCAGCGTCATGTAGTTCGCCTTCGCGAAGCCCATCCTGCGCGCCAGGAACGGCAGGACGCAGGCCGGCATCAGGCCGAACAGGAGTTCCGACAAGCCGAACGTGGCCTTCTCATCGCACAGCACGATGTCGCAGGCCGCGACGAAGCCGATGCCGCCGGCATTCGCCTGGCCGCGCACATGCGCGATGGTGATGTAAGGACCGGATGCCAGGCGCAGCCACAGGTCGTACATCGGCTCGGGATCGAGCACCGGGCCCGAACCGCGCGTCTCGAGGCTGCGCTGGATGGCCTTGAAATCCGCGCCGAAGCAAAACACCTCCGGCAAGCCCTCCAGCACGACGATCTTGATCTCCTTCTCGCACTGGTCGAGCACCCGGATGCATTCCTCGATCAGGCGATCGTTGATGGTGTTGTTGGCGTCGGGCCGGTGGATCTGGAGGAAGCAGATGTCCTCTTGAAAGCGGACCTTCAGAGTTTCGTAGTTCTCCATCAGGATACCCACTCGTAGGTCCGGCGGTATTCCTTGATTTCCTTCAGGAACAGCACCGGTTTGCCCTGGGCCTTTCTCGCCTGCGGAATGAAGCTGCTATCCAGCACGACGTTGCGCGTGCCGAACTTCACGGCCTTGCTGCCCACGAGCAGGTTTTCGTATTCCTCCATCGTCAGCTCATAGCGACTGTCGAGGTGGCGCTTGATATTCATCTGGCGGATACGCTCCTGGCCTTCCTTGGTGACCACGCCGCTGAAGAACTCGGAGCAGCAGCCCGAGCCGTAGGAGAAGACGCCGATCCGCTGCGGCTTCTCGAAATTGCCGTTGTCGATAGTGCTGGCCAGCGCCATCATGGCCGTCGCGCCCATGATGTTGCCGACGCGCTGGCAATACGTAATGCCGGGCATGAAGCGGCGGTTGAAATCGGCCTCGATATCGCCGGGCGTGAGCCCTTTCACATGCTTGCGCATCAGGTTGCGATGCGCGCCCTTGACCATGCCGCCGAACGGCGTGTGATAGGCCAGGTAGCCGAAGGTGTTGACATAATCGGCTCCGCGCACGCGCTTTTGATACTCCAGGAAGGCGTTCTCGCTGCAGTCCAGGTAGGACAGCAGGGACAGGTCGGAATCGCCGGCCTCGGAATCCGTCGACGGCCGGCAGGTATCCATCACTTCGTAGCCGTAGGAGCCGTTCGCGCCCGCATCCACCTGGAAGACATGAGGCGTCTCGCTCACCAGCATCGCCACCGCGCCCGCGCCGCCGCTCGGTTCGGCGAAGGCCCATTCCATCTTGAAGGCGTTGCCGCCCTCTTCCAGGATGAAACGGGAGATGTCGGTCGCGATCACCAATGCCTTGGCGCCCGGCGATACCTGGGCCAGGATGAAATTGATCGCATTCTGGAATCCCGCCACGCCGGAGAAGCAGGCATTCTTCACTTCGAACAGCCGGCAGTTGCGGTTCAGGCCCAGCAGATCGTGGCAATAGGTGCTCATCGACTTGCCGAAGTCGAACGCCGATTCGGTGCAGGTGACGACCATCTCGATGCGGTTCTTCTCTTCCGGGGTCAGGCCGTCGATGATCGGCTTGGCCGCGTTCACCGCGAACGTGATCGGATCTTCGTAAGGCAGCGCGACGCTCTTTTGCTTCATCATCAGGTTTTCGAACCTGGTCCGGTCCAGGTCCCGGTGCACGGCGAGCTTTTCGACGTCGAGGAACGCCGTGCCGGCAAAAACATTCATTGCTTCGATTCCAGCTTTAACCATGAGAATGCCTCATCTATGTTGTTTAAGAGTTTTTGATGACAACGAGGTATGAATCGGGATACGCGGCGACGGCTAGGCATTCGCCACGCGCGGATTCGAATCGGAACAGACGGCGCCGCGCGAAGACTCCGGCAGGCAGGCGCTGGCCCAGGCTTCCAGCAGCGCGTACGAGGTCTGCAGGTCCTTGCCCAGCGCATCGTGCAATTGCATCGCGAGGCCCATGCGGCCGTTCATCGTGATGCAGCCGGCGCCGACCGGATAGACGCGCGTGATCGCCGGACAGAAGATCCAGCTGCCGGAGCCCGGTATGTCCCAGGTGCCGAGGTTGGAAAACATGCCGGTCACGCCGTGCTCCTGCCTTTCCCGCTTGCGGATGTCCTGGCGCATTCCCTCCGCGCCCAGCAGCCGGCCGAGGTGCAGCAGGATCCACATCCCCCAGTGATAGCAGCGTTCCTTGAGGCGGTCGATCTGCGCCTGGAGCCGGTCCAATGTCATCGCGTCTTCCAGGTCCACGCCGAGGAAGGACATGTGCGGCGGCAGCTCCGCCGGCCGGGTGACCGCGCCGCGCAGGTTCACGGGGATCATCCAGCGCCGGCTCGTTCCCGGCGGCACGAGTTCGGCGGACACCGCCGCATCCAGGTGCAGCAGCAAGTAGGTGTTCACGGTGACGCCGGCGGCCTTGGCCGCCGCCACGATCTCCCGCGTCTGCTCCTCCGTGAAGAGATGCCAGGCCACGCGTTCGCGGGCAGGGGCGGAACTGACCTTGCGCGACCAGCCGAACTCGGATTTCCATTGCTGCCGCCGCACCTTCACCGCCGGGAGAACAGTGAAGAATCCGCGCAGGCCGCGCCAGAACGTGAAGCGGTCGTTGCGCAATACCGGCAGCTTCTCGACGCGCAGGCCCTGCTCGCGCAACAGCTGGCCCAGGCCGCTGATGCCGTCGTACTGATCATGCGGCAGCTCGAACCAGCGCAGATCGGTCTGAGTCTGCGCTCCGTTCCTTTGCGCGTAGACGATCGAAATGTTTTCACCGCAATCGCGAAGAGCGCGAAACATCTCCGCCACCCAATCGGTCTTCATAGGACCCTCCTTCAGCTCAGCGTGCTGGCGTCGAGCTTGCTCGACTCTTTTTCCGACGGCGGGGCCGGCTCGTCATGGTATTTGTCGACCAGGTCGAGATACCAGCCGAACGTCCTGTTGTTCCATTCGTATCCCGTCAATTGCTGGTCGAGCCTGATCGAATACTTGAGCTCGTCCGGCAAGACCTTGGTCCGCTTCTTGATGTCGTCCGAGATGGGTTGGTCCAGGTTGATCGCGAAGCCGTAGGGCTCGAGGCGGCCGAAATGGTGGAGCGAATGCTGGATCACCCCGAGGAATTCCTTGCTCAACTTGGGGAACACGCCCGGGATGTACTGGTGCAGATCGATATCGATCTTCACGTCGCCCGTGTAATACAGCGCGGCCATCACGGGATTGAAGAACGGGATGGGAAAGGCGATCGCGCTGCGGCAGAGGCCTTCGAGATAGCCGTTGCCGGCGACGGCGATCATGCCGCTCGGGATGGCATCGTGATGCGAGCCGTGGAAATAGACGAAGTCGAATTCCGAATTGTGGCCGAGCCAATGATCGCGGTAGAACCAGTCGTTGAGCGTCTTGACGTTCTTTTGCTGGACCAGGTAGGCGGCCAGGCAGGTGAACGGCAACAGGACGAGGGAGAAGTTGGCGTACTTGATCACCAGGTACCAGGGAATCAGGTAGACGATATGCGTCAGCATGCCGGTGAAATAGGCATGGAATATCTCCAGCGTGATGCTCGGCTGCTTTTCCAGGCGGGACTTCCATACCGATTGCATCAGCACTTCGCGCACATGCTTCCTCTTGATGAGGTGGGCCGCCAGGATCGCCGTCCGGTAGGCGCAGATGAAGATGAAGTGCGCCCAGAACAGGCCGACCGCGATCTTGTGCATGAGCTCGACCTTGTGGGGCAGGTCCGGCGTGACGGAAATGATGAAGTTTTCCAGGAGCAGGAGGCCGAGGGCGATGAAATAAGGCGGCTTGATGTTCTGTATCTTGTGAACGAGCCCATACACGAAATCCTGCGGGCATCTCAGGATGAGCGGAATCTTGAGCTGCATGCCGTGCCGGATCGGGAAGACGACGAGCATGAAGGCGCACAGCGCGACGCCGATGATCGATACGATATGGTAGGCCCCATAGGAAAACCAGATCAGCGCCCCGCAGATCTGGATCATGATGGAGTAGTCGTTGAAGTCCTTGCTTTGATACGTCGTTCTTGGCCTCTTGACTCCATACAACTTGTGGAATTTTTCCGCGTCGACTGTTTTCATACCCTGCTCTCTATTGGTTGGTTGGATACCGATGTCTTTCCGCTCAGGCTGCCTGATAAGACTGCAGCACGACATGCGCGTTGGTGCCGCCGAAGCCGAAACAGCTGACGCCCGCGATGAGCTCCTCCGCTTCGGCATCCGCTTGTTTCCGTCCCTTCCACTCCTGGAGTTCGGTCACCAGGTAGAAGGGCGAGCCCTTCAGATCGATGGTGGGGCTCGTTTGCTTGAAATTCACCAGCGCCGGCAGCTGCCGATGCTTGAACGCGAGCAGAACCTTGATGACGCCGGCGATGCCCGAGGCCGTTTCCAGGTGGCCGATGTTGGTCTTCACCGAGCCGATGCCGCACGCGCTCTCGTCCGCCTTGACCGAGAAGTGCTTCTCCAGGTAGCGCCAGGCGCGCTTGAGTCCGGTGATCTCCAACGGATCGCCCTTGGGCGTGGCGGTGCCGTGCGCCTCGATGTAGCTGACCCGGTCCGGGGATATCCGCGCCTTCTTGTAGGCATCCTGGATGACTTGCGACTGCGCGAACGCATTCGGCGACGTCAGCGTCTGCGATTTCCCGCCGTGGTTGATGGCCGATCCCTTGATCACGCCGTAAATCTGGTCGCCGTCCTCGATCGCCTTCTTCAGGGACTTGAGCAGGATGACGCCGCCGCCTTCGCCGCGCACATAACCGTCCGCGCTGGCGTCGAAGGTCCGGCATTGGCCGGTCGGCGACAGCATGCCGGTCTTGGCGAACGAAATGAAGGTGGTCGGCCGCAGGATGATATTGATGCCGGCCACCAGCGCCATGCCCGATTCGCCGCGATTGATCGATTGCACCGCGTAATGCATGGCGAACAAGGCGCTCGAACAGGCCGTGTCGTACGGCACGCTCGGCCCGCGCAGGTCCAGGAAATAGGAAACCCGGTTGGCGACGAGCGACAGGTAATTGCCGGTCGACCGGTGCGCCTCGACGGTCGCCGCCTTCGTCTCGAGCAGCTCGCGGTAATCGAGGCCGGCGACGCCGACGAACACGCCGGTATCGGTTCCGGCCAGCTTCCCGGGCAGATAACCGGCGTCTTCCAGGCAGCCCCAGCACAATTCCAGCATGAGCCGCTGCTGGGGGTCCATGAGTTCCGCCTCCGTGGGAGAGACGTGGAAGAACTCGGCGTCGAACTTGTCGACGTCGTCGATGAATCCGCCCCACTTGCTGTTGGTCTTGTTGGGTTCGTGCGGATCGCCGAAATACCGGCGCCAATCGAAGCGGTCCGCGGGCACCTCGCGGATGCTGTTCACGCCAGCGGCCAGGTTTTCCCAGAATTGGTCCGGGTCGCCGGCGCCCGGAAAGCGGCAATCGATGCCGATCACGGCGACATCGGATTCCGCTGCGTTCTCACTTGTAATCGTCATGGCAAGGTCACTCCCGCTAGCGGCCGGCAGAATCGACGCGACGGAACGGGAATCGATGGATTCCGCCGTCCGGCGATCCGGTCCGGCCGGCCGCACAAGATCATTTGGTGTAATAGGTGCGGAGCGTCGCCAGGATTCTTTCCTTGAAGGACGGATCGGTCAGGCTGCGTTCCGTCATCAACTCGTCGGGCACTTCCTTGTTATAGGTCGCGGAAATGTTCTGGACCACCGTGATGCGGTTGGTGGCGAAGTTGTTCATCATCTGCCGCTTGGAGATCCAGACCCGGTTGTCGATGAAGTTGAAATCCTTGTTCAAGCGCTGCCGATACAGCTTGCCGGCCTTGTTGTAGATGTCCTCGCGCAGGACGACGTATCTTTCCTTGTCGATCCAGATATTGGTCTTTCCATACTGCGTCTTCTTCGCCCGCCGCGGCTTGGGAACGCACTCGATGACCCAGGCCGGCCGATTGTCCTGCGTGTCTTCGCCGACCATGGTGAAATCCCACTCCTCGACTTTCTTCAGCAGGGTGTCGTCGACGAAGAATTCGGTACCGAAGAAGCTGCCGCCGTCCTCGTTGCCGTCGCCGCCGGACACGACGCGCCGCACCTTTTCCAGCGCGGGCAGATAAAGCAGCACGTCGTTTTCGCGGTCCACGTTGGCGTATTCGTACGTCAGCAGGCCGACGCCCTTGTCGGTGATCGGCTGGAACACGAAGGCGAGCGCGCGCGAGTCGCGGTTCTGGTGGCCGAAGCGCTTCTCGCCGACCTCCAGGATGGTCACCCTGGGCTTCTCCTTGCAATTGATCGCGGTATTGTCGAGAACGTATTTGCAGGTGGACAGCTGCACCTTCACGATCGCCGTCGTGAAGCCGCTTCGATAGTTGTCGTCCACCGCCTTCATGATTTCCGGGGCGGTCTTGGCGAGCAGGGGGAGCGGCGCCATCAGGCAGCCGGCCGTCGCCAGGCGAATCAATGCGTTGATAGGGAATTTCATCATGTCTTCCTTTCCTTCCTTCTTTAATGTACGAGTTCCGGCCGGCGCGCCGGGATCTTCTGGTTCTCCGGATGCGGGAATTTCAGCTTGAACGCCAGGATCAACGCGGGCAGCAGGAACATCTCGCATACCAGGCCGGCGAAAATGGCGAGGAAGCCGAGCCTTCCGAGGCTGGCGATGCCCGGCGTCGTGGCGATCGCCATGATGCCGAAGCCGAAGCCCAGGATCATGGAAGCGAACAGGACCGACTGGCCGCACTCTTTCACCGTGTCGACCAGCGCCCTCCTGATATTGCCGTCCTTCATCACCTCGACCCGGTACACCGAGACGAAGTGGATGGTGTCGTCGACCGCGATGCCGACGGCGATGGGAGCCAGCATCATCGTGTAGAAATCCAGCGGCGCGCCCGACAAGCCCAATACGCCCAGGACCAGGAAGGACGGAATCACGTTCGGAATGAGGGAGATCGCGCCCGCCTTGACCGAGCTGAAGATCACCAGCAGCATGAGGGAGATGGCCAGCAGGCTCAGGCCGAAGCTCTGCAGCTCGTTCGTCACCAGGTAATCGGCGGCGCTCATGCCCATCGGGAACAGGCCGGTGATCGACACCGAGACCTTCGGATAGTCGCCCCTGATGCGGTCCATCGTGTCGTTGATGTCCTTCTTCATCTGCGCGAAAACCTTGGTGTACTCGTGGGAGCCATAACCGCGCAGGGTCACCGTGACGGCGGCCTTCTGGTAGTTCTGGCTGACCATCCGTTCGCGCTCTTCCGGATCGGCGATGTTGAAGGTGAACAAGGTTTGCGACAGCACCTCGCGCTTGGCGGGAATCACGTACATGTCCGGCCGGCCGTCGTTCTGCTTCTGGTAGGCGTCCTTGACGACGTCCACGATGGAGGAAGTCGTCACCACGTACTTGCTGTAGTCCTTTTCCAGCTTCCGCTGCAGATCGTCCATCACGCGCAGGACGGCGGGATCCTGGAATCCGCTTTCCTCGCCGAGATCGACATACAGCGACATCCGGGACGAGCCCGACAATTTTTCATCCAGCAGCTTGATGCTTTGATAGAAGTTGGAATCCTCGGTGTACTGGTCGTAGATGCTGTAATCGACCTTCACCTGGAACGCGCCGTACAGGCAAACCAGGAAGACGACGACGAACGGCGCGATGAAGGCATAAGGCCGCTTCTCCACCATCGGTACGATCTTGTCCAGCTGCCGCTGGATATGCGGCACGATGTTCGGCGTGATCTTCCCGACCAGCTGTCCGATCAGGTTCGGATGCGCGCGGATCTTCGGCACCGGCGACCAGACATGCAGCAGGACCGGGAGCAGGTAGATCGTCAACAGGAAGGCGACGCCGACGCCGATCGCCGACATCAGCGAGAAATTGATGACCGGAACCAGGCTGCCGGACAGCAGGGACAGCATGCCCATGATGGTGGTGACGGTGGTCAGGAAGCACGCCAGGCCCGCGCTCTCGTAGGCTTCCCGCAGCGATGAAGCGAAGTCGTGGCCCTTGTTGCGGAAGAACAGGTAGCTCGACAGCATATGGGTGACGTCGGCCATGCCGATGGTCAGGATCAGCAAGACCGTCAGCACCGCGAACGGAGAGACGGACAAGCCGAGCCAGCCGGCCAGCCCGAACGTCCACACGGTGCTCAGCAGGATGACCACGAACGGCCAGACGACGCCGGCGAACGAGCGGAAGATCATGAACAGCGTGGTCAGCATGATTCCCAGGCCCACCAGGTAGAGCAAGCCCATTTCCTCGCCCATCTTGACCTGGTTCTCGGAATCGATGGTGTTGCCGACCTTGTAGTATTCGAAGTGATCCGTGTACTTGGGTTGGTTCAGGACTTCCTTGAGCGCGGCGTTCAAGGCGACGTAATCCGCCATGTCGGTCGGCTTGAAGCGGAGCGCATCCTTTTCCAGGGCTTCGCGGCTGGCTTGGATATTCTTGGCCTCGAGCCCGATGTTGATCTGCTGGTCGGCGGTGACCTGCGGATCGAGATCGATCGGCACCGCGCCGAAGTCCGTCTTGATGTAAATCACTCCGTATTTCTCGTCCTTCGAGAAGTACTTGAGCGGCAGATCCCTTTCGGTCCTGGCGGTCTTGCGGATATCGTCGAGCGCCGACTGATCGTCCGGAACCTTGCTTCCCACCAGCCAGCGGGAATGCATGAGATCGTCCTTGATCGTCAGGATGGGCGCGTTGATCAGCGTCTCGACCTTGACGATATGGTCGAGGGCGGATTTCTGGCCCGGCTTCACTTTCGCATGGTAATTGGTCAGGTCGTCGCGGATCTCCTTGACCACTTGCAGGGACTTCTCGGAGAACACGTTGCCGTCCTTCGGCTTGTAGACGATGACGACGCCGTCGTCGCTGCCGAACTGCTCGTGGAATTCGTTGTACGCCACGAATGCCTTGTCGTCCTGCTTGAGCCACCTTTCGATCGTGAAATCGAATTGCAGCTTCGTCATGCCGTAGACGCAGAATGCCGTGAAGACGGCGAAGATCGAAAACACCAGCAGCTTTCTCTTCAGGACCATCTCCGGAACACCGGTAAGGTGTCGCGAAATGAAGCTCAATACTCTTTTCATGGCTATCTCTTGGTTAAGTTTGCACTCTTGGGATTTCTGAATCTACGGGTGCTGCGCCGCGGCGGTTCTCGCGTCGCGCGCAGCGGGGCTGGACGGCACGGCCCGGAAGGCCCTGACGCAGAAGTTCTTGAACGACACCGACACCAGGCCCTTTTCATTCAAGATCTTGATGTTGAACTTCTTGATCTCGGCATTGCCCTGCTTCTTGAGTTCCACCTCCTCCACGTGCACGTAGCAGGTCTGGGAAGCGGGCCGGACGATCTCCACCTCATCGATCGCGAACGGCAGGTAAGGCACCGGCCGCTCCGGCGGCTCGACGCCGCCGACCAGGCCGGAAACGGTTTGCAAGGCGCCGTCGACGAGGCTGGGATGCAGGACGAATTCCTCGAAATCGCTTCGCAGGTGATCCGCGATGCTCAGCTTGGACAGCGCGAAGGATTTGCCGATGTAAAGCTCTTGCATCGTCCGGAACGACGGGCCGTAGCTGATGCCGGATTGTTCGAACAGGCCGTAATAATGCTCGCCGGCCACCGGCCGCGCGCACTGCGCCTTCAAGGCCTCGATCGATAGGGTTTCCTCTGCGCCGTGGCCCTTCGTACCGTCGCGGAATTCGATCACGCCTTCCGAATGCACGACTTTCTCGCGGTCCGCATCGTAGGACGTGATGATGTATTCCGCGTTGTCGTCGGTGGGCGTCAAGGAGATCCGCACCATCTGCGACTCGCCCGTGAAGAGCAGCGGCGCGATGAACACGACGTCGCGGATCTTGCCGACCTTCTTCGTTCCGGCCAAGGCGCCGGACACGCAGGCGATCTCCAGGAAACCGGCGCCCGGGAAGATGCTCTGGCCGTTGACCTTGTGATCGCGCGCATAGAATGCGTTGCCAGACAACATCGAGCTGAAGCTCACCTCTTTCAAGGTGGAAGAGTTGTGGGAGACCAGCGGATGCAAGCGGGCCGTCCCGGGCACGGTCTCGGCGCGCGACGCAGGCGCGGGAGCGTCGGAGATCCAATGACGTTCCCTGGCGAACGGATAGGTCGGCAGCGGCATGCGCGACGGTTTGCCATGGGCATGGAGTCTTTCCCAATCCACTTCTGCGCCGCCGATCCATGCCTGCGCAAGGCCGTCCAGGTCCCGCGCCGCCAGCAGCGCATCCAGGACGTCCTTGTCTTCCTTCGACGCCCTCCTGGCGCCGCGGCGCGGATCGAGGCTGCCGCGCCGAACGCCCGCGCCGGCAGCTCCCCGGAGCCAGGCCTCCAGCTTGGCGATCAGCTCCCCGATATCCGCGGCCGCCAGCGCCAGCCGCTCCGGCATCGCCTCGCGGCCGACCTGCAGGGTATACGCCAGGGCCGCGAGGTCGACGTCAGTGGCGCCCGCTTCCCGGCGCACATGGTCGAGCAACCGGTCCGCGTATTCCCGCAGGCGTTCTTCGGTCTTGGCCGACAGGATGATCAACTGCGGGCCGGCGGCGCGGGCATGCGCCGGGACGGCAGGCCGCACGTATTCCTCGAGCACGACGCAGGCGTTCACGCCGCCCGCGCCGAAGGAGTTGACGAGCGCGCGGCGCGGCTGATCCGGCGCCGCTTCCCACGGGCCCGCTGCATGCTGCAGATAGAACGGCGAGCGCTCGAAGGCGATATTCGGATTGACTTCCTCCGAGTGGATGGTCGGCGCCAATTGCCGATGCTTCATCTGCAGCAAGACCTTGGTCACGCCGGCCACGCCCGCCGCCGATTCCGAATGCCCCTGGTTCGCCTTCACCGAACCGAGCGGGCAGAACCGGCGCTTCTGCGTCTGCTTGCCGAAAGCCTGGGTCAGGGCGACGATCTCGAGGCTGTCGCCGAGCTGGGTGCCCGTGCCGTGGCCTTCGATATAGCCGATGGATTCCGGATGGATGCCGGCCTTACTCAGCGTCTGGCCGATCAGGCTCGCCTGGGAATTGGGGTTGGGCGCCGAATAGCCGTTCGAGCGGCCGCTGTGGTCGTAGGCGCTGCCGACGATCACCGCGTGGATATGGTCGCCGTCCGCCTTTGCCCTGGAGAGCGGCTTGAGCACCAGCGTTCCCACGCCTTCGCCCGGCACGAAGCCGTCGTCGCCGGCGCCGTAGCTGCGGCATTTCCCGCCCGCGGCCAGCATGCGCTTCTGGCACAGCCCGTGATATTTCGAGGGGTGCAGATAGAGATTCACGCCGCCGGCCACGGCGACCTGGCATTCCTGCCTTCTCAGGCTTTCGCACGCCAGGTGGATCGCCACCGAGGAGGATGAACACGCCGTGTCGACCGGCATGCTGGGGCCCTGGAAATCGAAGAAATAGGAGACGCGGTTCGCGATCGACCACGGCAGCGCGCTCGGCGAAACGATGTTCCCGCGATTCCACTCGTCGGCCGTCAACAGGTGATACGAGTTGGTCGTGACGCCGACGAACACGCCGACGTCGGCGCTGCGCGCCTTGGGGAATCGCCGCTTCAGGCTTTCGCGGGTGTAGCCGGCATCTTCGATGGCGGACCATACCGACTGCAGGAACAGCCTTTCCTGCGGATCGATGATGCGGGCCTCTTCCGGTTCGATGTTGAAGAAGGCGGCATCGAACTTGTCGAAGTCGTCGAGGAAGGCGCCCCACTTGCAATAGATCTTCCCCTCGGCGGCCCTGGCCGGATCGGCATCGTAGAACCGCTCGGCATCCCAGCGCTCGGCGGGAACCGGTCCGACCAGGTCTTTTCCTTGGCGCAGGTTTTCCCAGTACTCGTTCAAGTCCTTGGAGCGCGGATAGTATCCGTGCACGCCGATGATGGCGATCGGTTCCGCATCGTTGAGCTCGCGGCCGCGCCGGACGCTCTCGGATTCGAGATCCGCGCCGATCGCTTCCGCCGCGTCGGCCGCCTCGAATGTCTCGGCCGCCTCGGCATCGACGATCTCGACGGCGGCGCCGTCCGCCGCGTTTTCCCGGGCGAAGAGCTCGGTCAACACCTGCGGCGCTTCGCGGACGAAATACTTCGCGAGGTCTTCGATGGTTTCATATTCGTAGAACAGCGTCTTCGGCAACTCTCCCAGGTCGCGGGTCAGGCGCTCGTTCAGGCGTCCGACCATGATCGAGTCGATGCCGAAGGATTCGAGGCGCTCGCGCGCATCGATGCGTTCCGGGGCCAGCTTGATTTCCTCGCCGATCAGCGCCTTCAGGTAGGCTTCCGTCCTTGCCGGCAGCGTCGCCGCGTCGGCGGCCCCGGCCGGTACCGGCGAACCGGTGCCAGTGCGCACCGCCCCGTGTCCGACATAGGCCGCGATCCTGGACGGCGCGCCATACAGCGCGATGCCCTGTGGCTCGCCGGAACGCAGGAAATCCTCCCAGTACCGGATACCCTCGGCGCTCGGCAACGGATGCATGCCGGTGTGCTTGGCCGAGGCGGCGATGGCATCCCGCGAGAGCGTCATGCCGCCCTCTTCCCAGAACGGCCAGTTGATCGACAGCGTCCTGCCGCTGCGCCGGCCCGCCGCTCTCAGGGCTTCGCGCTCCTCGGCGAAGGCGTCGAGGAAGCGGTTGGCGTACGCATAGTCGCATTGGCCGAGATTGCCCAGCGCGCCGGCCACGGACGAGAACAGGACGAACAGGTCCAGGTCTTCCTCGCGCGTCGCCCGATCCAGGTTGAACGCGCCGAAGACCTTCGGTTCCAGCACCCCGGCCATCTCGTCCCTGGTCTTCTTGAGGATGAAGGAGTCGCGGTTGATGCCGGCGCTGTGGATCACGCCGTCGATGCGGCCGAAGCGCGCTTTCGCTTCGCGCACCATCGACTCCACGTCGGCCGGCTTGGCCACGTCCGCGCGCAGATGGAGCGTCTCGGCGCCGTGCGCATGGAGCCGTTCGATCTTCTTCGCATGTTCCTCGTTCGGCGTGGAACGTCCGGCCAGCACCAGCTTGGCCTGGAAATGCCGCGCCAGGTAATCCGCCACGATGAAGCCCAGGCCGCCCAGGCCGCCGGTGACGAGATAGACGCCGTGCTGCTTCAGCGGCAGGTCCGCTTTCCGGTCGGAGGATTGGACGGGCTGGTACGAGACATACTCGCGCGCATGGCGGGAGCGCGTTTGCCCGTCGGCCGCGAGATAGCGGATCTCGCTCGCCGCCCAGGCGCCGTCGCGCAACTCATCCAGCACGATGCCGACCTCGTCCGCGACGGAAACCGCCTCGCCGTCCGCCGCCCGGATCTCCACGACCTTCGAGACGTACTTGGGATTTTCCAGGCGGAGCGTCCGGTAGAAGCCGGCGAGCGCCGCGCCCAAGGGAGCCGAAGCGTGGGAATCGCCGGTGAAGAACGACATCATCTTCGGTGCGGCGTGCTGCTTTTGCAGCATCAGCGCCTTGCTCGCATGCAGGAGCGCGTATACGCCCCGATCGAGCCGGCGGACGATCTCCTGCTCGCTTTGCTCGAGACCGCCGGCCTGCGCGTAACGATGCAGGATCAGCGACGGCAGCAGGTTCCGGCCCTTGAGCACCTCGACGAGCCGGTTGAAATCCTCTTCCCGTTCCGGATCGATCGTGAAGCTGTCGGACGAGACTTCCTGGTATGCGCCGCCCAGCTTCGCCAGGAAGACCGGGGTCTCCGCGAGGCTTTCCTTGAACGCCTGGAAGAATTCCTCCGACGTGTCCAGGAGGAGGATAGGACCGGCATGGCCGGTCGCGGCCTGCGATGCGGCGGAAACGTCGAGCGGGCTCGCCTTCCATCGCGGACGATAGTAATTCCTGCGCGGCTCTTCGACGGCCTTGGGAACGGCCTTGGGCGCCGCCGGCATGCCGGCCGCCGGGAAGGCCTGCGCATCGACCCAGTAGCGTTCCTTCGCGAACGGATACGTCGGCAGGCTCACCCTGCGCGGCTGCGCGCCATGGTGGGCGAGCAGCCAATCGATGTCGGCGCCCAGGGTCCAGAGCTGGGCGACTTTCGCCAGGTCCCGCTTCGCCAGCAGATCCTGCAGGAAAGCCCTGCCGGCGGCACCCTGGATCAGGTTGCCGGCGTTGTATTGCGCATCGTTGACGTTGCCTTGGAAGACGTCTTCCGGTTCGGCCAGGCCATTGGCGGCCAGGCCGCGCTCCGTCGCGGTGCGCGAAGCCACCCATCGTCCGAGCTTGTCCTTGAGTTCGTCGACGCTCGCCGCGATGACGGCCAGGCGCGCCGGCAGCGGCGTTCTTCCCACCTGCGAGGTATAGGCGATATCCGTCAGCGATTCGCCGCCGGCATGCTCCAGGAAGCGCGCGACGCGCGCGGCATAGCGATGCAGCGCTCCGGGATCGCGCGCCGACAGCACGAAGACTTCGGGCCGCGCCGGCTGCACGGCCCGCGCCGGTCGCGTATCGATATGCTCTTCCAGGATGACATGCGCGTTGGAGCCGCCGGCGCCGAAGGAACTCACGGCCACGCGCCTCGGCTGTTCCGGATGTTCGGCGCTGCGCTTCCAGTCCGCCAGCCTGGTCTGCACATAGAACGGCGAAGCCTCGAAATCGATGTTGGGATTCAAGGGTTCCGCATGCAGCGAGGGCACCAGTTGCTCGTGCTTGATCTGCAGCAGGGCCTTGGTGACGGCCGCGATGCCGGCCGCCGACTCCAGGTGGCCGATATTCGATTTGACCGAGCCGATCGGGCAGATTTTCTTCTCGTCGGTGTAGCCGGCGAACGCCTGCTGCAAGCCGGTGATCTCGATCGGATCGCCGAGCGAGGTTCCGGTGCCGTGGGTTTCGATATAGCCCAGGGTCTTCGGATCGACGCCGGCCTTCTTGAGGGCGTCGAGAATCAGTTCGCCCTGGGCGTTCGGATTGGGAACGGTGTAGCCGTTGGTCTTGCCGCCGTGATTGAGAGCGCTCGAGCGGACCACGGCATACACGTGGTCGCCGTCGCGCAGCGCATCCTCCAGCGGCTTGAGGAACACCGCACCCACGCCTTCGCCCGGCACGTAACCGTCGCCGCCGGCACCGAAGCTGCGGCACCTGCCGTCGCTCGCGGCGAACTTGCCCTGGCTCAGGTTGAGATACTTCTGCGGATGGATCGAGAGGTTCACGCCGCCGGCGAGCGCGGCGTCGATATTGCCTCTGCGGATTTCCTCGGTAGCCAGGTGAATCGCGGTGAGCGACGACGAGCACATGGTGTCCAGCGCGATGCTGGGACCATGGAGGTTGAAGAAATACGATACGCGGTTGGCGACCGAGGCGTGCGACGAGGTGGGAATGGCCGGATTCTTTCCGGCCAGCGCGGCGGCGCCGTAGAGCTCGTAATGGCCCCACATGACGCCGACGAACACGCCCACGCGCTTGCCCGACAGGCTGTCCTTGCCATACCCGGCGTCCTCGATGGTCTCCCATGCCGTTTCCAGGAACAAGCGTTCCTGCGGGTCGATGACCTCGGCTTCCTTGGGCGAGATGTTGAAGAACAGCGGATCGAACTTGTCGACGTCGGCGAGGAAGCCGCCCCACTTGGCATAGGTCTTCCCGATCCTGTTCCGGTCCGGATCGAAGTACAGCGCGTGGTCCCAGCGGTCCGCCGGAATCTCGGTGATGCAATCGCGGCCGGCCTTCAGGTTTTCCCAGAACGCCTCCAGGTTCTCCGCCTGCGGATACCTGCCGCTCAAGCCGACGATGGCGACTTCCCTGGTCGCCTGGGCCTGGGCCGGCGCGCCGAGGAATCGGTTCTTGCCGCGCAAGGCGGGAACGGCCGGCAGCCTGTCGGCGGTCGCCGGCGGGACGGCAGCGGTTTCGGCCGCCGGCGCGGGACCGCCTGGGAGATCGGTTGCAAGCCCGACTTCCTTGCGCACCACGTCCGGGAAGGCCTTCACCAGGTAAGCGGCCAGCTTGGCGATCGTCTGGTATTCGAAGAACAGGGTCTTCGACAGCGAGCCGAAGGTCTTCTCCAGCACGTTGGTCAGCTTCATCGCGACGACCGAATCGATGCCGTAGTTTTCCAGCGGCGCCTGCGGATCGACCTTGTGCGACGGCACTTTCAATACTTCCGAGAATTGCTTGCGCAGGTAGTCCTCGGCCTTGTCGAGCAGATCGCCGGCGGGCGTCGCCGCCGCGATCGGCGCAGGCATAGTCGTCGCCACGGGCGCCGATGCGCGCATTGCCGCCGACTCCCGCGGCCGCGTCTGTTCGGCGGCCGCGCGCCGCAGTTGCGCCCGCAGCCCGGTCAGCTCGCCCTCCAGCACCAGCGTCTGGCCATGCTCCGAGCCCAGGCTGCGATACAGCGCCTGCATGCCGGTGGTGGTTTGCATCGGCTGCACGCCGGTGGCTTGCCGCAGCAGCTCCAGGGTCTCCGGATCGATCCGCATGCCGCCCTCTTGCCACAGCGGCCAGTTGATCGACAGCGTCCTGCCCTGCCTTTGCCCGGCCGCCGCCAAGCGATTGCGATAGGCGGCGAACTGGTCCATGAAGCCGTTGGCGGCGGCATAGTCGGCCTGGCCCGCATTGCCCATGGCGCTGCTGGTGGAAGAGAACAGCACGAAGAAATCGAGCCCGGCGTCCTGCGTCGCCTGGTCCAGGTGGAAGGTGCCCGCGACCTTGGGCGCGAGAACCCGGCCGAACTCCTCGGCCGATTTCTTCAGGATGAAATTGTCGGCGGTCATGCCCGCGCTGTGCAGGATGCCGTCGATCCGGCCGTATTCCTTTCTCGTCGCTGCGATGAACCGCTTCACCTCGTCCGCATTGTCCAGGTCGAGCGTGCGATAGGCGAGCCGGCCGCCGGTCGCGCCGAATTGCGCCGCGACCTGATCGAGGGCGGCCTGCTTGTCGGCGCTCGGCGCCGAGCGTCCGGTGAGGATGACCCTGGCCCTGGATGCCTGCGCGAGAATCTCCTTCGCGAACAGCATGCCCAGGCCGCCGAGCCCGCCCGTGATCAGGTAGACGCCGTGGTCCTTGAACGCGACATGGGCCGTGCCGGGATCGGCCGGCAGCTCTTGCCAATGCAAGACTTGCCGTTCGCCCGTGTGCCTGACTACCGCGTCCGGCGCGTTTCCGTCTTCCTGCAGCTGCCGCGCCAGCGGCTCCGTCCCGATGTCCGGCGCGACGAGAATGAGCTGGCCGACCAGCCTGGGGTTTTCCAGCGCGGCGGTGCGGAGCAAGCCGGACAGTCCCGCCAGGACGGCGCCCTCCTCGCCGTCGGCGACGACGATCTGGACCAGCACCTGGTCCTGCGGCTTGCCTTCGAGGATCGCGCGGACGTGCTCGAAGCAGGCCAGCGCATGCTGCGTATAGCGTTCGGCGAGCGTGCTTGCCGGCGGCGCCTGCAAGCGCAGGCAACGGCTGCCGGGCATCGATGCCTCGATGCGCGCGGTATCGATGCCGGGCAGTTCGCACAGGATGACGTGGCGTTGCGCATGGTCGCGCCGGCCGGCGCCGGACGCCGCGGCGGCTTGCCACACCGGGGCCGCGACGAGGCTGCCGGTCGTCCGCTCCGAGGCGGCCGCTTTGCCGTTCTCCTCGCCGCTCTCCTCGCTGCTGTCCTTGCCGAGCATGCGCGAGGAAAATCCGCGCATCTGGACGCACACCTTGCCCTGGCTGTCGCACAGGTCGATATCGAGCTTGACGACATTGTCGTCGGGTTCGCTGCCCGGCGCATAGCGCACCCAGGCCAGCATCTCGGTGGTGCACGGCGCGACGATATGCAGGGTATCCAGCGCGAACGGCAGGCGTGCCCGGGTCGATGCATCGGCCGCCGCGCCGGCCAGGCCGATGGCCGCCTGCAGGGCGCCGTCGAGCAGGCTCGGATGGAGCTGGTAGCCGGAGCGGCTTGCTTCGACCGCCGGCGGGAGACGCAGGTGCGCCAGCAGCTCGCGCTCGCCGAGCGCGAGCGCCGCGATTGCGCGATGCGCCGGCCCATAGCGCAGGCCCATGCGGGCATAAGCGGCATAAATGCTGTCCGGCTCCAAGGCGCCGCGTTGCATCCGCGCCTGCAGCCGTTCGATATCCAACGGCGACGAAGCCGGCCGGGCGCCGAGGACGGCCTGGCCCTGGCAATGGACGATGCCTTCCTCGCCATCCTGGCTGCGGATCTCGAAATCGATCCGGCCGTCGTCATTCGGCGCCAGGGCGATGTCGACTTGCCGGCGATCGTCCACCACGAGCGGTTGCGCCCAGACGATATTGCGCAATTCCATCGTGGTCGCGCCGGACATGGCCGGCAGCGCCTGCTCGACGGCGGCGCGCGCCATCTCCAGGTAAGCCACGCCGGGCAACACTTTCCGCTCCGGGGCGGCGCCGATGCCGACGCGATGATCGGCCAGGAAAAACTCCGAGCCGGTGAAGGTCGAGCGATAACTTTGCTGGCTGAAATCGGAGGTGTTCGCGTGCAGCAAGGGATGCAGCACCGCGCCCGCCGTGCCGGGCACCGCCTGTCCGCCGACCGCCTTCACGCGGTCGATCCAGCAGCGGTCGCGGGCGAACGGATATGTCGGCAGGCTGACGAAGCGCGGCTTGGCTTCCCCGTAGAGCTTGTTCCAGTCGAGTTCCAATCCCTTGGTCCACAACTCCAGGAGACGCGAGAGCTTCCTGCCGGCGATCCATTTTTCTATCGTTTCGCGCAGATCGGCATCGCTGCTGAACAGCGACAACGCCTCGTCGTCGCGTCTCGCTTGCCCTTGATAGCTATCCTCGACTTGCTCGTCGCCATCCAGGCAAGCCTGCAGCCGTTCCGTCAATTGCTCGACCGAATCCACGATCAAGCCGAAGCGTTCCTGCATCGCCTCCCGGCCCACCTGCAAGGTGTAAGCCATGGAGTGCAGATCGACGGCATGCTCCTGCGCGCGCAGGAAGGCGTGCAGGTCGCGGATCTTTTGTTTCAACTGTTCCGGCGTCCGTGCCGACAGCACGATGGCGGCCGGCGCCTGCGCGCCCTCGAATCCGGCGGTCGCGGTTCGGTCGGACGGCGCATACTCTTCCACGATCAGGTGCGCGTTGGAGCCGCCCGCGCCGAACGAGGACAGTCCCGCGATCCGCGGCAGGCGCCTGCCGTCCACTTCCGGCTGCTCCCATTCGCGCAAGGTCTGGTTGACCACGAACGGCGTCTTGTCGAAATCGATATGCGGATTCAAGGCCGACGAGTGCAGCGACGGCACGATCTGCCGATGCTTCAACTGCAGCAGCACCTTGGTCAGTCCCGCGATGCCGGCGGCCGACTCAGCATGGCCGATATTCGATTTCGCCGAGCCGATCAGGCAGAAGCGGTTCTCCTGGGTATGCTGGCGGAACACCTGCGTCAGCGCCGCGATCTCGATCGGGTCGCCGAGCTTGGTGCCGGTGCCGTGCGCTTCGACATAGCTGACGTGGCGCGGATCGACGCCGCATTCCTTGAACGCCTGGCCGATGACGCTGGCCTGCGACTGGGGATTGGGCACCGAATAGCCGTTGGTCTTGCCGCCATGGTTCAGCGCGCTGGCCTTGATCACGCCGTAGATGTGATTGCCGTCCCGCTCCGCCTCGGACAGCCGTTTCAGGATCACCGCGCCGACGCCCTCGGCGGGAATATAGCCGTCGCCGCCCTCGCCGAAACTCTGGCAGCGGCCGTCACTGGCGATGAACTGCCCGGAGCTGAGCAAGAGATACTTGTTCGGATGGATCGTGACGTTGACGCCGCCGGCGATCGCGACATCGGTGCGTCCCAGCCGCAAGTCCTGGCAAGCCAGGTGGATGGCGGTGAGCGACGACGAACACATGGTGTCGACCGCCATGCTGGGGCCATGCAGGTTGAGGAAATAGGAGACCCGGTTGGCGATGCTGGAATAGCTCGACGGCGTCACCATGCGCTCGCCGAGCAGGCTGGTCTCGGCGCCGAACAGCTGGTATTCGCCGTACATCACGCCCACGTACACGCCGGCCTGGCCGGCCTGGTCCTGCTCGCGCGGAATTTGCAGGCTGGCGCGGGTGTAGCCGGCATCCTCGAGCGCCATCCAGGCATGCTGCAGGAACAAGCGTTCCTGCGGATCGATGCGTTCGGCATCCACCGGCGGAATATTGAAGAACAGCGCATCGAATTCATCGACGCCGTCGATGAAGCCGCCCCACTTGCTGTAATGGCGGCCGCTCTTGGAGCGGTCGTCGGTGAAATACTCGCGCCAGTCCCAGCGATCCTGCGGGACTTCGACGATGCAATCCTTGCCGTCGCGCAGGTTGCGCCAGTATTCCTCGATGTCGCGCGCGCCCGGATAGCGGCCGCTCAGGCCGACGACGGCGATCGGTTCCGTGCTGCGGACCGCGCCGGTCCGCGCGGGTTCGATCGCGCTGGCGGCGACGGCGAAGCGGCGCCGGCGGCTGGCGCGGCTAGTCGCCGGCGTCGCCGGGGAAGCCGCCTTGGGCACGGCCGGTTCGGCCGGCGCGGCACGGCTGCCGGTGCGGCGATCGGCCGCCTCGGCGAACAGCGCCGCCAATTGCGCCGCATGCGATTTGACGAAGTACTGCGCCAGTTCGGCCAGCGTCTGGTATTCGAAGAACAAGGTCTTCGGCAACGAGCCGAAGGTCTTCTCCAGCTCGTTGGTCAGATTCATCGTCATGATGGAATTGATGCCGTACTTTTCGAACGGCGCGGCGGCATCAATTTTGTTGGCCGGCAATTTCAGCAAGGAAGAAAGCCGCTTCTTCAGGAAATTCCGGGTTTTCTCTTCGAGGTCGCCGCTGTCGATGCCGGCGGCCGCGACAGGTTCCGCCTGGTGCGCCGGCTCCGCCGCCGCGCCCGATGCCTCGGGCGCCTCGTCCGCGAACAGCGTCGCGCGCAACCTGGATAGATCGCCTTCCACCACCTGGATCTGGGCATGCGGCAACGCCAGGCTGCGCCGGAAAGCCTGCATGCCGGTGGCGGTCCGCATCGGGATCAAACCGGCGGCGCGCAGCATCTGCTCTTGCGTCGCGGCGTCGACGCCCATGCCGCCTTCCTGCCACAGGGGCCAGTTGATGGCGCGCGTCTTGCCCTTGCGCCGGCCGGCCGCGACCAATTGATTGCGGTAGAGGGCGAACCGGTCCATGAAACCGTTGGCGGCGGCATAGTCCGCCTGGCCGCCGTTGCCGGTCACCGCCGCGCCGGCGGAGAACAGCACCATGAAATCGAGATCGAGATGCTTGCAGGCTTCGTCGAGGTTGAAGGTGCCGGCCACCTTCGGCTCGAGCACTTGCCGGAATTCCTCGGCCGTCTTCTTCAGGATGAAGCTGTCCCGGATCATGCCGGCGGAATGCAGGATGCCGTCGATTTGCTTATGTTCCTTGACGATCGCGGCTACCAGTTGCCGCACCTGGCCGGCATCGGCGATATCGACCCGCCGGTATTCCACGGCGCCCTTGCGCGACGACAAGGACTTCAGCAGCGCTTTCCGGTCGGGCGTCAGCTCGGAACGTCCGGTGAGGATCACCTTCGCGCCGCGCGCCTGCTTCAGGATTTCCTTCGCAAACAAGACGCCCAGGCCGCCCAGGCCGCCGGTGATGAGATAGACGCCCTTGTCCTTGAAAACCATGGGGGCATTGTTTTCGGCCTGGTCTTCGATGCCGCCCTGGCCGGCATCGAGTTCGCGCCATGTCAGCACTTCGCGCGCGCCTTGCGCGTACCGGACCACCGTGTCGCGCGGGCGGTGCAGTTCCGCCTGCAACTGCCGCGCCAGTTCCTCCGCCGCGGCTTGCGCTCCGGCGACGACGATCTGGCCGGTCAGCAGGGGATTTTCCAGGGCGGCCGTCTTGAGCAACCCGGCCAGGCCCAGGAGCAGCGCATCCTCGTCCGAGTCGGCCACCACGACTTGCACCAGCACCGGCCCGCCCGGCTTGTTCGCGAGCACGTTCTTGATGCGTTCGAAGCAGGCGGTCGCCGCCTCCTGGTAGCGCTCGGCGGCATGGCGTCCCGGCGCCGCCGGCAGCGGCAGGCAGGCGCTGTCGGCGATCGCCGCTTCGAGAGCGGCGGCGTGCGCGCTCGACGGACCGCACAGGATGATGTGCCGCTGATCGTATCGGCGTGGGGTAGTTTCAGAAGCGATATCCAGCTTGGCCGCTTCCCACGTCGGCGCCGCATAGAGCGTGCCGGCCGGTGTGCCGCTCGCCGTTTCCGCTTCGTTTTCCTTGTCGAGCACCCGGGAAGTGAAGCCCTGCATCTGCACGCAGACCCTGCCCTCCGGATCGCACAGATCGATATCGAGCTTGATGACCTTGTCGCCGGGCTTGCTGCCCGCCGAAAAGCGCAGCCAGGCGAACATCTCCTTGGTGCAGGCCGACAGGATGCGCAAGGATTGCAGCGCGAACGGAAGATTCGGCCGGTCGGGAATCTTGCCGCTGTCCTCGATGAAGCCGACGGCGGATTGCACGGCCGCGTCCATCAGGCTCGGATGCAGCAGGTAATCGGCGAACGCGTCGGCCGCCTCGGACGGCAGGCAGAGCCGCGCCAGCAGCTGCCGCTCGCCGCGCAGGATGGCGGTCACGCCCTTGTGCGTGGGGCCGTAGTGGATGCCCATCTTGTCGTAGGCGGCGTAAATCTGCGGCGCCTCCCATCTCCCGTGCGTCATTTGCGAGCGCAGCTGCCCGATGTCGAGCTGGGCGAGCTTGGCGAGCTGGTCCGGCGCCGGCTGGCCGGCGATGACGGCAAGGCCCTGGGAATGGACGATTTCCCGCGCAACGCCATCGGCGTCCGTTTGGACGCTATAGACTTCGTACTCGATGTGTCCGCCGGTTTGTCCGCTGCCGGCCGGCGTCTCCGCCGGGAACAAAGCCACGGTGACTTCGGTGCGCTCCGTCACGACGATCGGCTGCGCCCAGATGACGTTGCGCAGTTCGATGCTCGCTTCCTCCTGCGCCGGCAACGCGGCCCGGATGGCGGCGCGCACCATTTCCAGGTAGGCGACGCCCGGCAAGACCTTTTGTCCGTTGACCCGGTGATCGCGCAGGAAGAATTCGCCGCCGTCGAATGTCGTGCTATAGCTTTGCTGCGTCAGATCGGAGGTATTACGGTGCAACAACGGATGGAGGACGGCTTGCCGGGCGGCTCCCTGCGCATCGCCTTTCGATCGGAGACGAAATTGTGTAATAAGCGCAAGGGCATCGGACTTCGATATTCTCTTGCTCGACAACTCCGAAACGACATATTCCACAAAATCGATCATGACACTCTCTCTATTCGGTATTTCTCAGAGGCCTAACTTGAAACGCGCGTTTTCTCGGGATGGATGAATCGTGCGGGTCACATGGACATCTTCTTCAGGAAGGCCGCGGCCTGATGCTTTTCGATCGAACCTTCATCGATCTTGTTGATGATGTCCTCGATCGATTCGAGCCCGTCGTCCGGCCGGCCGTCGGAGGCGGTTTCCCGTTCCTGGTATTCCTCCTGCGCCGGGCCGTCGATCCAGTAGCGCTCCCTGGCGAACGGATAAGTCGGCAAGCCGATGCGCTCCGGCCTGGATTGCGCGTCGCCGTATAGCTTTTCCCAATCCAGGTCCACGCCCTTGGCCCACGAATCCGCGAGCTTCGGCAGTTCGCCGGCGGCCATCCATTGGCCGATGGTTTCCCGCACGTCGCCGTCCAGGCCGATGACGCTCATGGCTTCGCGCTTGTGGCCGACCGAACCCTGGAAGGAGCCCGCATGCAGCCTGGCGCCGAGATAGGCGTCCAATCCTTGCGCCAGTTGCTCGACCGAGCTCACCACCAGCGCCAGGCGTTCTTCCATGTGTTCCCGGCCCACCTGCAAGGTGTAGGCCATCGCGGCCAGATCCGCTTGTCCCTCGCGGCGGATGAAATCCAGCAGGTCGCGCGCCTTTTGGCGCAACTGCGGGGCCGCGCGCGCCGACAGCGGCACGATGACCGCCGTATCGCCGCGGGCGGCGTTCACCCGCCGATCGGCGGCGACCGGTGCCCGGTATTCCTCGACCACGACATGCGCATTGGTGCCGCTGCGCCCGAAGGCGCTGACCGCGCCCATGCGCGGCTTGCCGCCGTCGCTGTGCCAGTCGCGCGTCGATTTGTTGATGTAGAAATGGCTGTCGCGCCAGCTGATGTAGTCGTTCTCTTCCTCGCAGTACAGGCTGGCGGGAATCTTGCGATGCTCGATGCCCTTCAACAGTCCCGCCAGGCTGACCAGCCCCGAGGCCGCCATGGTGTGGCCGAAATTGGTCTTGCAGCTGGTGATGGCGCAATGCGCCTTGCCGGGCGAGTCGAGCCCTTGCTGCCGGCCGAGCTTCTTGAAGGCGTCGTTCAACGCGTTGATCTCGACCGGATCGCCCAGTTTCGTGCCGGTGCCGTGGGCGACGATATGGGAAACGTCGCGGATATCGATGCCGTGGCTGGCGTAGACGCTCTCGATCAGCTGCGCCTGCGCCCTGCCGTTCGGCGCCGTGACGCCGTTGGTCTTGCCGTCGAAGTTGATGCCGCTGGCCTTGATGACGCCGTAGATGCGATCGCGATCGGCGACCGCCGCCGACAGCGGCTTGAGCATCAGCACCACGATGGCTTCGCCGACGCCGATGCCGTTGGCGTTCTTCGAGAAGCTGAAGCACTGGCCGTCCTGCGACAGCATGCGCGCTTCGCTCATCTTGATCCAGGCCTTCGGCGACAGGTTCAGCGCCACGCCGGCGACCAGCGCCGATTCGCATTCTCCCTGGCGCAGGCTGGCGACGGCCTGGTGCAGGGCGACCAATCCGGACGAACACGCGGTATTGGTGGCGATGGTCGGCCCGTGCAGGTCGAGGAAATAGGAAAGCCGCGACGAGATCATGGCGGCGCCGGTGGTGGTCACGCTTTGCACGTCCGTCACCAGGCTGTACTGGCTTTCCTCCATGCCGACGAAGACGCCGACGTTCTTGCCGCGCAGCGACGCGGGCGACATTCTCGCGTCTTCGATGGCGCGATAGGCTTCCATCAGCAGCAGTCTTTCGGAAGGATCCATCTCTTCCGCTTCGGCCGGCGAGATTTCGAAGAACAGCGGATCGAATTCGTCGAAGCCGTCGATGAAGCCGCCCTTGTTGGTGCTGATCACGTTGCCGATATGGCCCGGCGCCGTGAAGTAATCGCTCCAATCCCAGCGCGAACGCGGAATCTCGGTGATACCGCTCTTGCCCTCGGCCAGCAGGCGCCAGAACTCATCCACGTCGTTCGCCTGCGGGAAGCGGCCCGACATGCCGACGACCGCGATCGGCTCGCGCAACGCGGCCGTCGCCGGCATCGCTTGCGGCACGCCGGCCGGGGCGGCGGAAAGGAAACGTCCGCGCGGCGCGGCTTGGCGCAGCGGTTGCGCCCGCTCCGGACGCGCATCGCCCGTGTGCACGGCGCCCGCGTGCACGGCGCCCGCATGCGCGGCGCCCGCCTCCGCTTCGGCCGGCTGCGAGCGTCCATAGAATTCCTGGAAGTGCCGCTGATGCTCGGTCGCGAAATAATCGGCCAGCTGCTGGACGGTGGAATGGTTGAAGAACAAGGCCGGCGTGACCTCGAGCGAGAAATGGCTCGTCAGGCGCTTGGCGAAGGACGCCAGGTTGATCGAGTCGAAGCCGTAGTCCGCCAGGTTCGTCCTGTCGTCCAGCCTGGACTCGTCGATTTGCAGGCTTGACGAGACGAGCCGCCGCAATTCGAGCCGCAGGCGTTCCGGCAGCGGAAGATTCTTGGAGGAGGCCCCCGCGGACGAGGCGCGCGGCGCCGACGGCTTCGCCTGTGAATGCTGCGGTGCCGGCAGCGGCGCTGGCATCGAAGAATCCGGGCGCGCCTGCGCCGGCTGCCCGGTGCGATAGATGCGGCCCAGGAACTGATCGATGCGCGCGGGCTGGCCGACCATCACCAGGGTCTGGGTGCGGTCGGCGCGCAGCAGGTCTTCCCAGATCCGTATGCCGTCGGCGCTGGTCAGCGCGTCCTGGCCGCTGCTCTTGAGATAGAAGGCGACTTGCCCGGGATCGTTCGAGCCCATGCCGCCCTGCTGCCCCGCTTCCTTTTGCCAGAACGGCCAGTTGATGACGAGCGTCTTGCCCGGGAGCTTCCCATGCTGGCGGCGATAGTGGCCGTAAGCCATCTGAAAGCGGTTGGCGATGGCGTAGTCGCAGGACCCGAAATCGCCGAGGACGCCGGCGGAAGACGAGAAATAGCACACGAAATCGAGCGGATGCTCTCGCAGCGCCTCGTCCAGCAGCACGGTGCCGGCGGTCTTCGGACGCAGCACCGCGTCGAGGTCGGCCGTCGATTTTTCGTGGAACGGCCGCGCGACATCGACGCCGGCGGCATGGAAGACGCCGGAGAGCGGCACGGACAGCGTGCGCGCCCAGGCCTTCAGCGCGTCGCCGTTGCCGATATCGACCGCCGCGTACTGCACGTCGCGCGCGCCGGCTTGCCGCAAACCGTCGAGTTGCGCCTGGATATCGGCGGACAGCGGACGCCTGCCGAGCAGCACCAGCCTGGCGTGGTAATTGCGCGCGAGATGGTGCGCGAACTTCATGCCCAGGGCGCCGCAACCGCCGGTGATCAGGTAAGCGCCTTGCTGCTTGATCATCGCCGCCTGCGTCGCACGGCCGGACTCGACCGGCCGCAAGGCAGGCACGTGGCGCTTGCCGTGACGGTACCAGCTGACGCCGCCGGCTTGCCGCGCTTCCGTCAACTGCCGCGCGCCGCAGGACGGCGTATCGGTGTACAAGAGCGCGATCTTCACCTCCGGCAGCACCAGTTTCAGCGAGCGCTCGAAACCGATCCAGGAATAATCCCAGGCGGAATCGAGATGCGACGGATCGTAACGGCCGACCAGCACGACCTCGGACACGAGGCTGCCGCAAGCCTTGACCGCCTTGAACAATTCGAACAACGCATGGATGCCGGCTTCCTTGCGGCCGCTTGCCCGGGTATAGATGACTGAAACCGGCAAGCCGGACTCGTCGGCCACGCGCCGGATGACGCCTTGGATATCGACCGCCAGATCATCGATGACGATCGCGTCGCCCGGCGGATTGCCCATCGCCGCATCCGCGAAAACGACCGTCTTCCGCTGTTCCGCCGCTCCTGTCGCCTCGGCGACGAACGGCTGTTCTTTCCAATATTCCTCGAAGAAGAGCTGCCTGGCGCTCTCCGGTTCGGCATTCCCGGCCGCGGCCGGCCGCTCGACGAAGACCGCCTGCCCCGAGCAATGAACGGCGCCGTCGCTCGCGATTTCAAAGCCGACGCTCTCGGCATCGAGCGCGAACAATTCGATGGCGACTTCCGTGTTTGCGGCGACGGCCGGCGGAGCTTCCCAGACCACCTCGCGCAATTCGACCGCGGACTCGTGCCGCTCGGGCGATGCCAGCCGGACGGCGGCGCGCGCCATTTCCAGGAAGTCCTCGCGCGCCAGCGGCTCGCCGAATACCGAGGCATAGCTCTGCCGGCTCAGCGTCGATGTGTTGCGGTGGACCAGGGGATGCAGCGGCGCGGCGGCGCCGAGACGGCTGCCGTCCGGATTGTCGATCCAGTAGCGTTCCTTGGCGAAGGGATAGGTGGGCAGGACGATGCGCCGCGGCTTGTTCTCGCCGTAGAGCTTGTTCCAGTCCAGTTCCAGGCCCTTGGCCCACAGCTTCAACAGTTTCGAGAATTTCTTCTGGGCGATCCAATTGTCGACGATCGTCTCTTTGAGCTCTTCGTCCTGGCTGATGACGCTGATGCCTTCCTTGTTGAGACGGACCTGGCCATGGAACGCCTCCGCGATGTCCTTCTGCCCGTCGACCCAGGCCTGCAGCTTTTCAGCCAGTTGCTCCATGGAGCCGACCACGAGCCCCAGGCGTTCGTCCATCGCTTCGCGGCCGACCTGCAGCGTGTAAGCCATCTCCGCCAGATCGGTCGAAGCGCCCTCCTTGCGGATGAAGTCCAGCAGGTCGCGCGCGCGCTGCTTGAGCTGTTCGGCGGTCTTGGCCGACAACGGCACCAGGTATTTCGCGAGCGGCGCCGTGCGCTTCGCCGTTTGCGGCGGCGCGTATTCCGCCACCACCACGTGAGCGTTGGTGCCGCTGTAGCCGAAGGAGCTGACGGCCGCCTGGCGCCGCGATGCGCCCCGCAGTTCCCATTCGCGCAGGCGCTCGTTCACGTAGAACGGCGTGTCCTGCAGCTTGATGTGTTCGTTCAGGCGCTCGAAGTTGATGGTCGGCGGCAGCTGCTTGTGCTTGATCGCCAGCACGGTCTTGATGAAAGCCGTCACCCCCGCCGCCGTCAGGCAATGGCCGATGTTGGATTTCACCGAGCCGAGCGCGCAGTAATCCCGGTTCCGGGTGTAAGCCCGGAACGATTTCTTCAAGCCTTCGATCTCGATCGGATCGCCGAGAGCGGTGCCGGTGCCGTGCGCTTCGATCAACTGGATCTCGGCGGGATCGATATCGTGGCGGCGATAGATGTCTTGCATCAGGCGCGCCTGCGACTCGGGATTGGGCGCGGTGATGCCGTTGGTCCTGCCGTCCTGGTTGACGCCCCAGCCCTGCACCACCGCGTGGATGATGTCGCCGTCCCGTTCGGCATCGGCCAGGCGTTTCAGCATCACCACGCCGACCGCCTCGCCCGGCACGAAGCCGTTGGCGCGATGATCGAAGGTGTAGCACCTGCCGTCGGTCGAGAGCATGCCCGTCTGCGAAGTCATGATATGCATCGCCGGGCCGGCGCCGACATAGACGCCGCCGGCAAGCGCGAGATCGCTGGCGCCGGAGGTCAGGCTGTCGCAGGCGGCCGCGATGGCGACCAGCGACGACGAGCACGCGGTATCGATGGCGATGCAAGGACCTTGCAAATCCAGGAAATACGAAATCCGCGCCGACAGGATGGAACTGGCGTTGCCCGTGAAGCCGTAGGCGCTCAGCTGCATCTTGCGCGACAGCAGGCCGTAATCGTTGCCGGCGCCGCCGACGAACACGCCGCACTGGCTGCCCGCCAGGGATTTGGGGTTGTAGCCGGCATGCTCGATGCTCTGCCAGCACGCCTGCAGGAACAGCCGCTGCTGCGGGTCCATGGCCTTCGCCTCGGCCGGCGAGATATTGAAGAACAGCGGATCGAACAGATCGTATTCTTCCAGCGAGCCCAGCCACTTGGAATTGGTCTTGCCTTCCGCCGGCTCTCCTTCCTGGAAATAGGTCTGCAGATCCCAGCGCTCGGACGGCACCTCGCTGATGCAGTTCTTGCCTTCGGCGATGTTCTTCCAGTACTCGTCGAGGTTCTTCGCCATCGGAAACTGGCCGGCCATGCCGATGACGGCGATCGGCTGCGGCGCGCGGCCAGGGGCGGGGGCGGAAGCTTGATCGTTGCCGGCGGCGGCCGCATTGGCCGCATTGGCGGCGCCGAGGGCTCGATCTGCGGCACCAGCCGGTTCTTTCGACAGCGTCTTGCGCCAGGACACCAGTTCGCGCACCGGAGGCGGTTCGTCGGCCGGCTCTCCTCGCGCATCTCCCCGCGTCTCGACGGACGGCGCCGCCAGCGGCTGACGGAGCGATCGTGTGATCTCCTGGCCGACCGGCTCGCCGACCTGGACCAGCGAAATGCCGGGCACGACGGGTTCCTGGCGCTCGGGCTCCTGCAGGCGCAGTTTTCTCGTCTCGAGTTCCGCGAAATCCGGCATGCCGGCCGACGAGTCGCGATTCTTCGTCACCTCCTGCACGTGGCGGCCGAGCTTGGTCAGCGTCGGATAGCTGTAGACGATGGTGGCGTCGAGCGACAGACCGTATTTCTCGTTGACCTTGCGCATCCAGGTCACGCCGGTGATCGAATCCAGGCCGAGATCGGTGAACTGCGTGTTCTCGTCGAGCTCGTCCTCTTCCAGGTGCAGCTCGCGCGCCAGGAGCCGTTTCAGGGTGGCGACGAATTCGGGCAGCATGTCCGCCGCCGGCGCGTTTTCGCGGACGGCGCCCTCCCGGACGGCCTCTTCGCGGGCCGGCGGCGACAATTCGACCAAGGCGACCGGAGCGGCGGGCGCGGCCGTCTCGAGCGGATCGATCAGGTCGAGCGAGACGGCGCGAACGGCGGGCTTGCCGTGCCCGGCATCCCGCAGCCCGATTTTCCCGGCTTCGAGTTCGGCGAAATCGGGAACGCTGGAAGCCGTATCGCGGTTTTCGACCTGCTCCTTCACGTGGCGGCCGAGCTTGGTCAGCGTCGGATAGCTGTAGACGATGGTGGCGTCGAGCGACAGGCCGTACTTCTGGTTGACCTTGCGCATCCAGGTGACGCCGGTGATGGAATCCAGGCCGAGATCGGTGAACTGCGTGTTCTCGTCGAGCTCGTCTCCTTCCAGGTGCAGTTCCCGCGCCAGGAGTTGTTTGAGCGTATCGACGACTTCCGGCAGCGCCACGGCTTGCGCGGCTGCTTGCGCGATGGCGGCGGATGCGGCGGAGGCGTTCGCGGGAGCGGCCGATGTAACGGCCGATGTAGCGGCCGATGTAGCGGCGAGAGCGGCGGCGGAAGCAACGGCCGGCGTCGCGGCGGAAACCGTCTCCGGAAGAACGCTCAGATCGACCAGCGGCGCGGCAGCGACCGGAGCGGCAGCAACCGGAGCGGAAGTGGCCGCCGTGGAAGCGGCCGCCGTGGGAGCGGCCGCCGTGGCAGCGGATGCAGCGCCCGGGCTCGCTTCGTGCTGGCTTTCCAGCCGCTGGAAAACGGTTTCGATCTGCTTGAGCGTATCGGATTGGCCGACGAAGGTTTGTTCGTGCATCGCCACCTCGCGTTCGCAGATCTCCGCCAAGCCGTCGCGCAGATGACGCACCAGGTGATCCTTGGCGAGGATCAGGCCGGAGCGGGACTGTTGCGCCACGGATTTCGCCAACCGCATGGCGGCATCGCGCATTTGCTTTCGCGGATGGACCGGCAGCGGCAAGCCCCTGTCCTTCAGCTCGGCGCCGTCGTACTCGCGCGCCGTCATCAAGGTATCCCGCGCCAGGTCGAGCCCCATCCGCTCCGGTACGATCAGGGTCGCGCCCACGCCGGGCGTGAATCCGTAACTCATGTACGGGCTCAGATACTTGCTTTCCTCGCTGAGCAGCGGCAGATCGGCGAACAGGCCCAGCGACAGGCCGGCGCCGATGCCGTGGCCTTGCATGGCCGCGATCACGGGGATCTTGCAGGCCAGGGCCAGTTGGAAGGTGCGGTCTTCGGTGAATTTCAGCTTGCCTTGCTGGATGGCGACCAAGGCTTCCTTGGTGCCGCCGGAAGCGAAGTACTTGTCGTAACCGGTGAGGATCACGACCTTGTAATCCGGCGTCGCGTCGATATGCGCGAACACTTCCCCCATCCCTTGAATGAACTCTTCGGAGAACATGTTCTTCGAATCGCGGTCTTGCATCGTCACTTCCACGATGCCTTCCGGATACGCCGTGGCGGCGATGACCTTGGAAGCGAGCGCGATCGGCGTCGGCGCCGCCAGGGAGCTCTTGCCGGAATCGGGCTGCGGCGCCGGGTTCGCGGGCAAGCGCTCGATCTCTTCGCGGATGCCGAGGACCGCCCGCTGCTTCCACGACAGCACCGCCGCCGACGGCCATGCGGCCCAAGCCTCCGCCAGTTTCAGCGCCGTCGAAAGCGCTTGATCGCGCGGCGCGACGGCGACCGGGCCGAAGCGTTGCCGCAGCTCGGCGCCGGTGCACGGAGCCCCGGTCAGCAGGATATTGCGCGCCGCCTCGCTGCCGAATCGATGGGCAAACATGCTCGCGGCGAGCCCGGACAATTCAGGGCTGCGCAAGAGGCCGGCGGCGCTATGGCTGCCCTCTTCCTGGTACACCGCGGCGTCGCAGAACTGGCCGGCCAGCCAGGCCTTGCCGGCGACCGAGGGATTCATGACGGCGATGACCGGCAGCGGCGCCTGCAGCAGCGCGCGCCGCAGATCCGCCAGCGCATCGGCCGGCAGCCTGGCCTCGGCGTCCGGCAGGAAATCCCGGTACTCGCTGGACAGGACGATCGCGCGGTAGGCACGATAGGCCGGACGTTCCTTGAGCTGGGCGAACAACGCGCTCAAATCCGCGGCCAGGGACTTGGTTTCGTATTTTTTCTTCGTATTGCGGATCTTGAGGAGCAGCACCTTGTCCGCATGGATTTCCAATTGGAGGTGCTTGCCGGGCGCGGCGATCCTGGCGCCGTTCCCGGCATCGTCCGGCGCGGTGCCGGATGCGGGCTCCACCGCGGTCAACGCCTGCGCCAGCTCCAGCAGGTGACGCGCCAGGTGCTGCTTCAGCAGGCGCAGGCTGTCCCGCGATTTCTGGGCGAGATTGGATGCCATGGTGAATGCGTAGGTCTCGACCTCGCCGGCCGGAAGGATCGGGCAGCTCCAGCGCTTTTCCTTGAGCTGCCTGCCGCTCGCGGCGGCGGACCAATACAGGAAATCCGCCGCGCGCAACCGGCCGAAACGCCGGCTGAACAGGCGGTCTTCCTCCGCGCTCGGGAACAGGCCTTCTTCAGGATGGGTGTAGCGGTAATTCGCCGCTTCGCCGCACACCATGAAGTCGCACAAGGCCCCCAGCAGGAAACCGGGGCCGACGGCATCGCCTTGCATGGCGGCGATGACGGGATAAGGAAACGAGGCGAGCGCCCGGTACAGTCCCTCGGCGAGCGCATCGTTATAGTGCGTCCGTCCGCCGCGCGCGAAGCCGCCGCGCGAGCCTTCGAGTATCAAGACCTTGAGCGACGCGGATTCGCGCAGCGTATCGAGGGTCTTCGTCAATTGCGCGGCCAGGTCGCGCGAAAGCGTGTTGCCGCCCTCGGAGCCCGTCATGCGAATCGAAAATATCCCGTTTCCGCGATCGTGGAGCTCGACGGAAGAAGACGAAGAAGGTTTGCCCGTTGGCAATGATTCGTTAGGAGTCATATCGATAACTCAACGCAGGTATGGGACACCGGGGAACTCGATGGCGGCAAAGCGCTGCCTAGAGCGTCTGGAGCGGACAGGCTCCGCCGTGTAACGTCACATACGAGTGCGTCACGCGGCGGAAATGGGGCGGCAAACCCGCGCCGGCGATCCGGCGGGACCGCAGGTTACGAGTCAGGCAGGCGGATTGCCTTACTGAAGCGGCAACTTTATCGCGCGAGGGGGGCGCGGAGAACTACACGAACATGTAGTTGCCTGGCGCGGGAACGGGAGGAGATCCCGCTTCCGGCCGCGCGACGGACGAGTCCCGGGATATTCCTACAAAATCAAGGGCGATCCATGGGTCGATTGAGAAAAATCAATCAGACACGAATAACAGGCTTGCCTCCCATGACCATGGGATAGAGAACGAGGCCGGGGCAAGTTACCCTGCCTCGCCCCGTATCGAGCCCGGCTCGATCGACGGGCACCCTCGACCTCACGTGTATCGATAGGAGTCCATATGGATAGAACTGGCAGTATTTTCCGGATCGCCAGGTTGGCCTGTGCCGCCTTCCTGGGCATTTTCTTCGGCGTCGCGCATGCGCAAGCCCCGACGGCCATGGATTTGGCCGACAACAACCAGGCCTTCATCAAACTGGACAAGACCAATACATCGATCGGCAGCCAGTTCGGGATGCATTTCATTTCGACGCTCAAGATCAATGGCACCATCTGGGCTTATTACATCCGCTGGGAAAATCCTTCGAATCCGAGCGATCCGCGCGGCGGCATCGGCCTTGCCAAATCGACGGACGGCGTCAATTTCACGGATCACGGCCCGGTGCTGCGGGCGGGCCCGGCCGGATCCTGGGACAGCTTCATGGCATCGTTCCCGGGCATCTGGTACGACAACGGGACGTTTTATCTCGTCTATGAAGGTTCCGGCACCGCCGGCACCAATTCCCCCGGCGCGATCGGCTTGGCCACCTCGACCGACGGCGTGAACTTCACCAAGCATGGCATCATTCTCAACCGCAACACCTACGGTTGGGAGCGGACCAATATCGGCACGCCGAGCCTGTACAAGGAAGGCTCCACCTGGTACCTCTTCTATCATGGCTTCGACGGCGCGACCTGCCAGATCGGCCTGGCCACCGGCCCGAGCCTCACCAGCCTGACGAAACACGCCGGCAACCCCGTCATCCGCTCCGTGCCCTCGACCTGGCAGTCGGGAACCGCCGGCAAGCGGGATATCGTCAAGGTCAACGGCAAGTATTACATGGTGTACGAAGGCAGCGGACCGCAGCCCTACGACACGGCCAAGTGGTCCTCGGGCGTCGCCTCCTCGTCCGATCTTTTCAATTGGACCACCTTCTCCCAGAACGCCGTCCTGCCGCAAACGGCGAACACCTTCGGCAATGACGGCCCCGCGTTCCTGAACGTCGGCGGCTTGAATTATGTGTATTACCGCGCCGGAGGCGGCACGCGCCGCGCCTTGATCGCGAACGAAAGCTACGGCGGCTTCGACCGGAGCTGGAGCATGTCCAGCCCCGGCATCGGCCATATCATCGGCCGGGCGGAAGCCGACGGCGGCTGGTCGGTCAATGTGACGGATCGCCAGAATTACATGCAATACGGCCCGTACACGACCGCGCTGAGCGCGGGCGAGCAGATCGCGACATGGAAGGCGATGATCGACAACAATACCGCGGACAATCTCAAGGTCCTGCGCATGGAAGTCGTCGACGCGGACGACAACGGATACATCATCGCCCAGCGGGAAATCACGCGTAAGCAATGGAAGCAGCCCTTCCGCTACGAATACTTCTCCGTTCCGTTCACCTTGCCCGCCTCGCGGGTCGGACACCGGATTGAACTGCGGGTCTGGTGGTATGGCATCGCCTACGTCAAGATCCTGACCGTCGGCGTCAGCTGATTCGCGCTAGTGGTCTGTCGCACCCCGATTTGCGGTTTATGCCGCGGCGATCGGAGGCGAGTGCAAGGCGTGAAGCGGAAGCAGGGCGATCCCCCTGCTGAGCATTCGCAACGCAGCAATCGCCTTCGAGCGGCCGACAGAAAACGTAAATCGGGGTGTGGCGGACCACTAGGCAAGTGCATGACGAGCGCCTTGAGCCTGACGGCGCTCGTCCTCCGCAAGCAGGCACAGGATTTTTTGTGCCGCCGGCGAGTCAGATTTGATTCTTACTTTTCCGGTGTTCTCCGATGCGAGAACCGCGAAAGTCTTCCGCAGGAAGACTATATGATTTCTTCGCCGGAACAGGCGAAGTGCGCGGATTATTGCGCGCCTACGATTGGTCGGCGTTTCCCGGGGGAGCGCCATCATCCTGGCCGGGCGCGATCAAGACCGCGCTTCAGCTGATTCTCGATTCCAACCAGCCCGCATCCTTGGCATGGGAAGCGGATCTGCACTTCTTCTACAACGATGCCTATATCGAGCTCCTGGACGGCAAGCATCCCTCCGCATTGACGCGCCCGTTTCGGGAAGTGTGGCCGGAGTACTGGCAGGAATTCGAACCCGTCATACGGCGCGCCTTGGCCGGCGAACCCAGTTTTCATGTCAACCGGCCTTTCCACCGGCGATGCCACGGCCACGAAGAAACATGGCTCACCTATTCGCTTACCGCCATCCGCGACGAATGCGGCAACATCGTGGGAATATTCAATACCGTCATCGAAACCACCAGGCAAGTCGAGGCGGAACGGCGGCAAACCTTCGAACTGGAACTGGTCGACCGGCTGCGCAACCTGAGCTCCCCGGAAAGCGTGATGGCGGCGGCGATCGAGCTGCTTGGGCAGCGGCTCGGCGTCTCGCGTGTCTTGTATGCGGAAGTGGACTCTGCCAAGGATACCGCCTTCATCCGCCGCGATTGGGTCGCCGAGGGAGTCGCCAGCCTGGCCGGCCAAACGCGGACGATGTCCGATTTCGGCCCGGAAATGGTCGACTCGTTGCGCGCCGGCATGCCGGTGGCGGTCGACGATGTCGCGTTGGACGCGCGCGCCGCCCGCCATCTTGCCGCCTACGAGAGCGTCGGCATCCGAGCCATGCTCTTGATTCCGCTGCCGGCATCCTCTCCCTTGCGCGTGCTGCTGGCGCTGCACTGCGCAACACCGCATCGCTGGGGCAGCGAGGAAATCCAGGTGGCTCAAGACACCGGCGAGCGCACCTGGACGGCGGTGGAAGCATCGCGTGCCGAAGCGGCGCTGCTGGCGTCGGCGACCCGGAATGCGTTCCGGATATCCTTGGCGGATGCGCTGCGCGGTCTCGCCGATCCGGTCGAGATCCAAATCGTCGCCAACCGCAAACTGGGCGAACACCTCGCCGCCAACCGCGTGTTCTACTTGGAGGTCGAGGGTGAGGACTTTGTCTTTGCCGGGCACTTCGAGCACGATGTTCCCCATATGACGCCCGGACGGCATCCCGCATCCGCCTGCGGGCAGCGCGCATTGGAAACGTACCGGTACGGAATGCCGCTGGTGATCCAGGACATCCAGGCCGACGCCAGGTTCACCCCGGCGGAAAAGAAGGCATACGCGGAGATCCAATGCCGGGCCGCCGTCGGCGTGCCGCTGATCAAGCAAGGTCGGCTGGCGGCCGTCCTGTGCGTCCATACGGCGGCCGCCCGGGCCTGGACGGCGGACGAGATCGAGCTGGTCGAAGACACGGCCGACCGCGCCTGGGAAACCGTCGAGCGGGCGAAGGTCGAGGCGAAGCTGCGCGAAGCGGAAGAGCGTTATCTCGCGCTGTTCAACGCTATCGACCAGGGATTCTGCACGATGGAGCTGGCCTTCGATGCGAACTGGAAGCCGGTGGATTACCGCTACCTGGAAGTCAGCCCATCCTTCGAGCGCCAGACCGGCATCCGGAACGCCGCCGGCCGCTGGATGCGGGAAATCGTCCCCGACCATGACCAGCATTGGTTCGATACCTACGGGCGCGTGGCGCTGACCGGGGAACCGACGCGCTTCGAGAATTACTCGACGCCGCTGGGCCGCTGGTGGAGCGTATATGCATTTCGCATCCAGGATCCCTCGCTGCGGCGGGTGGCCGCGTTATTCCACGACATTACCGAACGCAAGCAAGCTGAAGAGCAGATCCGCCATGCCTCCTTGCACGATCCGCTGACCGGCCTCCCCAATCGCGCCATGCTGTTCGAATACGCCACCCATATGCTGCCGCGCAACAGGCGCGCCGACCGCTGCGCCGCGGTCCTGTTCCTCGATCTGGACCGCTTCAAGCCCATCAACGACACCCATGGGCACGAGGCCGGCGATGCGGTATTGAAGGAAGTGGCCGCAAGGCTTACCGAAAGATTGCGCACCGAAGACATCGTCATCCGTCTCGGCGGGGACGAGTTCATCATCCTGCTGCAAGAAATCAAGAACCGGGCGACGGCTGCCGACTTGGCCTGCCAGATCGCCAGCCGCATCAGCGAACCGTATCTTGTCGGCGAACTGGCGTTGTCGCTGTCCACATCGATCGGCATCAGCATTTTCCCCGCCGACGGACAAGATATCGATACCCTGATCAGCCATGCCGATCTGGCGATGTACAAGGCCAAGCAGGCCGGCAGGAACAACTTCCAGTTCTATTCGTCGGAATACTCCGACGAAAGCCGCCAGCAGAGCCGGATCGAGGAACAACTGAAAAGCGCCTTGCGCGACAGCGCCTTCCATCTCTGCTATCAACCGGTCCTGGATGCGGAAACCGGCGGAGTCGTCAGCGTGGAAGCGTTGCTGCGCTGCCGGAACACCGATGTCGGGCCCGACCGGTTCGTGCCGATCGCGGAAGCCACCGGCATGATCAATCCGATCGGGCGCTGGCTCCTGGCGGAAGCGGTGCGGCAGCACAAGAAGTGGCTCCGACACGGCTTGCCGCTGATCCCGATCGCGGTGAATGTATCGGTGGTGGAATTCCGCGACAAGGACTTCTCGGACCGCTTCGAGCGCACGATACGCGAGCACGGCGTCGATACGAATGCCTTGCAGGTGGAACTGACCGAAACGGCGGTCATGGACGACGTGGAGCATGCCGTGGAAGCGCTGGCGCGCCTGAAGGCGCTCGGCGTGAAAATCCTCCTGGACGACTTCGGCACCGGGCATTCGAGCCTGGCGTATCTCGCGCGCCTGCCGCTGAACAAGGTCAAGATCGACAAATCCTTCGTCGTCCCGCTGGATGAAGATACGATCAGCCGGGCGGTCACCCATGCCATGATCGCGCTGAGCCGCACCCTGGATCTGGAAGTGGTGGCCGAGGGGGTGGAAACCCGGAGCGCGCTGGACTATGTGCGCGCGCACGGCTGCACGCAGGTGCAAGGATATTACTTCGGCCAGCCGATGCCGGGCGACGTCTTCGAGCAGTGGTACCGGAATATTCCTCCCGGTTTCCTTGGCCGATGGCCCGATATTCCTATACCATAGGCATCACCCGTTGCCAGGAGAACGACGATGTCCCAACCCGGTTTCCACTGCCATGGCCGATAGCGGATCCAACCATGGCCGGCGCCCGGATGCGCCCTCCCCGCCCAACTTCGATTCCTGGGATCGCAAGCTGAGCCACCATGCGAGCACGGAGAAGGCGGTCCAGCCCCTGCTCCAGAAATTCGACAGCCACGCATCCACGACCTCCCGGGCGCGCTCCACCACCCAGCCGCCGACCACGGTCGCCGCGGCGGTCCAGCACATGGAAAACAACGGCCGCTTGTTTTCCCATGAGATGCAAAGCGAGTACATCGCGCACGCCATCGGCCAGGGCGGCGTGCAGTCCGGCTACAACACCTCGTCGGCGCTGGGGCTGCCCGAACCGAAGCGCGACAAGGGCAGCGCGGCGGCGGCCTTCGTCTTCACGCGCCAGCTTCCCAGCAACCAGCGCGTGACGACCACCCTGTCGGAAGGACAGGTCGGCGCCGGCGCGGACGCGATGCTGGTGTTCCGCCCGACCATGTTCGAGAATCCCGCCCAGCCGGCGTTCTTCAAGACGGTGGACGGCGCGCACCACTCGACCTCCATCATGCCGGAACGGGCCAAGAAGGGAGATCACATCCGGCGCGCCAGCGACGAGATCGCCAAGTCGTCCGACAAGATCTTCCATGCCAACCAAGAGCAAGGCGTTTTCGGCTCGGTGCCCATGAAGCACCTGGCGGCCGTCGTGCTGAAGACGAAGGACGGCGAACAGGAGACCAGGAAGCAGGAATTCCTCGATCATCTCCACTCGACCTACCGCGGCGACGTATTGCCGCCCATCGAAGACCGCAAGCAGATCAAGGCCAAGGCCGGCGGCAAGCCGCCGTCGACCGAGACGATGATCCAAAGGCACGAGGCATTCCAGCAGCGCGTGGTCGGCCAGAGCCTGCACGACCATCTCGAGCACCTGATCAACGAAGACACCAAGCCCGGAGCGAAGCGGCGGCAGGTAGCCGATCTGATCGTGCCGTTAAGCCACGACACCCGGCGCACCGACGTGGCGGGCCACGTGCCGGCGCGGCCGAGCAATGTGGCGGTGCATGAGCGGAATCCGAGGCTGGAGCAGCCGAACGAAGCGTTCTTCAAGCCGCGGCGGTGAGGAGCCGGGAAGGGTCTACCGCGCGCCAATGACTCTGATTCCATTTCGATTGCCGCTCGACACAGAAGCGACAAGCAGATTCTTCAGGCGGATTGCCGTCGAATAATCATATTTCGTACCGTCCGTGTAGGCCATCCAATAATCGCTTCGGACCTGCCTGACCAAGTCGACGACGCTCTTGAATTCGCGGCGGCCCTTCGCGATACCTTCAAGTCGGACAAGCGGATGAGTTTCTGACCCAGATCGCATGGAGCGGACCTTCGTTATCGTCACGCGAGCGACCGGTTCAGACTGTTAGCGGACATTGATCCATAGTGGGCGGATTCAAACTATCGACCCAAACCGGCCTTTCAGCACCCCAGAAAGCAGACGTTCAACGCGTAAATTGACCTGCTCTGCAGGCGACAGAGTCGAATGCCAAGTTATGCATTGAGCAGCGCTGGATCAAACCATACGTCTTCATATCCTTTGCCATCCACTAGAAAGCGATACCCAGGAGGTAGTGCTAGGTAACCGAAAATAGCGGGAAGAAACTGGTCGATATGCTCGATATGCAGAGGTGAAAAGAAGTCGTCGTCTTTCGACATCTCTCCACCGCACCAGATATACCAGCCATGCGTACCATTTTCCTCTTTATGCCGCAAACCGTGGATTGGCAGGCTCCCAAGCGTGCTCAAAGCGATCCCTAGCTTCGATCCAACTGCAGGCATTTGCGGCGAAACGCCGTGCCGCTCGCATACAGATTGTTCGTTCACATTACGCATTTTTGGTTGAAACATAACGTGTTGGATAACCAGCTGCGAAGCTGTCTGGGTTGATCTTCATGTTAGCCATCGTACTTTAGTCAATTTCTCGTTGCAGGCATGACTGCGATTGCGATTCCAAACGCGCAAAAAATAGCTGCCGACATTACGACGTTCTTCCAACCTGGCGACATCGTGATAGCAAAGAGAGCGCTGAATAGCGCAGTCCAAATTGCGCTAAATAGCATTGCCTTCATTGACTGACTCGTTAGCAAAGTATGACGTCCGTCGACTCGCTGCAGCAACGCTTCTAACGGGCCTGATAGCATAACCGCGCAAATGAATCCAAAGATAAATGGGTCACGAGTAATGTTGAGCTTTCCGACAAAGAACGCGTCCACCAACTGAGCAACCAAGGCCAACACCCATATAAATGCTGTGAGCCGAATTACCCTCTTAAGGGATCCGATAAGTAGCGATCGAAAACTGATCGTTGCAGAATGCATTTCCGAGATGGCTAACGCCGAGCTGGCCGGCAAGAATTGGCCGCGTCGAGCGACGTGTTAAACCGGAACATTTTCGCCTTCTTTTTTAAGCCAGTTAAGGAAGTCACCAATCACTTTACAGAACACTTCCATATGCACGCGCATTGTTTGAAACTTATCAGCCCTGTCTGTAAAAAGGATACGTACATGATTGCTGCTTAAGACAATGAAGGATTTTGAGCCGTCGAACGACTCTCCTCCGTTCGTCAAGAAATCAAACTTCCTGTATTTTTCTGCATCCATGACGACTTCAGCAATCGTCCTCTCATCATCTAAATACAACGCACGATTCAGAAGCTCAAATGCTTCATGATCATTGAGCTTGGACAGCTCTGGATCATCAAGGAGCAGGACTCTTTTCGTTAGCCCTGCCAAGTGGCCTTCAGTAACACTCAGCATGCACGCCGGCTCATCAATGTCGCCTAGCACTTTGCCTTCTGAATGGATGCACATTCGCCCGAATATCCGCCTTGTTTCGTTCGGTATCGGCTCGTGGTAGCACTCGATTGCAAATGTCTGAGGATCGCCTATGAACATAGGTAGGTTTAACGTGGAGCTAACCCACGCCTTGAGGCGTGGGTGTTGAGCGACGTGTTAAACGCTGCACAACACTGATAATAATTGCGATCAGGAGAAGTGTCGCTGCCAAATTAAAGCCAGGAACCAAATAGACTGGCATCTCGATGTACTCGTGCTTTACGTCTTTCGAACACTCCCAGCTTTTATAGTCAAAGCTACCGCCAAAATCCAAGCATGCATCAGGAGCGAAATATGCACCTGCGAACAGCCAAATCGCATATGCCGCTGCGACCCAAGCGAAGACCACTACAAATTTGTGCACCACTGATTTCCGCATACGTTTAACGCTCAAGTTGACCAGCGCCGGAGGCGTCGGTGTCGAATGGAAGGTTAAAAGTCGACATGCTTTGCCCAGACCATTCCGAGCAATCCCAAAATAACACCAACGAGTCCAGCAAGTAGAATCCCATCGCTTGGCCAGCGCCAGACAGCTCCGATCGCCGCTCCACTCATTGCTCCAATAACGGCGCGAAGAAATGGTCGATTGCCGAATCGAACGCTGGACTCTGAATCGAACGCCAAGACTCCGCCCAACAAAAAGCCAAAGCACATAAAACTTACGATCCAACGGATATAGTCCGCCAATGGCAGTCCATCGAAAGCCAAATTCAACGCAGCATAGAGGCTTGTAATCAAGCCAACCAGACCTATCAGTAACAGAGCTCTGGGGAGCATGCTGGAACTACCGTCGCGCATTTTGACTTTTAACGTCCAAGTTGACCGGCAGGCAGCGGCATTGCGCCACACTGCGTATGCTCGCTACGGAGCTGTGTGGCGCAATGACGTTGCATGTCCGAGTCGAATGATGAGTTAGGCACAGAGATGCCTCTGTCTTCTAGACATGCATGTAACCTCAGGAGCATACATAACAATCAGTACTCCAAGGATCGTCATTGGCACAATGACCCAAGCTTTACTCCACCCTTTCAGACGCCCCACTTCATGATTTCCAAGGTGTACCGGCAGCTCTTTAGCAAAACAAAGGTAAACATTTGCACCAATCCATAAGAGACCAAATAGGCGAATCATGTCGAACGGATGAAGCACTCCATTCAATGCGATAACCGTCAGGACAATAGCTGCAAAGACCACGTACTTTTGCATGTCGTTTAATGAGGTCTAACGACTAAGTTGACCGGCAGGCGGCGGCATTGCGCCGCTGACCGCAAATTCTCCAGGGCGGCCAGTGGCGCAATGACGTTGCATGTCGGGGTCGAATAAAAAGTTAGACATCATTTCATCAGATATTCGACAGCTATCACTGCCAGCACAATCGCCACTGCGGCAATCTTTGCCTGCTGCAGTTTTCGCGCCAATGATTTCCCTTGTGATACCAACTCATTGCTGAGACTGCCATCAAGCTCACCAGACCGCAGCGCCTTCAACTGTTCGCACTGGAATTTGTTGTTCCCATTTTCATCAGCGAAAACGCTCGCATACTCGTCGATCCTGTTCGTCGCTCTTGCCACGTCTTCATAGTACTTATAAAGCTGAACCATCATAGGCAAGGTAAATGCAGCGTATAAAACCGACAGCACGACAAGGACAATTAACCCTTGGCTGCTCATTACACCCTACTCTTTCGCAATGAAGCGGTCGAAGTTCTAACTGTAGATTTAAAAGGACAGCCGGCGTCCGTTATGCACGCCAGCTGTCCGTTATGCACTTTCGTTTGATCGCCCGCAAACCGCATGGCGCCTCGATTGTGGACGATATTTGTACATTCGTACAGCATTAAATTTCCGTGAAAGACGGCACCGTTTCTGTCACCACCGAAAAGCCACCGCACCTGCTGGACCAGCTGCGTCGTTGCATTCGGGACAAACACTATACCCTGAGCACCGAGCGCACTTACGTCTATTGGGCCAAATGGTACGCTACGTCACTCGTTCGCCACACATCTGCTCGAAGCCGGTTACGACATCCGAACCGTCCAGGAATTGCTTGGGCACAGCGATGTATCGACGACGATGATCTATCTGCATGTGCTCAACCGGGGTGGCCGTGGCATCGTGTCGCCAATCGATACGGTCATGTAGGCTGCCGTATGAGCGTCTGCTTTGGAGCGCCCCGCAGCATTGCCGAATGGCAGCCAATGGCCGACTCCGGAAGTCCAAGCAACTATTCGGTACGGCTGCTTCCGCGGCATTCAAGACGTTCAAGGAACTCAGGCGACCGGCAGCTTCGGTTCGAACTCGGAACTTCACGATCCGACACATTCCGTCAGATCAATTCACAACTTGCCCAGATCATCGACGCAATCCCCTACCTGGCGAGCCCTTATCTAGGGATCGGCTTTTCAAGCGAATCCCAGCCGTACGCCCTTTCGATACGATCCGCGATCTGGTTCATCAGGGCCATCCCATTGTCGCCATTGGTCATGATGACGGCGCCGTAACCCTTGCGTACATGTCCGATCATCCACGCACGATAATCCCAATTGGAACCGCCGTGCGAAAAGTACCAGCCTTCGCCACGCTTATCGATCGCCAAGCCGATTGGATTGAGGAAAATTCTAGACGGGAGCGAGCGGCGCGCGTCAAGGTAGTTGTCGCATAAATCAATCAAGCCGCCAACTGCATGTCGGTGGTTGATGGCGGATTCAACCACACCTGATCCGGCGCTTCCCATTTTCGCGTGTGGCGCTTCCAGCGCAGCGGATGCTGATGA
>DASPLX010000029.1:0-34718 GCA_035627375.1 Paucimonas sp. | reverse complement strand
CCGCTCTGCCGGCACTGCGCGCTTGCTTGCGCCACAAGTACAGCGTCGCTTCGGGGATTCCCGTCAACTTCGATACCTCAGGCACACGCTTGTTCTGCGGCGCGCTCATCAGCGCCAAGGCATGTTCTTTCTTTTCTTTTGCATGCTGCGTCATTGCTTCCCTCATCACCCCCGGAGTTTATAGAACTCCAATCAATGGAGGCGACAACTATTTTGACGCGGAGGGGGGAGCTACAACTCTGTGGAGCGGCGGCCGAACTTGATCGAAGATTGTAGCTTTCCGGGGTGAGAGAGGGAGCTACAACGGGAAGCGAAGCGGATGCAGAATCTAGCAGGATTGTAGCTTTCCGGGGTGAGCGGGCGCTACAACCGGCGAGCTGCGCGTTGTTCGACCTCGCGTCAAATAGTCGTAGCGCCATTGATTGGAGTTCTCCTTCCATAATTGAACAGGTAGTGCCAGCGGGCTGCCGGCTGCCACTTGTGCCGGGTTTAGGGCTGTCTGCCGGCTTGACGCCCCGTCTCGATTGCAATAGCCTGCATGCCTCGCCGAGAAAAAGGCGAGCGGGGTTGGAAGCCTGGAAAAACTCACACAACATGCGGCATGCCGTCTTGGCAGGTCGCGTTGCCTTGCACGTCCTTATGGCGGGCTGGGCAGGAGAGCCGCGAGGCTCGCCGGGTGTTGTGTGGCCGGTCTTCCAATCCTGTCCAGTTCCGCCGCCCCATTTGGAAGTGGGAGAGTGGTACATCCATCACACAACGGAGTTTCTCATGTCGCTGAAGTCCCTTATCGCTATTCCTTCCCGCATATCTGGACATCGCAAGCAAAAGCCGAAACGGGAACGTTTCCTGACCGTCGGCCTCGACCCGGAGCATTTTCCTCATCGACGGCCGTCGCTGCGTCTGCGCGGACATTGGCTGGCGGAAGCGGGATTCCAGCCGGCGGCGCGGGTTCGGGTGCGAGTCGAAAAGGGGCGACTCGTGCTGACGGCGCTTACAACCTGAACGCATTCTTCGCCAGCGCGATCTTCTGCGCGATGTTGCGCACCGCCATCTGCAGGAAGTTCGACAAGTCCGTGCCGTCGCTGTAGTCGGCCGAGTACAGCGTCGACACGCGGCGGTCGGCGACGAACTGGTAGGCGTTCGCCCATTTCTTCACGTGGTTCTTGTCGTAGACAGCGACCGCCATGCCCTTTTCCTTGGTCAGCAGCGAGAAGCAGGGCACGTCGGTCAGGCCGTCGCCGACGAAGATCATGTTGGAGAAGGGGATGCGCAATTCGTCGCTGTCGAACTTGCGGTTGACTTCCAGCGGCTTGCCGCGCGCCGGCTTGCCGATCAAGCCTTTCTGGATGTGGAACAGGTAGCGCGTCTTGTCGGTGAAGCTGATGATCTTCTTCGGAAAGACGGCGCGGCCGGCGTCGTCGTAATGGAATTCGGAAGCCCAGATATCCTTGAAGTTGGCGGCGATCCTCGTGTGGCGCAGCACGTCGCCGATGCCGCTGGAAATGACGTAGAACTCGAGCGTGACGTTCGGGTTGGTCTCCTCGACCACGGCGCGCAGGCGCGCGAAGATGGTGTCGGTGCCGGCGTGCAGCGGCGCTTCCTCGCCCCAGGCCGCGAGCTTGTCGCGCGTGAGCGGAATGCGGTCCGCGGCGGCCGCCTCGAGCATCTTGTGCAGGTAGGCCGGCACCGGGTCCCAATCGTGGGCGTAGAGCGGATTGACTTCGTTGAGCCAGAAATTCTGGGGCGCGACGCCGTGTCGCTGCAGGAAGCCGGAAGTCGTGTCGGGCGCGAGCGTGTCGTCGAAATCGAATACAACGGCGATGGTTTCCTGCATGGTCGTGGTCTCCCGGCTGGACGATGTCCAGCGCATTATAGCGGCCCGAGGCATGCCGCCTCGAGCGCGAATTCGGCGCGATACGCGGCCGTGAGCGATGCGGCCGTGCGCTGCAACTGCTCGCCGCCGATGCCGACGGCGCGGCGCATTCCTTCGGCGATATCGGCCACCTCGACGGCGGCCGGCATGCCGGCGATGTCCCAGGTCGCCGCGAATGCCGACTGCTTGCTCACGCGCGCCGTGTCCGCCGGGGAGCGCAGGTTCAGGCGCGGCAGCGCGTAGGCCATCGCGACGATGCGGCCATGCAGGCTGCTGCCGAGGTAGGCGCGGCTGCCGGCGATCAGGGCGCAGATGTCCCACACGTCGAGCGACGTGAAAATCCTCGGCGCGGCTCGCATTCTCGCCGCCAGGCGCCGGTAGCACCGGATATCGTCGTGCCAGGGCGCCGCGCCGGCGCGGAACAGGACGATGCCGCAGCCGTGTTCGGCGGCGGCGTGGGAAAGTTGTTCCGCCATCGCGTCGAGCGTCCGATCGTCGCCGAAATCCGCGCTGAACTGCACGGCGATATAGCCTTTGGGAAACGCTTCCATCATGCGTGCGGTTTCGCCCCGCGTTGCGCGCGCCTGGATCGCCGGGGCGAACAATTCCTTGATCATCACGGCAGAGTCGGGCAGCAGGCGCGCCGCGATGCCCGCGGCGGCGAGCAGGGCGTGCGTATGGCCGTCTCGTACGCCGACGTAGTCCGCTTCGTTGAGCTTGGCGACGGCTTCGGCGCGCATGGGGGCATCGAGCAGGTCGAGGCCGACGCCGCCGACGGCGTTGTAAACGACGCCTCTTGCCTGCGGGAACAGTGCGCGCGGCACGGCGTACGCCACCCGGTCGGAGAAGCCGAGCCGTTGCTGCGCCCAGGCGCGGCGCTCTTCCGGCCCGGCGTCGAGGCCGACGATCGCCGCCAAGGCTTGTTCCGGCGGCAGCAGCATGACCGCCGCCTCCCAGGCATCGCAGGTGAGCAATTCGCCGCCGGCGTGGACGATGTGCAAAGGACGATCGCGCCATCGCGCGGCGAGCCGCGCCAGCGCCTTGACGCGATGTCCACTCCAGGGGCGCAAGTCGCGCGCCGCCAGGCCTGCGAACAGGTGTCGCCGTCCTGGCAGGAGGGCGGCGGCGACATGGGCAAACAAGAGATCGCCGACATTGTGGCGATCGAATGCGCCGAACAACAGGACGGGAATGGATGGATCGCGAGTCACGTCCCGATGATAGACCTCTGTCCGACAATACAGGCGCGGCAAACCCGCAACAATCGGACAATTGCTGTTTCTGTAGTTGTTGCAATTGATTTATCCTGCAGTCTTTACCTGAAAGGAAACCGGGCAATGCAGACAACGAATTCCTTGATGCGCGTCGGCCGCACCCTGATCGCTCTTGCCGTCGCGAGCGCCTTTCCGCTCCATGCCGCATGGGCGCAGGAGGCGCAATCCGCCGATGCGGCGGAGCCGGCCAAGGGCCAGCTGGAAACCGTGACCGTCACCGCGCAGCGCCGCGCGGAAAACATCAAGGAAGTGCCGATTTCCATCTCGACGCTCAAGGGCGAGAAGCTCGACGTCATCAATTCCAGCGGCGCCGATATCCGCATGCTTGCCGCGCGCGTGCCGAGCCTGAACATCGAATCCTCTTTTGGACGTTCCTTCCCGCGTTTCTACGTCCGCGGCCTCGGTAATACCGATTTCGACCTGAACGCTTCCCAGCCGGTGTCGCTCGTGTTCGACGAGATCGTGCAGGAGAACCCGATCCTCAAGGGCTTCCCGATCTTCGATATCGAGCAGGTGGAGGTCTTGCGCGGCCCCCAGGGCACGCTGTTCGGCCGCAATTCGCCGGCCGGCGTGGTCAAGTTCGATTCGGCCAAGCCGACCCGCCGGTTCGAGGGTTATGCGAACGCCTCGGTGGCGACGCACAAGACCGTGAACCTGGAAGGCGCGGTCAACGTGCCGCTCAACGACGACTGGGCGATCCGCCTGTCGATGCAGGCGCAGCATCGGGACGACTGGGTACGCAACACCGCCCCTGGCCCGACCAGGGAATTCGAAGGCTACGACGACAATGCGGCCCGCCTGCAATTCCTGTACAAGCCGGGCAAGGACTTTTCCGCGTTGTTCAACATCCACGCTCGCGACTTGAAGGGGAGCGCGCGCCTGTTCCGCGCCAACATCCTGCGGAAGGGCAGCAACGATCTGGGGCCGAATTTCCGCATGAACGAGGTGGCGCTCGACGGCAAGAACGAGCAGGACCTAGACAGCAACGGCGCCAACCTGCGGCTGCGCTGGGATCTCGGCGATCTGTCGCTGCACTCGATCACCGGCTACGAGCATGTCAGCGTCTATAGTCGCGGCGATATCGACGGTTCGGCCGGGCCCTACGCCTTCGACTTCGATTTCTCCAGGCCGCCGGCGCCCGGAACGATACGCTTCCCGGCGGAGTCGGCCGACGGCTTGCCGAAGCATCGCCAGCTATCGCAGGAATTTCGCGTCGAATCGAACCACAAGGGGCCATGGAACTGGCTGGCCGGCCTGTATTATTTCGACGAAGACATCAAGGTCGATACCTTCGATTACGCCACGCTGGCCGGGAATGTGCAGGCCGGACATGCGCAGCAGGAGCAAAAGAACAAGGCATGGGCCTTGTACGGTACCGTCAACTACGCGGTCAGCGACCAGCTCAAGCTGCGCGGCGGGCTGCGCTATACCGACGACAAGAAGGATTTCACGGCGCAGCGTCTCGTGTCGCCGTTCGGCGCTCCCCCGCTCAGCAGATCGGCGCATCCGCACGAGAACAACGTCAGTTGGGATCTGTCGGCCAATTACGCCATGAACAAGGACACCAACCTGTACGCCCGCGTGGCCACGGGTTTCCGCGCGCCGAGTGTTCAGGGCCGCATCCTGTTCAACGACAACGCGTTCTCGGTGGCGAATTCGGAAACCGTGCAATCGTACGAGGCCGGCATCAAGCAGGACTTGTTCAATCGCCGAGCGCGACTAGGCTTCAACGTTTTCCATTACACGATCGAGGACATGCAGCTGACCGCGGTCGGCGGCAACGACAACCAGAGCCTGCTGCATAACGCGGAGAAGGCGGTCGGGCAAGGTTTCGAGCTGGATTTCCAGGCAAACTTGTCGGATGCCATCCAGATGACGGCGGGCCTCAGCTATAACGATACGAAGATCAAGGATCCGACGCTCGTCGTCTCGCCTTGCGGCGGCGGCTGTACGGTGTTGGATCCTCCCAATGCATCCGGATTCGTCCGAATCAACGGCAACCCGCTGCCGATGGCGCCGAAATGGGTCGCCAATTTCACGCTGCGATACCAGGTCCCGATGGGCGACGGCGACTTCTTCGTCTTCACGGATTGGGCTTATCGCGGCAAGATCAATTTCTTCCTGTACGAATCGGTCGAGTACACCGGCAAGTCCTTGCTGGAAGGCGGCTTGCGCGTCGGCTACAAGTGGGATAAGCATGAGATCGCGCTCTTCGGCCGCAACATCACCAACCAGATCCGCAATACGGGCGGCATCGATTTCAACAACCTGACCGGCTTCGTCAACGAACCGCGCAGCTGGGGCGTGCAGTTCAAGACCACGTTCTAAGGAGAAGCGGCGAGCGTCTCCTCGCCGTTTGCACTTCGGAGGCCGCTCGCGTTTGCGAACGGCCTTTCATCTTGCGACCGCCTGGCGGCGCGAATCCGCGTTCAAGCTTCGATCGGTCGCCGCCTCGACAAAATCAGCTCATGGATTGCTGCATGGACTTTTGTATTTCTTCGGGTGTCATGTCGCGCACATGCGTCGCGATCGACCAGCGATGGCCGAACGGGTCTTCCACCATGCCGTAGCGGTCGCCCCAGAACATGTCATCGAGCGGCATCTTGACCGTCGCGCCGGCCGTGACCGCGCGCTCGAAGACCGCGTCGGCGTCGGGCACGTAGAGATGGATCGTCACCGGCGTACCGTTCAGCGACTTCGGCCCGAGCGAACCCCACTCCGGCATTTCGTCGGCCAGCATGACCATCGAATCGCCGATCTGGATCATGGCATGCATCAGCTTGCCGTCCGGGCCAGGCGCGCGCGCCATTTCCACCGCACCGAATGCCTGCTTGTAAAACCCGATGGCATCGGCCGCGCCGGCGCAGACCAAGTGCGGCGTCACGCTATGCATGCCTTCGGGAATGGGTTTGACTTGGGGTGTAGCCATGTTGGTTTCCTTTCGAAGTATTGGTGATCCGGAACCGGTGCCACGCAGTCCGAGCGGTGTCGACCCATGCTCCTGCCATCACGACGAACGAGCGCGGGAAAATCGACAGCCTACGAAAGAATCCGGCAGTCTTTATTGCGTTCCGTCTAATTCCTTCTTGAAAGGAAGCGCAAAAATCCCGGCCGCTTGGCTTGCCGGATCACGCGCTTGGCTTCCAAAGTCAATGAAATGCCTCGATCATTCGGCGGCGGATCGGGTCTACTCTTGCTGAGCATGCCTGCGCCGCCCATCGTCATCGGCCGCGCCGGGCCGACAACAATAACAACGCCAGTTCATTCAAGCAGGAGACAACATCGCGTGGCGCCGCCCGGGCTTCGTCCGGCTATCGCCGCGCCTTCTCGGCCAGCTTTCCAGCGGAACGGGATTGCCAAGGCTGCAACGCTCCTGTGTTTGTGCATGTTTTTTTTTGATGAAGACTCTGCCAAAAGAGTCGCGAGAAGCAGCGATCGACATTTCGACAAACAAGGAGACAGCATGACGAGCATCAAAGCAGCATGGAAGCGAGCGTCCGGATTTTTGGCGCGGATGGCCTTGGCATTGGCCGCATTGAGCATGACCGGCGCCGCCTTCGCCGGCAATAATTACCCGATCGTGCTGGTGCACGGCTTCCTGGGCTTCGGCCCCAATGAATTGCAGGGATCGGGATTCAAGTATTGGGGCGGCTTCGGCGACGTGGAGGCCTATCTGCGCACCCGCAACGGCACGCATCCGGTGATGACGGCCGTCGTCGGTCCCGTCAGCTCCAACTGGGACCGCGCGGCTGAGCTGTACTATCAGATCAAGGGCGGCTGCGTCGATTACGGCGCGACGCGCACGGCGAAGTATGCCGCTTATGGAAAGATCCAGAAGCCGGCCGGCAAGTGCTGGGCCAAGGACCGGAACAACAATCCGAACAACTATCCGCTGGCGCTGTATCCGGAGTGGGACGCCAATCATCCGATCCATCTGATCGCGCATAGCCAGGGCGGCCAGACGTCCCGCGTGCTGATCCAGTTGCTGGAGAACGGCTCGCCCGACGGCAACGAAGGCGGCGGCGAACTCTATTCCGGCGGCAAGATCGGCTGGGTCAAGAGCCTGACCACGATTTCGACGCCGCACAACGGTACCACGCTGCGCGAGGTGATCCTCGACTACCTGCCCAAGGTATCGGAACTGGCGGGCAAGATCATCGAGACGGCGGGACTGGGCGGCAGCTCGAACCCGGTCTATAACTTCAAGCTGGAACAATATGGATTGGCGCAGCGCCCGGCGGAAACCTTCTGGCAATTCATCGAACGTATCAAGGGCGCTCCGTTCTGGTCGCTGTCGAATCGCGATGCCGCCCAATGGGATCTGGGCCCGGACGGCGCGCGCGAATTGAACGGCTGGGTCAAGACTTCGCCCCACGTGTACTACTACTCGATCGGCAGCAAGGGCACGGAACAAGGCAGTTTCTGCTGCAACGGCACCGACCGCATCATCGCGCCGTTCCAGAGCAGCAGCTACCAGTACGCGCGCGACGACATGATCTTCTTCCTCAAGCCGACGGCCGGCGAATGGGTGGTGCCCTCGATCTTCCAACGCGGGATGGGTTCGTACACCCAATCCGATCCGAGCCGAGTGATTGTTGACGCGAGCTGGTTCCCGAACGACGGCGTCGTCAATACCGTCAGCATGAAGTCGCCGGCCTGGCAGCCGGTGCGCAATTTCGACGGCACCTCGGTACGCGGCACCTGGAATTATCTCGGCTACTACAATCAGTACGATCACTTCGATGTGATCGGCTGGCTGCGGCCGACGTCCGCCTTCCATCCGATCTACGACAAGATCGCGAACATCGTGTACGGTCTGTGACGAAGTAGGGGCCTGATTCGCGGCGACGGCAGGCTCTGCTTGCCGTCGCGAGGATGACCATCGAATTCGGATGTGCGCGGGGCGTTCGCCTGCCGCAGGTGCCACGGCATCGAGCGCGCAACCGCCGCGGCGATCAAGGCTTGGATCCGGACAGGCGGTTGATGCTGGTTCCTGTTGCCAGTCCATCAAGGCCGCCGATGGCGGCGCGGCCGTGTCGCCGACCTTTGCGCGAACACGACATTTTTGTCCTTGGCTGGAGGCAAATCACGGCCGGCCGGCAGCGATTTCCGGCCGGAAGGCAAGGAGGCGCCGCTTTGCTGATACGATGGAGGGCTTCCACGGTGCAGTACGATAGACATGGACGACCATCCGACCAGCGCCCCGGTGCCCGGAACGAGCGAGGACCAATTCCAGCGCCTGTTCCGCAAGCACAGTGCAGTCATGCTGCTGATCGACCCGGCAAGCGGCAGAATCCATGACGCCAATCGCGCGGCGGCGGCCTTCTACGGCTATTCCGAGGAAGTCCTGCGCACCATGCGCATCGACCAGATCAATACCCTGCCGGAAGAGGCGATCCGCCACGAGATGCAGCAGGCGATGAACGAGCGGCGCAATTATTTCGTCTTTCCGCATCGCTGCGCCAACGGCGACGTCCGGACCGTGGAAGTGCATTCCTCGGCGATCGACGTCCACGACCGCCCGCTGCTGTTCTCGATCGTGTTCGATATCACCGAGCGCAAGAAGGCCGAGGAATCGCTGCGTCTCGCTTCGCTGGTCTACCAGAACAGCAGCGAGGCGATGGCGGTCGTCGATGCCGATGCCACGGTCATCACCGTCAATCCGGCCTTCACCGAAATCACGGGCTACACGACCGAGGAAATCGTCGGCCGGAAGATCTCGATCCTGAACGCGGAACAGGAAGATCCCGATGCATTTCACTCGATGCGCGAAGCGCTCGAGACCAGCGGCCGCTGGCAAGGCGAAATCTGGGCGCGCCGCAAGGACGGCCAGCACTTCCTGCGCTGGCTCACCGTCAATACGATTTACAACGAGGACGGCTCGGTGAAGAGCCGGGTCGACCTGTTCTCCGACATCACCAGGAAGAAGGAATCCGACGAGCTGATCTGGCGCCAGGCCCACTTCGACGCCTTGACCGGGCTGCCGAACCGCAGCATGTTCCAGGATCGTCTCGAACACGCGATCAAGAAGGCCAGCCGCAACGGCACGCGCATCGGTCTCCTGTTCCTCGATCTCGATTATTTCAAGGAAGTCAACGATACGCTCGGCCACGGCATGGGCGACAAGCTGTTGCTGCTCGCGGCGCAGCGCCTGCTGCACTGCGTGCGCGATTCCGATACCGTGGTGCGCCTGGGCGGCGACGAATTCATCGTCATCGTCGACGAGCTGACGGCGGCCGACGGCGTCGAGCGCGTCGTGCAGTCGATACTGAGCGAGCTGGCGGAGCCGTTCCAGCTCGGCGCGGAGCAAGTCTATATCTCGGCCAGCGTCGGCATCACCTTTTATCCCGAAGACGGCCTCGAGGCCGACGTCCTGCTCAAGAACGCCGACCAGGCGATGTACGACGCCAAGGCGCAAGGGCGCAACCGCTACAGCTATTTCACGCCGTCGATGCAGGAATCGGCGCAGGCGCGCAAGCGGCTGATCAGCGATTTGCGCATCGCCTTGAGCGAGCAGCAGTTCCGCGTGGTCTACCAGCCGATCGTGGAGCTGGAGAGGGGCGTCATCCACAAGGTGGAAGCGCTGGTGCGCTGGCAGCATCCGGTGCGCGGATTGATTCCGCCGGCGGAGTTCATCGCGATCGCCGAGCAGACCGGCATGGTGGTCGACATCGGCGAATGGATGTTCCGCGCCGCAGCGCGCCAGGTGGCGGCGTGGCGCGCGGCGCATCATCCGCAATTTCAGGTCAGCGTCAATGTCTCGCCGGTGCAATTCCACAACGAAGGCATCGACCATGCCGCATGGCTGCAATGCCTGCGGGAGCTCGGCCTGGCCGGACAGGACGTGGTGGTCGAGATCACGGAAGGATTGCTGATGGATGCGCGGCCGGAAATCACCAACCAGCTGCTCAAGTTCCGCGACCACGGCGTGCAGGTCGCGCTCGACGATTTCGGCACCGGCTATTCTTCGCTGTCCTACCTGAAGAAATTCGACATCGACTACATCAAGATCGACCGCGCCTTCGTCTCCAACCTGGCGCCCGGGTCGGACGACCTTGTCCTGTGCGAAGCGATCATCGTCATGGCGCACAAGCTCGGCATGAAGGTGGTCGCCGAAGGCGTCGAGACCGAGAGCCAGCGCGCCTTGCTGGCGGCCAGCGGCTGCGACTATGGGCAAGGCTATCTGTTTTCGAAGCCGGTGTCGGCCGAGGAATTCGAGCGACTGCTCTCGAACCCGGCCTGGCGCGTATCGTGACGCCGGCATCGGGGTGATAGAGCGCTTCGAGGTCCGTTCAAGGGTTGAACTGACCCTCGATCCGCTCTAGACTGCGGGGCTCGCAATATTCACCATGAAACGCTCCGGCCGTGGCTAAACTCTATTTCCGATATTCCGCGATGAATGCGGGCAAATCGACCGCATTGCTGCAGGTCGCGCACAACTACGAAGAGCAGGGGCAGCAGGTCAAGCTGTTCACGGCCGCGATCGATAATCGTTACGGCGTCGGCCAGGTGACTTCGCGACTGGGGCCGCAGCGCGAGGCCGCGGTATTCGACGCTTCTTACGATTTCCTGGATGATGCGCCGCGCGTGGCTTGCGTGCTGATCGACGAAGCGCAATTCCTCAGTCCGGCGCAAGTCCGGCAGCTGCACCAGCTGGCGCAGGTGAAGGGCGTGCCGGTCATCTGCTACGGCTTGCGCACCGACTTCCGCGGCGAGCCTTTCCCGGGCTCGACCTACTTGCTGGCGCTGGCTGACGATATCGAGGAACTCAAGAACATCTGCACCTGCGGCAAGAAGGCGACCATGAACGTGCGCATCGACGCGGCCGGCCGGCGCGTCAAGCAGGGGGAGCAGATCGACATCGGCGGCAACGAGCGTTACCGGCATGTCTGCGGACGCTGCTTCTACGCCGACTGACACTGGCCCGGCCGGCTCGGCCCCGACTGTACCTGTCGCCGCCTCGCCGGCCGCTCCTACAATGGAGATTCGTCCGGCAACCTGGTGGAAACCTCATGCTCAACATACTTGGCAAGGCGTCGTCGATCAACGTCCGCAAGGTTCTCTGGACCTGCGCGGAACTGGACCTGGCGTTCGAACGCGAGGACTGGGGTTCCGGTTTCCGCGCGACCGACACGCCCGAATTCCTGTCCTTGAATCCGAACGGCATGGTGCCGGTCGTCCGCGACGGCGACTTCGTGCTGTGGGAGTCCAACTCGATCATCCGTTACCTGGCGGCGCGCTATGACGGCGAATGGCTGTATCCGGCGGCGCCGCAGGCGCGGGCGCGCATCGATCAATGGATGGATTGGCAGGCCAGCGATCTCAACAAGTCGTGGGGCTACGCATTCATGGCGCTGGTCCGGCAGTCGCCGGAGCACCGGGATGCCGGCCAGATCGCGGCGTCGTGCGCGATCTGGTCGAAATACATGGGCATCCTGGATCGGCAGCTCGAACGGACTGGTGGCTTCGTCGCCGGAGAGCAATTCACGCTGGCCGACATTCCGATCGGCTTGTCGGTGCATCGTTGGTTCTCCACGCCGTTGCAGCGTCCGGACTTGCCTGCCGTCGCCGCATATTACGATCGCTTGAGCCGGCGCGACGGCTTTCTGCTGTACGGCAGGAACGGGATTCCCTGACGCATTGCATCGTTGCGCCATTGCACGCGCGTACCTCGGCGGCGGGCGTTCGGGCTGCCCAGGCGGGGCGGGGGCGCCCGGGTAGGGGCTGGCCCGGCGCCGCTAGACGCTGCCCCTTCGGGGTTCCCGAAAGAGGAGCCGCCATCGCGGGAAGCGCAAAAACTCGCCCTGCGGGCTCAGACATTTGCGCTTCTTTATCCGCGCTGGCGGCTCCTCTTTCGGCAGCGTCCCAAAGCGGCGCCGAACCAGCCCCTACCCGGGCGCCCCTCTGCCCCACCTGGGCAGCCCGAGCACCTTCTTGGCACGCGCGAGCGTAGGCTCAGCCAAGTAGTGTCCTGCATGCGTTTGCCAAGCCAGAGGAGGTCGTGCCGGGGCTGCGGCCGTCTCGCTTGGGGACGCTGCCGAAGAACTCCCTGCCGCCCCGGAAAAAGAAGCGCAAATGTTTGAGCCGCAGGCGAGTTTTTGCGCTTCCCGGGGCGGCCGCAGCCCCGGCACGACCGCTCGCCGCCAACCAAGAACAGGGTTTCCTCTTCTCTCCACGCCCCCGCACAGGTCAAGACAGTGCCTCTGCTTGGAGCGGCGCCAAAGGCAAGATCAAGGTCACCGTCACGCCCCCGCCTTCGCGATTGTTGAGCGCGATCCGCCCGCCATGTGCTTCGACGATCTCGCGCGCGAGCGCCAGGCCCAGCCCGGTGCCGCTGCGCTTGGTCGAGTAGAACGGCACCAGCGCGTTCGACATGACGGTCTCGCTCATGCCGCCGCCGCGGTCCATGACTTCGATCGCGAACGCGCCGCGCGGGCTGCCGTCGTGGACGGCGCGCACCGACACGCAGACTTCCTGCGGCGGCGAACCGGATTCGTGCGCATTCTTGATCAGGTTGAACAATGCCTGCTCCATCTGCGCCAGGTCGAACGCGGCCGGCTCCTCCGGCAGGCCGCCGCTGACGCGGAACACGACCTGCGCCTGCAGGCCGGCGATGAAGGCCGGCCAGGTCGTCGTCTCCAGCCGCGGCGCCGGCAGCTTGGCGAACCGCGCATAGCCCTCGATGAAGCGCTCCAGGTGACGGGTCCGGTCCTCGATGGTCTTGAGGATTTCCGGCAGGCGGTCGGTCTGGCCGCGGCGCACGAGCTCCGCGCCCGAATGCGCCAGCGAGGCGACCGGGGCCAGCGAATTGTTGAGCTCGTGGCTGATGACGCGGATGACCTTCTTCCAGGTATGCACTTCCTGCCGCCGCAATTCCGCCGTCAGGTGCCGCAGCAGCAGCAACTCGTGCCGGCGCCCGTTCAGGCTGAAGCTGCGCCGCGCGAGATGGTAGATCTCGTCCTCGCCGTCGTGTTCGTCGCCGCGCGCGCCGTCCTCCCTGTCGCGGCTGACCGTGAACAAGCCGTCGCCGCCGCGCTCCAACGCTTCGCGCAAGGCGCCCGACGCCCGCTGCAGCACGTCGGCCAGCGCATGGCCTTCGAGCCGCTTGCCGTGATTGAGCAGCCGGCGCGCGGCGAGATTGGCGAACACGATCGGGCCTTGCTCGCAGACCAGCAGCATCGCCACCGGCGTGTTCTGCACCATCGTGTCGAGCAGCAGTTCGCGCTGGATCAGCGCGAGGCGCTGCTCGCGCAGCACGCCGCCGAGCGCATTGTGGGCGTCGATCAGGTCGCCGATTTCGTCGTTGCGCTCCCAGTGCAGGCCGAAGGAGTAATCGCCGTCCTGGTAGCTGATGACGGTGCCGCCGAGGGCGCGGAACATCGCGAGTTGCGGCTGCACCACGCTGCGTACGGCGGCGATCGCGATCGGCAGCATGATCAGCGCCGTCAGCGCGCCGCTGGTCAGACGGTCGTCCGGCAGCAGGCGGTCCAGTCCGAACGCCAGCAGGACGGCGAGCGCGGCCAAAGCGCATGCGAGCGCCGTGAAGCGCGCGCTCAAGCCGATGCGCAGGCGCCCGCGCGGTTGCGGCCCGGCTTGCGTTCCCATCACGATCCGGAGCGGCTGATGCCGAGACGGTCCATGCGCCGGTACAGCGCCTGGCGCGACAGCCCGAGTTCCGCCGCCGCTTGCGCGATGACGCCGCCGTTCCTCGACAGCGCCTGCTCGATGCTTTCCTTGTCCGGCTCGGCGCCGGCCTCGACGCCGCCGCGCGCGGGCGGCGGCAGCCCGAGATCGGCCGCCGTGATGCGGTCGCCGGCCGCCAGCAGGCTCGCGCGCTGCATGACATTCTTCAATTCGCGCACGTTGCCTGGCCAGTCGTGCCGCTGCAGGGCTTCGCGCGCCGCCTCGTCCAGCGTCTTGCCGGCTTCGAGAAAATGCTCGGCCAGCGGCAGGATATCGTCCGGCCGCGCGGCGAGCGGCGGCAGCGCGAGTTCGATCACGTTCAGGCGGTACAGCAGGTCTTGCCGGAAGGCGCCGGTCTTGATCATCGCGTACAGGTCGGCATTGGTGGCGCTGACGATGCGCACGCTCACCTGCCGCTCCTGGTTCGAACCGAGCCGCTGGAAGCGCCCGGTCTCGAGCACGCGCAGCAACTTCATCTGCCCGGCCGGCGGCAGGTTGCCGATCTCGTCGAGGAACAGCGTGCCGCCGTCGGCCGCCTCGAACTTGCCGGCGCGCGCCTTGCCGGCTCCGGTGTAGGCGCCGGCTTCGGCGCCGAAGAGCTCCGCCTCGATCAGTTCGGAGGGCAGGGCGCCGCAGTTGAGCGTGACGAAGGGGCCGTCCTTCACCGCCGAATTGGCTTGGATGATTTCCGCGATCTTTTCCTTGCCGGCGCCGTTCGGCCCCGTGATCAGCACCGGCACGGCGGCTCGCGCCACCTGGCAAGCCGTGCGCAGCACGTTCTCGGTGGCGGCGTCGCGCCATACCATGCCGCGCAGGTCGAAGCGCTGCGCGAGTTCGCGGCGTTGGCGCAGCTCGCGCCCGAGGCGTTGTCGCAGCGCCCGATTGGCCTGGCCCAGTTCGAGCAGGTTCTTGATCGTCGTCACCAGGCGCCGGTCGTCCCACGGCTTGGCGAGATAGTCGGCCGCGCCCGCCTTAACCAGGTCGACCGCGGTGTCGAGGTGGGTCCAGGCCGTCAGCAAGATCACCGGCAGGTCGGGATGCGTCTCGCGGATGCGGTGGAACAGCGCGATGCCCTCCGCGCCGGACGTGGTGTCCGCCGCGAAGTTCATGTCCTGGATGACGAGGTCGATGGACGTTTTTTCAAGCAAGGCCAATCCGGCCGCCGGCGACTCGGCGTGCAGCGTCTTTATCTCGTGCAGCGACAGCAGCACGTCGAGCGCGACGGCGACGGAATGGTTATCGTCGATGACTAATACGGTTGGCATCGTCCGAGCATACCATCTCACACACTGCGCGTCGCCGTCGCGGGCGGGGTGTTCGCGGCGCGCGACGCCGGGCCGTAGACCGCCGCCAGGCCGAGCAGCCAGAGCGCCCCGGCGCCGAACGCCAGGTAGGACAGCGGCAGCTTCTTCAGCTCGAGTTGGCTGACCAGCAACTGGTTCAGGCCGAGCGCCAGAACGGCGCCGAGCGCGATGCCGGCGCTGGTGATCAGGAAATTCTCCGTGAGGAAATAACGCAGGATGTCGCGCCAGCGGGCGCCCAGGGCGCGGCGCACGCCGATCTGCTTCTTGCGTTGCGCCACGCGCAGCATGGTCATGCCGACGATGCCGCTGATCGTGACCAGCAGCAGCAGACCGCTGACCCCGATCAGCATCCAGGCCATGGCTTTCTCGTTGCGGTAGCGGCCCTCCCGGTCGCCTTCGACCGTCCTGCCGGAAATCCGCCCCGGTGCCGGCCACGCCTTGCGCACCGCTTCCTCGGCCGCCGCCATCACGCGGTCGCGCTGGCCGGGCTCGGTGCGCACCGCGTAACGCCACAGCCGTTGCGAGATGCGGATCGGCACGATCATCGAATGTTCGCCGTGCGCGGCGGTCTGCGCCTGCGGAGATTGCAGACGCTCGACCACGCCGACGATGCGCACCTCGATGCCGTTGTCGCCGAAGCCGAGCATGAAGGTCTTGCCGACCACGCTGTCCGCCTCCGGGAACAGATGCTTGGCCAGCGCCTGGGTGATGATGATCGTCTTGACCGCGTTGCCGCCGTCATCTTCGGCGTCGGGATCGACCTCGACCACTTCGTCGGGTTTGAAGTCGCGCCCTTCGATCAGCTTCAGGCCGAGCGTCCTGACGAACGCTTCCGGGCCGAAATAGATCGCCGGATGCGCACTCGGCTGGGTCTGGGTGCGGTTGTGCGTGATGGTAGTCGAGGAGCCGGAGCGCGACATCGGCATCTGGTTGGTCCAGGCGGCCGAGACGACGCCCGGCACCACGCGCAACGCCTCGAGTTCGCGCTGTTGCTGGGCCATGGCTTCGTTGTGGCTGGGCTTTTCCAGGGGCATGGAAAGGATGTGCACGACGTTGGCCTCGTCCTCGATGCCGGACGGGCGTGCCGACGCGGCGAGGCGCTGGTTCACGATGTACAAGGCATTGGCGAGGATCGCGAGACTGAGCGCCACCTGGATGGCGACCAGCAGCGGGGCGGTCTTGCTGCGCAGTAGGGCGGAAAGAATCGGACGGATTTCCATGGTCATCCTTTACTGTGACTTCAATTGCAGGGCCGGCGTCACCTGGCAAGCGCGCCAGGTCGGCAGCAGCCCGGCCAGCACGCTGGCGGCGATGGCGATGGCGACGGTCAGGCCCAGCATGGCCCAATCCATGCGCGCCAGCACCGACAAGTCGCGCGATTGCTGGCGGATCAGCCACAGGCTGCCGTGCGCCAGCAGCAGGCCGAGCGCGCCGCCCATGATGCCGATCACGGCGGTCTCGACCAGGAATTGCTGGAACACCGCGCCCTTGGTCGCGCCGAGCGCGCGCCGCACGCCGACCTCCGGTGCGCGCACCGAGAACTTGGCGAGCAGCAGGCCCATGGTGTTCACCATGCACAGCAGCAGGAAACCGAGAGCCAGCCACACCGCGATCCGGCTGTCGTTGCTGACCACGTGCAGGAAATCGAGCCATTCCATCACATCGAACACCTGGTTGGGCGCTTGCCGCGGATAGCGGCCGAGCTTGCGCTGTTCCTCCGTGTAGGCGTCGAGATAGCTCTTGATCGCCGTCCGGTCGGAGACGGAATCGACTTCGAACCAGAACTGGATCCAGGTGCATTCGGAATCGAGGCGGCCTTGGAAACCGGGACCGGGCTTTTCCTGGCAGGTCGTGCTGCCGTTGGATTGCAGCTCCAGCCCGATCGCGGTCGCGAACGGAATGAAGATGTCGTCCTCGCCTTCGAATGAGCCGCCGGTGCCGTTGATGATATGCATGTAGCGCGGCGCCGGATTCCAGGCGTCGAGCACGCCCGCCACGCGGAATTCCTGGCCGAAGACGCGCAGGCTGCGGCCGACGGGGTTGTCCTTGCCGAACAAGGCCTCGCTCTTGCGCTTGCTCAGCACCGCGACCTTGGCGCCGGCCTTGTCGTCGGCCGCCGACCAGGCGGAGCCGTGCAGGAACGGCACTTCGAACATGGCGAAGAAATCGTGCGTCGTCGCGATGCCTTCGGCGTCGATCAGGGGCATGCCGGGCCGCTCCGGTTCGACCGCGCCGGCGATGTCGTACAGCGCGGTGCGCCGCGTTCCCTGGCCGCTGTTGAGCAGGTTGGCCGCGTCGCGGTAGGACATCTGCACATCGCCCGGCTTCTCGCCCGGCGTATAGCCGCGCACCGGGCCGTTGTCCATCAGCGGCACCAGCAGGCGGCCGCTCTTGTGCGGAATCGGATTGCCCGACATTACGTGCAGGATCGTCATGGTCGAGATGCTGGCCGCGACGCCGATCGCCAGCGTCAGCACCATCAGGGCCGTCAGCGCCGGATTGCGGCGCAGGCCGCGCAGGCCGAGCCAGAAGTAATACTGGAACATGAGCGGCTCCTCAGGCGTTCGCCGCTTGCGCGGGACGGACATCGACCAGCGACGGCGCGTGGCGCACGAAATCGCTCACCTGGCCGTCGATGATGTGCACGTTGCGCTGGGCGCGCATCGCCAGCTCCGGATCGTGCGTGACCATCAGGATGGTCGTGCCTTTCGCGTTGATCTGCTCCAGCAATTCCATCACGCTGCGCGCCATCTGCGTATCGAGATTGCCGGTCGGTTCGTCCGCCAGCAGCACCTTCGGCGAGCCGGCCAGCGCGCGCGCGATCGCGACGCGCTGCTGCTGCCCGCCCGAGAGTTCCGCCGGGTAGTGCTTCATGCGCGAAGCGAGGCCGACCTCGCTCAACGCATGTTCGATGCGTTCGCGGCGCTCGGCGCGCGAGAAACCGCGATAGCGCAACGGCACGTCGACGTTGTCGAACAGGTTGAGGTCGGGAATCAGGTTGAAGCCCTGGAAGATGAAGCCGAGCTTTTCGTTGCGCAACCGCGAGCGCGCGTCGTCGTTCAAGCCTTTGACGTCGATGCCGTCGAGCGTGTAGTCGCCGTCGTTGAATTCCTCCAGCAGGCCGGCGATGTTGAGGAAGGTGGTCTTTCCCGAGCCGGACGGCCCGGTCACGGTGACGAATTCGCCTTCGCCGACGTGGATCTCGAACCCGCGCAGCGCGTGGGTTTCGATCATATGGGTGCGGTAGACCTTGCTGAGGTTCTTCATGCTGATCATGTCGTCTCGCCTTTCGTGAGCGGTGGTTCGTACGGGATTCAATTCTTGAGGTAAACGCTGTCGGCATTCTCGAAGGCGTCGCTGCCGGCGATCACCACCTTGTCGCCGGGTTTCAGGCCGGCGGCGATCTGCACCGCCGAGACGCTGGTCGCGCCGAGCCGGACCGGCTTCCTGCGCGCCACGCCGTTCTCGACGACATAGACGAAGCGCCCGCCGTCCTGCTCGACGAAGGGGCCGCGCGGCAGCATCGTCACGTTCGGCCTTTCCTCGATCAGGAGGCGCGCCGTCACGCGCTGGCTCTGGCGCAATCCGGCCGGCTGCGCGCCGTCGAAGCGCACGCGCGCCAGCACCTGGTTCTTCACCACCTCCGGCGACAGCGCCGACAGCGTGCCGGTGGCCTTGATGTCGCCGGCGACGATTTCCGCCGTCATGCCGAGTCCGAGGTCGGCCACGTAGCTTTCCGGAATCTCGAGTTCCACTTCCAGGCGCGACAGATCGACCAGCGTCATGATCGGCGCGTTCGCCGCCACCACGCCGCGATTCGCCACCGCGATCAGTCCGACCACGCCATCGACCGGCGCGCGCAGTTTGAGCTCGTCGACGCGGCGCCTTGCGTTATCGAGCGCGAGCTTCTGGCGTTGCAGCTGGCTCTGCTTCGTCTTCAGCTCCAGCTCGACGTCGCTGGTTTCGAGTTCCGCCACCGCCGCCGCATGCTTGCTGCGGATCTCGGCCGAGCGCAGGGAGTCGCGCGCCTTGTCGAAATCGTTCTTCGGGACGACGCCGGCGATGCCGGCCTTCTCGATCCGCTCGTAGGTGCGCAGCGCGGCGATGCGGTCGATCTCGGCCTGGTCGGCGTCGCGCCGGGCGATCAGTTTCTGTTTCTTCGCCAGGATATGCTGGCGCGCGACTTCGGCCTGCAATTGTTCGTAGCTCGATTGCTCGCGCTTCCATTGGTCCATCAGGTCGGGCGATTCGAGCTCGGCGACGATGTCGCCGCGCTTGACCTTGTCGCCGGGGTTGACCTTGAGCGTCACCGTGCCGGCGGCGGTCGAATACAGCGTCGGGCTGACGGCGGCGACGATCTTGCCGTTGACGGCGGCATCGCGCACCAGCGTGCCTTGCGTGACCGTCGCGATACGCAGGCGCGCGGCGCTGACCGAGCGCGAGCTGGCGCCCCAGGTGGAGGCGAGGGCGGCGACGGCGACCAAGGCGATCAGCGCGGCGGCGCCCCACAGCATGAGGCGCCTGGCGCGTCGGCCGCGCGGCGCGGCGAGAATGGTGTCCTGGGCTGAGGTATCGCGGATCATGATGGTTCCTGAAAAACGATGCCTGCTGTATTGCAGGGAACGTGCCAACCGCAAGTCCTTGATTTACTTGGCGGAGGACGAGCGCGGACAGTGTCCGCCGTGTCCGCGGGGTGTCCGCGCGGACGCCGTCCGCGCAAGCCTTGTATCATCGTGGACCACGGCAATTTTCCGAGCGAATCATGATCGATCACCTAGTCCTAAGACGTAGCCTGCTTTCCGCCTGCGCGGTGTTGCTGACCGGTTGCGCGCAATTATCTCCGGTCGCGACCGATGCGCGGACGGCGAAATCTGTGTTCGACGGCGGCGGCTACCCGGTCGCGGTGTGCAATGCCGACTACTCCGGCCGAAGCGCGAGCTGCACCGTGAGCGGAAGCGGACCGAACCGGATCGTCCGCGCCAACGTCATCAGCAACGGCATTCTGTATGTCGGCGGCGCGCTTTTGATCGGCGGCGACGGCCGCATCCAGGCCGCCGGCTGCGAAGTGCCGGCGGCGCCGGCGATCACGTTCGACTGCCCCGGCGCGCTGGCGTCGGCCGGCTTCATGAATCTGCATGAACACATCGATTACAGCTACCAGCAGCCGCCCCGGCCGCCGGCCCTGAAATGGGAACATCGCCACGAGTGGCGCAAGCTGTCCGACGAGGAACGCGGATTCGCAGGAAACGCGCCCAAGGACGAACAGGTGCGCGCCGAAGTGAGCGAACGCGCGATGCTGCGCCATGCCTTGTCCGGCAGCACCGCCGTGTCCGGCGCCAAGACTTACCGCGCCTTCCTGCGCAACCTGGGCCTCGAAGACGGCGGTCCGTTGGCGATGCCGCTCGGCAGGCGCGTCGTGGACGACACTTTCCCACTCAACGACGGCGGCAGCAAGGAATGGCCGAAGGCGCCGTGCGATGCGGCGCAGATCGCCGGCATCAAGCTGCGGGCATTGCCGGAACATCCCTATGTTCCGCATGTCGGCGAAGGTACCAACGACGGCGCCCGGCACGAGGTCGATTGCATGCTCGACGCGGTGCGCGCCAAGGCGACGCCGAACGCCTTCATCCACGGCGTCGCCATCACCGATGCGCAGATCGCGCGCTTGAAGGAGCAGCGGGTCGCCGTGGTGCTGTCGCCGCGCTCCAATTTCCAGCTCTACGGCAAGACGGCGCCGCTGGCGAAGCTCAAGCAAGCCGGCGTCACGCTTGCCATGGGCACCGACTGGTCGCCGTCCGGTTCGTTGACCCAGCTCGACGAGATGCGCTGCCTCGCGCGCCACAACCGCGACCGCCTGCAGGGACTGTTCAGCTGGGCCGATCTGCATCGCATGATGACCGAGAACGGCGCGCAAGCCGTCGGCCTGCAGGGGCAGGTCGGCGCGCTGGCGGTGGGCGAGCTGGCGGACCTGGTGCTGCTCGATACGGGCGGCCGCAGGAGTCTGGGCGAGGTGTTGGAACGGAGCGCGCTGGCGGAAACCGTCGCGGTCTTCGTCGGCGGTCGCGCGGCCAGTTTTCCGCGGGCCTGGGAGGGCAAGCTGGCGCAGCTGGAGAACTGCAGTCCGGATCCGCGCGACCTGTGCGGCCAGCAGCGCACGGTGTGCGGCGTCAATCCCGCGCGCGGCCTCGATCGCTTGCTCGGACAGGCCGCGTATACGATCGACGACGCCAGGATCTGCCGTCCGCAACCGACCGACGATTGCGTGGAGCGATGATCAGAAGTCAGAAGTCTTTCGCTGACCCGCCGTCTTAGTCGCTCTTGCCCTTCGCGGTCGGCACGGCGGCAGGCATGGTGCGCGCGGCAAGCTTGGTATTGGCCTTGAGGAGCTCGAGCTGGTCGCCGAGGATATGGGCGGCTTCGCTCAGCCAGACATCCTTGGGTTCCTTCTTCGTCTTGCCCGCGACCGATTCATCGCCGGCGTGCAGATCGTCCAGGAAATCGTCGACCGATGATGTATCGCCGTCGCGCGCGGCGGTTTTCTTGCCCGCTTCGCCCTTTGCCGGCTTCTTGCCCTTGCCGTCGGCGAGCTGCTTACCTTCCGTGCGCAGTTTGAGCCTGGCTTCCTGCCGGTCGCGTTCCTTGCGGCGTTCGGCCTCGTTGAGCGAAATGGATTGCTTCTTGCGCAGGGCGTTGAACTCGGCGATGTCCTCCAGCAGATACTGGAAATCCTTGTCCTTCGCGACGCGCGCCGCATGGCGTTCCTTCAATTGCGACATCAGGCTCGCCGTTTCGCCGATCGGCGCATAGTCCGCGGCCTTGATCTGGGCCCAAGGCAGCGCATTGTCGTAACTCGCCTCGCCGAAGGCGTCGAGGTCCGACATGTTGGGGAAGCCGATGTCGGGCGTCACGCCGCGCAGCTGAGTCGTGCCGCCGTTGACGCGGAAGAACTGAGCGATCGTCATTTTCAGCTCGCCGAACTTCGGCTTGTCGTTGTGCACCATGCGGTCGAGGTTGACCAGCGTCTGCACCGTGCCCTTGCCGAAGCTCGGTTCGCCGATGACGATGCCGCGGCCGTAGTCCTGGACCGCGGCCGCGAAGATCTCGGAGGCCGAGGCCGAACCGCGATTGATCAGCACACCCAGCGGGCCCTCCCAGGCGCGCTTGCCGGCGCCGACATTCTCCACCTTGATGTTGCCCTGCGAGGTGCGCTCCATCACGACCGGCCCCTTGCCGATGAACAGGCTGGTCAACTCGATCGCTTCGTCGAGCGCGCCGCCGCCGTTGTTGCGCAGATCGATCAGCACGCTGTCGACCTTTTCCTTCTTGAGCTCGTCCAGCAGGCGGGCGACGTCGCGCGAGGCGCTGCGGAAATCCTTCTCGCCCTTGCGCCGGCCGTCGAAATCCTGATAGAAGGACGGCAGCGTGATCACGCCGACCTTGCGCGCGCCGCCCTCCTTGTCCTTGAGCTGGATCACCGATTTCTTCGCGGCTTGCTTCTCGAGGCTGATCTTGTCGCGCACGAGTTCGATGATCTTGTGCTTGGCGTCGGGTCCGGCTTCCGCCGGCAGGATGTCGAGGCGAACCACGGTACCCTTGTTGCCGCGGATCAGCTTCACCACGTCGTCGATGCGCCAGCCGACCACGTCGGTCATGGCGGCATCCTTACCCTGGCCGACGGCCACGATGCGGTCGCCGACGGCGAGCTTGCCGGACGCGGCGGCCGGGCCGCCCGGCACCAGTTCGCGGATCGTGGTGTACTCGTCCCTCTCCTGCAGCACCGCGCCGATGCCGACCAGCGACAGTTTCATCGCGATGTCGAAGTCCTCGGTGGACTTGGGCGTGAAATAATCGGTATGCGGTTCGATCGCGTTCGTATAGGCGTTCATGAACACCTGGAACACGTCTTCGCTCTTGTACTTGTAGGCGCGGGAGAGGGAGGTGTTGTAGCGTTTGTCGAGCGTTTCGCGAATGAACTTCTCATCCTTGCCGGCCAGCTTCAGGCGCAGCCAATCGTTCTTGACGCGCTTTCTCCACAGGTCCTTCACCTCCTCGTCCGACTTCGGCCAGGCGGCTTTCTCGCGCTCGTACTGATAGCTTTCGTTCTGACTGAAGTCGAAACCTTGCTTGAGCAGTTCGCGCGCATGGGCAAGACGCTCGACCACGCGCTGCTCGTACAGATTGAAGATGTCGAACGGAATGCGCAGGTCCTCGCGGAAGATCGCGTCGTCGAGCTTGGTGCGCAGGTGCGCGAACTGATCGACGTCGGACTGCAGGAAGAACATCTTCTCGGGATCGAGCGACTTCAGGTAGCGCTCGAAAATCTTTTCCGACAGCGCGTCGTCGAGCGGCGTCGCCTTGTAGTGGTAGCGCGTCAGGATTTGCGCGGTCAGATTGGCCGCCTGGGCCTGCGCCTGCTGCGGCGACAGCATGGGCGGCGCGGCCGGGGCCAGCGTGGCGGCTTGCGTCGCCGCGGCATAGGCCAGCAGCAGCGCCAGGAGTCTTTTCTTCATGCGCATCCTCTCGAAATGGTCTGCAAAGTATAGCGGGCCGGCGGCTTCGCCGCAGGTTTCCATGAGTGACGATGCGTGAGGCGGCGGTTCGTTGTCATGAAGCGTTTTGTTAATTGCAAACATCGGCCGCGAATGATGCCGGAATCGTCATGAATCATGCCTTTGTTGTCGAAGCAGCGTTAGCATTTCCGCATGTATCCATAGTGAGCGTTCGCAAACTTGACCTGTTCGGGGGGGCGGTTGAAAATTGCCGTATGGAAATTAATGGCAATGCGGCCCTCAGGGCCCCCCAGTCTCCCAAGGATGGGAGAACCGAGGCCAGAACCGTGTTGCGCGTGAGCGCGACCGTTCTGTTCAAGAACGCCCCGCCGATGCCGGGAAAAACGATCGACATCAGCCCGAGCGGATTGGCGCTGCTCGGAGAGGAGCAATTGATACCGGGCACCGAGTGCGGAGTCCGGTTCACCGCGATGGTCCAGGGCAAGATCATGAAAGTCGAGGCGGTCGCCCGCGTCGTCTACAGCATTTGCGTTGGCATCACCGGTTTCCGCACCGGTTTCCAGTTCACGAACATGGACCCCGCCAGCAAGACGGCGATCACCCAGATCATCGCCAGCCAGCCGCGCTGATGCCGGCGCTTTCCGAACTCAACGGTAGCGCGCCAGGATCCTGGTCACGCTGCCGTCCTTGATCAGCGCATCGATCGCGCGATCGATTTCCGCCGCCGGCACCCGCGACTTCCTGGAGAAGGCGCACTGGGCGTCGAAGCGCTCGAAGACCAGATCATTGCGCAGCTTGGCAACCTTGTCGTTGCGCAGGTGCCAGGCCAGCGACAACTCCTCCGTGATCGCATACCGGACCCTCCCCACGGCCAGCTTGCGCAGGTTGTGCGCCATGTCCGGCGCGTCGTTGCGCAGGAAGCGATTGCCGAGGGCTTCTTCCGCCCTGGGATAGCGGTAGCCGAGCACGGTGCCCACCGGCTCGTCGGCGAGCTCGCCGAGCGCGCGGATGACGGGGGCCTCGGCGCGCGCCGCCACGATGGCGCCGTTCGGAATGAACGGCCGCGTCCAATGGAAATCGCCGTCTATCCAATAGTTCAGCACGTAGCAGACGCCGTCCGCCTGGCCGGCGGTCAGCATGTAGGCCACGCGCTTGCCGGGCACGGACAGGAAGCGCGCCTTGCGGCCGGCCCGCTCGGCGATCGCCTCGCCCAGATCCTTGATCAGGCCTCCGCTCAACTGCCCGCCCTGGAATTGCGAAAGCGGCATGGTGTGATTGGTAGGCGCCAGGAACACGATCTCGGGCGACGCAGCGCGGGCGGCGCAGGGGAGCGAGAGCCCGAACGGGAGCACGGCCAACAGGAAGAAGAGAGATCTGATCATCATCACGCCGAGAGGAGGCGCCGAGGCGGCGCGGCCGTGAGATTGTACGCCGGCCGCATGCTGCATCGAGGGTTACAGCTCCACCTCCATGCCCTCGTAGGCCAGGCGCACCTGCAGCCCGCCCAACTGGCCGGCGTGGCGCGCCATGACGTCGGCGAAGATGCGTTCCAGTTCGTCGTCGCTGCGCGTCGGCTCATGGTGGGTGCAATACAGGTGCCGGGCGCCTACCCGCAGCGCCGTCGCGATCGCGCCGTCGTAATGGCCGTGGCCCCAGCCCTTCTTCGCCGGATATTCATCCTTCGTATACGAGCAGTCGACGATCAGCGCATCGACGCCGCGCATCGCGTCGTCGATCGTGCGCAGCCGCTCGTCGATCGAGGCCTGGTATTCGGCATGGCCGGCTTCTCCGGGCTCGTAGATGTTGTAGTGCGGCTCGTGGTCGCCGGTGAAGAACAGCGATTTGCCGTTGCACGAGATGCGGTAGCCGAGATCGATCACCGGATGATTGAGCAGCGTGGCGGTGACGGTCGCGTCGCCGACGCTCACCGTTTCCCCGATCGCCAGGCTTTGATAGGAAATCGCGGCCTTCATTTCCGCTTCGCGTACCGGAAAGAAGCTGTATTGCAGCTGGACCGCCATCACCTGCTCCACGCCGCCGCCGGTGACCGGGTCGGAAGCGCCGTACAGTCTCACGCTGTTGCCGGGAATGAAGAGCGGCGTGAAGAACGGCAGGCCGTGGATATGATCCCAGTGCGTATGCGTGATGAAGATGTTGGCCTGGACCGGCAGGCGGTTCAGCAGCGATTGCGCCAGAGCGAAGATGCCGGTGCCGCCGTCGAGGATGATCAGCGTGTCGTCGTCGCTGCGCACCTCGATGCAGGTGGTGTTCCCGCCGTAGCGCACGGTGTGCGGCCCGGGCGACGGAATCGATCCGCGCACGCCCCAGAATCGGAACTTCATTTGAATGCCTCCGCATGGCAGAACACGTTCGCCTTTTCGATCATGTCGTCGAGATCGCGTACGGCGGCGACCACGTGGCCCAGGCCGCCGCCGAAGCGCGGCGGCAGCTCTTCTTCCGAATCGATCTCTTCCACGGCGACCACGGGTTCGGACGACAACTGTTCCGCGATCAGGTCGGCCACATGCAGGCACTCGGCCAACGCGCCGTCGCCGCTGCCATGATGGTGGCCGGCGATGCATTCGGCCAGCGAGTTCGAGAATTGCCAGTGCCGCGCCAGCATCGCGCCGACCAGCGCGTGGTCGGCCCCGATGATGCGCTCCTCGGCGTGGTGCAGCGGAATGCCGTCGGCCGCGGAAAGCGCGAGCGCCTGGCGGAACTCCTGCGGCATGAATTGTGCGAACACCACCTTGCCGAAATTGTGCAAGAGGCCGACGGTATAGGCGTCGGTCGGATCGGCCTCGTTGCCGGCGAAGCGCTCGGACAGCGAGCGCGTGAGGCCCGCCGTGAGCAGGGAATGCAGCAGATAGCCCTGCATGTCGAAGCCGGCCGCGTTCTGGCGCGGCAGCATGCCGATGGTGGAAAAGTTCAGCGCCAGGTTCTTGAGCGTATTGAGGCCCAGGTAGACGACCGACTGGTTGATCGAGGAGATCTTCGACGGCAGGCTGAAATAGGCGGAATTGACGATCTTGAGGATCTTGATCGCGATCACCGGATCGGTCTCGATCACGGCCACCAGTTCCTTCGGCGAGCAATTGATGTCGCGCGTCAGTTCAAGGATGCGCTGCACGCTCTTGGGAAAGGCGGGCATGCGTTCCACGGCGGCGGTGAGGCGGTTGCTCAATTCCTGCGAAACCTGACCCATGTCGAATCCATCCAGGCGGAGCGGGTTCATCCATTGTACTGAGCAATGTTGCCCGAGACAAAATCGGACGGCCGGCAGGCGGAAAAGTGTTGTTCCGGACGGACTTGCCGGCGCGCCGGCGCCGCGTTCTGCTGCGCTGCGATATGGAAACCGCAGGACACTGGGGAAATCGCGCGAAGCCGCGTGAAAGCGCGAGAAAGCCGGAAGCGACGCGGGCAGGCCGGTGTCCGGACGGGCCGACAGCGGGTTATGCTACGCGCTTGTGCATATCGGGAGGGCTGGCCATGAGCAATGTCGCGGTATTCGATCGTCCGGCGCCGGCGGCGGCGCTTGCCGGCCGGCGGCTGGAAGCCATCGATCTGTTGCGCGGCATCGTCATCGCGCTCATGGTGCTCGATCATGTGCGCGACTTCTTCCACGAAAGCGCCTTCCTGTTCAACCCGCTCGATGTCGAGAAGACCTCGGCGGCCCTGTATCTCACGCGCTGGATCACGCATTTCTGCGCGCCGGTGTTCGTGTTTCTCGCCGGCGTTTCCGCCTTCCTGCACGGCGCCAGGCTCGATAGCCGCGCTGCCTTGTCGCGTTTTCTGCTGACCCGCGGGCTATGGCTGGTGCTGCTCGAGGTGACGGTGGTGGGTTTTGCATGGGACTTCGCGCTGCGCGGCGCCCTGTTGCAGGTGATCTGGGTCATCGGCGCCGCCATGGTGGCGCTGGCGGCCCTGGTCTGGCTGCCGCAGCGCGCCATCCTTGCAGTCGGAGTGTCGATTATTGCGGGGCACAATATCCTGGACGGCATCGAGCCCGCGCAGTTCGGCGAGCTGTCCTGGGTCTGGCGGCTGTTGCATGACGGCGGCCGCGTGCGGAGCGGCGGCTTCGGCCTGTACGTCGTCTATCCGCTATTGCCCTGGATCGGCGTCATGGCGGCCGGGTACGGGCTCGGCTTCGTGTTCCGGCAGGATGCCGGCGCGCGCCGCAGGACGCTGACCATCCTCGGCCTGGCAATGATCACGGGTTTCCTTCTGCTGCGCGGCTTTCACCTCTATGGCGACCCGCGCGACTGGATGCCGCGCGCCGGCTTGCTGGCGACCGCCGGCGACTTCCTCGACGTGCGTAAATATCCGCCGTCCCTGATGTATGTGCTGGCGACGCTCGGCCCGGCGTTCCTGCTTCTGCCGCGCCTCGAGCAATGGCGCGGAAGGCTGGCCGAGGTGCTGCTGGCGTTCGGCCGCGTTCCCCTGTTCTGCTATCTCCTGCACCTGTATCTCGCTCATGGCTTGATGCTGATCGCGGGCGTGGCGGCGGGTTATCCGGCCTCGATGTTCATCGGCATCGTCTCCGACCCGCGCATGCTGATCATGAACGGCTGGGGCGTCTCCCTGGCGGCGACCTATGGTCTGTGGCTGTTCGTGCTGGCGCTGCTGTATCCGGCCTGCCGTTGGTTCGGCGAAATCAAGCGGCGGCGGCGCGACTGGTGGCTGAGCTATCTCTGATCCGTCGCCAGGCCGCGCGCCAGCTGTTCCACGACTTGCTCGAAGCGCGCCAGGACGGCGTCGCACCAGGCGGCGTCGGGGATGGCGAAAGCATTTTTCATTTTCCGCCGGACCCGCGCGCGCTCCGCCGTCGATAGCGCGCCCGCATGGTTGCGGTACCACTGGTCCGCGCGCAGGGCATTGAGCACCGCGAGCGGCGCGCGGGTGCCGAACTCGAGTCCGACCGCCTGGCCGCGCCCTGCGAGCATGCGTTCGAAGGCGGCGTTCAGCGTGCCTTCGACGGCGGTGCCGACCGAGCCGCCGGCCATCGAGCGCAGCGCGCCGCCGAACCAGGCATTCATCCGCAGGAAACCGGGATCGGAGGGCGGAAGATGGCTGATCAATTCGCCGCTGCCGCGCCGGCCCAAGCCGGTGTGCAGATCGAGCAGGACGGCGCGCCCGCGGCCGCCGCCGTGGAGGCGGACGATGTCTTCCCAGATCCTGCGGCTCTCCGTCGCCGCCGTGCCGCCGTAGAACAAGCCGTCCGGATAAGCATGCTGCCCCGCCGTGATCGCGGCCTGGAGCCGGCGCCGGCGCGCACCCGTCAACGCGCAGGACAGCAGGCGGATCTCGTTCCACAGTCCGCGCGGCCAAGGCCGATAGCGCGCGACCAGCAGGTCGTGATAGGCGCCATATCCGCCGTCCCGGCCGTCGCCCAGGGGAAACTCGACGAAGTTGCGGTTGAGGTCGACGTTCTCGCGCGTGACGCGGCAATCGTGGAAGTAGCCCCAGGGATTCACGGCGTGCACGAGCACGTAGTCGATGTCGGGGCGCGCGTAGCGCTGCGGATAAATCTCCATGAAGCGGAACTGGCAGGCCGCGCCCGCGTAGCCCTCGACGCCGTGCGTCCCGCTGGCGATGAAAACGGCGGCTCGCGCGTCGCCGGGGCCGAAGACCGCGACATCGGTCGACAGGCGCGCGCCGCTGTCGTCGTCGGCATGGAAAAAGGAGCGCGCTTCGACGCCGAGACGGCGCGCGTGTTCGAGGAAGATCGCGCGCGATTCGGGATAATCGGCCGGCAGCGCCATGCTCTGCTCCGCCGGCCTATTCGGCCTGGGGTTCCGCTTGCCTGGTCCGTCCGGGTTTCTTCTTCGCCGCCTGGCTGGCGTCGCCGGCGGCCATCGCCTTCTTGCACTTGGCGAGATCGAGCTGCAGTTCGGGATGCTCGGCAAACAGTTCGGCGACCCATTCGACGAAGGCGCGCACCTTGGCAGACAGATGGCGGTTCTGCGGATACATCACGTGCATCGGCACCGCTTCGGAGCACCAGTCTTCGAGCAGCGCTTCGAGCCGTCCGGCCTTCAGGTGCGGCTGCGCGGTGAACAAGGGCATCTGCACGACGCCGATGCCGGCCAGCGCCGCCGCATGGTAGGCGCTCGAGTCGTTGACGGCGAGATAGCCCGGCACGCGGATGTTGATGGCGACGTCGTCCTTGACGAAATCCCACTCGTAGATCTTGCCGGTCTTGGCGGAGAAATAATTCACGCACTGATGATGCGCGAGATCGTCCGGATGCGTCGGGCGTCCGTGCATCGCCAGGTACGACGGGGCGGCGCAGGTCACGAAGTGCAGGGCGCCGACGCGGCGCGCCACCAGCAGCGAGGAATCGGTCAATTGCCCGCCGCGCACCACGCAATCGACGCCTTCCTCGATCAGATCGACCGGCCGGTCGCTGCAGCCCAGTTCGAGCGTGATGTCGGGATAGCGCTTGAAGAAGTCGGGCAGAGCGGGAACCAGAAGATCGTGTCCGAGCGCGCTCGGCACGTCGACGCGCAGGCGGCCGCTCGGATTGCGGCGCGTCTTCGAGAGGGACTCTTCGGCGTCCTGGACGTCGGCCAGGATGGCCAGGCAGCGTTCGTAATAGGCGGCGCCGTCGGCGGTCACGCTCAACTGGCGCGTCGTGCGGTTCAGCAATTTGATGGACAGCGCGGCTTCCAGGTTGCTGACGAGCGTGGAGACCGTGGCCTTCGGCAGCTGCATGTTGTCGGCGGCGCGCGTGAAGCTGCCGGCATCGACCACTTGCACGAATACTTCCATCGCCTGCAGCTTGTCCATGATGACCCCTGGAATGGGAATCGCATTGTTCAGACTTTCTGAACAGTCAATTCGCGTGACGCATGTTTATCGATATTGTAGACAAACGTATAGTTCGCTGCAGGATGCTGGAAAAGGGAAAGCGAGCAGGAGCCGATCATGACTATTCGCGATGCATTGTTTGCCGGTGCCGTCGTGGCGCTGGCCTCGTTGAGCGCCGCCGCCATGGTGACGAGCGGCCAGCTGCCGTACGGCGGCAAGGAAGTGCGCGCGCAGGCGGTCGGCTTCGATGCGCTGGCGCAGCGCGTATTCGGCGGCAGCGATTTCACCGCCGGCGTCGAGAGGAAAGCCGGCGCGCGGGAGTCGGTTCAATGACGGCGCGCGACGATTCTGCGAGCGGCCAAGGCGTTTGCCCCGGCGACGAGCGCGGCGCCGGCGTTGCGCGGCGCGAGCTGCTGGCCGACGGCGCATGCGGCAAGCTGGCCGCGCGTCTCTATAAGCCGCAACAGGCGGACGACGATACGCTGATCGTGTGCTTCCCGCCCGGCGGATTCGTCGAGGACGAGCTGGAAGCGATCGACATGTTCTTGCGCGCGCTGGCCGCCGATACGCGCTGCCGGGTGCTGGCCAGCGCCTATACGCTGGCGCAGGAGCGGCCGTTCCCCGCCGCCGTCGAGGATGCCTATGCGGTATTGAAGTGGGCCAAGCGCCAGCGCATGCGGCTCGGCTGGAGCGGCCGGCATATGATCAGCGCCGGCATCGAAGCGGGCGGCAACCTGGCGGCGGTATCGGCCTTGATGGCGCGCGATCGCGGCGGCCCGCCGTTGGCGGCGCAATTGCTGATCATGCCGATGCTCGATCCGAACCTATCGACCGGATCGATGCGCAAGATGAGCACCGACAACGGCGTGGTGCGCGCGGTGGAGCTCTGCGTGAGCGCCTACCGCGGTTATCTGCCGCGCGCGATCGACCGCGCCCATCCATACGCATCGCCACTGCAATCGAGCCGCATGAGCGGTTTGCCGCCGGCCTTGATACTGTCGGCCGACGACGACCCGTTGCGCGACGAGGCGGAGCAGTACGGCACCAAGCTGATTTCCGCCGGCATCAAGACGCTGGTCAAACGTCTGCCGCCGATCGCGCTCGACGAGCCGGATGCCAGGTGCAGCTGCGCGCGCCAGGAGGACGCGCTGCGCGAGATCCGTCACTTCATTCATGGATTGCAAGCCGAGGCGCGCAAGACCTCGGATCTACAAAAATAAATCAATAAAGCTTGACCTTGCCACAAGGGGAAGCCCGACCATTGCAATGGCCGGCGGGGAGAGTTTGTTTTGAATAACCACTAACCATTGATCAGGAAGAGAAGAACATGCAGAACATCCGACCATTGAAGATTGCGCTTGTCGCTCCTTTCGCATTGAGCGCGGCCGCCGCGCTCGTCCTGTCCGCTTGCGGGCAGCCTTCCGCCAAGGAAGCCGGCCCGGCGCAGGCCGGCGGGCCGCCGATCACCGCCGCCGCCGTGCTCGAGAAATCGATCATGGAGACCCAGGAATTCTCGGGGCGCCTGGAAGCGGTCGACCGCGTGGAGATCCGTCCGCGCGTCTCGGGATTCATCGCTTCGGTGAATTTCAAGCCGGGCGCGGAAGTGAAGAAAGGCGACGTGCTGTTCGTCATCGACCGGCGGCCCTATCAGGCCGAGGCCAATCGCGCCGAAGCCGCCGCGCTGGCCGCGCGCGCCAAGGCGGATCTGGCGAAGGTGGAGCTGGCGCGCGCCGAAAAGCTGGTCGCCGAGAAGGCGATCGCGCAGCGCGAGGCGGACGAGAAGGCGGCGAGCGTGAAGGAGCTGGAAGCGAATGCGCGCGCCGCGCAGGCGGCCTATGAAGCGGCGAAACTGAACCTCGACTTCACCCAGGTGCGCTCGCCGATCGACGGCCGCGTCAGCAAGGCCGAGGTCACGCTCGGCAACCTGGTCGACGGCAACGTCGTGCTGACGTCGGTGGTGTCGAGCAACCCAATCTATGCCAGCTTCGACGGCGACGAAGACACTTATCTGCGCGTGGCTTCCCTCGCGCGCAGCGGCAAGCCGGTGACGGTGCGCATCGGTCTCGCCAACGAAGCCGGCTTCCCGCACGAAGGCAAGCTCGAATTCCTCGACAACCGCGTCGACCCGGCCACCGGCAGCGTGCGCATGCGCGCGGTGCTGAAGAATGCCGACAACGCGCTCGCTCCCGGCCTGTTCGCCCGGGTGCAGGTGGCGGCCGGCAACGGCACCGGCGGCGAGACCAAGGCGGCCCTGATCCACGATCGCGCCGTCGGCACCGACCAGGACCGCAAGTTCGTGTTCGTGGTGAACGGCGAAGGCAAGGCGGAATACCGGCCGGTGAAGCTCGGTCCGGTGGTCGACGGCTTGCGCGTCGTGCGCGACGGCGTCAGGCCGGGCGAGAAGATCGTCGTCAACGGCTTGCAGCGCGTGCGTCCGGGCGCTCCCGTCACCGCCCAAATGGTGGCGATGGACGCCGACCCGAACGCCCCGCAGGCCGCGCCGCCGAAGGCCGAGGCCAAGACCGCTTCCGCCAAATCGGAAGGCTGACCCGGGCCGCCCACGACAACCAACAAGAGAGAACATCATGAACTTCTCCAGATTCTTCGTCGACAGGCCGATCTTCGCGGCGGTCTTGTCGATCATCATTTTCGTCGCCGGCGTGCTGGCGATCTTCAAGCTGCCGGTGTCGGAATATCCGGATGTCGTGCCGCCCTCGGTGGTGGTGCGCGCCGTGTATCCGGGCGCCAATCCGAAAGTGATCGCCGAGACGGTGGCGGCGCCGCTGGAAGAGCAGATCAACGGCGTCGAAAACATGCTCTACATGTCGTCGCAGGCGACCTCCGACGGTTCGCTCGCGCTGACGGTCACGTTCAAGATCGGCACCGATGTCGAGCAGGCCGAGACGCAGGTGCAGAACCGCGTGCAGCGCGCCTTGCCGCGCCTGCCGGAGGAAGTGCGCCAGATCGGCGTGACGACCGCCAAGAGCTCGCCGAACCTGACCATGGTGGTGCACCTGATGTCGCCGAACGGCCGCTACGACGACGTCTACCTGCGCAACTACGCGGTGCTCAACATCAAGGACCAGCTGTCGCGCATTCCCGGCATGGGCGAAACCATCCTGTTCGGCGCCGGCGACTATGCGATGCGCGTCTGGCTCGATCCGCAAAAGGTGGCGGCGCGCGGCATGACGGCCGGCGACGTCGTCGCCGCCATCCGCGAGCAGAACGTGCAGGTCGCGGCCGGCGTGATCGGCGAGGCGCCGGCCAAGAATGCCGAGTTCCAGCTGACCGTCAATACCCAAGGGCGCCTGCAGACCGAGGAAGAGTTCGGCGACATCATCGTGCGCACCGGCAACGACGGCTCGGTCACGCGCCTGAAGGACGTGGCGCGCGTCGAGCTCGGCTCGAATTCCTATGCGCTGCGCTCGCTGCTGAACAACAAATCGGCGGCGGCGATCGCGATCTTCGAGGCGCCGAACGCGAACGCCTTGCAATTGTCGTCCGACGTGCGCGCCAAGATGGAAGAGCTGAAGAAGGACTTTCCGGAAGGCGTGGACTACAGCGTGGTCTACGACCCGACGCAGTTCGTGCGCGAATCGATCCGCGCCGTGATCCACACGCTGCTGGAAGCGGTCGCGCTGGTGGTGCTGGTGGTGATCGTGTTCCTGCAGACCTGGCGCGCCTCCATCATCCCGCTGGTGGCGGTGCCGGTCTCGATCATCGGCACCTTCGCCGTGATGCTCGGCTTCGGCTTCTCGATCAATACCTTGTCGCTGTTCGGGCTGGTGCTGGCGATCGGCATCGTGGTCGACGATGCGATCGTGGTGGTCGAGAACGTCGAACGCAACATCCAGGCCGGCCTCACGCCGCGCAACGCCACGGTGCAGGCGATGAAGGAAGTGTCCGGCCCGATCATCGCGATCGCGCTGGTGCTGTGCGCCGTGTTCGTGCCGATCGCCTTCGTCTCCGGCCTGTCCGGCCAGTTCTACCGCCAGTTCGCGCTGACGATCGCGATCTCGACCGTCATCTCGGCGATCAACTCGCTCACCCTGTCGCCCGCGCTCGCGGCGCTGCTGCTGCAGGGGCACGGCGCGCCCAAGGACGCGCTCACGCGCGCCATGGACCGCGTGTTCGGCCGCTTCTTCGCGCTCTTCAACCGTGCCTTCCAGCGCGGCGCGAGCGGCTACAGCGGCGGCGTGCGGCGCGCGATCTCGCGCAAGGCGCTCATGCTCGGTGTCTACGTGGCGCTGATCGCGCTGACCGG
>DASPLX010000028.1:0-20506 GCA_035627375.1 Paucimonas sp. | reverse complement strand
TTCGTCAATGCGCGCACCGACGTGTATCTCAAGCGCCTGGTGCCGGCGGAACAACGGGTGCAGGAAACGCTCGCGCGCGCCGAACGCTATCGCGCGGCGGGAGCGGATGGCCTGTTCGCGGCCGGAGTGGCGGACGCCGCCGAGATCGCGGCGCTCGCGAGCGGCACGCCGCTGCCCTTGAATGTGCTTGCGCTGCCGGGCTTGCCGCCGGCCGACCAACTGCTGCGGCTCGGCGTGCGCCGGCTCAGCGCCGGGTCGGGCATCGCGGAAGCGATCCACGGGGCCGTGCACGGCATCGCCCGGCGCTTCCTGGAATCGGGACAGTTGAGCGACGCGGGATATCCTGCGCTCGGATACGGCGACCTGAACGACTTGATGTCGCGTTCCTGAACGGACGAAAAAAAAGACGCACCGAAGTGCGTCTTTTTTCTACTGCTGGCGGAGCGGACGGGGCTCGAACCCGCGACCCCCGGCGTGACAGGCCGGTATTCTAACCAACTGAACTACCACTCCGTATTCGGTACTGCTGAATTCCGTACTGCCGCAATCTGACTGCCTGGTGGGTGCTGAGAGGCTCGAACTCCCGACCTACGCCTTGTAAGGGCGCCGCTCTACCAACTGAGCTAAGCACCCTGCACGCGACTTAGCCAGTCAAACTGCTCGGATATCTCCAAAGACATCCGGAAAGCCCGCCACTATACAGCAGATTTTTGACCCTGCATAGGCCTTACGGCCTTTCCGGCGCGAAATTTTGCGTAAAATTTTATATAAGCATTTATATAAGCTGTGATATGATTTCCTCATGAAGAAACAAGGACTCGGAACGCAATTGCGCCATCTCATCGAACTGCTCGACGGCGCCGTGGAGCAAGCCTATCGCGACGCCGGATTGCCGTTCAGGCCGCGCTATACGCCGGTGCTGCGCGCCTTGCTGCAACTCGAACCGTCGACCATCGGCCAGATCGCGGAAAACGCCGGCATCACGCAGCCGGCGGCCACCCAGACCGTGGCGCTGATGATCAAGGAAGGTTTGCTGTCGGCCGAGCCGGGGCCGGACGACGCGCGCCAGCGCATGATCCGCCTGACCGACAAGGGGCGCGAACTGGTTCCGTCTATCCAGGCGTGCTGGCGCGCGACGCAGATGGCGGCCGACAGCCTCGACGAGGAATTGCCGTTTCCGCTGTCCGAATTGCTCGAGCATGCCCGCGCGGCGCTCGCGGCGAAACCGTTCGGGCAGCGCATCGCCAAGGCGCGCGCCGAATCGAAATAGGCGCCGTGCGGCCGGCACGGTCTTTCATCGAAGGCAGTCGAACAGGAGCATGCAATGCAAGGAAAGAAAATATGGGCATGGAGCGCCGCGATCGGCGGCGCCTTGCTGGCCGGCGCGATCGCCGCGGTCATAACCGGCGTGGTGCCGTTTCCGCTCGGTCCGCAGCGCATGGGGCCGCCGCAGAACGACATGGCAATCGACCAGGCCGCGCGCAACGCGGTTCTCGCCAACCTGGTCGCGAGGCTCGACGAAGAATACGTGTTTGCGGACAAGGCAAAGGAAATCGGCGGATTCCTGCTCGCGCAGCGGCAGGCCGGCCGCTACGACGCGATCACGAGCGCGGAAAAGTTCGCCGAGACGCTGACCGAGGACTTGCGGCAGGTCAGCAAGGACGGGCATCTGGCCGTGCACTACAGCGAGAAGCCGATTCCCGAGGAACAGGCGCGCGAGGGAAAGCAGGCGGACCAGATTCCTCCCGAGATGATGGCCGACATGGTCCGCCTGAACTTCGGCTTCGAACGCATCGAGCGCTTGCCGTTCAATATCGGCTACCTGGAGATGCGCACCTTCGCGCCCGGGCCGCAGGCGGCGGCCAGGATCGCCGCCGCCATGACACTGTTGCAGGATACGAGCGCCCTCATCATCGACCTGCGCGCCAACAACGGCGGCAGTCCCGACACCGTCGGAGTGCTGGCCGGCCACCTGTTCGAGCGCCGCACGCGCTTGAACGACATCTATACGCGCAAGACCGATCATACCGAGGAGCGCTGGAGCGACGACAGCGTCACGCCCAAGTACGGCGAACGGAAGAAGGTCTATATCCTCACCAGCCGCGACACGTTTTCGGCGGCGGAAGATTTCAGCTACGCGATGAAGAATCTCAAGCGCGCGACCATCATCGGCGAAGCGACCGGCGGCGGGGCGCATCCGGGCGAGCCGCGCCGCCTGCATGCGCATTTCGAAGCGTTCCTGCCCACCGGCCGGTCGATCAGCCCGATCACGCAAGGCGACTGGGAAGGCACCGGCGTCCTGCCGGACGTCCAGGTGCCGGCCGACGACGCGCTCGACGAAGCGCAGGTCCGGATTCTCCGGGAGCGGCTGGCGAGCGAGCAGGATGCGTCCGTCAAGCGGAGGATCGAACGCAGAATAGGCGAACTCGACTGAGCGGCGCGCGGCTTACCGTGCGCAAGGGCCGACCGTCGCGCCGGGCACCAGCTCCGGTTGCCACAGCACCTGCAATTCCGCGGCCGGCGTTCCATCCAGCAGGGCGAGCAGCATTTCCGCCATTTTCGCACCGGCGCGGCGCGGTTCCGGCTGGTCGATCGTCGTGACCCGGCTGCCGACCAGGGTATCCTCGACGCTGCCCCAGACGATGACCGACATGTCGCGGCCGATGTCGATGCCGGCGTCGAGCAGGGCGCGCACGGCGCCGACGCCGGACAAGTGGTTGTCGACGATGACCGCCGTCGGGCGCGGCGAGCAGGCAAGCAATTGCTGCATCGCCTGATAGCCGCTGCGGCGGTCGAGCGTGTTTTCGATCAGGTAGCGCGGATCGGCGGCCAGGCCCGCACGTTGCAGCGTCGCGGTGAAGCTGTCGCGGCGTTGGCGCGCGAAATTCATCTCGAGCGGCGCGGAAACCAGGCTGATGCGGCGGTGGCCGAGCGCCAGCAAGTGTTCGGCCGCGAGCCGGATGCCGGCTTCGTTGTCGTAGTCGAACCAGGCATAGGGCGAGTCGAGCCGGGTGCGGCCGTGCGCGACGAACGGAAAGCCCTTCTTCAGCAGGTAGGCGATGCGCTCGTCGTTCACCAGCGTGCGGCTCACCACCAAGCCGTCGACGCGCCGGCCCTTCACCATCTGTTCGTAGGACGGCAGCTCGTTGCCGCTCGACACCGGCGCGATCATCAGGTTCATGCGGCGCCGCTCGAGCGTTTCCTGCATGCCGCCGACGACGGTCAGGAACATCGCGTCGCCGAGATCGGCCGGCAGCAGCGGATAGATGATGCCGAACACGTTGGTGCGGCCGACGGCGAGGCTGCGCGCCATCGGGTTGGCCTCGTAGCCGACCTCGCGGGCGGCGGCCAGCACGCGCTGGCGCGTCTGTTCGCTGACTTCCGGATAACCGTTCAGCGCGCGGCTGACGGTCGTCTTGGACATGCCGAGGGTTTGGGCGAGGCTCTTCAGATTCATGGGGGCGAGTATACCAATCCGCCCGGCTCAGCCGGCCGCGGCCTGCGCCGGCATGCCGGCGGGCCTGCCGTCGACGCCGCGCTTGAAGAAATACAGCGTCACCAGCACGATCGCCAGCGGCACAAGCGACAGGTAGAACGCGAACTGGCCGTCGAATTTCTCGAACACGACCGCCGTGATGCGCGAGCCGGTGCTGCCGCCGAGGGCCGAGAAGATCACGAGCAGGCCGGTCATCGCCGCGTGCTGCTGCTTCGGCAGCGAACTCAGCATGACCGAATTGATGGCCGGGTAGATCGGCGCCAGGAACAGCCCGAGCAGCGGAAAGATATAGGCCGCGATCGGGGCGTTCGACCACGAGACATAGGGGTTGGCGACCACGTTGTCGGCCAGCGGCAGGCTGACCACCACCAGCAGGCCGACGCCGAGCACGCAGCAGTTCACCACCGGATACCAGTGCACGCGGCGCATGATGACGCCGGCGCCGAGCCGGCCGAGCGCGGCCGAGGCGGCGAAGATGCTGGTGACTTGCACGCTCATCGCGGTCGGCAGTTTCAAGATCTCGTTGTTGAAGGTCGGCAGCCAGGTGCCGATGCCTTGCTCGATCAGCACGAACAGGAAGGCCGAGATGACGTAGACGCAGACCAGCGGCTTGACCACCAGCTTGAGCATCGCCGAGAAGTCGTCCTTGACCGTGCCGCGTGCCGCCGCAGGGCCTTCGTCGAAGGGCGTGCTCAGCAGCAGCAGGAACACGACCAGGCATAGCGCCGCCAGCACCCAGTAGGTCTGCAGCCAGCTCGGCGAGCGCGGATCGCTCGAGTCGATGAAGAAGCCGAACACCCAGGAGCCGGACAGCACGCCGACCATGAAGAAGCCTTCGATGCTGTTCAACAGGCTGGCGTGATGGCGCGGATCGTCGGTGACCAGGCCGACGCTCGAATACACCGATACCTTCACCAGCGCGAAGGCGACGCCGATGCACAGGAACAGCAGCTCGGTCGTCGCGAAGCTCGGCACCAGCGGCATCATGACGCAGCCGGCCGTCACGATCGCCAGGCCGGTCAGCATCGCGTTCTTGAAACCGAGGCGCGGCAGGAGCGAGGCGACGAAGAAGGACACGGCCGCGATCGACAAGTCCTTGATGGCTTCGAGGATGCTGGCGCTCGACTTGCTGACGTCGTAGTTGTTGATGACCTGCAGGATGACCGTGCCGACGCTGTTGAGCAGGATGGCGAAGACGAAATAGGTCAGGAACAGACCGAGGATGATGCGCTTGTTGTTCATGTTGTCTCCCTGCTTTTCTTATCAGTAATCCATCAGGCGGAAGGCGTGCAAGCCCGGGATCACGGCGTCGGCTTCGGTCAGCACCGCTGGATCGCCGATGCCGACGGCTGTCATGCCGGCCGACTTGATCGCCTTCACGCCGGCCACCGCGTCTTCCACGCCCAGGCACAGGCGCGGCGCGACATCCACCGCGTGGGCCGCCTTCAGGAAGATCTCCGGATCGGGCTTGCCGTTCGCCACCTGCGCGGCATCGACGACATGGTCGAACATATCGGTGATGCCCAGCCGGTCCAGCACCGTCGCCGCATTCTTGCTGGCCGAGGCCAGGCCGATCTTCAGCCCGGCCGCGCGCACCGAGCGCAGCGCCTCGGTCGCGCCCGGCAGCAGGTCGCGCGGCGACATGGTCTCGATCAATTCCTGGTAGTGGCGGTTCTTGCGGTCGGCCAGCCGGCGCTTTTCCTCGTCCGAATACGTCTTGCGCGAGCGCGCCAGGATCAGTTCGAGCGAGCCCATGCGGTCGATGCCCTTCAATTGCTCATTGAACGCCGCATCGAACCGGATGTCCAGGCTTTCCGCCAGCGCTTGCCAGGCGATGAAGTGATAGTGGGCGGTGTCGGTGATGACGCCGTCGAGATCGAAGATGACGGCCTTGTAGGCGCCGGTCTTAGCCATGGATTGCCTCGTCGTGCAGGGCGACGGTCGCGGCCGTCGCGAGTTGGATCGGTCGTCCGCGATGCCGCAGCGCGAGCGGTTCGCCCTCCAGCAGGCGGTATTCGACTTCGCCGCCGCCGACGCGCACCTGCAGCAGGCGGCCGCGGACATGGACCTTGAACTGGTAGTGCGTCCAGCGCCGCGGCAGGGTCGGTGCGAAACTCGGTTCGCCGCCGTGCATGCGCATGCCGGCGAAGCCGTAGGCCACGCACAGCCAGGTGCCCGCCATCGCCGCCGTGTGCACGCCGTGGCAGGTGTTGCCGTGGGTGTCGTCGAGATCGAGACGCGCCGTCTCCATGAAGTAGTCGTAAGCCTTGTCGGCGTAACCGACCTCGGAGGCGAGAATGCTGAAGATGCAGGTCGACAGCGAGGAATCGTGGGTCGTGACCGCTTCGTAGAAATCGAAATTGCGGCGCTTGTCCTCGAGCGGGACGCGATCGCCCAGGAGCAGCATGGCGAGCACCACGTCGGCCTGCTTGCAGACCTGGTGGCGATAGATCACGAGCGGATGGTAGTGCAGCAGCAGCGGGTACTTGTCCTTCGGCGTGCCGGCGAAGTCCCACGGTTTCTTGCAGAGGAAGCTGTCGTCCTGCGGATGGATGCCGCGCTCGCGGTCGTAGGGCAGGTACATCCGCCGCGCCGCGCGCCGCCATTGCTCCGGTTCGTCGGCGTCGAGCGCCAGCGTGTCGGCCAGACGATGGAAGGCCCCGGGATGATCGCGGCGCAGGCGCTCGGCGACGTCGGCCGCGTATTCCAGGTGCAGCTGCGCCATCGCATTGGTGTAGTAGTTGTTGTTGACGATGGCCGTGTATTCGTCGGGACCGGTCACGCCGTCGATGCGGAAGCGTTCGCCGAACGACCCGCTCTCGAAGTGGCCGAGTCCCATCCAGATGCGCGCCGTGTCGAGCACGATCTCGGCGCCGTGAGACAGCAGGAAGGCGTCGTCGCCGGTGGTCTCGACATACAGCTTCACCGCGTAAGCGATGTCGGCGTTGATGTGATACTGCGCGGTGCCGGCGGGGAAATAGGAGGAGCATTCCTCGCCGGCGATCGTACGCCACGGGAATAGCGCGCCCTTGGCATGCGCCATCTGGCGCGCCCTTTCGCGGGCCTTGGGCAGGCCGTGGTGGCGGTATTCGAGCAGCTTCTTCGCGATCTCCGGCTGGTTGTACAGGAAGAAGGGCAGGATGTAGATCTCGGTATCCCAGAAGGTATGGCCTTCGTAGCCTTCGCCGGTGATGCCCTTGGCCGCGATATTGGTCTTGCCGTCGCGGCCGACCGATTGCAGCAGGTGGAACTGGTTGAAGCGTATGCCTTGCTGGAGCGCATCGTCGCCGGCGATCTCGACATCGGCGCGCCGCCAGAACTCCGACAGCGCCGCATGCTGCTCGGCGCACAGCGCATCGAAACCGAGCGCCTTGGCCTTGGCCAGCTCATTCCGCGCGCGCTCCAGCAATTCGTGCTCCGGATAGTCGCGCGAAGAAAAGTAGGCGCCGAACTTGGTCAGCGTGACGGTCTGTGCCTCGCCGGCGAATACGTCGTACTGTTGCTGCACGCATTGGCCGTGCCGCGCCTGGGTGCGCGTGACGGCGCCTGCGTGCGCCACCGTGCTGTCGATCGCGCTGACCAGCGTGAAGCCGCTGTTGCGGGTGCGGTGGACGAGCGCGCTGAAATCGTCCGCCTGCTTCGCATCGACCAGATGCAGGGCGGGACCGGACACGGCCGAGCCGACGCGCGGATCGTCGCCGGCCTCGACATTCTTCACCGCGCCGTCGAGCGCCGATACCAGGCGGATCTGGCCGGCGAAATTGATCGGCTTGACCTGGTAGCGGAGCGCGAACAGATGCTTGTGCCGCAAGGGCACGATGCGTTCGCTGGTGATCGCCACGCGCTGGCGCTTCGGTGATTCCCATTCCAGCACGCGCGTGGCCACGCCGTGGCGGAAATCGACGAAGCGGCGGTAATTGAGGATCACGCCTTGGGCCAGGTCGAAGCGCTCGTCGCCGATCCACAATTCGATGCGCTTGCCGTTCGGCACGTTGAGCATGAATTCGTTGCGGCGCGCGAGGCCGTAGGCGTTTTCCGGATACTGGATCGGTTCCCATTCGTGGAAGCCGTTCAGGTAAGTGCCGTCGAGCGAGGCATTCGCAGGGCCGGAAAAACCTTCTTCATGCGTGCCGCGCAAGCCGATGTAGCCGTTGCCGAGCGCGAACAGGGTTTCGTCGAGGAAATGCGTGGCGAGATCGAAGCCGGTCTCGGTGATGCGCCAGGCTTCGAGTGGATAGGTATGGGCGGAAAGGTGTCCGGCAGACACGATATGTCCCCTTGTTCTTGGTTACGTTCTTGATTACGCAAATACGGCCGGAATGGATTCCAAACCGATTTGAATTTCCGGCGAGTATAATCCAAACCGGTTTGAGTATGGGAAATTTTTTCCCGAAGGGCAGTTTCGGAAGGAATTCCGCGCCCGGGACGGGATGAATGAAAAGCCGGGAAAAGTCCGGCAAGCGGCGCCGGCCGGAAAAAGACTTAACGGATCAGCAAGTCTGGCGAACCACGAGCGTGGTGGAGAGCATTTCCGAGTGCACTTCTTCGCCGTTGATGAGCGCCAGCATCTTCTTGGCCAGCAAGACGCCGCCGTTGTGCAAGTACTGGTGGACGCTGGTCAGGGGCGGCACGAAGCTGGCGGCCCCAGGCGTGTCGTCGTAGCCGATCACCGACACGTCGCCGGGCACGGATAGGTTCTTCTCGGTCAAGGCGCGGATGGCGCCCATCGCCAGCAAGTCGCTGGCGGCGAAAATGCCGTCGAAGCCGGCGCCGCCGGCGTCGATCAGGGCGGTGATGCTCGCGAAGCCGGCTTCGAAGGTGAAGGACTTCGGGCACACCGAGCGCACGGCGGAGCCGCTCGCGCCCAGCCCTTCGATGAAGCCGGCGCGGCGCGCCTCGATCTCGGCGTGATTGGTGTCGCCGAGGAACAGCAGCTTGCGGCGTCCTTGCGACAGGAAGCGCTCCGCCACGTCTTGTCCTCCCTTGCGGTTGTCGCTGCCGACGACGATGCACTCGGAATCGAGATCCGGCGCTCCCCACACCACCAGCGGCAGGCCGGCGCCCTTCAATTCGCGCACGGCGGCGCCGCCCGGCCCTTGGCCGAGCAGGATCATGCCGTCGGCTGCCTGCACCGGCGGCGTATGGATCAATTGCTTGGAAGTCAGCACGGCGCTGTAGCCGGCCGTCGTCAACTCTTGGGTGATGCCGCCCAGGAGTTCGAGCGGATAAGGATCGGACATCGGGCGATCCTCGGCCGGCGTCATCTCGACCACGACCGCGATCGAATAGCTGCGGCGCAGGCGCAGATTGCGGGCGCTGATGTTGAAACGGTAACCCTGCTCCTCGGCCAGCTTGCGGATTTTCTCGCGGGTTTCGGGCGTCACCAGGGGGCTGTCGCGCAAGGCGCGCGAGACGGTAATGGTCGAGACCCCGGCCATCGCCGCCAGATCTTCCATCGTCAGGCCGGATTTGCCTTTCTTCGAGCCGGGCTGATTGTCTGCCATCCGCGCTTTCTTTCCTTTTTGGTAATTGAATCGCCTGTGTTGTCGCATTTTAACTGATATCGATACCATGGAAATTGCTATCGATAACATTTTCATTGACATCGATGTCATTCCTTGTTTCAATGGCCATGTTTCCACAGTCAAACTGATTGTCCCTAAGAAAAAATGACGTGGAACAACGATTCGGCGTGGTTTTGCGCCAACGAGGGTGGAGACCTTTCCGATCGTTTCAGAAACGAAATCAACAAGATCAAGGAAAGAGCAATGAGACATCAAAACAAGTTCTTGCTGTCGTCGATCACGCTGGCCGTGTTGACGCTGACCAACCCGGCGTATGCCCAGGAGCAAGCCGTCAAGCCCGCCAACAAGGAAGTCGAGCAGGAAACCCAGCAAGTGGTGGTGACCGGTTCGGCCCAAACCCGCGGCTTGCGCAAGATCGATGCGGCCTACTCGATCACCACCGCCACCGAAGAGCAGATGAAGGAAGCGGCGCCTTCCAGCACCGCCGACCTGATGAAGATCGTTCCCGGGGTCTATGCCGAATCGACCGGCGGCACCGCCGGCGCCAATATCGGCGTGCGCGGGTTCCCGATCGACGGCGACGCGCCGTTCGTGACGATCCAGATGAACGGCTCCCCGCTGTTCCCGCCGCCCACGCTCTCGTTCCTGGAAAATTCCTCCCTGTTCCGCATCGACGACACGATCAGCCATGTCGAAGTGCTGCGCGGCGGCCCGAGTCCGATCTTCTCCAACGGCCAGCCGGGCGCCACCATGAACTTCATCCTGAAGAAAGGCGAGGACACGCCGGAAGGCACGCTGCGCCTCACGACCGGCACCGGCAACCTGCGCCGCTTCGATGTCTTCTACGGCGGCAAGATCGCCGACAAGTGGTACGGCACGATCGGCGGCTTCTACCGTACCGCCAACGGTGTGCGCGACGGCCAGTTCCCGGCCGATCAGGGCGGCCAGCTGACAGCGACCCTGACGCGCAAGCTCGACCAGGGCGAACTGACCGTCTACGGCCGTACCGTCGATGAAAAGAACACCTTCTACACCGGCGTGCCGCTGATCTCCGCCGGCGCTTCCGGCGACAACCCGAGCGCCTTCCCCGGCTTCGATCCGCTGACCGGTTCCTTCTACGGCAATGAATTGCGCAACGTGATGCTCGAAGTCGGTCCCGGCGTCACGCTGCAGAAAGACCTGGCCGACGGCCGCGGCCTGAAGGCCAACCTGTTCGGCATGGACTTCGCGCAGAAGGTCAACGGCTGGAACGTCAGCAACAAGATGAGCCACTTCTCGGGCGACGCGCCGACGCTGGCGATCTTCACCGGCAATGCGCCGATGACAATGGCCGCCTACATCGCCGCTGCCAACGCGCGCCACGGCGGCACCACGGGCACCGCCACCTATCTGAACGGCGGCGGCGCGGTCGATCCGACCCAGCAGGTGATGTCGGCCGGCATCTGGTCGGTCGAGAAGAAACTGCGTTCCTTCACCGACGAACTGCGCGTCAGCAAGGAAGTCGTCAAAGGACACACCGTCACGGCCGGCGCTTACTTCGCCGATTATTCCTCGAAAGACCAGTGGTATCTCGGCAACGGCACGCTGATGACGGCCACGCCGAACGCACGCCCGATCAACCTCGTGCTCAACAACGGCGTCGTGGTCAGCGCCAACGGCCACGACGGCGCCTCGTTCTACACGCTCAACGAAAAATTCGATGCCCAGAACGCGGCGCTGTTCCTGGCCGACGAATGGCAGGTGAACGACAAGGTCCGCCTCGACGCCGGCCTGCGCCACGAGAAGCGCACCTTGAACGGCACGATCTCGATCCCGAAATCGGTCGATCTCGACAACAATCCGCTGACCGTCTACAACAACAATGCCTCGGTGCTGAGCGGCACCAACACGCCGGTCCACCGCAAGGACAGCGAAACCTCGTACACGCTGGGCGGCAGCTACAAGCTGTCCAAGGACTTCAGCCTGTTCGCACGCATGAACAGCGGCTTCGCGCTGCCCCAGTTCGACAACATCCGCGACAACGGCGTCAACGCTCCGGTCACCAAGATCAAGCAATACGAGCTCGGCTTGAAAACGGTCGGGGAACTCTACAGCATCTACCTGACCGCCTTCCACAACGACTTCAAGGGCCTCTCGTTCCAGCAATTCCTGGCCGACGGCACCAATGTCACCGCGATCGGCGGCTCTTCCGGCAACGGCCTCGAATTCGAGGTGGCGGTGCGCCCGATCCGCAACCTGCAGATCTCGCTGACCGGTGCCTATGAGGACTCGAAGTACGAGGACTACGGCGCCAACACCGGCCACGAGGTCAAGCGTCAGCCGAAGCTCCAGTACCGCCTGAGCCCGAGCTACCGCATCCCGATGGATTGGGGCGACCTCAAGTTCTACGGCACCTACACCCACGTCGACAAGCGTTTCGCCGACGCCGAGAACACGCAGCCGCTGCCGAAGTACTACACGCTCGACGCCGGCATCCAGGCAACCTTCGGCGACAACCTCGAATTCCGCCTATCGGGCACCAACCTGACCAATCAGCTGGGCCTGACGGAAGGCAATTCGCGGATCATCGGCGCCGGCGGCAACGTGGTGTTCGCTCGTCCGATCTTCGGCCGCGCGGTCGAGGTGTCGCTGACTTACCGGTTCTGACCGAGCATGCGCCGGCGGCATTCCCCGTCGCCGACCGGCCCAAGCAACAGCGTTGCGACGGGGAGTCTCCTCTTTCCTGCCGCGTCTTCGGCGCCGCTTGCATCCGCCCCCTCCTGGAACATCGGCGGCAAGGCGCGGCAGGGTTCTTTTCCCGGCATGGATCGGAGCGCAGGTTGCCGGCGCGCCTGATCGGCCCGGCCATGGCATCGAACTCTCCATGCGGCCGGCCGCGTTTGCTTCGAGCGGGCTGCAAGCACAACGTCCGACACGGCAAATCGGCATCCGCGATGCCGAGATGCGCACAGGCCGCGGCGCCGATTCCGGCGATAATGAAGGCTTTGCGCGCGAATTCCCGCCGCATCGACCTTCCATTGACGACCGCCAACCGATACGCCGCCATGACCATCGCCACCGCCGAAGACGTCCTGTTTCCCGCCATCGAACCTTTCCGCACCGGCATGCTGCCGGTGGACGACATCCACACGCTGTACTGGGAAGAGTGCGGCAATCCGGACGGCGAGCCGGTCCTGTTCCTGCACGGCGGCCCGGGCGCCGGCCTGTCGCTCAAGCATCGCCGCTTCTTCGACCCCGATCATTACCGCATCGTGCTGTTCGATCAGCGCGGCGCCGGCCAGTCCACGCCGCTCGGCGAATACCGCAACAACACCACGCAATTGCTGATCGCCGACATCGAACGCATCCGCGCCATGCTGGGCATCGAGAAATGGCTGGTGTTCGGCGGCTCCTGGGGCTCGACCCTGTCGCTCGCTTATGGCCAGGCGCATCCCGAGCGCTGCGCCGGCTTCGTCCTGCGCGGCATCTTCCTGTGCACGCGGCCCGAGATCGATTGGTTCCTCAACGGCATCAAGTGGTTCTTCCCGGAAGAACATGCGCAATTCGTCGCGCCGATTCCCGAGGAAGAGCGCGGCGACCTGCTGGAAGCCTATCGCAAGCGCCTGTTCTGCGACGATCCGAAAGTCTACGGCCCGGCGGCGCGCAACTGGAGCCGCTACGAAGGCAGCTGCCTGTATCTGTGGCCGAACCCGGAATCGGTCGACGAGTTTTCCAGCGAGGCGGTCGGCCTCGGCGTCGGCCGGCTGGAAGCGCATTACTTCCTCAACGATGCCTTCCTCGAGGAGGATCAACTGGTCCGCAATGTCGGCCGGATCCGCCACCTGCCGGCCGTGATCGTGCAGGGCCGCTACGACGTGGTCTGCCCGCCGCTGTCGGCCTACCGCCTGCACCAGGCGTGGCCGGAAGCGAAGCTACACATGATCACCGACGCCGGCCACGCGGCGACCGAGCCCGGCATCGCGAAAGCGCTGGTGGCGGCGACGGAGCAGTGGAAGACCAAGCGCGGTTTTGACTAAAAGACACGGCGGCGACATCGGCGTTCTAGTGCCCGCCCACTAGAACGCCGGCGCATCCATCCGGTAGACTGCCCCATCTCCATCGCAAAAAGTCTACCGCCATGGCAAATGCCTCCCATCCGCACCTGCTGGCCCCGCTCGACCTCGGCTTCACGACCCTGAAGAACCGCGTGATCATGGGGTCGATGCACACCGGCCTCGAAGATCGCTTTTACAACTATCCGAAGCTGGCCGCCTATTTCCGCGAACGCGCGAAAGGCGGCGTGGGCCTGATGGTCACGGGCGGCATCTCGCCGAATCGCCAGGGCTGGCTGCTGCCGTTCGGCGGCACCGTCAACAGCATCTTCGACGTGCCCAACCACCGGCGCATCACGAGCGCGGTGCATGAAGAGGGCGGCAAGATCCTGATGCAGATCCTGCACGCCGGCCGCTACGGCTACCAGCCGTTCGTCGTCTCGGCCTCGCCGATCAAGTCGCCGATCTCGAAATTCACGCCGCGCGAACTCGACGACGCCGGCATCGAAAAAACCATCCGCGACTATGTCCGTTGCGCCGGCCTGGCGCGGAAGGCCGGCTACGACGGCATCGAGATCATGGGCAGCGAAGGTTATCTGCTCAACCAATTCCTGTGCGCGCGCACCAACAAGCGCACCGACCGCTGGGGCGGCTCGATCGAAAACCGGATGCGCCTGCCGGTCGAGATCGTCAAGCGCATCCGGGCCGAGGTCGGCGCCGACTTCATCATCATGTACCGCCATTCGCTGCTCGACCTAGTCGATGGCGGCAATACCTGGGAAGAAGTCGTGGCTGTCGCCAAGGCGCTCGAACAAGCCGGCGTCACCATCATCAACACCGGCATCGGCTGGCACGAAGCGCGCGTGCCGACCATCGTGACCTCGGTGCCGCGCGCCGCTTTCCGCTCGCTCGCCGGCCGCCTGCGCAAGGAGGTGAAGGTGCCGGTGGTGGCTTCCAACCGCATCAACATGCCGGATGAAGCCGAAGACATCATCGCCTCCGGCGATGCCGATCTGATCTCGATGGCGCGGCCGTTCCTGGCCGATCCGGAATTCGTCAACAAGGTGGCCGCAGGCCGGACCGACGAGATCAATACCTGCATCGCTTGCAACCAGGCTTGCCTCGACCATACGTTCCAGAACATTCGCGCCAGCTGTCTCTTGAATCCGCGCGCCGGCCGCGAGACCGAACTCAATTACGTGAAGACCGGCGCGCCGCGCAGGATCGCGGTGGTCGGCGCCGGACCGGCCGGCCTGTCGGCGGCGACGGTGGCCGCCGAGCGCGGCCACGACGTGACGCTGTTCGACGCCAGCGACCGCATCGGCGGCCAGTTCAACTACGCGATGCGCATCCCGGGCAAGGAGGAATTCGCCGAAACCCTGCGCTACTTCCGCCGCCGCATCGAGCTGACCGGCGTCAAGCTCAAGCTCGACACGCGCGTCACGCGCGAGGAATTGCTGCGCCAGGGTTTCGATGAAGTGGTGCTGGCGACCGGCATCGTGCCGCGCACGCCGAAAATTCCCGGCATCGATCATCCCAAGGTGTTGTCTTATCTCGATGTCTTGAAGAACAATGCGCCGGTCGGCAAGCGCGTGGCCGTGGTCGGGGCCGGCGGCATCGGTTTCGACGTCAGCGAATTCCTGCTGCACGATCCGGAAGTGCCGCTGCCGGTGCCGCTCGACAGCTGGCTCCACGAATGGGGCGTCGATCTGAACGCGAAGAGCGGCGGCGGCCTGGTGCCGGCGGCGCCGGAACAGCCGGTGCGGCAAATCTATCTGTTGCAGCGCAAGGCTTCCAAGCTCGGCGCCACGCTCGGCAAGACCTCGGGCTGGGTGCATCGCGCGGTCTTGCAGAAGAAGGGCGTGCAAATGCTGGGCGGCGTGGAATACCGCAGGATCGACGACCAGGGCTTGCACATCACCGTCAACGGCGAGGAACGTGTGCTCGAGGTCGATCATGTCGTGATCTGCGCCGGCCAGGAGTCGCTGACCGAATTGATGCCGGCCGAAAAGAGCGCGGATGGTCCGCGCTTCCACCTGATCGGCGGCGCCGCGCTGGCGGCCGAGCTCGATGCCAAGCGCGCGATCCGCGAAGGCGCGGAATTGGCGGCCCGCCTTTGATCCGGTTCGCGGAGGAAAGAGCGGCAGCAGCGAACCTGTCCGCCCTGCAACGGTCCAATTGACGCCGGGCAAGCCATACTCCTTCATGGCGGCCCATAATCCATCAAAAGGGCCGCCATGAAATCCACCATCGCACTTCTTATCGCCGTCGCGGTACTGACCGGTTGCGCCGGCCAGGCGCCGGACAAGGCCGTCAAGACGCCCGCGCGCGGCGCCGATCCGGCCGCGCCGGCCAGGGCGGCAACGCCCGCTTCCTCGGCATCGACGCTGGCGGCATACAAGCGCGATGCGGCGCTGCATATTTCTAGCGCCAACCCCGCCAAGGTCTATCCGGGCCGTCCGCAAGCCTTGCTGCGTTCCGTGATCGTGATGAAATACGCCGTCGACGCGCGCGGCCGCTTGGTGCGCAGCGAAATATTGCGTTCCAACCGCGACGGAGAGACCGAATCGGCCGCGCTGCATTCCCTGCGCTCGGCGGCGCCGTTGCCGCGCCCCTCGTCGCATTTGTTGCGTAATGGACAACTCGAACTGATCGAAACCTGGCTCTTCAACGATGACGGCCGTTTCCAGTTGCGCACGATCGCCCAACCGCAATTGGATAGCTGATTGCAATTCGTTATTTGTCTTACAGATTTTTACATGCGGAAAAAACTAAATCGAATCAATGCCTTGCACGTGATGTTTGGGTTTTCGTGAATATGCATGGATGAAACCTGCTGAACGGAAATGCTGTCGATGCGGTCCCAGCAGTGCATCGATGATGCCTTTTATCAATTTCAGGAGGACAACATGAATACGAAAATCACCATCCAATCGCTATCCTTCGCAGTTGGCATGGCCGCCTCGTCGCTGGCATTGGCCGGCGGCTTGGGCATCGGCGTAGGCGGCAACGCCGGCATCAATGTGGGCGGCGCCTTGCAAGGCACGACCCAGTTGCAGCCGACCATGCCCCATGTCACGCAGCAAGCGGGCGTCCACGATCGCGCCGGCACGAACGCCGACGTCAAGTCCGCCGTTTCCGGCGCGGCCCATGGCGACGCCGTCAGCCGAGTTGCCAAAACGTCAGGCGCCGCGGTGGCCGCCACGGCGCGCGGCGCGGCCGAAGGGGCGGGCGGTATCGAGGGCAATGTGGTTGCCGACGTCGCGAAGACCTCCGGCAGTGCCGTCGCGACGGCAGCCGGCGGCGGCAACGCCGCGGCCTCCTCGGCCGAGGAGGCCGCGAAGGAGCCTGCGTCCGCCAAGCCGGCGCAGCCGAACGACGCCAAACCCGTCAAATCCGACAAACCGGCCAAGTCCGAAAGGCATGCGCATGGCAAGGCCATTGCTTCGGGCACGGCGAAGATGCGTGTCAATGCCAACGCCAAGGCGAAGGCGGACGTATCGGGTTCGTAAGCTCGGCGCCGCGGCGTCGCTGCGTGTCGCACCAGGGTCGATAAAGCGCGGTAGTCGCCGGCCATCTACCGCAAGGCGGCTCCGCGGAGCCGCCTTTTTTTCCGCATTCGCTTTCGGATTGTTGCGGCCGCGACGCACGCCGCCGTTTCGCTTTCCCATTCGCAAGCGTATCGGGCACAATGGAAAGACGGCCAGAGTACGCCTGCATGGGGAAAGCTGCATGATTGCCATCGAACCGAAGCGGCATCCGCTTTCGCGAATCTTTCCGGGAGTGCGCGCATGCGATTGAAATTGCGCGCCACCATTGTGCTGGCCGTCGTGTTCGGCTTGATGATCCCGGTGTCGGTCAGCAGCCTGATGACGATCAGGCAACGCGAGCGCACCCAGGAAGCGAATCTCCATATCGACCATCGCCGCTTGACCGACATTCTCGCGCTCGGCATGCAGGATCCGCTCTGGAATCTCTCCCAGGAGGCGGGCCGTCCCCTGTTCGAATCGCTGCTGTCGGACGAACGCATCGCCAGCGTCGTCGTGCGCGACAAGGCCTTCGGCGTGTTCCTGACGCGCGAGCATCCCGAGCGCCGCCGCGGCCGCCAGTTCACGGAGGAGCGCGATGTCCGCTACAACAACGACGTCATCGGCCACGTGACGCTCGAGATGGACACCGGCGCGCTCGACGGCGACATCGCCGCCGACCGCTGGATCTTCGCGCTCACCGTCCTCGGCCAGCTGTTGCTTTCCATCGTCTTGATCGTCACCCTGCTGCAGTTCCGCGTGCTGGCGCCGATCAAGCGCCTGATGGGCGAATCGCAGAAGCTGGCGCGGCGCCAGCTGTCCGAGCGATTCGTCTGGCGACGCGACGACGAGCTCGGCAATCTCGGCAGCAGCCTGGAAAGCACGCGCGAAGCCTTGCAGGCCTTGTTCGACGAACTGGAAACGAAGAACCGCGCGCTCGAACGCGACATCGAGCATCGCGTGCAGACGGAGAAAGAGCTGCAGCGGCACCGCGAGCACCTCGAGGAACTGGTGAAGGAGCGGACGGCCGAACTCATGATCGCGAAGGAGCGCGCCGAAGTCGCCAACAAGGCCAAGAGCGCCTTCCTCGCCAGCATGAGCCACGAGTTGCGCACGCCGCTCAACGCCATTCTCGGCTACGCGCAGATCCTGCGGCGCGACAAGCAATTGAACGAGCAGCAGATCGCCAGCCTGACCACGATCCGCCAGAGCGGCGAGCATTTGCTGACCCTGATCAACGATCTGCTCGATCTGTCGAAGATCGAGGCCGGCAAATTCGAACTCTATGCCAGCGCCGTCAACCTGGCGCCGCTGGTGCAGGTCGTGGTGGATATCTCGCGCGTGAAAGCGGAGCAGAAGAGCCTGCTGTTCGAATGCGATATCCCGGACGACCTGCCGGCGGTGCTGGTCGACGAAAAGCGCCTGCGGCAGGTGCTGCTCAACCTGCTCGGCAACGCCGTCAAGTTCACCGATCGCGGCAAGGTCGTTCTGGAAGTGCGCTCCCGCGGGATCGACGCCGGATCGGCGCGGCTGCTGTTTACGGTGCGCGACACCGGCATCGGCATGGAACCGGACCAGCTGGAAACGATCTTCCAGCCGTTCGAACAGGTCGGCGACATGCAGCGCCGCCATGGCGGCACCGGCCTGGGCCTGTCGATCAGCCGCCAGCTCGTGCGCCTGATGGGCAGCGATATCCACGTGACTTCCGAGCCGGGCAAGGGCAGCGTCTTCAGCTTCGAGCTGCTGGTCCCGCTGGCGACCGATGAAGTCGTGCAAAACCAGAGCTCCGAGAGGATCGTCGGCTACGAGGGTGCCGTCAAATCCATCCTGATCGTGGACGACGTGGTGGCCAATCGCGCGATGCTGTCCGAACTGCTCGACGAGCTCGGCTTCGCCACGGCGGAGGCGGTCGACGGCGCCGAGGCGGTCGCGATGGTGCAGGCGCGACCGCCCGATCTCGTGCTCATGGATATCCGCATGCCGGTGATGGACGGGCTCGAGGCGACGCGCCGCATCCGCACCACCGACGGCCTGCGGCAGATGCCGGTAATCGCGATTTCGGCCAGCGCGACCAGCGAGGACGAGCGCGATGCGCTCGATGCCGGCGTGAATGCCTTCATGACCAAGCCGATCGACGAGGCGCAATTGCTCGCCCACATCCGCAGTTTCCTCCAACTGACCTGGCGCATCGAACAACCGGCCGCCGCGGCCGCCGAGCAGAGCGAACCGATGATCGCGCCGCCGCAAGAGGAAATGAATATCCTGCACCGGCTCGCGCTCGAAGGCAACATGCGCGAACTGCGGCGCCAGGCCGAACACATCGCGGCGCTCGACGAACGCTATCGCCCGTTCGCGGAAAAACTGGAAAAGCTGGCCAAGGAGTATCAATCGAAAGCCATCATGGATCTCGTGAAAAAACACTTGGAACACGCCTCATGAAACCCGAAGTAACATCCGATGCCGCGCCGCCGACCATCATGATCGTCGACGACACGCCCGCCAACGTCGGCGTGCTGGGCTGGTATTTCGAGGAGAACGGCTTTCGCGTCGTGGTCGCCCAGGACGGCGAGGAGGCGCTCGAACGCGCCCATTTCGTTCGTCCGGATCTGATCTTGCTCGACGTCATGATGCCCGGCATCGACGGTTTCGAGACTTGCCGCCGCCTGAAAATGATGCCGGAGGTCAAGGACATTCCGGTTATCTTCATGACGGCGCTCTCCGACACCAACGAAAAGATCAGCGGCTTCAAGTCCGGCGGCGTCGACTACGTCACCAAGCCGTGCCAGATCGAGGAAGTGCTGGCGCGCGTCAATACCCATCTCTCGCTGCGCGCGATGCAGCGCAAGCTCGAGGAGCAGAACCGCCAGCTGCGCGAGGAAAGCCGCGAGCGCCAGCGCGCCGAGCAATCGCTCAACAGCAGCTATGCCGAACTCAAGACCACCCATGACGAACTCGAAAAGCTGCACCAGCAATTGCTGCAGTCCGAGAAGATGGCGTCGATCGGCCAGCTCGCGGCCGGCGTGGCCCACGAGATCAACAATCCGATCGCGTTCGTCAACTCGAATCTCGGCACGCTCAAGGAATACGTCGACGATCTGTGGCAACTGATCGACGCCTACGAAGCGCTGGCGGACCGGTTGGCCGACCGCGCCGAGCTGTTCGAGACGGTGCGCGGCGTGCGCGAGAAGCTCGATATCGGCTACCTGCGCCAGGACCTGCAGAACCTGATGACCGAATCGCTCGACGGCGTATCGCGCGTGCGCCGCATCGTGCAAGATCTCAAGGACTTTTCGCATGTCGGCGAAGCGGAACGCCAGACTTTCGATCTGCACGCCGGCATCGACAGCACGCTCAACATCGTCTGGCACGAGTTGAAGCAGCGTGCCGAAGTGAAGAAGGAGTACGGCGACCTGCCGCTGGTGCACGGCGTGCCGGCGCAACTGAACCAGGTGTTCATGAACCTGCTGATCAACGCGGCGCAGGCGATGGACCGGTTCGGCGCCATTACGATCCGCACCGGCGCCGAGGACGGTTGGGTCTGGGTCGAGATCGCCGACACCGGCGCCGGCATCCAGGCCGAGCATCTGCCGCACCTCTTCGAACCGTTCTTCACGACCAAGCCGGTCGGCAAGGGCACCGGGCTGGGCTTGTCCTTATCGTATGGTATCGTGTCGCAGCACGGCGGCCGCATCGAAGTCGACAGTGAAGTCGGCAAAGGCACCGTCTTCCGCGTGTGGCTGCCGTCGGGGAACGAAGAATGACAGCGCCGGCTCCGTTATACACCCCTTATTGATCCGGCATAGCTTTGTTCACTCAGCATCCGTCATGCGGCATACGCGACGTGCGGCGCTCCGAAGTATTGTTTAATCCGCTCGGGCAATTGGGCAATGGCGCGCAACTGATTCATGACGGCCGCCTTCAATTCCC
>DASPLX010000027.1:0-143565 GCA_035627375.1 Paucimonas sp. | reverse complement strand
CCGCTCTGCCGGCACTGCGCGCTTGCTTGCGCCACAAGTACAGCGTCGCTTCGGGGATTCCCGTCAACTTCGATACCTCAGGCACACGCTTGTTCTGCGGCGCGCTCATCAGCGCCAAGGCATGTTCTTTCTTTTCTTTTGTATGCTGCGTCATTGCTTCCCTCATCACCCCCGGAGTTTATAGAACTCCAATCAATGGAGGCGACAACTATTTTGACGCGGAGGGTGCCCGTGACCTTATGAAAGGCGCGCTGAATCGCGAGGGCAATCTAGCGCGTTTCTCGTACAGTTCGCTCACCAAGTTTTGTGAAAACTTCTTGAAGACGCGCAAGAGTAGTGACTATGATAAAAACTAAAACCAGTCAATGGGATCCAACAGCGCATCTTAAAACCAATGGAGACATGGCTGCCTATCTGGAAGCAGCGTTGGAGGATGGCGATCCTGCGTTGATAACGGCAGCTCTAGGCGATATTGCACGCGCCAGTTCGATTCATCCCGGCATCTGCGAAAAACGCGCACGGTAACTACCAGGAGCAATACCAACTTCCTTGCGAAACGCCACGCGGAATGCCTCGACCGAGGAAAAGCCGCACTGTTCCGCGACCCGATCGATCGACATGCCGCTTGATTCGATCAATTCACGCGCCCTGCCGATACGCGCCTGTTGCAGCCATGCTCGCGGTGTCAGGCCGGTCAATTCGGAGAAGCGGCGCAGGAAATGCCGCTCGCTCATCGCCGCATGGGCGGCCAGATCCCGAACGCTCAGCGGCTGGTCGAGCCGGCTCAAGGCCCACTGCAGGACGGTTTCGAACTTCTTGTTCGAGCCGGCATAGACGGGAGCGGGAACAAACTGCTTTTGCCCTCCTTGCCGGTGCGGCGTGACAACCAGCCGCCTTGCCACCTGATTGGCGACCGCGCTGCCGAAATCGCGTCGGATCAAATGCAAGCCCGCATCGATTCCGGCTGCGCTGCCAGCCGAGGTGATGATCTGGCCTTCATCCACATACAACACGTCCGGAACAACCTCGATGGCCGGAAATCGGCGCTGCAACGATTCCGTGTACCGCCAATGGGTGGTCGCCCGCTTGCCGTCCAGGAGGCCGGCTTGGGCCAGGAGGAAAACCCCGGAACAGATCGAAAGAAACCGGGCATCCCTCCGCGCCGCGGCTCGCAGCGCCCGCACCAGTTCCGCGGAGGGAACCCGCGACTCTCCCCAGCCGGGCACGACGATGGTTTGCGCTTTTCGGATCACCTCGATGCCGTCACTCGGCATGAGCGTGACGCCGCCAAGCGCGCCGCACGGCTCCGTTCCGACGTTCGCCACCTTGAACTGGTACCAGGGAATTTCCAGGTCCGTGCGGGGCAAGCCGAACAGTTCGGTCGCAATGCCGAATTCGAACAGGGCCAATCCATCGTAGGCCAGGGCGACGACCAAACCAGGTTGCTTCATGATGGCGGAAAATTACCGAATGATGGCGTTTCGGCCACTGTAACACCCGCTTGGGATACCTGACAATCTTCCCCACTATCATTTCATTCGAGGAGAAACCGCGATGCCTTCCGCCGTCAGCAAAGTTCCCGCCGCCCCGTCGTCCGAAGCGGAACGCCACTTCATGGCCAAGCTAGGCTTTGAGACCGATTGCTGGGATGTGCATGCAAGCATGCAGGATGCATCCCCCGACTTCGTTCTGGTGGATGTACGGTCGCCGGAAATGTACGCACGAAAGCATATTCCCGGCGCCGTCAATATCCCGCATGGGAAAATGGTCGCGGCCTACATGAGCCGGTATCCGAAGGACACGTTGTTCGTCGTGTACTGCGCTGGGCCTCATTGCAACGGGTCGACCAAGGCGGCCCTCAATTTGTCCCGCCTGGGCTATCCGGTCAAGGAGATGATTGGCGGCCTCACCGGCTGGGCGGACGAAGGATTCGCCTTCCATTCCGTGCAAGATGCATACGCGGCATGAGACCGGACATCACCCCGTCATTCCACGTTCGCAGGTTCGTCGAGCAGGATCTGCCCTCTCTGCTTAGGCTGATGAAAGCGCTCGCGGAGTTCGAGGGCTACATCGCGGACTTTCGCGTGACGGAGCACGAGATCATTACAAGAGGATGGACGGATCATCCGAAGTTCCTTGGCCTGGTCGCACAGAATTCGCCATCGGAAGACTTGATCGGGATGGCAATCGCGTATCTGGTACCGTTTTCATACGACTTGCGCCCGGTGGCGATCTTGAAGGAACTGTATGTTGAACCCGGATGGCGCGGCGGCGGAGTAGGAAAATCGCTCTTCAACGGGGTCATCGACTGGGCTCGAAGTGAAGGCTGCTCGAAAATACGATGGGATGTGCTTCAGGAGAACGATGCTGCGAAGCGCTTCTATCGAAGCCTCGACGGGCAACCGTTCACGCCGTGGGAGTCCTGGGTGCTGAATATGCAATCGACATAAACATCCTTTTCCCTCTCGCGTCAGGCGGTAATTTTGTCTGCCGACATCGAGCTGGCCTTTTCCCCGAGCGAACTTGGCCCGGTATCCGCTTACTCCGCCAGCCATGCCGCACTACACTGACGTCTCTTCTACCGTCGAAGCGGGTTGGCGCCGACCGCCCCGCTGCTCCTAGTAAAGGATGGAAAGATGCGCACGAACCTGACGATCCGCGATCTTCGGCGCGAGGAATTCGAAACGCTCGGTCGCTTGATGGTCGATGTGTATTCGAAGCTCGAAGGATTTCCGTCTCCGGACGAACAACCGAATTACTACAAGATGCTGGCCGACATCGGCCGCTTCACGGAAAAGCCCGACGCGCGGGTGCTGGTCGCGCTCACCGAGGCAGGAGAACTGGCCGGCGGCGTCGTCTACTTCGGGAACATGGCCGAGTACGGTTCGGGCGGGATCGCGACCACGATCAAGAACGCCTCGGGCTTTCGCCTGCTGGGCGTCGATCCCCGGTTCCGGGGAGCGGGAGTCGGCCAGGCCTTGACGAATGCCTGCATCGAACTGGCGCGGGCACGCGGCCACGCCGAAGTCATCCTGCATACGACGGCGGCCATGCAAGCCGCCTGGCGGCTCTATGAAAAGCTCGGCTTTCAGCGATCGGAAGACCTGGATTTCATGCAGCAGGACCTGGCGGTATTTGGCTTCAGGCTGCGGCTGGCGTGAATACAGGCCTTCCCAGGCTGTCATCATTCTCGGGCGCTACCACGGCGACAAGGAAGGCGTGGTCAAGATCGACGGCCGGTACGCCATCGGCCTCGGTGGGATTCTTTTTGAAGACTTCGGCGTCGGCCGTTACGATTTGCTCGAACGGCTCAGGCCGCGAGTGACTTCTGCGGCGCCGTCCGGTTCCTCCGTTTGAGCAATCCATTCCCGCGAATCGGCACTTGGTCGCTTTGTGCTGGCGCTCCCGATCAACGATGCACACAATGCGCAGCATCAAAACACGAAGAGACAACTCCGGTTGCCGATTCTTTACCCTTTGAATTCTCCAGACCCGACAAGGATGCCATGCCCTCTGAATGTGTCGACCCGAACCGCTCGCTCCCTACAACGCCAGGAGGCATCGTGCGGCAGCGCCTGCGGGGAGCTGCCCGGATGCTGGGCTCGTTGCTGCTCGGCGGAGCGGCGATCCTGGGCTCGATACTCGCCTTTCGGCAAGGCGTACTGCCCCTGATCGATACGATGTTCCAGCCTGGGCCCGAATGGCTCAGCGCATTCAGGCGCGCCGGCATCATCTTGGCGGCAATTGCCGGCTACTGGGCCTACGTGCACTGGCACGAAAAGCGCGAAGCGACCGAGCTGCGGCTCCAGCCGATTCGCCTGTTGCTTGGCGGCGCCGGTGGCGCCCTCCTGGTGGGGCTTCCGATCGCCGCGCTGTTCGGGCTAGGCGCCTATGAACTGGTGCTTTTCCGCGGCGCCTCATCGGCGCTGTTGGGCGTGGCGGTCCTCATCGGAATCGCGGCTACGCTGGAAGAACTAGCCTACCGTTGCCTGCTGTTTCGAGTGCTTGAGCGAGCCTGGGGAACGGCGGCGGCGCTGGCGGTGCAAGCGGTGCTGTTCGCCCTGCGGCACGTGGAGAACATAGAGCATGGCGGGGCGGGCGATATGGCGCTCATGCTCGTTGCCGTGACGATACTGGGTTTGCTATGGGCCGCCGTGTTCGTTCTGACACGCAATTTGTGGGTCGCGGTCGCCAATCACGCGGCATGGAATTTCACCATTTTGCTCAGCGGCGTGCCGCTTTCCGGGATCGAAGACTGGCGAGCGCAGGCCCCGCTCGAAACCCGCCTTGCCGGACCCGACTGGCTGACCGGCGGAATATTTGGTCCGGAAAGCTCGCTGCTGGTGATCGCGTCAGCCACGGTCGCGGTTGTGCTGCTGCTTCGCGCGGCACGGCGAAATGGAGCATTTCTCAGGGGTGGCGGCGCCTAACGAGGCTTGCAAGCCGCGACGAGCGAGCTCCATCTCCGGCACCACTCGGGGGAACCACGATGTGGAAGGCCTGGATCGGGTTCAATGCCAGCCATAGCCTCGGTGCCGTTCTGTTCGGCCAGGTCTATGGTTACCTGGTGCTTGCCCATGCGCCGATGTTGCTGTCGTCGCCCTTCCGCCTGGCCGTCTTTAGGAAACGATACGCCCTCTTCAACCATGCTTGGCGAACACACGTTTGCGTTGCCCCAAACGATTGATTCGTACCAAACGTCCGTTCCGATCGTCGCATGGCCCTTCCCGGGCCGACTAGTATCAAACGGGGAGAACTAGAACATCGACCAATTCTTGATGAGGTGACAGGATGAAGACAACTCTGCGCGCTTGCGCGACCCTTGCTGTCGCATGCGCCGCCATGGCGTTCAGCGCTTCGGCGTTCGCATTGCACCAACCCGACCACAAGTCGGACGATGCACGGAAAATGCGCCTGTTAGGCGAAAGTCCGAACGGCACGGGGGCGATCAATTCGGACATCGCCTTCTGGGGCAACAAAGCGTTCGTCGGCAACTACGACGGCTTCCGCATCTTCGACATCTCGGGGCCGACGCCGGTACAAATCACCGATTTCCGCTGCTTCGGGCCGCAAAACGATCTGACGGTATACGACCGCAACGGCGACGGCGAGGCCGACTTGCTGATCGCCTCGGTCGACCGGACGCTCTCGGGCCCCAACTGCGGCGCGCTACCTGTCGAGAACGACGATCCGACGGGCTGGGAAGGCCTGCGCATCTTCGACATCACCAATTTGCAGGCGCCGGTGATGATCGCCTCGGTGTACCAGGACTGCGGTTCGCACACCCACACCCTGTTGCCGCAACCCGAACGCGGCCGGTTGCTCATCCTGAATTCGTCCTATCCTTTGCGCCCCGGCCCGACCTGCGGCCCGGTACGCGGGCCGGCGGCGGGACGCGATCCGTTGCACGGGGTGATCCAAGTGGTGGAAGTCCCGCTCGGCAATCCCGAAGCGGCCTATGAATTGGCCGAATTGCCGATCAACTACCCCGGCGATCCGGACAATCTTTTCGATCCAGCGGAGCACGGAGCGCCCGGATTCAACACCTTACGTGCCTGCCATGACATCGCCGTGTTCAAGCCGCTCGGCCTGGTCGCCGGCGCCTGCATCGAACAAGCCCAGATGTGGCGGATCAACCCGGTCACGGGATTGCCCGATACCGCGAACCCGGTCTGGGTCTACCAGGACAAGGTGGACACCGACGGTCCCGGCGGCAAGGATGTGGCAGTCGACTTCTGGCACTCGGCGACCTTCAGCTGGGATGGCAAGACGGTGATCTTCATCGACGAGTCGTTCGGCACCGGCTGCCCGACGCAAACCGTCCTCAACGGCGTGCTGAGCGATACGGGCAGGATGTTTTTTCTCGATGCCGCCAGCGGCGAAAAGCTGAGTCATTATTTCATCCAGCGCGCCGCGCCGGCCACCGATCCGGTCCATTACTGCTCCTCTCACCTTGGCAACACCGTGCCCGCCTACAGCCGCGATCTGCTGGTCAATGCCTGGTACACCGGCGGCGTCGACGTGATCGATTTCACCAATCCACGCAAACCGCGCGAGATCGCGTTCTGGGACGACATCGGCGACAATTGGTCGGGCTACTGGTATGAGTTCGGCAAGGGCTTCACGACCGGACCGATGCGCGCCTACGGAACGCACGGCGTCGAACTTCCCGCACTGGGACGCGGCTTCCAAACCTTCGAGATCGATGTCGGCATCCGGCGCAAGCTGGTGCGAGGGCTGAATCCGCAGACCCAGGAATTCATCATGAAGTAAGCCTCTCATTCCGGCGAGACCGTCATTCCCGCCGCTGCCGCCCTCGCTCGAGGGTGTTCTCCGGCGGGAATCGCGCTTGATCCTGTCTAAAGCTTCTCCCGCGCCACCAGCACCCCGTCGGCATCCGCATACACCCAGTCTCCAGGCCGCACCGCCACGCCCGCGATCGAGACCCGCACATCGCGCTCCCCGCTCCCGGTCTTGCGGCTCTTCTGCGGATGCAGCGCCAGCGCGCGCACGCCGATGTCGCAGGCATTGATTTCTTCCGAATCGCGGATGCAGCCGTTCACCACGATCCCGGCCCAGCCGTTCTTTTGCGCGAGCACACCGAGATTGCCGCCGACCAGGGCGCAGCGCAGGCTGCCGCCGCCGTCCACGACCAGGACCCGGCCATCGCCGGGCGTTTCCAGCGTCGCGCGCACCAGCGTGTTGTCTTCGAACACGCGCAGGGTGGCCGCGGGCCCGTGGAATTGGACGCGCTTGCCGAAGGCCTGGAACACCGGCGGCAGCACGGCCAGGCTGCCGTCGGCGAGCTTGTCTTCGTTGGCGTCGCAAAGATCGGTGGTGGCGAAGGTCATTGTTTCCTCTCTCAAGTCGGATGATGTCGCTGCCTATTCTAGTTAGTGGCCGGCGCTCCCTTCAACCCCTCAAGCCACCGCGCGCCGCGCGGTATTGCCGCCGATGCCGAAGGCGGTCAGCACGGCCAGGGTCTGGAACAAGCCGATCATGACGAAGATCCAGGCCGGGCGGCCGGCATCCATCATGGCGCCGAACAGCAGCGGCCCGGTCGCGAGGCCGACGTCGAGCCCCGAGTAGACCACGCCGTACACCCGCCCGGTCGCGTTCTTGGGCGCGGCGGCGCGTATCAGCAGATCGCGCGACGGGCCTGCGATGCCGGCGCCGAAGCCGATCGCGCCCATCAGCACCACGGCCATCAGGGGCGGCACGACGCCGGCGGCGATGACGAGCGCCAGCAAGCCGGCGAAGGTGAAGGCCATGGCGATGGTGCGCTCGTGCCGCGCCGTCTTAGCGGCGAGAAAACCACCCCACAGCATGCCGGCCGCCGAGGCCAGCATGAAGACGGTGTAGCCGGTCGTGGCCCAGGCCAGCGACATGCCGTACAGCGCGCGCAGGCTGGACGAGGAAAAGCTTTGGATGCCGGCCAACGCCAGCGCGGAGATGAAGAAGAACGCGAAGCACATCCACACCTCGGGCAAGCGCATGAAGGCGAACATGCCGCCGCTTGCCGCGCCGTGCTTGGTCGCGGCGGCGGCGCCGGTCGCGGCGGCCGGCGCGTCGTCGGTGCGCAGCAGATCGCGGTAGACCGTCAACACGAGCAGCAGGCCGAACGGTACGAAAGCCGCGCAGAACAGCGCCGTGCGCCAGCCGGAGATGCCGGCGATGGTCGCCAGGAACACCGGCGCCGCCGCCCAGCCCAGGTTGCCGGAAATGCCGTGCACCGAGAAGGCGTGGCCGAGCCGCGACGGCGAGACCCGCTTGTTGAGCAAGGTGAAGTCGGCCGGATGGAAGACGCTGTTGCCGAGGCCGGCCAGCATCGAGCCGGCGATCAACATCGGGTAGTTCTGCGCCGCCGACAATACCAATCCCGAGAGCCCCAGGAAGCCGAGCCCGGCGAACAGCACGGTGCGCGCGCCGACACGGTCGACCACGAAGCCCGCCAATGCCTGCCCGATGCCGGAGACGACGAAGAACACGGTCATCAGCAGGCCCAGTTCGGCATAGGAGAGGCCGAAGGCTTCCTTCAGCCAGGGAAACAAGGGCGCGAGGATCAGGTGGAAGAAATGCGATACGCCATGGGCCAGGCCGACCAAGCCGATCACATGGGCATCGCGGCGAAATATCGAAGCGGGAGTCGCGGTCATTCGGTTTCCTTTCTGCGGTGAACCCGGACAGTCTAGGAAAAACGGCGCCGTCTGTTTTCAGATATATTGACAATCTTTGTCGAAAACCCGCCAACGCATTCTTCACGGCGATCATTCCACGCAAGACGATCGACATGCCGATCAAGCCAGTCACCCACACGCGGCCTTATGCGCCGGAACTCGCCCCCACCGGCGAGCGGCCGGTCCGCGTCGGCGCACGCGACCTGAACGCGGCCGAACTGGTGAGCCGGCACAATCACCCTTACGGGCAACTCACCTATGCCATCGACGGCTTGATGCGCGTCACCGTCGACGATGCGACCTGGATCGTGCCGCCGCAGCGCGCGATCTGGATTCCGCCGCTGGTGTTCCATGAAGTCGAGACCCTGGAAATGGCGAGGTTGCGCGTCTTGAGGATCGACCGGTCGGCCTCGCCCTTCGAAGGCTCGGTCTGCGTGGTCATCGATGTCACGCCGCTGTTGCGCGAACTGATCCTGGCGCTCATCGATTGCGAAGAGGAATCGCCGCGCGAAGCGCTGCTGGCCGGCCTGGCGCTGGACGAGGTGAGCCGTTCGGCCACGCTGCCGATGTGCGTGCCGCTGCCCCGCGACAAACGCCTGCGGTCGCTGTGCGACATGCTGATTGCCGATCCGGCATCGCCCTTCACGCTCGAGGAATGGGCGAAGAAGACCGGCGCCTCGAGCCGCACGCTGGCGCGCCTGTTCGAGCGCGAGCTCGGCATGAGCTTCGGGCAATGGCGCCAGCAGGTCCGCCTGGCGCATGCGGCGCCGTTGATCGCGCGCGGGATGCCGCTGTCGCGCGTCGCCGCCGAGCTCGGCTATGCCAGCCAGTCGGCGTTTTCCGCGATGTTCAAGAAAACTTTCGGCCAATCGCCTTCAAGCTTCTTCGCCGATGCGTTACCATCGCCGAAGCCCTCGCAACGCATCCATCAAGAGCAGCCATGACGAATCCCCGCTATGCCCTCGCCATTCACGGCGGCGCCGGCACCATCGCGCACAGCGCGCCGGAAATCGAAGCCCCCTATCACGCCGCCCTGAAGGAAGCCGCCGCGGCCGGCGAAGCGGTGCTGGCCGCCGGCGGCACCGCGCTGGAAGCCGTCACGGCGGCCGTCGTCGCGCTGGAGGATTGCCCCTTGTTCAACGCCGGCCGCGGTTCTGTCTATACCTCGGACGCGACCCACGAAATGGATGCCAGCGTGATGGACGGCCGCGATCTGCGCGCGGGCGCCGTGACCTGCGTGCGGACGATACGCAATCCGGTGCTGCTCGCCCGCGCCGTCATGGAATGGAGCGGCCACGTGCTGCTGACGTCCGACGGCGCCGAGCGCTTCGCGCGCGAATGCGGCATCGAGACCGCGCCGTCCGAGTACTTCGCCGTGGCCAGCCGCCTGGAGCAGTTGCGGCGCGCCCGCGCCGAAGCGGAAGGCGCGAAACTCGATCACGACCTGGCGGCGGCGCCCGCCGAACCGCTCGATCCCGACCGTAAATTCGGCACCGTGGGCGCCGTGGCGCGCGACCGCCAGGGCAACCTGGCGTCGGCGGTATCCACCGGCGGCATGACCAACAAGCGCCCCGGCCGCGTCGGCGACACGCCCGTGATCGGCGCCGGCTGCTATGCCGACAATCGCACCGTGGCGGTCGCCGCCACCGGCACCGGCGAATATTTCATGCGTTCGGTGGCGGCCTACGATCTGGCGGCGCGCATCGACTATGCCAATGCTTCGCTGGAAGAAGCGGCGCGGCAGACCGTGTTCGAACGGCTGGCGGCCATCGGCGGGCGCGGCGGACTCATCGCGGTCGATCGCGACGGCAATATCGCGCTGCTGTTCAACACGACCGGAATGTATCGCGCCTGGGTGCGCGAGGGCGAACCGATAACGGCGGCGATTTTCTAGAGCGCGGCCCGAATGCTCAGGCGGCGCCGCAACGCTCCGCCTGCGGCGCCAGCAGTTCGGCCATGCGCTCCGCCGCCACCGGGCGGCTGAAATAATAGCCTTGCATCTGGTTGCAGCGCTGCTCCCGCAGGAACGCCAACTGTTCCGCGGTCTCCACGCCTTCGGCGATCACTTCGAGCTTCATGCTGTGCGCGAGCGCGATCACCGCTTTCACGATGGCGGCGCTGTCGGGATCGGTCACGATGTCGCTGACGAAGGAACGGTCGATCTTGAGCGAGTTGATGGGGAAACGCTTGAGATAGGACAGGCTCGAATAGCCGGTGCCGAAATCGTCGATCGACAAATGCACGCCCATGCGGCTCAGCTCCAGCAGCGTCGCGGCCGCCGTCAACGGGTCCTGCATGACCACGCTTTCGGTGATCTCAAGCGACAGGCAAGCCGCATCGCAGCCGGTGTCGCGCAGGATGCGCGTGACGGCGGCGACCATGTTCTGCTGGTTGAACTGGCGGGCCGACAGGTTCACGCCGATGCGGATGGCAGGCAAGCCGGCCTGCTTCCAGGCGCGCTGTTGCCGGCAGGCGGCGCGCAGCACCCATTCCCCGAGCGGCACGATCAGGCCGGTTTCTTCCGCGATGGGGATGAAATCGTTCGGATACAGCATCGGCTGTCCTGCGGGCTGCCAGCGTATCAAGGCTTCCGCGCCGACGATGGCGCCGGTAGCGATGTCGACCTGCGGCTGGTAATGCAGCACGAATTCCTCGCGCTCCAGCGCGCGCCGCAATCCGCCCTCGATCTTGAGGCGATCGAGCGAACGCGCGTTCATCTCCTGCAGATAGAAACAGAAGCTGTTGCGGCCGGCCTCCTTGGCGCGATGCATCGCGGCGTCGGCATTCTTCAGCAGCATGCGTCCGTCCTCGCCATCCTTCGGAAACAGGCTGATGCCGATGCTGCCGGCCACGAACAATTCATGATCCTGCACCGTCATCACGCGGGCCAGGGAATCGAGCAGCTTTTGCGCGACGATCGCGGCCGCCGACTGGTCTTCCACGTTCGGCAGCACCACGACGAACTCGTCGTCGCCCTGGCGCGCCACCGTATCGACCGCGCGCAGGCTGGACGACAAACGACGGCCCGCCTCCAGCAGCACCAGATCGCCGACCTCGTGGCCGAGGCTGTCGTTGATGTTCTTGAAGTTGTCGAGATCGAGCACGATGACGGCCGCCTGCTTGCGCGACAGCTTCGCCGCCGTGATCGCCTGCCGCAGACGGTCCTGCAGCAGCGTGCGGTTGGGCAGCCCGGTCAAGGCATCGTGGGTGGCAAGATGGGCCAGGTGCGTCGGCGGCAAACCGCCGTGCGTTGCGCCGCCGCCCGCGCCGGCATCGGCCGGACCATGCTCGCCGGCGCCATGTTCCGGCGGCGGATAGCCGGCCGCGCTGGTAATCAGGCTGACTTCTCCGGTCTCGGCGACTTCGCAGATATTGCGCATCAGGCGCTGGAAGATTCCTTCCGGCCGCGCGGCATCGCAGCCTTGCAGTCCGACCCAGCCGTTGCGGCCGGCGCGCTTGGCCATGTACAGGCATTGGTCGGCCAGTTCCACCACCTGCGACCACGACAGGCTTTCGGGGTGCCGCGGCAGGAACGGATAGCAGACGAACCCGATCGAACAGCTGCGCCACAATCGGATGCCGTCGGCCAGTTCGAATTCGCGGCCGCCGACGGCCGCGTGCGCCCGCGCGGCCAGCGCCTGGGCCTGGGCCCGGTCGGCGGAACGGGCGACGATCAGGAATTCCTCGCCGCCCCAGCGCACGATATAGTCCGATTCCCGGAACACTTCCCGCAAGCGCTCGCGCATCTGCACCAGCACCATGTCGCCGGCGGCGTGGCCGTAGGTGTCGTTGACGCTCTTGAAGTGATCGAGATCGACCATGAAAAAGATCAGGTCCGCGCCCCCTCCCGCCGCGCCGCCGTTCCATTGCCGCAGGACCGACGCCGCATCCTGCTCGATGTGCTGCAGCAGGAAGCGCCGGTTGCGCAGGCCGGTCAGCGGATCGGTGATGCTGGCTTCCTCGAGCTGGGCCTTGGTCTGGCCGAGCGTCTTCAAGGCGGCTTCCAGCTGGCGGTAGGCGGCCGCGTTGTCCAGCGCGATCGCGCCGTAGGCGCACAGCGTCCGGAATATCAAGCGCTCGCGCTCGCCGTAGGCGTTGCGGCGCGGCGACTGGATCGTCATCACGCCGAGCACGCGCTCGCCGATCATCAGCGGCGCGAACAGTTGGGTCAGCATCGGCAGCGTGCCGGGAATCAGGTTCGGATGATTGGTGCCGCCGGGCATGTCGACCAGGATTTCGCGCCGCTCGCGCACGCAACGCGACGAGTTCGCGCTCGGATGCGCCAGCTCCCAGAAGGTTTCCGGCACGACCTTGCCGGCTTCGATCCCGAACACCAGGTTCAGGCGCGAACGGTCCGAGTCGAACAGGTAGATCGAGAAATGCTCGGCATCGAGCAAGCCATGCACGTGCCGGTCGAGCGCCTGGAACACGGCGGATGCATTGAGATGCGCCGTGATCTCCTGGCCGATCGCGCCCAGCCGCTCCAGCGTGGCGCTGGTCTGCTGCAAGACCTGGGCGCGCTCCGCCTCGGACGCGGCCAGCCGGCGATGGTGCTCGACTTCCGCCCGCTCGCGCTCGGTCTGGTATTGCACCTGCATCGCCACCGCGCGATTGGTCGCCTCCCGGCTGTGGATCTTGTCGCGCGCCGCGTTCGCCTGCAGCAGGGTGGCATAGGCTTGCACGTAGTCGCCGGTCTTCGCGTGCTCCTGCGCGATGGCGTCGAGCAGCTCGCCCGGCACGGTATAGCCTTCGATGCCGGACGCCACCTGCAAGGCGCGCCGCAGATAATGCAAGGCGGCCGTGCCCTCCTTCATGTCTTCCGGCGGCGGCAGCGCATGATGCGAGTGGATCTTCGCCAGCACTCTGAGCGCGGCGAACTGGTTATGCGTGTCGCCATACCGCTGCGCCAGATCGAGGGCTTCGGTCGCCACCGTCAGCGCCTCTTCCGCCCGCCCGAGATGGGACAAGGCATGCGCCTGGCCGCGCAAGGCGCCGATCCGGAATTCGGTCTGATCCAGCGCCTGGGCATGTTGGTATTGCTGCTGGAAGATCTGGAGCGCGGCCAGGTAATCGCCGCGATCGAGCGCGACGTCGCCGAGATATTCGGTCGCGATCGCGTAATCGCGCGTGCCCGGCAGCGGCTTCAAGGTGCCGAGCGACTCCTTCAGCAATTCTTCGGCCGCTTCCAGCCGCCCCAGGCGGCGCAGGGTCTCGGCTGTCTGCATCAGGCTGCCGCCGATGCTGACCGGCCAATGGGTCGGCCGCGCCAGCGCCAGACCGCGCTCGCTCCATTCGAGCGCGGCGTGATGATCGTTCAGATTGGTGAAGGAATTGCCGATGTTCGAGGCGGCGACGATGGCGCGCTGGATCTGTCCGGTCGCCAGCGCGCTGTCGTAGGTATGCATGAAATACGCGGCGGCGCGGCCGAAATCGCTGGACTGGAAGGCGACCAGGCCGAAGAAGTCGCTGACCCAGGTCTTCAGGGCCGGATCGAGCCCTTCCACGTCCGGATCGAAACGGCGGCCCCAACGCATCTGCGCGACCCGCACGTCGCTGAAGACGGAAAAACGCGCCTGCACCGCTTCCGCCAGATCGGCTCGCAGCATGTCTCCAGCCACCCGTGCGCAGCCGGCGCACTGCTGGAGGCGGTCGTCGCGCTGCCGGGAATCCCCGCTATCGCCGGCGATGAATGCCAGCAGCCAGCAGGCATCCGCCGCGCCGATGTTGTCGTTCAAGGCTTGGAATTCCTGCAGCGCGCCGTCGGCCAGGTTCCGGGCCGTCTGCAGGTCTCCATGCAGGCGTCTCGCCTCGGCCCGCACGAGTTCAAGGCGCGCGGCGACGCATCGTTGTTCGTGCGGCGCCAGCAGCGACAGCCCGAGCAAGGTGCCGGCCTCTTCCGCCAGCACCAGCGCGCGCCGCGTATCGCGCTGGCACAGATGCCACGCCAACGCCACCAGCGCGCACAGCCGCTCGGCGTTGCGCTGCGACGGCAGCCCGGCCTCCAGATGCGCGATCTGATCATCCAGAACAAACAAATTCATTGGCTGCAGCTCTCCCAGGCTTCTTACCGGCGCGCATGTATCGCCGGATTTCATCCCTGTTTTCTTGGTTTCGGAAGCGGGGTTTCGCCGCCGGATAGGTGGCGATATCCGCATATTACCCTAAAGCAACACCCACCAACACCGAGGAGGAGCGGTGCGAACTGTCCCGTCGATGCATTTTTACCACCTGTGATAATGTTGCTGCCCTAACTTTCTCAGGAGGAACAAGAATGCAGATTTGGAGGTTCCTGAAGCCGACCTTGCTGTTGCTTGCCCTGCCCGGCTCGGCGGCGGCGGCCGAGGGCATGTGGACTCTCGACAATCTTCCCGTCGCCCGCATGCACGCCGAATACGGCTTCACCCCGGATGCCGCCTGGGTGGACCACGTCATGCGCAGCTCGGTGCGCATCGCCGGCGGCTGTTCCGCATCGTTCATTTCCAAGGATGGCCTGGTGATGACCAATCATCATTGCGCGGCGCAATGCATCGACCAGTTGTCGACGGCGAAAAGGAATTACATGCGCGCCGGCTTCCTTGCCAAGAATCGCGAGGAGGAAGTGCGCTGCCCCGCAATCGAATTGAACCGCCTGGAACGCATCAGCGACGTCACCGACGAGGTGAAGAAGGCCACCGCCGGCCTCGAAGGCGAGGCTTTCAAGCTGGCGCAAAACGCCGTGAAGGCGAAGCTCGCCTCGGACTGCGTCGGCGCCGACAAGAACACGGTGCGCTGCGACGTCGTCGATCTCTATCGCGGCGGCCGCTACCATCTCTACAAGTATCACCGCTTCCAGGATGCGCGCCTGGTGTGGGCGCCGGAAAAGGCGATGGCTTTCTTCGGCGGCGACCCCGACAACTTCAATTTCCCGCGCTACGACCTCGATATCACGCTGCTGCGCGCCTACGAGAACGGCAAGCCGGCCGCGGTCAAGGACTATTTCGTCTTCAGCAAGGACGGCGCCAAGGAAGGCGAACTGGTGTTCACTTCCGGCCATCCGGGTACGACTCAGCGCCAACTCACCATGGCCCAGCTAGAGACCCTGCGCGACGTCAACCTGTACGGCCGCCTGCTGCAGCTGGCCGAATTGCGCGGCGTGCTCGCGCAATACATGAAAAGCAGCCCGGAAGCGGCGCGCATCGCCGAAGCGCACTTCTTCGGCGTGGAGAACCGCTACAAGGTATTCAACGGCGAAATCCAGGCCTTGCGCGATCCCGATCTGCTCAAGCGCAAGCAGGAGGAGGAAACCGCCTTGCGGCGCTATGTCGCCTCGAAGCCGGAACTGCAGGCGAAGGTCGGCGGCGCCTGGGATGCGATCGAGCGCGCCCAGCAGACCTATCGCAAGCTGGCCAGCCAGCTCAGCCTGCTGGAACGCTCAGGCAATCCCGCGAGCACCCGCATCGACCATGCCGGCGGCTTTGCCAGCGATTACTTCAAGCATGCCCGCACGCTGGTGCGCGGCGTCGAGGAACGCGTCAAGCCGGATGCCGAGCGCCTGCCCGAATTCGCCGAGGCGAATCTGCCCGAAGTCGAGCAGCACCTGCTCGCCACCGCGCCGATCTATCCGCAATTCGAGCAGGTGAAACTGGAATTCGCGCTGACCAAGCTGCGCGAGAGGCTCGGCGTCGATCATCCCTTCGTCAAGCGCGTGCTCGGCAAACGATCGCCCGGGCAGTTGGCTGCGTCGCTGATCGCCGGCACCAGGCTCGGCGACCCGAAAGTGCGCAAGGCGCTCTGGCAAGGCGGCAAGGAGGCGATCGCGAAGTCGAACGATCCCTTCATCAAGCTGGCCCTGGCGATCGACGGCGACGCCCGCGCGATCCGCAAGCGCTATGAACAGGAGGTCGATTCGGTCGTGCAAAAGAACTCGGAACTGATCGCCATGGCCCGTTTCGAGCAACAAGGCACCGACACCTATCCGGACGCGACGCTGACGCTGCGCCTGTCCTACGGCGAGGTCAAGGGCTGGGATGAAGACGACCACCGGGTGGCGCCGTTCACGACGATCGGCGGCGCCTTCGACCGCGATACCGGGGCCGACCCGTTCGCCTTGCCGCCGACCTGGCATGGCGCGAAGACGCGCCTGAACCTGGCGCAGAAATACAATCTGTCGACCACCAACGACATCATCGGCGGCAATTCCGGCAGCCCGCTGATCAACCGCAAGGGCGAGATCGTCGGCCTGGTCTTCGACGGCAACATCCACTCCCTGGCAGGCGCGTTCTGGTTCGATCCGCGCTACAACCGGACGGTCTCCATCGATAGCGGCGCGATCCTGGAAACGCTGAAGAAGATCTATCGCGCCGACCACCTGGTGCGCGAGATCGGCGGCAACTGACCGGCACCCTACCGGGCCATGAAAAAACGGGGCGAGCACCGAAATGCTCGCCCCGTTGTTTTCGTCCGTTGCGCAAGAACTCAGACGACGATCTTCTCGAACACCAATACGCCGCCACGCACATCGACGCCGATCGCGTCCTTCGGGCCGAAGCGCCCTTCGAGGATCAGCTTGGACAACGGATTCTCGATCTCCTGCTGGATCGCGCGCTTGAGCGGGCGGGCGCCGTAGACCGGGTCGAACCCGGCTTCCGCGATCTTCTGCAAGGCGGCGTCGGAGACCTGCAGCGACATCTCCATCTTCGCCAGGCGCTGTTCGAGCGTATGCAGCTGGATCTTCGCGATCGCGCCGATGTGCTTCTCGTCGAGCGCATGGAACACCACGATCTCGTCGATGCGATTGATGAACTCGGGCCGGAAATGCCCCTTCACTTCGGCCATCACCGCCATCTTCACCACCGCCGGGTCGCTGCCCTCCATCGACTGGATCTTGTGCGATCCCAGGTTCGAGGTCATCACGACCACCGTGTTCTTGAAATCGACCGTGCGGCCCTGGCCGTCGGTCATGCGGCCGTCGTCGAGCACCTGCAGCAGCACGTTGAACACGTCGGGATGCGCCTTCTCGATCTCGTCGAGCAGGATCACGCTGTAAGGCTTGCGCCGCACCGCCTCGGTCAGGTAACCGCCCTCCTCGTAGCCGACGTAGCCGGGCGGCGCGCCGATCAGGCGCGCGACCGAATGCTTCTCCATGAACTCGCTCATGTCGATGCGGATCAACGATTCCTCGGTATCGAACAGGAAACCGGCCAGCGCCTTGCACAGCTCGGTCTTGCCGACGCCGGTCGGTCCCAGGAACATGAAGGAGCCGTACGGACGGTTCGGATCGCCCAGGCCGGCGCGCGAACGGCGGATCGCGTCGGCGACCGCGCTGATCGCCTCGTCCTGGCCGACCACGCGCTGGTGGATCACCTCTTCCATGTGCAACAGCTTGTCGCGCTCGCCCTGCATCATCTTGGCGACCGGGATGCCGGTGGCGCGCGAGACGACTTCGGCGATCTCTTCGGCGCCGACTTGCGTGCGCACCAGTTTCGGCTTGTCGGCCTGGCCTTCATCCTTGTCGGCTTGCTTCAATTGGGCTTCGAGCTCGGGCAGGCGGCCGTACTGGAGCTCGGACATCTTTTGCCAATCGCCGCGGCGCTTGGCTTCGTCCATCTGCAGACGCACCTTCTCGATTTCTTCCTTGATGAACTGGCTGCCGTGGACCGCTGCTTTCTCGGCCTTCCAGATTTCCTCGAGATCCGCGTATTCGCGCTCCAGGCGGGCGATCTCTTCCTCGATCAGGCCGAGACGTTTTTGCGAGGCTTCGTCCTTTTCCTTCTTGACCGCTTCGCGCTCGATCTTCAGCTGGATCAGGCGGCGGTCGAGCTTGTCCATGACCTCCGGCTTGGAATCGATCTCGATCTTGATCTTGGAGGCGGCCTCGTCGATCAGGTCGATCGCCTTGTCCGGCAGGAAGCGGTCGGTGATGTAGCGGTGCGACAATTCCGCCGCCGCCACGATGGCGGGATCGGTGATGTCGACGCCGTGATGCACCTCGTACTTCTCCTGCAGGCCGCGCAGGATGGCGATGGTGGCCTCGACGCTCGGCTCGTCGACCAGGATCTTCTGGAAGCGCCGCTCCAGCGCCGCATCCTTCTCGATGTACTTGCGGTATTCGTCGAGCGTGGTGGCGCCGATGCAGTGCAGCTCGCCGCGCGCGAGAGCCGGCTTGAGCATGTTGCCGGCATCGATCGCGCCTTCGGCCTTGCCGGCGCCGACCATGGTGTGGAGCTCGTCGATGAAGACGATGGTCTGGCCTTGGTCCTGCGCGATTTCCTTCAGCACCGCCTTCAGGCGTTCCTCGAATTCGCCTCGGTATTTCGCGCCGGCCAGCAGCGCCGCCATGTCGAGCGACAGCACGCGCTTCGACTTCAGGCTGTCCGGCACCTCGCCGTTGACGATGCGCTGGGCCAGGCCTTCGACGATGGCCGTCTTGCCGACGCCCGGCTCGCCGATCAGCACCGGGTTGTTCTTGCTGCGCCGCTGCAAGACCTGGATCGCGCGGCGGATCTCGTCGTCGCGGCCGATCACGGGATCGAGCTTGCCGAGCCGGGCGCGCTCGGTCAGGTCGAGCGTGTATTTTTTCAGCGCCTCGCGCTGGCCTTCGGCTTCCTGCGAATTGACGTTGCCGCCGCCGCGCACGGCATCGACCGCCGCCTCCAGCGCCTTGCGCGTCAGGCCGTATTCGCGCGCCAGCTTGCCGGCTTCCGACTTGTCTTCGGTCAAGGCCAGCAGCACCATCTCGCTGGCGATGAACTGGTCGCCGCGCTTCTGGGCTTCCTTGTCGGCCAGGTTGAGCAAGGCCGCCGACTCGCGGCCGACCTGGACTTCGCCGCCGGTGCCGGACACCTTCGCCAGCCGCCCGAGAGCGCCTTTCAGGGCCGCCGCCAGGCCGCCGACGTTGACGCCGGCGCGCTGCAGCAGCGAACGCGCGCCGCCCTCGTCCTGGTTGAGCAGGGCCGAGAGAATATGAATCGGGTCGATATATTGGTTATCATTGCCGACGGCCAGGCTTTGGGCGTCGGCAAGAGCTTCCTGCAGCTTGGTGGTCAATTTGTCGAGACGCATGGATCACTCCGGAAAGATTTTAGGTTGACATCAACATAAGGCCGGGCGACCACATTTCAAGAAAGGATTTCGCGCGGGGCAGGCGATGATGTTTTGCCAATTGCCGTCTTACGCCGGTGCCAACAAGATGGACCTGCATCAAATTCAATTGAGTTATCAAGTCGAGGAGGATCGGCTGCTGTTCCGCGTATCGTTCAAGGACGGGCAAGGCGGACTGCAGGAAATCCGCTCCTGGCTGACGCGCCGTTTCGTGCGGAATTTCTGGCCCGGCGTACTGCAGACCATGGAGAAACAGGTGGCGCTGGCGCAGCCGGCAGCGGCGCATGCCAGCGCCGAGCTCGTCGGCATGGGGCACGAAGCCTCGGTGTCCGAGATTCGCGAAGCCGGCGGCTTCGATGCGCCGTTCGAGGCGGCGGCCGACAGTTTTCCGCTCGGCGACGCGCCGCTCCTGATCACGGCGGCCCACCTGGCGATCGATGCCGACCGGCCGCTGCGCATCGATTTCGTCTCCCCGGGCCGCGGCTCCTTCGAAGTCGCGTTCACCGCGACCATGCTGCACGGTTTTTGCACGCTGCTGCAGGAAGCGGTCAAGAAGGCCGACTGGGACATCGAGCTGGTCCTGCCGGGCATGGCCGCCGGCGGCGCCGGGCCGCGCGTGCTCAATTGAGCCTTGTCTCTGGAGTCTTAGGCCGCGGCAGCGCGATAAGTCGCGAAACCGGCGATGCAGAATCCGATCGATCCCGCCAGATGCAGCAAGGTATGGCCGAAGGCACAGAGGTACTCGCCGCGCTGCAAGAGGAGCACCGATTCCGCCGAGAACGACGAAAAGGTGGTCAGGCCGCCGAGAAAGCCGGTGATGAGAAACAGCCGCCACTCGGGCGAGACCGCCGGATGCGCATGGAAGAAGGCCACCGCCAGCCCGACGAGGTAGCCGCCGGCAAGATTCGCGACGAGCGTACCGAACGGCAAGTGCGTATGCAACTCGTTGCCCCAGATGCCGAGGCCCCAGCGCAGCCATGCGCCCAGCATCGCGCCTAGGCCGACGGCGAGCCAGCTCACGTCTTGTCGGCGCCGTTCGGCGCTTCGGCATTCCCGGATTCGATTCCCCATTTTTCGAGCGCGCGGTCGTCGGCCGCGCGGGCATCGACCCAGCGCGCGCCCGCCGGCGTCTGCTCCTTCTTCCAGAACGGCGCCTGGGTCTTGAGGTAATCCATGATGAATTCGCAGGCGGCGAAGGATTCGCCGCGATGCGCGGACGTGACGGCGACCAGCACGATCTGGTCGAGCGGCTTCAGGGGTCCGACGCGATGGATCACCAGCGCATCGTAGATATTCCAGCGCGCCTTGGCCCGCGCGACGATATCCTCGAGCGCCTTCTCGGTCATGCCGGGATAGTGCTCCAGCTCCATCTCGGCCACCTGCGCGCCTTCGTTCATGTCGCGCACCGTGCCGATGAAGCTGCACACGGCTCCGACCCGGCGGTCGCCGGCGCGCAGCTTCGCCACCTCGGCGCCGAGATCGAAGTCCTCGGTTTGGACACGGATCGGCATGGCGCTCTCCTGTCGTTCAACCGCCGGTGACCGGCGGAAAGAAGGCGACTTCGCAGCCGTCGCTGATCTTCGCGCCGGCATCGGTCATCACCTGGTTGCACGCCATGCGCAGGGCGCGTCCCTCGGCCAGCGTCTCGGCCCATGGGCCGCCGCGCTCGCGCAGCCAGGCGCGCACGTCGCCCACCGTTTGCACATGGTCGGGCAGCGCGACGGACTCTTGCGCAGTGCCGAGTTTTTCGCGCACGCTGGCGAAAAAGCGGAGTTGAATGTTCATGATGGTTCTAGGCTTCGCCTGCGTAATTCTCCGGAAACAGGCGTCGTTCCACGAGTTCGATCAGGATGTGTATCACCTTGATGTGGAGCTCTTGCACGCGATCGGCGAACGCGCCTCCCGGCGTGCAGATGCAGACATCGGCGATGTCGTGCAAGGGCGTGCCCGGCCTGCCCGTCATGGCGATCACCCGCATGCCGAGTTCTTTCGCCTTGGCGGCGGCCAGCACGATGCTCTTGCTGGTGCCGCTGGTGCTGATCGCCAGCAGGCAATCGCCGGCGCGGCCTTGCGCCTCGACGTAACGCGCGAACACCTGCGCGTATCCGAAATCGTTGGCGGCGCAGGTCAGATGGCCGGCGTCGCTCATCGCGATCGCGCCCAGACCCTTGCGATTGTTCCGATAGCGGCCGCTGAGCTCTTCCGCGAAATGCATGGCATCGCACATCGAGCCGCCATTGCCGCAGGAATAGACATGCCCTCCGTGCTCGAAGGTCGCGACCAGCAGCTCGGCGGCGCGTTCCACGTTCGCCAGCGCGGCGCGATCGGCCAGCAGGTTTTCGAGCGCCGATTGCGCTTCGCGCAGGCTGGCTTCGATATGGGTGATCATCGCGGCTTCCTTCGACCCGATAGGACAATTAATGGAGCAATTCGGCGAACGGCAGGAACTTCACCATGTCGCCCTGGGCGATGGTCTGTCCCGGGGGGTTGTCGACCAAGCCGTCGCCCCAGACGGTCGAGGTCAGCACCGCCGAACCCTGATTCGGGAACAGATCGAGTCCGCCATTCGCGTTGATCCGGGCGCGCAGGAACTCGTTGCGCTTGTCGGCCTTGGGCCAGGCGAAATCGGCGCGCAGCATGAAAGTCTTCGGCGCGACGTCAGCCGCGCCTTGCAGGCGCAGGATGAAGGGCCGCACGAACAGCAGGAAGGTGACTAAGCTCGATACCGGATTGCCGGGCAAGCCGATGAAGAACGCGGAACCGCCGCCGGAGGCCTCGCGCCGGACTTCGCCGAACGCGAGCGGCTTGCCGGGTTTGATCGCGATCTGCCACATGTCGATCCGGCCTTCGGCCTCGACCGCAGGCTTGATATGGTCTTCCTCGCCGACCGAGACGCCGCCCGACGTGATGATCAGGTCGTTGTGCAAGGCGGCGCGGCGCAGCGTCTCGCGCGTATCGGCCAGCGTATCCGGCACGATGCCGTAGTCGGAGACGTCGCAGCCGAGGTTCTGCAGCAACCCGCGCAGGAGGAAGCGGTTCGAGTTGTAGATCGCGCCCGGCTTCAGCGCCTCGCCCGGCATCGCGAGTTCGTCGCCGGTGAAGAACACGGCGATGCGCGGCCGCCTCGCGACCGGCAGGGCCGCCAAGCCGACCGAGGCGGCAAGGCCGAGCTCCTGCGCCCGCAAGCGCGTGCCAGCCGGGAGAATGACGCTGCCGGCGCGAATGTCCTCGCCGGTGCGGCGGATCCACTCCCCTTCCTTGGGCGTGTGCCTGACGGTAACGAATTCGCCGTCCGCCTCGCACATTTCCTGCATGACGACGGCGTCGGCGCCTTCCGGAATCATCGCGCCCGTGAAAATGCGGGCCGCCGTACCCGGCTGCAAGGGTTGTCCGACCTGGCCGGCGGGAATGCGCTGCGCGATCCTTAACCGGGCATCGCCGCTGGCGCAGTCGGCCGCGCGCACCGCGTAGCCATCCATCTGGGTATTGTCCATCGGCGGCACGTTCAGTTGCGAAGTCTGCGCAACGGCGAGCGTGCGGCCGTTGGCGTCGAGCGCGGATACGGATTCCGTGTCCGCGATCGGCCGCACGGCGGAAAGCAGGAAATCGAGCGCCTGTTGCGCGCTCAGCATGGGTTTCTTGTCGATCATGCCTGGCTTCGGAAGATGGGTGGAGCCAAGATTGTAATCCCGTTGCGCCGGGCGGGCGAAGCGGCCGGAAGGACTGCGCCATCCGGCGCGCTCGGCCGCCCGCCGGAGCTTGTTACAGACCCGTGCGCTCCGCGATGTAGGCCTTGACCCTTTGCACATCGGCCGGCATGACGTCGAAGCGTTGCGGCAAGGCTTCGATATTCTCGAAACCGGCCGGACGTTCGGCGTCGCGGCCGAGCGCTTCGCGGATCGTTTCGTTGAACTTCGCCGGCAAGGCCGTCTCGAGCACGATCATCGGCACGCCGGCCACCGCATGTTCGCGCGCGACCTTGACGCCGTCGGCGGTATGGGTGTCGATGGCGATTCCGTATCGGGCGTGGACATCGCGGATCGTCGCGATACGGTCGGCATGCACCGACTTGCCGGACACGAAGCCGAATTGCGCGACCTTGCCGAACTCGTCGCCGTCGCTGCCCGGCTTGCCGGACAGATCGAAACCGCCATGGGTCTCGACCTTCTTGAACAAGGCGCGCAGGCGCGCGGCATCGCCGCCCAGGAGGTCGTACACGAAACGCTCGAAGTTCGAAGCCTTGCTGATGTCCATGCTCGGACTGGTCGTGTGATAGGTCTCGGCCGCCTTGCGCACACGGTAGACGCCGGTGCGGAAGAATTCGTCGAGGACGTCGTTCTCGTTGGTGGCGACGACCAGCTTATCGATGGGCAGCCCCATCATGCGTGCGATATGGCCGGCGCAGATGTTGCCGAAGTTGCCGGACGGGACGGTGAAAGAGACCTTTTGCTCGTTGCTCGTCGTGGCTGCGAGGTAGCCGCGGAAGTAGTACACGACTTGCGCCACCACGCGCGCCCAGTTGATCGAATTGACGGTGCCGATCTTCTGGCGCGCCTTGAATTCGAGATCGTTCGACACTGCCTTGACCATGTCCTGGCAATCGTCGAACACGCCTTCGACGGCAATGTTGAAAATGTTCGGATCTTGCAGGCTGAACATCTGCGCGGTCTGGAACGCGCTCATCTTCTTGTGCGGCGACAGCATGAAGACGCGGATGCCTTTCTTGCCGCGCATCGCGTATTCGGCGGCGCTGCCGGTATCGCCCGAGGTCGCGCCGAAGATGTTCAGTTCCGAATTCTGCAGCGCCAACGCATGCTCGAACAGGTTGCCGAGCAATTGCATCGCCATATCCTTGAAGGCGAGCGTCGGGCCGTTCGACAAGGCTTGCAAGACCAGCCTGCGGCCATCCTTGTCCTCCAGCGTGCGCAACGGGGTGATGTCTTCCGCGCGCTCGTCGGGTCGCGCATTGCGATAGATATCGGCCGTATAGGTCTTGCGCGCCAGGGCCTGAAGGTCGGCAGCGGGAATGTCGGTAGCGAATTTCTTCAGGATCTCCAGCGCCAGATCGGCATAGGACAGCTTGCGCCAGGCGTCGAGTTCGGCGCCGCTGATTTTCGGATACTCGGCCGGCAGGTAGAGGCCGCCGTCCGGGGCAAGGCCGCCGAGCAAGATCTGGGAAAACGATTGGGCCGGTGCCTGGCCGCGCGTGGAGATGTATTGCATGGGTCTGAAGGCAGTGGTTGGGAATCGCGGAGTTGCGGCCATTATAGCTTGCTGCAATGCGACAAAGGCACTTTCGCGGCAAATAACGACTATCGACGCAAACAGGGAATTCCGCTGGCATCCCTTGCAAACGCCAGAGCGAATTCCCTGTCAGGTCGTCAACTTCCCGAGCCTGCCGGCCCGCTCGCCGCCCTATGCGGCTTGCTGCAGCGCCGTACCCGATACCTGCACATTCGCCAGCATGTCGGCCACCATCCGTTCGAGGCCGACCTCGGCTTGCCAGCCCCAATCGGCGCGCGCATACGTGTCGTCGATGCTTTGCGGCCAGCTCGCCGCGATCGCTTGCCGAAAATCCGGCTTGTAGCCGATCTCGAACTTCGGCAACTGGCGCCTGATCGCGTCGGCCAGCTCGCGCGGATTGAAGCTGATGCCGGCGACGTTGTACGACGAGCGCACGCGGATCCGCTCGACCGGCGCTTCCATCAGCTCGATCGTGGCGCGAATCGCGTCGGGCATGTAGATCATCGGCAGCGTCGTCTCGGCGGACAGGAAGCATTCATAGCGCTCGCCGCGCTTGGCCGCGTGGAAGATCGCGATCGCGTAGTCGGTGGTGCCGCCGCCCGGCGGCGACTTGTAGCTGATGATGCCCGGATAGCGGATGCTGCGCACGTCGACGCCGAACTTGGCGAAATAGTATTCGCACAGGCGCTCGCCGGCCTGCTTGGAAATGCCGTAGATCGTGGTCGGATCCATCACCGTCAGCTGCGGCGTGTCGACGGCCGGCGTATGCGGACCGAAGGCGGCGATCGAGGACGGCCAGAACACGCGCAGCGGCTTGCCGGCTTCCTTGCGCTCGCGGGCGATCTCGAGGATGTTCAAGAGGCCGTCCATGTTGAGCTTCCAGGCCTTCAGCGGCGCCTGTTCGCCGGTGGCCGACAGCAAGGCCGCCAGCTGATAGACCTGGGTGATGTCGTGGCTGTCGATCGCCTGCTTAAGGCGCTCGATATCGAGCACGTCGATGCGCTCGTAGCGCTTGGCGCCGAACGGGCTGATCGGCGTGATATCGGCGGCGAACACGTTGTTGTCGCCGTACTTGGCGGCCAGCGCGTCGACGAGCTCGCTGCCGATCTGGCCGTTGGCGCCGATGACGAGGATGCGTTCCATTGTTCCTGCTCCCTTATTTTTTGAGGATGCCGAGTTCGGTGCCGGCCTGTTCGAAGATCGCGAGGGCGCGGTCGAGCAGTTCCGTCGTATGCGCCGCCGACAGCTGCACGCGCACGCGCGCCTGGCCCATCGGCACCACCGGGTAGAAGAAGCCGCTCGCCAGCACGCCGAGTTCGTAGAGGCGCTGCGCGAATTTCTGCGCGACCGGCGCGTCGAACAGCATGACCGGCACCACCGGATGCGTGCCCGGCTTGATCGTGAAGCCGATTTCCTCGATGCGGCGGCGGAAGTAGGCGGTGTTCGCATGCAGGCGGTCGCGCAGCTCGGTCGATTTCGACAAGCGCTCCAGCACCGCGAGCGAAGCGCCCGCGATCGCCGGCGCCAGCGTGTTGGAGAACAGATAGGGGCGCGATTTCTGGCGCAGCATCTGGATCACTTCGCGCCGGCCCGAGGTGAAGCCGCCCATGGCGCCGCCGAGGGCCTTGCCGAGCGTGCCGGTGATGATGTCGACCCGGCCCATGACGCCGTGATGCTCATGCGTGCCGCGTCCGGTCTTGCCGAGGAAGCCGGTGGCGTGGGAATCGTCGACCATGACAAGCGCGCCGTAACGGTCCGCCAGGTCGCAGATCTTGTCGAGCTGGGCGATCGTGCCGTCCATCGAGAACGCGCCGTCGGTCACGATGACCTTGTGGCGCTTGCCTTCGGCTGCCTTCAGCTGCGCTTCCAGGTCGGCCATGTCGTTATGCTGATAGCGGAAACGCGCCGCCTTGCACAGGCGGATGCCGTCGATGATCGAGGCGTGGTTCAGCGCATCGGAAATGATGGCGTCGTTGTCGTCGAACAGCGGCTCGAACACGCCGCCGTTGGCATCGAACGCCGCGGCATACAGGATCGTGTCTTCCAGACCGAGGAAATCGGACAGCGCGCGCTCCAACTCCTTGTGCACGGTCTGCGTACCGCAGATGAAGCGCACCGACGACAGGCCGTAGCCGTACTTGTCGAGCGCCGCATGCGCCGCCAGCACCATCTGCTCGTCGCCCGACAGGCCGAGGTAGTTGTTGGCGCACATGTTGATCAGCGTCCGGCCGTCGTCGACCACCACTTCCGCGCCCTGGCGCGATGCGATCACGCGTTCCGGCTTGTACAGGCCCTGTTCGCGCAGCGTGTGAAGATTCTGGTCGAGTGCTGCGTAAAAACTCTGCTTGGCATTGGCGGTCATCGGGATTTCCTTGTCTCGATCGTCTCGGATTGGCGTATCCTGCCCGCAACCGTTCTGCTACGATGCGTTTTTCCGGATACGAAAAATTCTTTATTTCGAACTAAAGTTCAATATATTGAATATTATCGACCCTCATTGAACTTTGCAAGCGACTTTTATGAAAAAGCCAAGCACCCCGCCCGCCCCGCCCGAGGTCGGCGCCACCTTGCAGAAACTGCGCCTGAAGCGCGGGCTGACGCTCGACGATCTCTCGCGCGCCGCCGGCGTGTCGAAATCGATGCTGTCGCAGATCGAACGCGAAAAGGCCAATCCCACGATCGCCGTCGCCTGGCGCCTGGCCAATGCGCTCGGGATCGGCATCGAGGAATTGCTGTCGAACGAACCGCAGGAGGCCGAAGCCATCCACGTGCTGGAGCCGCACGAGACGCCGACCCTTCCCGGCAGCCATGCCGGCTATGTCTTGCGCATCCTGGGTCCGATGGAATTGGCCGGCAAGTACGAGTGGTACGAATTGACGCTTGCCCCGGAAGGCGCGCTCGTCTCCAATCCCCACGACCCCGGGACGATGGAATACTTGACGCTCTTGCATGGCTCTGTCGAGGTCGAGGTCGACGGCAACAAGAAGAAGCTGAAGGCCGGCGGCACGGCCCGCTATCACGCCGATCGCAATCATGCGATTCGCAACGCCGGCAAGGCCGAGGCGAAAGCCCTGCTGGTGGTCATCCATCGTTAGAAGAAAAAACAGGCGCACGCAAGCCGCGAACGGCTATGGAGCATATGCGCAACATCCCTGTGGAATTGATTGACACCATCGGCGCGCTGGACTTTACTGGTAGGCGCACTGACATCCACAAGGGAGGAATCATGACCAGGCTGCAAAAGCTGTTGTGCGCCGGCGCCGTCGGCGCTGCAATCCTCGCGGCGCCGGCGGCGCATGCGAAAGACATCAAGATGCTGTTCAGCTTCGCCATCCCGCCGTACGTGATCAAGGACGGCGCCGAAGCCAGCGGCTTCGAATACGACATCGTCAAGGCCGCGCTCGCCGCGAAGGGTCACACGATCAAGCCGGTATTCGTGGCGATGGGCGCGATCCCGAAGATGCTCAAGGAACAGCAGGCCGACGGCGCGCAACGCGGCAATCCCGATTTGAAGGAAGCGGACGGATTCTTCTACGCGGAAGAGCCGGCAGTCACCTATCAGGACGTCGCCATCACGCTGAAAAAGAACAATATCGCGATCAATAGCGCCGCCGACCTCAAGGACAAGAGCATCACCACGTTCCAGGGGGCGTCGAATTTCCTGGGCCCCCAGTTCGCCGCGGCCGTGAAAGGCAATCAGAATTACGTGGAGACCAGCGACGAGAAGCGCCGCGTGATGCAACTCTACGCCAACGGCGTCCAGGTCTATGTCGGCGACATCAACGTCTACAAGTATTACAAGGCGGCCGCCAGCGGCGTCGATACCGGCCAGGAAGTCGTGATCCACAAGATCTTCGGCCAGAGCGCCCAGCAATTCAACAACCCGGTATTTCGCGACAAGCAGATCCGCGACGACTTCAATGCCGGCCTGAAGCAAATCAAGAGCAACGGCCAGTACAAGCAAATCGTCAAGAAATACATCAGCGAGTGAACGCGCGCCCGTCGTCCCGCACTGGCGTCCGGGCGATGCGGCGGGACGGCGCGGCGGCCGGTCGCGGCAAGAACTGACGGAACTCGTGGCGCGCCTGAACCGCTCGATCCTCAAGCGGCGGGACGACGGGACTTTTGCGCGCATCATGAAGACGTACTAAGCGCTCGCTTCCCGGATCATGCCGGCTCGGCTGCCCCCTCACGAAGCCGATAAAAAATTATCAAGACCACAATACCCTTGCTGGAAGAATTCATTTCGCGAATAGGCGATTTTCGCCCTTCCGCTTATGGGTTTTGTATCCTAAATTCATCTTATCCGCCGCCTCGACGGCCCCGCGAACGCGGCCCGAATCACGCCAGGAGTCCGCCATGGACAAGCCTATCTATGCCTTGCTCGATCCGAATCAGATCACGGTCGATACCGAAGACACGCTGGAAAGAGTCGAGGCGGTGCTCGATGACAACAATCTCGATTATGTGCCGGTCGTGGATATGGGCGGCGGCATTTTCGGCGTCATCAGCATGCACGAGATCGTGCATTTCCACTCCCACAAGCGCAATCCGAAAGCCGTGTTGGCCTGGGAGGTCTGCACGCATCGCCTGTTCGAAGTCGATGCGTTGATGTCGGTGCGGGAAGTCGCCAAATTGATGGCGACGAAAAGGATTCATCACGTCACTGTGATGGAGAACGGCAATTACCGGGGCGTGATCGCCTTGCTGGACCTGGTCGAACGATATCTGCTGGTCGACCCCGATGCCCTGTATCCGGAACGCAAGCCCAGCGCCGACGATGCGCCGCATGCCTCGGCGCCGCATAGTTATAGCTATTGAAGCCGCGCGCAGCGGCACGGCAAGATGGATGGAAAAAGGCCGTCCCGGAAACCGGGACGGCCTCATGATTTTCAACGGCTGGTCAGCCCAATTCTTCCAGTCGAATCCGCGTGACCTTGCCCACGACCGACGGCAGGGCTTCGATCTTGGCGATCGCGGCCTCGATATTCTTTTCCTGCGTCTGATGCGTCAGCATTATGATGTCGGTGCGGGTCTCGCCCTCTTCCGGCTCCTTCTGCAGCATGGCATCGATCGAGATCGTCGCATCCGCGAGAACGCGCGTGACGTCGGCCAGCACGCCCGGCTGGTCCGCCACGCGCATGCGCAAGTAATAGCTCGTCGTGATCTCGGACATCGGCAGGATCGGCGTACTGGCCATGGCATCGGGCTGGAACGCAAGATGCGGAACGCGGTGTTCCGGGTCCGCCGTCGCCAGGCGCGTGATGTCGACCAGGTCGGCGATCACGGCGGAAGCCGTCGGTTCGGCGCCGGCGCCCTTGCCGTAGTAGAGGGTGGCGCCGACCGCGTCGCCCTGCACCAGGACGGCGTTCATCGCGCCCTCGACATTGGCGATCAGGCGCTTGGCGGGGATCAGCGTGGGATGCACGCGCAATTCGATGCCCGTGTCGGTCCGCTTGGTGATGCCCAGCAGCTTGATGCGATAACCGAGCTGTTCCGCATAGCGGATGTCGGTCGCCTGCAGCTTGGTGATGCCTTCGACATAGGCCTTGTCGAATTGCACCGGAATGCCGAAGGCGATCGCCGACATCAGGGTCGCCTTGTGCGCGGCGTCCACGCCTTCGATATCGAAGGTCGGATCGGCCTCGGCGTAACCGAGCCGCTGCGCTTCCTTGAGCACGGTATCGAAATCGAGCCCCTTGTCGCGCATCTCGGACAGGATGAAATTGGTCGTACCGTTGATGATGCCGGCGATCCACTGGATACGGTTCGCGGTCAAGCCTTCGCGCAATGCCTTGATGATCGGAATGCCGCCCGCCACCGCCGCTTCGAAGGCGACCATCACGCCCTTTTCCTGCGCCGCCTTGAAGATTTCGGTGCCATGGGTGGCGAGCAGCGCCTTGTTGGCCGTGACCACGTGCTTGCCGTTGGCGATCGCCTTCATCACGAGTTCCTTGGCGATGCCATAGCCGCCGATCAGTTCGATGACGATATCGATCTCGGGATGACCGACGACCAGGTTGGCGTCGCTGACGACCTCGCACTCGCCGTTGGTGAGCTGCCTGGCGCGTTCGGTGTTGAGATCGGCCACCATCGTGATCTGAATCGCGCGGCCGGCGCGCCGCGTAATCTCTTCCTGATTGCGCTTCAGTACGTTGAATGTGCCGGACCCGACGGTCCCGATGCCTAGCAAGCCTACTTTGATGGGTTTCATAACGAGTGTCGTTGAGGTAAAAAAATGTGCCGCGGCGGCAGTCCGCATCAAGCGGTGCCGTGCCGTTTCCGATAGCCTTCGAGGAAGCGCGCGATGCGGCCGACGGCATCCGTCAGATCGTCCGAGTTGGGCAGGAAGACGACGCGGAAATGGTCCGGCGCGATCCAGTTGAAGCCGGTGCCCTGCACGATCAAGACCTTCTCTTCGACCAGCATCTCGTAGACGAATTCCTGGTCGTTCTTGATCGGATAGATCTTCGGATCGAGCTTCGGGAACATGTACAGCGCGGCCTTCGGCTTGACGCAGGTCACGCCCGGAATCTCGGTCAGCAGCTTATAGGCGAGATCGCGCTGCCGGAGCAGGCGGCCGCCGGGGCCGACCAGATCGTTGATGCTCTGGTAGCCGCCCAGCGCCGTCTGGATCGCATATTGGCCCGGAACATTGGCGCACAAGCGCATCGAGGCCATCATGTTCAAGCCTTCGACATAGTCCTTGGCATGCTTCTTCTCGCCGGACACGACCATCCAGCCGGCGCGATAGCCGCAAGAGCGGTAATTCTTCGACAGCCCGTTCAGGGTGATGAAGAGCACGTCGTCGGCCAGCGAGGCGATCGAGGTGTGGGTCTCGCCGTCGTAGAGCGTCTTGTCGTAGATTTCGTCGGCGAACACGACCAGCTGATGCTGGCGCGCGACCTCGACGATCTCCTTCAGCAATTCGACCGGGTATAGCGCGCCGGTCGGATTGTTCGGATTGATGACGACGATCGCCTTGGTATTGCTCGTGATCTTGCGCTTGATATCGTCGATGTCCGGCAACCAGCCGGACTGCTCGTCGCAGACATAATGAACCGGGGAGCCGCCCGACAGGCTGACCGCGGCGGTCCAGAGCGGATAGTCGGGAGCCGGCACCAGCACTTCGTCGCCGTTGTTGAGCAAGGCATTCATGCCCATCACGATCAGCTCGGACGCGCCGTTGCCGATATAGATGTCGTCGATATCCACGCCGGCGATGCTCTTCTGCTGGGTGTAGTGCATGATCGCCTTGCGCGGCGCGAACAGGCCTTTCGAATCGGTATAGCCGGCGGCGTTGCCCATGTTGATGATCATGTCGTGCACGATCTCGTCGGGCGCATCGAAGCCGAACACGGCCAGGTTGCCGATGTTGAGCTTGATGATCTTGTGACCCTCTTCCTCCATCTGCCGGGCCTTCTCCAGGACCGGGCCCCGGATTTCGTAGCAGACGTCTGCCAGTTTCTTCGATTTCTGAATCGGTCGCACAGCTGCCTTCCTGGATGTTGCACCGCGATAAAAGAATCATTTTGCCCAAAGCAACTCGATTTATCAATCGCTATATCGCGATAATGCGCGCCGGCCGCTAGGCGGAAATCCGCATGCCGAAAACGATCCTCATGCCGAAAGCGTTACAATGGCCGGTCTTTCGTCCACCTATCGAAACCGTACGCGGCGACCGGCACCGCCGAGACCGGCGCCCCCACTCCGCCGATGAAGCTCCACACCACGCCCACCCAGCATTACCAGACCGTCACCGCCTATGATGCCGACGGGGTCGAAATCAACGCGGTCCGATTTACCCACAGCCTGATCGTCATGCCGGAAACCGCGCCGGTAGCGTGGCCGGCCGCCTCCTTCGATACCTTGACGGCCGAGCACTTCACCCCCATCGAAAACGCCGCGCCCGACGTCGTCATCGTGGGCACCGGCGTTCGCCAGCGCTTCATTCATCCGAAACTGATCGCCGCGCTGACGGCACGCCGCATCGGCGTGGAATGCATGGACAATCAGGCGGCCTGCCGCACCTACAACATCCTCATGGCCGAAGGCCGCAAGGTCGCGCTGGCCCTGATTTTCGAAGCGGGCCCGCCGGCGCGCCCATGAAAGGCGGCGCGGCATGCAACCGCGGACGCTAGCGCTTTCGCCGGACGGCAATGCGGCGTCGAGGCGATATTTGCTTTGCATGCCGAACTTGAACGACAAAGACTCGTCCCCATCTTCGACTACGCGCCTTCCGAAACGCCGGTTGAATTTCGCCTGTTTTTACATGGCGTTCGGGCAAGTTTCGCTGCCTTCATGGATAATGCGAGAGCTGCGGTACCGCCGCTCTCGCAAGACATCCGCAAGAAATCCTTCGCCACAAGCGATAAACGCCTAGACCAGGAGATCACCGTGGTAGAAAGCCGTTGTGAATTGAACGAAGTCGTACCCGATTTTTCCGCTGCCATGACTAGCGACAAGACCTTTACGCTATCGGATTACCGGGGCAAGAATGTAGTGCTGTATTTTTATCCGAAGGACAACACGCCGGGCTGCACCACCGAAAGCATGACCTTCCGTGACTTGCATGGCCAATTCAAGCGCGCGGATACCCTCGTCTTCGGCATCAGCCGCGACAGCATCCGGTCCCATGAAGGCTTCAAGAACAAGCTCGATCTGCCGTTCGAGCTGATCTCCGATCCGGACGAGGCGCTGTGCGGAATGTTCGACGTCATGAAAATGAAGACGATGTACGGCAAGCAGGTGCGCGGTATCGAGCGGTCGACATTTGTGATTGACGCCGCCGGCAAATTGGTGAAAGAATGGCGTGGAGTGAAAGTGCCTGGACACGTCGAGGAAGTGCTGGAGTATGTGAAGGCTCTTGCTTAAATAAGCCATTGAATTACAAAGAACTTTTTTCCAGAAAGCCGTTTGAGGAAGAGGCAGGCCGCCTTCCCGAACGGCTTTTTTGCTTTGCGATCGGTGCATCCTTCGCGCCGTCGTTTCTTCCTCCCCCTCCTTCAATCTATCGCTTCATACGTCGTCGTTGTCCCCGGTTGCCTTATCCCAAACTTTCCAGATTGAGGTTCTGATGCCACTGCCCAAACTGCCGTCCAAGCCCGCAACATTGTTGTCTCCCAGCGAATATCCGAAAGCGGAAAAAGGCAAGTCGGTCAAACCCGTCATCGCATTGGTGGAACCGGTGCGGAAGAAGACAGAACCGGCCGCCCCTCCCGCGACCGCGCGCGGCAAGACTCCGGACAAGACCCCCACCGAGAAGACCCGTACGACCAAGCCGCCGAAGACTTCGGAAGCGCGCATGAAATCGGCCACCAGTCGCGCCGCCGACAAAACCGGCGTCACCAAGCTGTTCGTGCTCGACACCAACGTCCTGATGCACGATCCGACCTCGCTGTTCCGTTTCGAGGAGCACGACGTCTATCTGCCGATGATGACCCTGGAAGAGCTCGACAACCACAAGAAAGGCATGTCCGAAGTCGCACGCAACGCGCGTCAAGTGTCGCGCTCGCTCGACGCGCTGGTCGCCGGCGTCGAGGAGCACGACATCGAACTGGGCATTCCGCTGTCCAAGCTCGGGAACAAGGATGCCAAGGGCCGCCTGTTCTTTCAAACCACGCTGCAGAATGTCGAACTTCCGGAAGGACTCCCGCAAGGCAAGGCGGACAATCAGATTCTCGGCGTGGTGCGGGCGCTGGAGCAGCAGTATCCCGGCCGTCCCGTGGTGCTGGTGTCGAAGGACATCAACATGCGCATCAAGGCGCGCGCGATGGGCCTGCCTGCGGAAGAATACCTCAACGATCACGTCCTCGAGGATACCGACCTGCTCTACTCCGGCATCATGCAATTGCCGGACGATTTCTGGAACAAGCACGGCAAGGGCATCGAGTCGTGGCAGGAGAACAAGCACGGCACGGGCTATACCTACTACCGCCTGACCGGCCCCCTGGTGCCTTCCTTCCTCGTCAACCAATTCGTGTTCATGGAACCGAGCAACGGCGAGGCGCCGTTCTACGGGCAGGTGGTCCAGATCAACGGCAAGACGGCCGTGATCCAGACCCTGCGCGACTACGGGCATGCGAAGAACAGCGTGTGGGGCGTCACGGCGCGCAACCGCGAGCAGAATTTCGCGCTCAACCTGCTGATGAATCCGGAATGCGATTTCGTCACCCTGCTCGGCTCGGCCGGCACCGGCAAGACGCTGCTGGCGCTCGCCGCCGGTCTTTCGCAGGTCCTGGAAACCAAGCTCTACACGGAAATCATCGTCACGCGCGTGACGGTGCCGGTCGGCGAGGACATCGGCTTCTTGCCCGGCACCGAAGAGGAAAAGATGTCGCCGTGGATGGGCGCCTTCGACGACAATCTCGAGGTGCTGAACAAGTCGGACAGCGATGCCGGCGACTGGGGCCGCGCCGCGACCCAGGATCTGATCCGTTCACGCATCAAGATCAAGTCGCTCAACTTCATGCGCGGACGCACCTTCGTCAACAAGTTCCTGATCATCGACGAAGCGCAGAACCTGACGCCGAAGCAGATGAAGACGCTTGTCACGCGCGCCGGCCCCGGCACCAAGATCATTTGCCTCGGCAATATCGCGCAGATCGATACGCCATACCTGACCGAAGGTTCCAGCGGCCTGACTTACGTGGTCGACCGTTTCAAGGGTTGGTCGCACAGCGGGCACGTGACGCTGGCCCGCGGCGAGCGTTCGCGCCTGGCCGATCACGCGAGCGACGTGCTCTGAACGGCGCTTGCTTCGAAAAAAAAGCCCGCGGTCTCGCGGGCTTTTTTCATACAGCTATGCTCAAAAAATCTTTGTGCCGATCCACCAGGCGATCGCGGCGATGAAGGCTGATGCCGGAATCGTGAAGACCCAAGCCCAGACGATGTTGCCGGCAACGCCCCAGCGGACCGCCGACATCTTCTGCGACGAGCCGACGCCGACGATGGCGCCGGTGATGGTATGCGTCGTCGACACCGGAATGCCGAGCGCCGTCGCCAGGAACAGCGTGATCGCGCCGCCGGTCTCGGCGCAGAAACCGCCGACCGGCTTGAGCTTGGTGATCTTCTGCCCCATCGTCTTGACGATGCGCCAGCCGCCGAACAAGGTACCGAGACCGATCGCCGCATAGCAGCTCACGATGACCCACATCGGCAGCGGGTCTTTGGCGGTCGTGTAACCGGCCGCGATCAACAGCATCCAGATGATCCCCATGGTCTTCTGCGCATCGTTGCCGCCGTGACCCAGGCTGTACATCGAGGCCGAGACCAGCTGCATGCGACGGAACCACTTGTCGACGCGGCGCGGCGTCGTTCGCACGAACAGCCAGGAAACCAGCACCATCATCAGCGAACCAAAGACGAAACCGAACAAGGGCGACAGCACGATGAAGGAGATCGTCTTGATCAGGCCGGAGGAGATCAGGGAGCCGGTGCCCGCCTTGGCCACCGCGGCGCCGACCAGCCCGCCGATCAAGGCGTGCGACGACGACGACGGGATGCCGTAATACCACGTCAGCACGTTCCAGGAGATCGCGCCGATCAGGGCGCCGAACACGACGTAATGATCCACCACTGTGGGATCGATGGTTCCCTTGCCGACCGTGGTCGCGACCTTCAGCTGAAACACGAAGATCGCGATGAAGTTGAAGAAGGCAGCAAGCGCCACCGCCGTCTGCGGCTTGAGCACACCGGTCGACACCACCGTCGCGATGGCGTTCGCGGCATCGTGAAAGCCGTTCATGAAATCGAACAGCAGCGCCAGGATGACGAGGAATGCGAGCGTGTAAAGGCTGATCTGAAGTGTTTGCATGTTGTTGTCGTTCTTGTCCGGACCAATCAGGCGTTCTCGACGATGATGCCTTCGATGATGTTGGCGACATCCTCGCAGCGATCGGTCACGGTTTCCAGGATCTCGTAGATCGCCTTCAGCTTGATCAGGTTGCGCACGTCGGGCTCGTCGCGGAACAGCTTGGACATCGCGGCGCGCATCACGTGGTCGGCATCCGATTCGAGGCGGTCGACTTCGGCGCAGATCGACAGGATTTCGCGCGAATTGTCCATGTTGTGCAGCAGGCCGACCGCCGCCTTCACTTTCTCGGTGCAGCCGAGGCAAAGCTCGGCCAGACGCTTGGCCTCCGGCGTGACCGCCTTGATGTCGTACAGCGAGATGGTCTGCGCCGCGTCTTCGAGCAGGTCGAGGATGTCGTCCATGCGCGTGATCAGCTGATGGATATCGTCGCGGTCGAGCGGCGTGATGAAGGTCTTGTGCAGCAACTCGATGGCATTGTGCGTGATCTTGTCGGCCTGTTTCTCGATGCCTTCGATCGCATGCATGCGGCTTTCCAGGTCGTCGAAATTGGTCATCAGCGCGACCATTTCCTTTGCGCCCTTGACGCACAGGTCGGCGTGCTCGATGAAGAGGTTAAAGAATTTGCCCTCGGAAGGCATCAGTCGTCCAAACATAGTCGCTCTTTCTTGTTAAAAAGGTTGAAGCATAAAATCGGCACCGCGGCGCGTTCCTGCTTGCGGCAAGAAAACAGGTCACTCGTTGTCGAAGATGGCGTTGCCGCCGGTATAGTTTGCAAATTTCGTGTATTCGCCGAGGAAAGCCAGGCGCACCGCACCGATCGGGCCGTTACGCTGCTTGCCGATGATGATCTCGGCGGTACCCTTGTCCGGCGAATCGGGGTTGTAGACTTGGTCGCGGTAAATGAACAGGATCACGTCGGCGTCCTGCTCGATGGCCCCGGATTCGCGCAGATCGGACATCACGGGGCGCTTGTTCGGTCGCTGCTCGAGCGAACGATTCAACTGAGACAGCGCGATGACCGGACAGTGCAATTCCTTGGCGAGCCCCTTCAGGCTTCGCGAAATTTCGGAAATCTCGGTGGCGCGGTTTTCTCCGCCGCCGCCGTTGCCCGACATCAGCTGAAGATAGTCGATGATGATCAGGCCGAGCTTGCCGCATTGGCGCGAAAGGCGGCGCGCACGGGCGCGCAATTCGATCGGAGAAAGCGCCGGCGTCTCGTCGATGTAGACCTGCGCCTCGTTCATTTTCTGGATCGCATGGGTCAGGCGCGGCCAATCCTCGTCGATCAGGCGGCCGGTACGCAACCGATGCTGGTCGAGGCGGCCGACGGAACCCAGCATACGCATGGCCAGCTGAGCGCCGCCCATTTCCATCGAGAAGACCGCCACCGGCAGCCCGCTGTCGATCGCGACATTCTCGCCGATATTCATCGAAAACGCGGTCTTGCCCATCGACGGGCGTCCCGCAACGATGATCAGGTCGCCGGGCTGCAGGCCGGACGTCATCTTGTCGAGATCGGCGAAGCCGGTCGGCACGCCGGTGATTTCGCTGCTTTGGTCGCGGTTGTACAGTTCGTCGATGCGTTCCACGACCTGGGTCAGCAGCGGCTGGATTTCCATCCAGCCCTGCGCGCCGCGCGCCCCCTCCTCCGCGATCGCGAAGATCTTGGATTCGGCTTCGTCGAGCATCTGCTTGACTTCCTTGCCCTGCGGGTTGAAGGCCGCGGTGGCGATTTCGTCGGAAATCGTGATGAGTTTGCGCAGCACCCCGCGATCACGGACGATCTCGGCGTAGCGGCGGATATTCGCCGCCGACGGCGTATTCTGCGCCAACGCGTTCAGGTAGGTCAGGCCGCCGACCTCCTCCGCCTTACCGGCGTTGCTCATCGATTCGTAGACGGTAATGACGTCGGCCGGCCGGGTGGCGTTGATCAGCTTGACGATGTGCTGAAAGATGATGCGGTGATCGTAGCGATAGAAATCGTCCTCGCTGACGAAATCGGCAATCCGGTCCCAGGCTGAGTTATCAAGAAGCAAGCCGCCCAGCACCGATTGTTCCGCCTCGATCGAGTGAGGCGGGACACGGAGAGATTCGATTTGCGGATCGGCACGGTTATTCATAGGCGCGCATTATAACCGCTACCTTCTCCCTAGAAATCAAAGCATTGCGAATATTCCATGGGCCGGAAACAACATTGCAAAATCGTCAATCCAAAACCGCTTTCCATTTCAAAATCGCCTTGACATCCGCCGCTCGCCGCCATGTTTTCGATGATGGAAAGGCCGACGAAATATAATGGCGGATTTGACGACGCACCACACGCTTCCAACCTCATGACGCAGCTCGAGAAACACACCCCCATGATGCAGCAGTACCTGCGCATCAAGGCCGAACATCCCAACACGCTCGTGTTCTATCGCATGGGCGATTTCTACGAGTTGTTTTACGACGATGCGGAAAAGGCGGCGCGCCTGCTGGGCATCACGCTCACCCAGCGCGGCGCCTCGAACGGCTCGCCGGTAAAGATGGCGGGCGTGCCCTTCCATTCCGTCGAACAGTATCTCGCCAAGCTGATCAAGTTCGGCGAATCGGTCGCCATCTGCGAACAGATCGGCGATCCGGCCACCAGCAAGGGGCCGGTCGAACGCAAGGTGCAGCGCATCGTCACTCCCGGCACTCTGACCGATTCCGACCTGCTGCCCGAGAAATCCGAACGCCCGTTGCTCGCGCTGTGCCAGACGGCGCAGCGCAAGGGTGCGACCGTCGGCCTGGCCTGGCTGTCGATGGCAAGCGGCGCATTGCGCTTGATGGAGTTCGCCGGCGACGCCAAGACGCTCGAAGCGCGCCTGCGCCAAGAGCTCGAACGCATCGCGCCGGCGGAAGTCCTGATCGCGGACGGCAGCGACGGCGGGCTCGCCGGTCCGCTCAACGGCAAGGCGACGCGCGTGCCGGACTGGCATTTCGAAATCGAACATGGAGAGAAGGCGCTGCGCGAACAGCTGGCGGTGGCCACGCTGGCCGGCTTCGGCGCCGACGGCCTGGGCGCCGCCTTCGGCGCCGCAGGTGCCTTGCTGCGCTATGCCCAATCGACGCAAGCCAAGGGTTTGCAGCATGTCCGCACGCTGACGGTGGAAACCGAAAACGAATTCATCGGGCTCGACGCCGCGACGCGCCGCAATCTCGAATTGACCGAGACGTTGCGCAATCAGGAAGGCGCCGCGCCCGGCCCGACGCTGTTCTCGACGCTCGACCGCTGCCGGACCGCGATGGGCTCGCGCCTGCTGCGCCACTGGCTGCATCATCCGCGCCGCGACCAGGCGGTTGCGCAGGCCCGCCATGCCGCGATCAATGCCCTGATGCGCGCCGACGCCTGCTCGGGCCTCGCGGCCACGTTCGCCGCCGTGCCCGACATCGAACGCATCACGACGCGCGTGGCCCTGCAATCCGCGCGTCCGCGCGACCTGGCCGGACTGCGCGGCGGCCTGCAGCAATTGCCGTCGCTGCGCAACTATGTCGCGATGTGCGCCAAGGATGCGGATGCTCCGCTGCTGAACGACATCCTGGCCGGCCTCGCGACGCCCGCGGACTGCCTCGATCTGCTGGAACGGGCGATCGCGCTGGAGCCGGCGGCGATGGTGCGCGACGGCGGCGTCATCGCGCGCGGCTACGACGCCGAACTCGATGAACTGCGCGGGCTGTCGGAGAATGCCGGCCAGTTCCTGGTCGACCTCGAAGCGCGCGAACGCGCCCGCACCGGCATCGGCAACCTGCGCGTCGAGTACAACAAGGTGCATGGCTTCTACATCGAAGTCACGCACGGGCAGACCGACAAGGTGCCGGACGACTATCGCCGCCGCCAGACGCTCAAGAACGCCGAGCGTTACATCACGCCCGAATTGAAGGCGTTCGAGGACAAGGCCTTGTCCGCGCAGGAACGCGCCCTCTCGCGCGAGAAATTCCTGTACGAACGGCTGCTCGACGACTTGGCGCCGCACATCGGCACGCTGCAACGCATTGCCCACGCCATGGCGGAACTCGATACGCTGTCCGCCCTGGCCGAGCATGCGATGCGCAACAACTGGTGCGCGCCGCAGCTGGTCTCCGAACCGGCCATCGTCATCGAACAGGGCCGCCATCCCGTGGTCGAGAATACGATCGAGAAATTCATCCCCAACGATTGCTCGCTCACCGCTGAGCGCAAGCTCCTGCTGATCACGGGCCCCAACATGGGCGGCAAGTCGACCTTCATGCGGCAGGTCGCCTTGATCACGCTGCTCGCATACGTCGGCAGTTTCGTTCCCGCGACCAGCGCCGTGATCGGCCCGATCGACCGCATTTTCACCCGTATCGGCGCGGCGGACGACCTGGCCGGAGGGCGCTCCACCTTCATGGTGGAAATGACCGAATCGGCGGCCATCCTCAACGGCGCGACCGCGAACTCCCTGGTGCTGATGGATGAAGTGGGCCGCGGCACGTCGACCTTCGACGGCCTTGCCCTGGCGTGGGCGATCGCCCGCCACCTGATCGAGAACACCAAGAGCTTCACGCTGTTCGCGACGCATTACTTCGAACTGACGCAATTGCCCGAAACGCATCCGACAGCGGCCAACGTTCATTTGTCGGCCGTCGAGCACAAGGACAGCATTGTGTTCCTGCACGCTGTCCAGCCGGGACCGGCATCGCAAAGCTACGGACTGCAGGTCGCGCAACTGGCCGGCGTGCCGGCCGCGGTGATCCGGGCGGCGCGCAAGCATCTCGCCGCGCTCGAGGCGCATTCGGTGCAGACGACGCCGCAGTACGACCTGTTCGCGAGTGCGGTCCCCGTCGAGGAATCCGAACCCGCGCCTCACGAATCGGCCGAATTCGCGTCCGCGATGGCGCTTAGCGATGCGCTCGCCGGCATCGATCCGGATGCACTGTCGCCGCGCGAGGCGCTCGATGCGCTGTATCGACTGAAGCAGCTGGCACCCCGATGAAACGGCTTCTCGCCCGGAAAATCGGCATGCTGTTTGCCTTCTGCGCGCTGCTATCGATGCCGCACGCGGCGGCGCAGACGGGCGAGTTCAGTTTCGGCGTCATTGCCCATCCTTTCCTCGTCGCGCCGGACGAATCCGGGCTGCGCGAAGCGATCATGGAAACCGATGCCGACAATCTCGCTTTCGTGGTTGCGAACGGCATCAAGAGCAAAACCGAGCCTTGCAGCGACGCACTCTATCAGCATCGCAAATCCTTGCTCGACAGCGCGAAGAACGGCTTGATCGTCTCGCTGTCGGCCACCGACTGGGCCGAATGCCGCAACCGTCACGGCCGGCCGGCGGCGATCGAACGACTGAATCGCATCCGCGAACTATTCTTTACCGATGAATTTTCCCTCGGCGGAAGCCGGGTCCCGCTGGTGCGGGAATCCGCCACCACGAAATTCCGGGCGTATTCGGAAAATGCGCGCTGGGAAATCGGCACCATCATGTTCGCGACGATCAACCTACCCGCGAACAACAATCACTATCTTGCAGAAGCCGGGCGAAACAGCGAGTTCGAAGATCGCCTGATCGCGAATCGCGATTGGTTGCGACGCCTCTTTCTTTTCGCGAGGCGCAAGAAACTCGAGGGCCTCGTGCTGTTCTGCGACGGCGATCCTCTGGCGGAACCAGGATTCCTGCAGCGTTTCGATTTGACTGCGAAACGCGACGGTTTCGCCGAAACCCGCAAGCTGCTGCGCGAATTGGCCGGCAGGTTCAAGGGCAAGGTGCTGGTCGTGCATGGAGCGCCAGCCAACACCCCCCCGCGTCCGGCGGCTATCGCCTGGCGCGGCAATCTAGGCAACCTGGAAGTCGCCGCCAAGTGGGCCAAGATCAATGTGGCGCCGGGCACGCCGGAGTTGTTCGGCCTCCACAACGACGTTGACGAGGCGCGGGCCGTCCGCTAACTGCCCCAAAGTAAAAGGCCGCGCATGCGCGCGGCCTTTCTTTTGCAAGCGTCCCGCCAGAATGGCTATTCTTACTGCAAGGGAACGCTGCGGAATTGATCGCCTTCCTCGTCATCAAGATCATCGTCGCCATGATGATGGTGATGCCCATCCGGCCCATGGACATGGCCATGCGCGATCTCTTCGTCGCTTGCCGCACGCACTTCGGCCACGTTCAACTGGAAGCGCAGCGCCAAACCGGCTAGCGGATGATTGCCGTCCAAGACCACCTTGTCGTCGGCGATTTCCGTGACGGTGAAAATCACGCTCTCTTGGTCGGGATCGTCCGGCGTGCCCTCGAACTGCATGCCGACTTCGACCGGCGAAGGCAAGTGCTCGCGCGCTTCGATCTTGACCAGGCTGGCATCGTATTCACCGAACGCCTCGTCCGGCTCGACCTGGATCAAGGTCTCGTAACCGACGTCCTTGCCGTCGAGCGCCTCTTCGATCTTCGGCAGCGTATCGTCGTAGCCGCCATGGAGATACACCATCGGCTCACGACTTTCCTCGATCAGATTGCCTTGCGCATCCGACATCTTGTAGTGCACCGACACAACGGTATTTTTGGCAATCTTCATGGCGAATCCTTTCAATGAACAAGACACCAATTATACGCGCCTGTCCTCGTCCTATCGGGCACGCGCGGCATAGCCTCGTATAATGACGCGATGAAAAAAAACACCTTACTCGGCGGACTCACGCCGGCGCAGTTCCTGCGCGACTACTGGCACAAGAAGCCACTATTGATCCGGCAAGCGATTCCTTCCTTTGCTTCTCCCGTCGATCGTGACGCTTTGTTTGCCATGGCGGCGCGCGACGATGTCGAATCGCGCCTGATCACGCATACCGATCAATGGGAACTCAAGCATGGTCCCGTCAGGAAGCTGCCTGCCAAGACGCAAAAGGAATGGACCCTGCTCGTTCAAGGCGTCAACTTGCACGACGATGCCGCGGAAGCGTTGCTGCGCCAGTTCCGTTTTCTTCCCGACGCGCGGCTGGATGACCTGATGATCAGTTACGCAACCGACGGCGGCGGCGTCGGCCCGCATTTCGACTCCTACGATGTTTTCCTGCTGCAGGCGCATGGCAAGCGGCGTTGGCGCATCGGCGCGCAAAAGGATCTGACGCTGGTCGAAGGGATGCCGCTGAAGATCCTGCGCGATTTCCGTCCGCAGCAAGAGTTCGTGCTGGAACCCGGCGACATGCTCTACCTGCCGCCGCATTACGCGCACGATGGCATCGCCATCGGCGAATGCATGACCTGCTCCATCGGATTTCGCGCGCCGTCCTACCAGGAACTCGGCGAAGCCTTCCTGCAATTCATGGCCGACTCGATCGATCTGCCGGGACGCTACGCCGATCCGGATTTGAGACCGACCGCGCATCCGGCCGAAATCGGCGGCGCGGTGATCGAGGACATTGCCGCCGAACTCGACAAGGTAAGATTCACTCAGGACGATGTCACGATTTTCATCGGCGAATATCTTTCCGAACCGAAACCGAACGTCTACTTCATCGCTCCGGAGAAGCCGTTGGCTTTTGACCGTTTTTTACAAGCCGCCAGAAAGCATGGCGTCGCATTGTCCCGAAAAACGCAAATGCTGTATCGCGGCAAACACGTGTTCATCAATGGCGAATCGTTCGCCGCCGGACGCGCTGACAAGGCCGTCCTAGCCCTGTTGGCGGATCAACGAATGCTTGACGGAGCGACAATTGCGGATGCGTCGAAAGATATAGAGGAAGCGCTCTATAGCTGGTATGACGAGGGCTGGCTCGATCTACGTGCATCTGTGAACAAGCCGAAATAAAAACTTACAACTCCAAGAACAAATTGCAAAACGCATTGTGCAACAATGGAAAAAATGTAGTTATAATTGCGAGTTAGGATTTTTGGTAGTTCCGCGTTGCAACATCCGGCGCACAAATCTACGAAAAAGACCTATCGAGCGATAATTACCGGTAATTATTCATCGCATAATTGTTGATTATTTTTTGAAGGAAAATTCAATGAAAAAAACTCTGTTGATCGCTTCCCTGTTGGCTGTTGCTCTCGCTGCTTGCGGCAAGAAAGAAGAAGCTGCCGCTCCGGCTGCTGACACCGCTGCTCCGGCTGCTGCCGCCCCGGCTGCTGACGCTGCCGCCGCTCCGGCTGCTTCGGCTCCGGCTGCTGACGCTGCCGCTGCTCCGGCCGCTTCGGCTCCGGCTGCTGACGCTGCTGCCGCTCCTGCTGCTGCCCCGGCCGCTCCGGCTCCGGCTGCTGCTAGCGCATCCGCTTCCAAGTAATCAACAAGTTGATTGCAAGAGAGCCGGTCTTCGGACCGGCTTTTTTTATTCTTGCTTCCCTCCCCGCACGCTTCCCGCCTTGCGGCCTATTCCAGGCCGATCCAATCGAAACCCGCATCCTGATCAGCGATCATCACGTTCGCCTCGGGCGTTTGCAATGCACCGTATAGCGCTTGACGAGCCAGCTCGGGAGTATTGTTCTGACGGCTCAAATGCGCCCCCACCACGGTCATCAGGCGCGACTGATCCAAGGCCGCGAGGATTTGCGCGGTCGTGTCGTTGGCCAAATGCCCATAGTCGCCGCCGATGCGACGTTTGAGAGACGGCGGATAGGCGGAATTCGCCAACATCTCGCGATCGTGATTGCATTCGAGCAGTAGACCGTCGCAACCGTCCAAGGCGGCGATCAGATGCCCGGTCGCGTGTCCGGCATCCGTCAGGACACCAAGTCGCGACCGGCCGTCGGTGGCCACATATTGAACCGGTTCGCGCGCGTCGTGCGGAACCGTATAGGGAAGCAAAGCGAGATCGCCGATGGCAATGCGATCGCCGTCGCGACAGAAATGCACCTCGACGCCATCCGTATCGTGCTGAACGGCCTGATAGGTGCCGTAGCTGAGCCAAACCGGTATCCGATAGCGGCGCGCCAGCTTGAAGACGCCGCCCACATGATCCTGGTGCTCGTGCGTGACGACGATGCCGGCGAGATCTTTCGGCGATACGTCGAACCTGGCAAGGCGGCGTTCGGTTTCACGCACGGCGAAACCGCAATCGAGCATGACAGTCGTGGATGTCGCGCCCGATGCTGCCGAAATCAACAGGGCATTGCCCTCACTGCCGCTGCCGAGGCTTGCAAATTTCAAGGAAGACTCTTGAGTGGGGGATCGCCGGCCGGCGCCCCCCCCTATCTAACGCGGATTCGCGGATTACTTGAGTTGGTCGTTCAGCAGTGCCAGGATTTTCTCGCCGGTCTGGGAGGTTTCCGGCTTGCCTTCATTGTTCTGGACGCTCACCTGGCTGGCCGCGCCGACGCCCTTCACGAGAATGCGATAACGCTGCGCCTGGGACTTGTCGTCGTCCGAGCCGAACGACAGCAGCCGCGAAAAGAACCCTTTCTCGCCCTTGCCCTGGGCATCGGCATCCTGATCGACGTAGCGGACGAAATAGATGCCTTGACCGCGATCGCGGTCTTCGACGGTAAATCCGACGCGATCGAGAGCCAGGCCTACACGGCGCCAGGCGCGATCGAATGCCTCGTCGACTTCCACGTATGCGCCGCCGCCACCCTTGACCAGCTTGGCCTTGGCTTGCTGCGCCGGTGCGCTGGCGACCACCGCCTTGGCGCGCGTAGCCTCGGAACCGAGGCGCGTCATCAAACGCGACAGGAACTCGGCCTCCAGCTCGGGATCGGACGGACGGGTGGTCCACACGGTGCCCTCCGATTGATCGCCACGCCCCTTGAGCACTTCCTGGGCGCCGCGATGGCTGATATAGATCTCTGTCATGCCGTTCGGGCCGCGTTCGACGCGCGTGCGGAACTTGTCGCGCTCGCCGGTCGAATACAGCGAATCGAATACCTTGCCGAGCGTACGGCGAATGATATCTTCGGGAATCTTGGCCCGGTTTTCGGCCCAGTCGGTTTCCATGACGCCGGTTTGCGGCGAATCGACATTGATCAGGAAACCGTTGTCCTGCCAAAAGTCTTTCAATTGCGGCCAGAGAGCTTCCGGCGCACGTTTGACGACCAGCCAGCGCTGCCTGCCGTCGCGCTCGATGCGCATGTCCTCGACCGCGTTCGGCGCCACGGCGCCGGCCGTCGTCGCGGCAGCAGGCGCACGCGAACCGAACGTGGCGTTGTAGGTGGAGGCGGTCGCCGTGCCGCTGTTCGCCTCGGGAATGGCATACCGGCTGTCGCGCTGCAGTTGCGTGAGATCGGGCGGCACTTCGAGAGAAACCGAGGGCGCCTTGCTGGCGCTGCGGTAATCGAGTTTGTCTCCTTCGATCAGCGAATTGAGCGAACTGCATCCAGCGAGGCTGGTCAGCGCGAGCGCGTAAACAAGGCGGCGTTGAGCGGTACTGCGTTGAGCCATGTGAAAAAATTCCAGATTAGTCATGTGGATACAGATTCGTGATAATGCCGCGCCCTCCCTGGGCGGGCCTGTTCGGCCGGGGGCTATTGTAATACACCGGACTCGCGCATGGCGGCACGGACGACGGCATGGAAATCGGCCGCCAGCGGCACGAGCGGGAGGCGGATGCCGCCTTCCATCATGCCCATTTCGGCCAGCGCCCATTTCACCGGCACCGGATTCGGCTCCACGAACAGCTTGTTGTGCAGCGGGAGCAACTTGTTGTTGAGAGCGACGGCCTCGGCCACCTTGCCCGCCATGGCCGCGGCGCACAGCTCATGCATGGCGCGCGGCGCGACATTCGCGGTCACGGAAATATTGCCCTTGGCGCCGCAGAACATCAGCGCCATGGCGGTGGCATCGTCGCCGGAGTACACGGCGAAGGATTTCGGCGCCAGGCGGATCAGGTCGCTGCCGCGCGCGATATTGCCGGTCGCATCCTTGACGCCGACGATGCCCGGCACCTGGGCAAGGCGCAGTATCGTGTCGTTCGACATATCGGCGACCGTGCGGCCCGGCACGTTGTAGAGGATGACCGGAAGATCGACCGACTCGGCGATCTTCTTGAAATGCTGGTACATGCCCTCCTGGGTCGGGCGATTGTAGTAAGGAACCACCTGCAGCGACGCGTCGGCGCCGACGCTCTTCGCGAACTTCGTCAGTTCGATCGCCTCGGCCGTCGAATTGCCGCCCGAGCCTGCGATGATGGGAATGCGCTTTGCCGCATGCTCCACCGCCAGCTTGATCAGTTCGCAGTGTTCCTCCACCGTCACGGTCGGCGATTCGCCGGTGGTGCCGACGATCACGATGCTGTCGGTGCCTTCCGCGATATGCCAGTCGATCAGCTTGCGCAAGCCCGGCAGGTCGAGGCTGCCATCGGAATGCATAGGGGTGACGATTGCGACGATGCTGCCCTGAATCATGATGAAGAATCGTAAAGATGGAAATATTCGATTGTAGCGGATAGGCTGGTTCCGTGGAGCATCTTGGCGCTCCCGCCGGCTCAAAAGCGATCTGCGAGGATCATCCGAGTCTCAGATGCGCTTCGGACTGCCCCGGTTCTGGCTTCACCGCGCAAACGCGTTGCACCATGGCCGGTTTCGGCGCTTCGAGATAACCGTCCTCGAAGGCGATGATGCGCAGCGCGGGACGAAGCAAAGTCAGCAATTCGCCTGGCGCCAACAGAAAATCAGGATTCGAAGGCTTGCCGAAACGTTCGTTGCCTTGCGCGAAGGTTTCGTAGATCAGTACGCCGCCGGGCGCGAGGCTTGCGACGATATGCGGAAACAAGGGCCGATGCAGGTAATTGGTCACCACGATCCCGCCAAACCGCCGGTCTTCGAATGGCCAGCTCGCCCCCCGTTCGAGATCGTGCTGAAGCACGGACACGTTCGGCGGCGCGGATCGGGCCACCAGGGAAACATCGCGATCGAGCGCCAGCACCGGACGACCTTGCGCGGCCAGCAGACGCGCGTGGCGCCCGCCGCCGCAAGCCAGATCGAGCGCCTCGCCGGATGGAATCAGCGGTGCGAAACGAGCGACCCACGCCGATGGCGCATCGATCGAGGCATGCTGCTGCATTAGGTATAGCTCAAGCCCATCGCCTCGCGCACGTCGCGCATGGTTTCCTGGGCGAATTTGCGGGCTTTTTCGCAGCCGTCGGCGACGATGGCGCGCACCAGCGACGGATCATCGAGATACTGCTGAGCGCGCTCGCGCATCGGCTCCTGCTCCTTCAAAATGCCGTCGATGACGGGTTGCTTGCATTCGAGGCAACCGATGCCGGCCGAGCGGCAGCCTTTCATGACCCAATCGCGGGTGGGCTCGTCGGAATACACTTGATGCAGCTGCCAGACCGGGCATTTCTCCGGATCGCCCGGATCGGTGCGGCGCACGCGCGCCGGATCGGTCGGCATCGTCCGCACCTTCTTGGTGACCGTATCCTTGTCGTCGCGCAGCGCGATCGTATTGTTGTAGCTCTTCGACATCTTCTGGCCGTCGAGACCCGGCATGCGCGACGCCTCGGTCAGCTTGACCTGAGGCTCGACCAGGATCAGCTTGCGGCTGCCTTCGAGATAGCCGAACAGGCGTTCGCGGTCGATCATCGACAGGTTCTGCGCTTCGTCGAGCATGGCCTTGGCTTGCGCCAACGCGTCTTCGTCGCCCTTTTCCTGGTACTCGGTGCGGAGTTCGTCGTAGATCTTGGCCCGCTTGGCGCCGAGTTTCTTGATCGCCTCGCGCGCCTTTTCCTCGAAGCCTTTCTCCTTGCCGTAGATATGGTTAAAGCGGCGCGCGATCTCGCGCATCATCTCGATGTGCGGCACTTGGTCTTCGCCGACCGGCACCATGCTGGCGCGATAGATGAGCACGTCGGCCGCCTGCAGCAACGGGTAGCCGAGAAAACCGTAGGTCGCGAGGTCGCGGTCGGCGAGTTTCTCCTGCTGATCCTTGTAGGTCGGCACCCGTTCGAGCCAGCCGAGCGGGGTCGACATCGACAGCAGAAGATGCAATTCCGCATGTTCCGGCACCTTCGACTGGATGAACAGCGTCGCCTGCGAGGGATCGATGCCTGAGGCAAGCCAGTCGATCACCATGTCCCAAGTGCTGGTCTCGATGACGCTCGGGTCGTCATAGTGGGTCGTCAAGGCGTGCCAATCGGCGACGAAGAACAGGCAGGGGTATTCGGATTGCAGCTTGACCCAGTTTTTGAGCGCTCCGTGATAATGGCCGAGGTGCAAGGCACCCGTGGGACGCATGCCGGAGACGACGCGATCAGGATACATAGTAGTGTCAGTTCAGAAGAAAACTCAGAGGAGAAACGATCAGGCCGATCAGGACTTGAGCGATATTCTGCACCGGTCCGATCCAGAAGCCGAGAACCTGAAAATAGAGCAAGCCTATCAGAATGAAGAATCCGTACGGTTCGATACGCGCGAACTTGTAGGCATAGTTATGCGGCAGCAGGCTCGTCAGAATGCGCCCCCCGTCCAGCGGCGGCAGCGGAAACAGGTTGAAGGCGAAAAAGAGCAGGTTGACGGTGACGCCAGCCTTGGCGATAGCCATGAAGTAAGGCTCCTCCACTCCGCCTGCATGCAACAGCACTAGCAATATCCAGGACAACAAAGCCATGACGAAATTCGCCGCCGGTCCTGCCAGCGCGACCCAGGCCATGTCCCGTTTCGGCTTGCGCAGCTTGCCGAAATCGACGGGCACCGGCTTCGCGTAACCGATGATAAACGGACTACCGACCAGAAAAAAAATCAATGGCAGCAGGATCGTGCCCAACGGATCGATATGCTTGACCGGATTCAGGGTCATCCGGCCTTGGCTGTAAGCGGTCGTATCACCGAAATATTTCGCGGCATAAGCATGCGCCGCTTCATGCAAGGTAATGGCGAATATCAGCGGCAAGGCGATTACCGCGATCGTCTGGATAATTTCGTTCATCCGATGAATTCTATCAGAGGGCACCAGCGCGACTTCCGCCGCCCGTCATAGGCCGAACAGGCCGGCATCTCCGCGCCCCTGGCGCACCAGTTGCGGCTCGCCGCCGGTCAGATCGATGACTGTCGTCGGCTCCAGGCTGCAGGCGCCGCCGTCGATCACGAGTTCGATCTGGGCTCCCAGACCGTCGCGGATTTCGTCTGGATCGGTCAGCGGCCGATCTTCTCCCGGCAGGATCAGGGTGGTGCCGAGCAAGGGCTGGCGCAATTCTTCCAGCAAGGCGTGCGCGATCGCGTTTTCCGGGACGCGCAAACCGATGGTCTTGCGCGACGGATGGCTTACGCGACGCGGCACTTCCTTGGTCGCCTCCAAGATGATGGTATACGGCCCCGGCGTCGCCGCCTTCAGCATGCGGTACTGGCGGTTATCCACCTTCGCGTACTCCGAAATTTCGCTGAGATCGCGGCACAACAGCGTCAGATGATGCTTTTCGTCGATGCCGCGAATGCGGCGCAGGCGCTCCACCGCTCCCTTGTCGTCAAGGTGGCAGACCAGCGCGTAGCAGGAATCCGTCGGCAACGCCACGATGCCGCCGCCGTGTACGATCTGGGCGGCCTGCTTGATCAGGCGCAGTTGCGGGTTGTCCGGATGAATATGGAAAAACTGGGTCATGAAAACGAGTTTCGGTGAAAGCCGCTACGCGGCGGATCGGGCGGCGATGCAACCGGCGCCTGAACCAAAATAAAAGCGGCGGTAGCAGAAACTACCGCCGCGTCGTGATCGATGCTCCTTCTTACTTCAAATTGCGCAAGGCCGCGATACGCTGTTCGATCGGGGGATGCGACGAGAACAATTGCATGAATCCGGGCGTATCGTTGATGCCCATCGCCGCCATCGACTGAGGCAGATCACCGGGGTTGAGGCCGCCGAGACGCGCCAGCGCGTGCACCATGGGTTGCGGCGAGCCGAGCAGCCGCGCCGAGCCTTCGTCGGCCCGGAATTCACGATAGCGCGAGAACCAGGCGACGATCATCGAAGCGCCGATACCGAAAATGATCTGCGACACCAGCACCGTCACCGTATAGCCGATGCCGGGACCCTCGCCGTCGCGCGACAACGCGCGGTCGACGACATAGCCGACGATGCGCGACAGGAACACGACGAAAGTGTTCACTACGCCCTGGATCAAGGTCAAGGTCACCATGTCGCCATTGGCGACATGCGCGATCTCGTGCCCGAGCACGGCTTCGACCTCTTCCTTGTTCATCGATTCGAGCAGGCCGGTCGAGACCGCCACCAAGGCGGAATTCTTGAAGGCGCCGGTCGCGAACGCATTCGGTTCGCCGTCATAGATGGCGACTCCGGGCATCGCGATGCCGGCACGCTCGGACAGCTTCCTCACCGTGTCCAGCAGCCACAATTCCGTGCTCGACGACGGAGAGTCGATCACGCGGGCGCCGGTCGACCATTTCGCCATCGGCTTGCTGATCAGGAGCGAGAAAATCGATCCCGTGAAGCCGACCACGAGGGAGAACACCATCAAAGCGGGCAGATTCAGCCCGGTTCCGGCGAGGAACCGGTTCACGCCAAGCAGGGACAAGACGACGCTCATCACCAGTAGGACGGCGATGTTCGTAGCCAGGAACAGGAATATCCGTTTCATTCACGACCTCCCAGGTAGGGCCATATCAAAATATGGCTATTTCATGAATTTTCAATGGATGCTACAGGCCGGCGGGCGGCTGCTGGGTGATGAAATTTCTAAAGGCGCCAATTGTGCCAGACCGGCACGACATTGTCAGGCAAAGCGGGCAACGCGCCAAGTTCGACGCGCGATTCGCCCGGACCATGGAAATCCGAGCCGCGCGACGCAAGAAAATCGTAACGACGTGCAATCTTGGCAAAATAGGCATATTGATCTTCGGTGTGACTACCGGTAACGACTTCGATACCGACGCCGCCGAGATGTTTGAACTCTGCAAACAACGCATCGAAACCGATGTCATTGAAGTCATAACGCCCCGGATGGGCGATGATGGCCATTCCACCCGCGCCGCGTATCCAGCCGACGGCATCCTTGAGCGTCGCCCAACGATGCGGCACGTAACCGGGTTTGCCTTCGATCAGGTAATTCTTGAATACTTCCGCGACATCCTTGCAGCGCCCGGTTTCGATGATGTAGCGCGCAAAATGGGTACGCGAGATGAGATCGGGATTACCCACATGCTTGAGCGCTCCCTCAAATGCCCCCGGAATGCCGACCGCCGCCAGTTGCTCGGATATCTCATGGGCGCGCTGTTCGCGCCCGTGACGTGTCGCATACAAGCCCCGCACGAGAGTGTCGTTGGTCTCGTCGACCTGCAAGCCGACGATGTGAACGGTTTCGCCGCCCCAAGTCACCGAGATTTCCACTCCGGAAACGAACTTCATGCCGAGATCGTGGGCGGCCGCGCGCGCTTCCGCCACCCCTCCGACCTCGTCATGGTCCGTCAGGGCCCAGACGTCGACGCCGCCGGCTTTTGCGCGAGCAGCGACTTCGGCCGGCGGCAATAGGCCGTCGGAAATAGTGGAATGGCAATGAAGATCGACGTTCAGCATAAAAAAGCGCAAGCAAGAATACAGCGCTCATTGTACGCCGCTTGAAGAACGGATGCTGCAAACGCACATCGAGAAGCGGCCGCAAAACCGCACATCGATGAGCAAGCGCATTAAAATGGAGAAATCTCCACCGCCAGACCCACCTAATGACTCTGACAGCATCCTCTCCGGTTTCGGAGATTGCCGCTCTGAACGACAGGGCCTGGGCCTCGCAGTACACCGATCCCGCTACCACGCTGGAGCTGTCGGCCCGCTGCATCGAACTGGCGAAACAGAACAATGACGTCCGTGGCCTCGCCTACGCGCTCCTGAACAAGGCTTTCTACGAGATCCGCTATTGTCCGCCGGCGCAAGCCGAAGCAACGCTGCGGGAAGCCGAAACCCATTTCCGGCAACTCGACGATAAGCGCGGCAAACTGTTGGTGCGTTCCGGGTTCGCCGGCATTCTCATCAATCTGCGCGAATTCGACGCCGCCCGGGACTTGCTGGAAAAGGTACTGGACGCGCCGGAAAGCGAGCGCGAACCGCTGGACGCCTATTTCGCGCTATACCGCCTCGGCTACCTGCATTTCTTTCGCGGCGAAGTCCAGGAAGGGTTGCGTTACTACTACAAGGCGCTCGCCCTGGTGCAGCGCGAACGGTCGACGCCGCTTTCCTGCCGTGCCCTTTCCGATCTCGGCTCGGCGCAAATGGAACTCGGCAACTATGCCGAGGCGCGCGATCTGCTCGAGCAAGGATACGCCCTGTGCAAGGAGCAGCCGGTCTGCTTTTCGCATCTGGTGGCCGGCAACTTGGCCAGCGTATATCTTGAAATGGGCGAGACGGCAGCGGCGCTCAAGATCATCGAGAACGAGTTCCCCAAGGCCAGCAAATATTTCCAGCCGGGCGAAGAGGCTTTCCTGCATGTCGTCGCGGCCCAGGCCTACGCCAATCTGCTGCGCTGGGATGAAGCGGAGCAACTCGCCATGCAGGGCTTGCGGCATGCGCAGCAGCACGAGCACATGGAAATCATCAACCAGTGCTTGTGGATGCTGGGCGTGATCGCCTGCGGCAAGGAGCAGCCGGAACAAGGCATTCAGTGGCTGTTGCAGGCCGAACGTGGCTTCGGCGAATTCAAGAGCGTGTTCTATGTACTGCACGTCTACAACGCCCTGGCCGGCGCCTACGCCAAGCTCGGCAAGTTCGATCTGGCCTACGGCTACCTGCGGCGCTATCAGGAGCACTACGAGACGTCGCTCGGATCGAGTTCTCGCGCGCGCTTCTTCACGCTGCAAATCCAGCACGAACTCGCGCAAGCGGAATTCGAGCGCGACTACGCGTTGCAGCAGCAGATCAAGCTCGAGGCGCTCAACGGCGAACTGCGTCGCAAGGTCGACGAGGTCGAACAATTGCAGATCGCCTTGCGCGAGCAAGCCGTGCAAGATCCGCTGACCGGCCTCTACAACCGCCGCTTCCTGTCCGAACAGATCGAAGCGATGCTGAGCCAGGCCGAGCGCGCCGGTTATGCGCTATCCATGGTGCTGCTCGACCTCGACAACTTCAAGAACATCAACGATACGCTGGGACACAGCTTCGGCGACCAGGTATTGATCAATCTCGCGGCCTTGCTGCGCCGCCAGATCCGCAACAGCGACCTGGCGGTGCGCTACGGCGGGGAGGAATTCTGCCTCGTGTTTCCGGTGTCGACGGCATACGACACCAAGGTACGGATGGATTGCCTGCTCAAGCAATTCCACGATATGTCCATCGTCTTCGGCGACAAGGCATTGACCGGCCTCACCTTCTCCGCCGGCATCGCCCAATTGTTCATCCACGGCACCTCGGCGGAAGAATTGCTGCTGATGGCCGATTCGGCGCTGTATCGGGCCAAGAACGAAGGCCGCAACCGGGTGCTGATCTCGGAACAGCCGTTCAGTTAGAGCAACCCTCGAACTGCCCCTCAACCCGCTCCAAGAAACCCCTCGATCAATCGCGCGACGGCTTCCGGCTGATCGTGATGCAGCATATGGCCGGCGTCGTCGACCACCGCGGTAAGGACATTGGCGATGCAGGCAATGCGCCGGTCGATTTCGGCGCGCGCGCTTTCTTTCGCTCCCATCCAACGCCATGCTTCGGTGTCGCGGGCTTCCACCCAGAGCACCGGCGCCGTGATGGCGCGCCAGCATGCCAACACTTCGTCGATCCGGTACAACACGGGATTCGTGAGCTTGTGCGCCGGATCGCCGAGAATTTCCCATTCGCCCCGTTCGTTGGGCGCTGCCCAATGTCCGGCCAGGAATGCGGCGCGCTCGTCGGAAAGGCGTGGATTGGTTTTCTGCAAGCGCGCGGCCACGTCGGCGCGACTTGCATAGGCCCGCAACGGCGTCGGCCGCCGCAGCTCGGCCAGCCACTTGGCATAACGCGCCGGCGCCTGTTCCGCCCGGGTCGGCGGCAAGCCGAAGCCTTCGAGGTTGATCAGCTTGGCGATGCGCTCCGGCCGGACGCCGGCATAGACGCAGGAAACGTTGCCGCCCATGCTGTGTCCCAGCAGGTTGACCGGTTCGTTCGGCGAATAGCGATCGAGGATGGCGTCCAGGTCGCCCAGATAATCGGGAAACCAGTAGCAATCGGCCCCGCCGCGCTGAGTGAGGCCGTAGCCGCGCCAGTCCGGCGCAATCACATGCCAGTCATGCGCCAGATTATCGACTACGAACTGGAACGATGCCGACACATCCATCCAGCCGTGCAACATGACGATCTTGGGAGCCGTCTCGATACCCCAGTGGCGAATGTGGTAACGGAGTCCGCGGACCGTGATAAAGTCTGAACGGGATGGTTTCATGGCATGCGACTGAAACAAAAGCTTTCTAGGATCGCGTAATCATACTGGAGACTGCATGATCTCTGCTGACGAGCACAAAATCGACAACTACGCCGCTCTCTACCATCAATTCCGCTGGCACGTGCCGGCATCCTTCAACATCGCCGACGTGTGCTGCACGCGCTGGACCGCCGACAAGTCGCGCGTCGCCGTCCACTACGAGGACGAATCCGGCTACGCCTCGACGCTGACCTATGCGGCGCTGCAGACGCAAGCCGCCAAGATGGCGAACGTGTTGCGCGGCCTCGGCGTACGGCGCGGAGAGCGCGTGGCGATCATCCTGCCGCAACGGCCCGAAACCGCGGTCGCCCACATGGCCTGCTTCATGATCGGCGCGGTGGCGATGCCGCTGTCCATCCTGTTCGGCCCGGAAGCGCTCGAATATCGCTTGCAGAACAGCGAGGCCGTGATCGCCATCGTCGACCAGGCCGGCATGGCGAACCTGAACGCGGTGCGCATCAAATGTCCGTCGCTGCTGCATGTCATCGCCGTCGATTGCGACGGCCCGGTGACGCTCGACTGGTACGCCGAATGCGCCAACGCCTCCGCCAGCTTCCAGCCGGTAAAGACGGCGGCCGCCGATCCGGCGATCCTGATCTACACCAGCGGCACGACCGGCGCGCCGAAGGGCGCCTTGATTCCGCATTCCGCCGTCATCGGCAACCTGCCGGGCTTCGTGGCGTCGCAGAACTGGTTTCCGCGCGAGGGCGACGTATTCTGGTCGCCGGCCGACTGGGCCTGGACCGGCGGCCTGATGGACGCCTTGCTGCCGGCGCTCTATTTCGGCAAGCCCATCGTCGCTTATCGCGGCCGCTTCTCTCCCGACACCGCCTTCCGCCTCCTTGAAAAATACGGCGTCACCAACACTTTCCTGTTTCCGACCGCGCTGAAGATGATGATGAAGGCCTACCCTTCTCCGCGCGACCAATTCAAGCTCCGGCTGCGGGCGATCATGAGCGCGGGCGAAGCGGTCGGCGACGCCGTCTTCCACTGGGGGCGCGAAGCGCTCGGGGTGACGATCAATGAAATGTTCGGCCAGACCGAGATGAACTACATCGTCGGCAACAGCGCCGAACAATGGCCCGCGAAGCCGGGCAGCATGGGCCGTCCCTATCCCGGCCATCGCGTCGCCGTGATCGACGACGAAGGCCGGCCGGTCAAACCCGGCGAAACGGGCGAAGTCGCCCTCAACCGCACCGACATCCACGGCCATCCCGATCCGATCTTCTTCCTCGGCTACTGGAAGAACGAGGAAGCCACGCGCAACAAGTTCACCGGCGACTGGTGCCGCACCGGAGACCTGGCCTCGATCGACGCCGACGGCTACCTGTGGTACCAGGGGCGGGCCGACGACATGTTCAAGGCCGCCGGCTACCGCATCGGTCCGTCCGAGATCGAGAACTGCCTGATCAAGCACCGCGCTGTCGCCAATGCCGCGGTCGTGCCCAAGCCGGATGCCGAGCGCGGCAATATCGTCAAGGCTTTCATCGTGCTCGCTCCCGGCGTCAAGCGCAGCCGCGCGGCGGAAGACAAACTGATCGCCGACCTGCAGGCCCATGTGCGCGGCAAGCTGGCGCCTTACGAATATCCGAAGGAAATCGAATTCGTCGACGAATTGCCGATGACGACTACCGGCAAGCTGCAGCGGCGCGTCTTGCGCCTGCTGGAAGAAGAGCGGGCGAAGGAGAGATCGCAGGCGCCGGAAGCAGGCTCTACTTTGCCCTGAACCACCCAGGCTCTTACCGCGTCAACGTGGCCAATTCCGACTCGCTGAATCCGGCCGCGCGACGCGCTTCCAGATTGAACGGCCCGCGCAATTGCGGCGCCTTGTAGCGCGCCGCCAATTCCGCGTAGGTCGTCACCGGATCGAGTTCGCGCCGCGCGCACAGCCAGGCAAACCAGCGGTTGCCGACCGCCACATGGCCGATCTCGTCGCGCAAGATGATGTCGAGGATCGCTGCGGCGGCATGGTCGCCGGCCTGCGCCAGCTTGGCGCGCACCGGCGGCGAAGCATCGAGCCCGCGCGCCTCGAGCGTGCGCGGCACCAGGGCGATGCGGGCGAGGACATCGTCGCGGGTTTTCTCGGCCATGTCCCACAGGCTGTTATGCGCAGGAAAGTCGCCATAGGCATAGCCGAGGGTTTGCAAGTGCGCGGCGAGCAGCGTGAAATGCAAGGCTTCTTCGGCGGCCACGCGCAACCAATCGGCGTAGTAGTCGCGCGGCATTCCCGGAAACCGCCAGATCGCATCGAGGGCAAGGTTGATCGCATTGAATTCGATATGCGACAGCGCGTGGATCAGCGCCGCGCGTCCTTCCACGGTGCGCATCGAGCGCGTTTTCACCTCCAGCGGCGGCACCAGTTCGGGACGCGCCGGGCGGCCGGGAATCGGCCGCTGCGGCTGCAAGACGGCGTCGAAAACCAGGCGGATCGCTCCGTCCGTCCAAGCCCGCGCAAGCGCCTGCACGCCCGCTGCCTTGGCCTCCGGCTGCGTCTCGATCAACCAATGCAAGGCCGCCTCCCGCAATTCTTGGGGAGCGGCAACGCCAGGCGTTTCAAATGCGGGTTTCATGCGAACAGCGAGGCCAGGGTTTCATTCCCGAACGCACGCAGCCATGCAAGACTGCGCGCGCCCGGCAGAGGGTAAAATGACGGTTTCTTCCGCTGCCGGCGATGGAGCAGGCAGCCCGACATTTTACGAAAATTCCATGGCCATCTACCAAATCGGCGAACACGCGCCCGAGATCGATCCGTCCGCTTACGTGACCGACAGCGCCACCGTCATCGGCAAGGCGAAGATCGAAGCCAAGGCAAGCATCTGGTTCAATGTCACGATTCGCGGCGACAACGAACTCATCACGGTCGGCGAAAACAGCAACGTGCAGGAATGCTGCGTGCTGCATACCGATCCCGGCTATCCGCTCACGATCGGCAAGAACGTGACCGTCGGCCATCAGGCGATGCTGCACGGCTGCACCATCGGCGACGGCTCGCTGGTCGGCATCCAGGCCATCATCCTGAACGGGTCGAAGATCGGCAAGAACTGCCTGGTCGGCGCAGGCGCGCTGATCACCGAAGGCAAGGAATTCCCGGACAATGCGCTGATCATCGGTTCGCCCGCGAAAGTCGCGCGCATCCTGAGCGAGGAAGACATCGCGCGCATGCATCGCAATACCGCCCATTACGTCGAGCGCGGCCAGCGTTTCAAGACCGAATTGAAGAAGATTGGATGAAAAGGCAATGACTGATACGCTGCACAAATTCCTGTTCGAAGGCGTCCCGGTACGCGGCGAACTGGTCGAGATCTCCGACACCTGGGGCCAGATCCAGGCGCGCCACGACTATCCGAGAGCGGTCGGCAAGCTGCTCGGAGAAATGGTCGCCGCCGCCGCCCTGCTGTCGGCCAACCTGAAATTCAACGGCGCCATCGTCATGCAGATCCACGGCGACGGCCCGATCAAGCTGCTGGTGGTCGAGTGCGATTCCGACCTGCAGATGCGCGCCACGGCCAAGCTCGTTCCCGATGCGGTCGTTCCGGACGATGCGACGCTGACGCAACTGGTGAACGTGCACCACAAGGGTCGGTTCGCGATCACGCTCGATCCCAAGGACAAGCTGCCGGGCCAGCAGCCATATCAAGGCATCGTGCCGCTCGACGGCGACTCGGTCGCCACCGTCATCGAAAACTACATGCTGCGCTCGGAACAGCTCGACACCAAGCTATGGCTTGCCGCGGACGAGCATGTCGCGCGCGGCCTGCTGCTGCAGCGGTTGCCGAAGGAAGGCGGCACCGCGGCGGCGGCGCAGCACGACACCGACGCCTGGAACCACATCGTCACCCTCGGCTCCACCGTGCGCAGCGAGGAATTGCTCGCGACCGACATCCAGACCATGATGCACCGCCTGTTCTGGGAAGAGACGATCCGCCTGTTCGATGCCCAGCATCCGAGCTTCCATTGCACCTGCTCGCGCGAGAAGGTCGGCGGAATGTTGAAGATACTCGGCAAGGAAGAAGTCGATGCGGCGCTGGCCGATCTCGGTTCGTTATCGATCAATTGCGACTTCTGCGGACAGCATTACGAGTTCGATGCGGTCGATTGCGCGCAGCTGTTCGCCGCCGAAACCACGGCCCAGGGCTTGCAGGCGCCTGGGCAAAGCAAGCACTGAGATTGCCTGCCGCCTGCCGTCATCGTACGGCAGGCTCATCACCGGCCGCTGGCGCCGATCCTCCCATTCCCAAAATTCTTTTCGTTGCCGCATTCGTTTCGAATTCGGTACCGCACCTCATTTCCGTAAGGAAATCCCGATTTTCCGGCTATGTCGATTTCAGCATGATTCGCAATTAATTGCGCACAAAACCAATTTTACTGAAATTTAAAATTAAAAATATTTGAAAACATAGAATTTATTGCTTGCAATAGCAAAAACCTCCTTGCTAGGATGCAACCGGCAGTTCCAAATCGACACGGCTGCCCAAGAGCACAACCAATAAAAATCAAACACATGCACAAGAACAACAACGTCCATTTGCAAGCGAGGAAACCATGGCACTCATCCACTTTGGCGGAGGCAACGGCATCACGCGTCACGTGTCCAATGTCGTCGAATTCGATCCGGTAACCGAAGGCAGCACCAATCCCAGCATCACCAATCTCCTGTCTGGCTGGACCTGGGGAAGCAGTATCAGGAAGTCGGGCGTCACGACGTTGAGCACCAGCTTTTCCAACGCCAACTCCACTTACTCCTATACCACCGGCACGCCGGTTCCCACCCCGGTGCAGACGTTCACCGCCGATCAGATCGCGGCGGCCCGCAAGGCCATGGCGCAGATATCGGCGCTCACCAATATCACCTTCAACGAAGTCACCGATTGGGCGTCCACGGCCGGCGACATCCGCTGGGGACAGTCGGGCGACGGCAACGCCGTGCCGACCGCCTATGCCGACTATCCTTTCAATCATGCGCGCGGCGGCGACATCTGGTTCGGCACGAATCCGGCCTATCTGAATCCGGTCGAGGGCGGTTACGGCTTCTACACCTACATTCACGAACTCGGGCATGCCCTCGGCCTGAACCACCCCCATGAAGGCGCCGTCGCGGCGCAGCCTGGCGAGGATCAGTACAAGTACAGTCTCATGAGTTATCGCGACTTCGCCGGCGACGGCTTGAACGGTGTGCACAGCACCTATCTGCCGACGACTTACATGATCAACGACATCCAGGCGCTCCAGTACCTGTATGGCGCGAACATGAGCTATCGCACCGGCAACGACGTCTACCAATGGGCCGCGAACAAATCGGTCTACGAGACGATCTGGGATGCGGGCGGCAACGACACGATCGACGCGTCCAACCAGGCGCAAGGGGTCGTCCTGAATCTGAATCCGGGCCAATGGTCGCAAATCGGCGTGGCATTCAACAACGGCCAAGGCATGGTGCGCGACTGCCTGACCATCGCCTATGGCGCAACCATCGAGAACGCGACCGGCTCGGCGCATAATGACTCCTTGATCGGCAACAGCGCCGCCAATTCGCTCAACGGCGGCGCCGGCAACGATTACCTCGACGGCTGGATCGGCAACGACACGCTGGCCGGCGGTGCCGGCGCCGACGTCATGATCGGCGGCGACGGCAACGATCTCTACTACGTCGACAACGCCTCGGACAGCGTCTCGGAAACCAATGCCAACGCGGCCGTCGGCGGCAACGACCACGTCGTATCCTCCATCAGTTACGTATTGGGAACGAACGTCGAAATCCTGCAACTGGTCGATGGCCTTGCCATCAACGGTTGGGGCAATAGCCTGGACAACACGATCTTTGCGGGCTCCGGCAGCAATTACCTCGACGGCGGCGCCGGCATCGATACGGTGTCGTATTCCACGGCCGCATCCGGCGTCAAGGCCGATCTGACGATCGCCGCCTGGCAAGACACTACCGGCTCCGGCATGGAGTGGTTCGCCAATGTCGAGAACCTGAGCGGTTCCCGTTTTGTCGACCGCTTGACCGGCACCAACGGTGTCAACTCCCTCGACGGCGGCGCCGGCGACGACGTCCTGTTCGGCCTGGGCGGCAACGATACCCTCTTGGGCGGCAACGGCTCCGATTATCTCCATGGCGGCGCCGGCAACGACAGGTTGACGGGAGGAGGCGGGCAAGATGTCTTCGTATTCGATACCGCCCTGAACGCAGCCTGGAATGCCGACACGATTGCCGACTTTGTCGTGGTGGACGATTGGATCGGATTGAGCCGTTCTGTCTTTACCCGGATAACGACGGCGGGTGCGCTGAACAGCGACTATTTCAGGATCGGGACCGCGGCGGCGGACGGCAACGATTACTTCGTCTACAACAGCGCCACCGGCAACCTGAGCTACGATGCGGATGGCTGGGGATCCGGCGCGGCGATCACGTTCGCCGTCTTGGGGACCGGGTTGGCGCTGACGAGCGCCGATTTCTGGGCGATCTGAAGTCGGCCCGCTACCAGCGGCGGACCTGCGGGCCCGCCGCATTTGCTCGCGCCGATCGGGCCGTCAAAATGCGGAAGCGCCGGGAATCGGTGGAAGCGGGCGCGGTTCAACGCGGCTTTGCAGGCGCAGCCGTATTGGCCTGCGGCGCGGCGGGCGAAACCGCCGGCATGGCGCCCTGCCCGTTTGCCTGGAGCACCTGGATGAAGATCTCGTTGTCCTTGATCATGCCCAGCTCGTAACGGGCGCGCTCTTCGACCGCTTCGGTGCCGTCCCGCAGATCGCGCACTTCGGATTCGAGCTTGGCGTTGCGCGCCTTCAGTTCCTCGTTCTTCTTCTGCGCGGCGCCGACCTGCTTGTCGAGTTCCCAGACGCGCAGCCATCCGCCCTTGCCCAGCCACAGCGGATACTGGATCGCCAGCAGCAGCGCTGCGAGACAGATCATGATCAAACGCATCTGGTCGCCCTATCTTGCGATTCGGCCCGGAATCATCCGGGCCGAGGCAAGGTGTTACTTGAGATTGTAGAAGGCGCTGCGGCCGGGGTAGCTGGCGATGTCGCCCAGGTCTTCCTCGATGCGCAGCAACTGGTTGTATTTCGCCATGCGGTCGGAACGCGACATCGAGCCGGTCTTGATCTGCAGGGCGTTCATGCCGACCGCGATGTCGGCGATGGTCGAATCCTCGGTCTCGCCCGAGCGGTGCGAGATCACGGCGGTGTAGCCGGCGCGCTTGGCCATCTCGATCGCCGCGAAAGTCTCGGTCAGCGTGCCGATCTGGTTGATCTTGATCAGGATCGAATTGGCGATATTCTTCTGGATGCCTTCGCGCAGGATCTTGGTGTTGGTGACGAACAGGTCGTCGCCGACCAGCTGCACCTTCTTGCCGAGCGCGCTGGTCAGCGTGGCCCAGCCTTCCCAGTCGTTTTCAGCCATGCCATCTTCGATCGAGATGATCGGATACTTGTCGCACCAGGTCGACAGCAGGTTGGTGAAATCGGCGGAAGACAACTTCAGGCCTTCGCCTTCGAGATCGTACTTGCCATCCTTGTAGAACTCCGAAGCGGCGCAGTCCAGGCCGAGAGCGATCTGGGTGCCCGGCTCGTAGCCGGCCTGTTCGATCGCCTGGATGATCAGCTTGATCGCGGCTTCATGGTTGTCGACGGACGGCGCGAAACCGCCTTCGTCGCCGACCGCCGTGGTCAGCTTCTTGTCGTGCAGGATCTTCTTGAGCGTATGGAACACCTCGGCGCCGTAGCGCAGCGCTTCGCGGAAGCTCGGCGCGCCGACCGGGATGATCATGAATTCCTGCAGGTCGAGGTTGTTATCCGCATGCGCGCCGCCGTTGATGACGTTCATCATCGGCACCGGCATCTGCATCGCGCCGGAGCCGCCGAAATAGCGGTACAGCGGCAGGCCGGATTCCTCGGCGGCGGCCTTGGCGACGGCCATCGAGACGGCCAGCATGGCGTTGGCGCCGAGGCGGCTCTTGTTCTCGGTGCCGTCTAGGTCGATCAGGGTGCGGTCGAGGAAGGCCTGCTCATTGGCGTCCAGGCCCATGATCGCTTCCGAGATTTCGGTGTTGATGTTCTCGCAGGCTTTCAGGACACCCTTGCCGAAGTAACGGCTCTTGTCGCCGTCGCGCAGTTCGATCGCTTCGCGCGAACCGGTGGAGGCGCCGGACGGCACCGCGGCGCGGCCCATGACGCCGGATTCCAGCAGCACGTCGCATTCGACGGTGGGATTGCCGCGCGAATCGATGATTTCGCGACCGATGATGTCAACAATAGCACTCATTCATTTCTCCAAGATCAGCAAAAGTTATTCGTGTTATCGAGAACGATAATGGCAGGCACCGTGTGCTTGGTAATGCGTCGGCTGGCTACGCCTCGCGGCATCCGCTTGTGGCGGCGCTTCGAAGAAGGCTCTTCTGATGATGAGCCGTCCTCCGGTTCTCAGGCTTCAAGCAAAATCGTTTTCCAGGAACGCCGATTTTTTCACGACGCGGTCGAGCTCGACCAAGGTCGCGAGCAACTCCTTGATGCGCATCATCGGCACGGCATTGGGACCGTCGGACTTGGCCTCGGCGGGATTCGGATGCGTTTCCATGAACAGGCCGGAAATGCCGGTCGCGACCGCCGCGCGCGCCAATACCGGCACGAATTCGCGCTGGCCGCCCGAGGATGTGCCCTGCCCGCCCGGCAACTGCACCGAATGGGTCGCATCGAACACGACCGGGCAGCCGGTCTCGCGCATGATCGCCAGCGAGCGCATGTCGGACACGAGATTGTTATAACCGAAGGAGACGCCGCGTTCGCATGCCATGAACACGTCGTCCGGCAGGCCGGCTTCCTTGGCCGCGGCGCGTGCCTTGTCGATCACGTTCTTCATGTCGTGCGGCGCGAGGAACTGGCCCTTCTTGATGTTGACCGGCTTGCCCGACTGCGCGCAGGCGCGGATGAAATCGGTCTGGCGGCACAGGAATGCCGGCGTCTGGAGGACGTCGACGACTTCGGCCACCGGCTTGATCTCGTGCAGCTCATGCACGTCGGTCAGGACCGGCACGCCGATCTGCTTGCGCACGTCGGCCAGGATGTCGAGGCCCTTCTCCATGCCGAGGCCGCGGAAAGACGTGCCCGACGAGCGGTTGGCCTTGTCGAAGGACGACTTGTAGATGAAGGGAATGCCGAGTTCGGCCGCGATCTCCTTGAGATAGCCGGCGGTATCGAGCGCCAGCTGGTGCGATTCGATGACGCACGGGCCGGCGATCAGGAAGAACGGCTTGTCGAGGCCGACATCGAATCCGCAGAGTTTCATGCTGCTTTCCTTTGCAGGGCGGCACGCTTGTGCTCCAGCGCGGCCTTGATGAAGGAGATGAACAAGGGGTGGCCGTCACGCGGCGTGGATTTGAACTCGGGGTGATACTGCACGCCGACATACCACGGATGCGCATTCTCGCCGGAGCGCGGCAATTCCATGATCTCGCACAGGCCCTCGGTCGGCGTGCGCGCCGACACGACGAGGCCGGCTTCTTCGACGCGGCCGAGGTAATGGTTGTTCGCTTCGTAACGGTGGCGATGGCGCTCGGTTACCGTGCCGCCGTAGATTTCGGCGGCCAGCGTGCCTGGCTTGACGGCGCAGGTCTGGGCGCCGAGGCGCATGGTGCCGCCCAGATCGGAATTGACGTCGCGGCGCTCGACCTTGCCGTCATGGTTCTGCCATTCGGTGATCAGCGCGACGACCGGCTGTTCGGTATCCGGATCGAATTCGGTCGAATTGGCGACGGCAAGGCCGGCCTTGTGGCGCGCGAACTCGATCAGCGCGACCTGCATGCCGAGACAGATGCCGAGATAGGGAATCTTGCTCTCGCGGGCGAAGCGCGCCGCGGCGATCTTGCCTTCCACGCCGCGCTTGCCGAAGCCGCCCGGCACCAGGATCGCATCGTATTTCTCGAGCGAGGCGGTGCCCTTGGCTTCGATTTCCTCGGAATCGAGATATTCGATGTTGACGCGGCTTTCGGTATGGATGCCGGCGTGGCGCAAGGCTTCGGTCAGCGACTTGTAGGATTCGGTCAGGTCGACGTACTTGCCGACCATGCCGATCGTGACTTCTTCCTTCGGATTCTCGAGCGCGTACACCAGCTTGGTCCACACCGAGAGGTCGGCCGGCTTCGGCGACAGGCCGAGCTTGTCGCAGACGATGGCGTCGAGCGACTGGTCGTGCAGCATCTGCGGAATCTTGTAGATCGTATCGGCATCCCAGACCGAGATGACGGCCTTTTCCGGCACGTTGGAGAACAGCGAGATCTTGGCCCGCTCGTCGTCCGGAATGCGGCGATCGGCGCGGCACAGCAAGGCGTCCGGGAAGATGCCGATCTCGCGCAGCTTCTGCACGCTGTGCTGGGTCGGCTTGGTCTTCAGTTCGCCGGCGGACGGAATGAACGGGACCAGCGTCAGATGGACGAAGGCGGTGTCGTTGCGGGCAGAGCGCAGGCTCAACTGGCGCGCGGCTTCGAGGAACGGCAGCGATTCGATGTCGCCGACGGTGCCGCCGATCTCGACCAGGGCCACGTCAAAACCGGCCGCGCCGCGATGGATGAATTCCTGGATCTCGTTCGTGATGTGCGGAATCACCTGCACGGTCTTGCCCAGGTACTCGCCGCGGCGCTCCTTGCGGATCACGGATTCGTAGATCTGGCCGGTCGTGAAGTTGTTCACCTTCTTCATCTTGGCCGTGACGAAGCGTTCGTAATGGCCGAGATCGAGATCGGTTTCCGCGCCATCGTCGGTGACGAACACTTCACCGTGCTGGAACGGACTCATCGTGCCCGGATCGACGTTGATGTACGGGTCGAGCTTGAGAAGGGTGACTTTGAGGCCGCGGGATTCCAGGATCGCGGCGAGAGAGGCGGCTGCGATTCCCTTGCCCAGGGAAGACACAACGCCGCCAGTAACGAATACAAACTTGGTCATTGCTGAAGGTGCCGGACGGCACGTGCGGGAAATTCAAATTATACCCTAGAGCCCGTTCCGGACTCAAACCGACCATTTCCCGGCCATTTCCGAAACCGCCGGCCCGGCGGCGATTATTTTGGAATCCGCTTATGCCGCGCGCCGTCAAGGCGCATAGGAAAACAGCAGACGCGCATAGTTCTGCGCGCCGAAACTGTCCGGCAAACCGTCGACTTCATTGCTGCGCCTGACCACGGAAGCGCTCAAGCCCCATGGGCCGCGATGCCAGACCAGGCCGACTTCCGCCTCGCCGACCAGCCGCTTCGGCTTGACGGTATGCGGATTGTTCTTTGAAAAATAACCGCCCTGCAGCGTCGCGTTGTAGCCGACCAGGTCCGCATCGAGCCGCAGATAGCCGTGCAGCGCCGATTGGTTCGGCAGCAGGTTCAATTCGCCGGCACGCAAGGTCAGGCCGATACCGGCGTCGGTGAAGATGTTGCCAAAACGTCCATGCAAGGTCGGCGCCAGGTCGAACGAAGAACCGAAGCTCCATCGGACCGGGGTGATATCGCCATGGAGGACGACACCCCACTCGTTCCGCACCTGCCGGCTCCATCCTTCGGGCAAGGGCTGGCGCAGGAGGCGATGCAGATGGGTTTGGGTCCATTCGCCGCCGGCGCACGGACCGAGGCAGCCGAAGTCGATGCCGAAGCCGGAACGATAACCGTCGGCGCGATGACTGGCCTTGAACGCGCCGGCATAGAGCCAACCCGCATACGGATGATCCTGCGGCGAAATCGATGCCGGCGGCAGCTTGATGTCGGACGCGGTATACAACTCCTGGCCGATGCGCCAGCCATAGCCCGTCGCCTGGCCGGCGGTCTGCAGCCAGTACTCGCGCGTCACGCGCGCGCCGCTGGAATAAAAGCCGTCGCGCTTGGTCAACAGCAGGCTATCGTTGTCGACGACGACGGCAAGGCGCGCCCTGCCTTCGGCGCGCGCACGCCGGAATTCGTCGACCAGGTCGCCGAACGATCCGGCGCTTGCCTGTGCGGCGGCGGTGAGCATTGCCGCACCGAGCAGCGGCATGAAAAGCGATCGCAACATAGATTATCTAGAATGTAAAAGAGACTGAATCATCTCATGTAAAGCACTGGCGGCGGCGGCCGGAGCCTCCATCGGGAACAGGTGGCCGCCGGGAATCAGACGGTAATGCCTGCCGACCAGGCGCCGCGTAGCCTGTCGTCCGGCCATGCGGCATTCGACCGAATCGGTGCCGCCGACGAAGCCGACCGGCACCGGAAACGGACGCCGTGTCAGCCTGCCGATATGATGCGGCAGCGTCCGATACACCTGGGTCTCGATGTCGCGCGAAAAGCGCAACGTCACGCCTTCGGGATGGGGAGCGGTCCCGTGAACGACATAGTCGCGCAACACCTCTTCCGGCCAGGCCGCGAACATCGGCTTGGCGGCGTAATGCCGATAAGCGGCTTCCGCATCGGGCCAGAGATTGCAGCGATTCTCCGAAAAACGGGCCGGGCTGAAGCGTTTGTCCTGCTTGATCGCCTTCGCCGCCCGCAGCAGCCATGCGCGCCAGCCGGCGACGACCGGGGAATCGATCAATACGACACAGCGCACGAGATCCGGCCGCGAGCGCGCCGCCATCAGGCTCAGGATGCCGCCCATCGAATGACCGGCGAGAATCACCGGCTCCCGGTGGCGCGCCTGTAGCTCATCGATCAATTCCCGCTTCAGTTCACGCCAGCCGTCGGTCACCGGGTAACGCGGATCATGGGCGTGCATGTCGAGCGCATCGATGGCGTAATGCCGCCCCAAGTGATCGAGGAAAACGCGATAGGTTCCCGTGGGAAAGCTATTGCCATGCACGAAATGCAATGCGGGGCGATGCGCGAGGCGTTCAGCGGCCATACCAGTAACGAGCATGTTCGGTTCGATATTCGGAGATCGTCAGGGAAGAACCGAATTGTAAGTTGATCGCGCCGGATTCGTCGGTACGCACGCGTTTGGCGCCGAGCATGCCGTAGCGCTCGAACACCTCCGGCTTCGGATGACGGTAACGATTGCGATAGCCGACCTGGAACAATGCGATCTCCGGCTGCACTGCGTTCAGAAAATGCGCGGTCGACGACGTTCCGCTGCCGTGATGCGGCGCGAGGAGCACCGTGGCGCGCAATTTGCCGGGCATCGATGCGGCCAGCCGCGCCTCTTCCCGGGCTTCGATGTCTCCCGCCAGAAGGACGGACCGCGTTCCGAGCGTGATCTTCAAGGTGCAACTGAGCGCATTCGACTTGCGCTTGCCGCTTTCGTAGGCCGCCGGATCGGGATGCAATATCTCGAATTCGACGCCGTCCCACGACCAGGTCTGCCCGGCGATGCAGCGCCGATGGGCCGGCGCCGCCGCGGCGACCGGACTGAACGGCGGCAGCGACGATGCCGTCCAACCGACGCCGATCTCCCGCAGCACGGACAACGCCCCGCCGGCGTGGTCGTTGTCGCTATGGGAGACGATCATGCCGTCGAGCCGGTCGATCCCGCGCCCCTTGAGATACGGCACGATGACCCGGTTGCCGGCATCGGCATCCGCCGAATACGACGGGCCGGTATCGTACAGCAGGCGATGGCGAGACGTCTCGACCAGCAAGGCGGAGCCTTGGCCGACGTCGAAGGCCGTCACCCACATCTCACCGTCCGCCGGGCGGGCCGGCGCATTGAGCACCAGCGGCAGCCAGCCGGCCAGTCCCAGCCAGCGCGACGGCCAGCCGCGCGGCGCGAGCAGCCAGAGCGTGCCGATCGAGGCCGCGGCGAATATCCATGCCTCCGGCACCGGCGCGCTCCAGACCGCGGCCGACGCCGTGTTCAACCAACCCAGCAGGCCGGCCAGCCATGCCATCAGCGCATGAGCGGCGACGAGCACCCAGTCCGCCAGCGGCGACGGCAGAATGCCGCCCGCCAGCGAGAGCGGCGTGACGAGCAGGCTCACGACGGGAATCGCGATCGCGTTGGCGACCGGACTGATCAGCGAAACCTGGCCGAACAGCAGCATCGTCAACGGCACCAGTCCGACGGTGACCGCGTATTGCGTCAATCCCGCGCCGCGCAGCATCCGCCAGGCGCGCTCCGTGGGCGCCAGCCCGCGCTCCGCCCCGCTCGAAGCCCGGCCGTCCGACACGTAAAGAATGATCGCCACGGCGCCGAACGATAGCCAGAAGCCCGGCCAGAGAACCGCCCATGGATCCAGCAGGATCACCGCCGCCAGCGCCAGGCAGAGCACATGGGATACGCTGGCCTGGCGTCCGCACCACAGGGCTGCCGCCACCACCGCGACCATGTACAAAGTCCGCTGCGCGGGCACGCCGAAACCGGCCAGGGCCACGTAGATCAATGCCGCTCCCGCGCCGGCCAGGGCCGCCGCCTTGTGCGCCGGCAGCAGCAGCGGCAATTCGGCGCGCGTGAAAAAGGAACGGCGCCAGAGCTGGAACATCAAGCCGGCGCACAGGCCCGCGATCATCGTGATATGCAAGCCCGAAATCGAAATCAGGTGGCCGACGCCGGTGCGATTGAAGACTTGCCAGTCGGCCCGTTCGATCGCGCGCTGATCGCCGACGACCAGGGCGACGATCACGCCGGCATACGGCTTCTCGGGTAAAGCGGCGAGAATCCGCTCGCGCAGCCAGGCGCGGCCGCGCTGAACGAGGTTGCCGGCATCGAACACGAAGGCATCGAGACGCCGGCTCTCCGCCGGCTTCGTATCGGGACGCACATAACCGGTGGCGCGCACGCCCTGCTCCAACAGCCAGGCCTCGTAGTCGAAGCCGTAGGGATTGGCGTTGCCGTGCGGCCGCTGCAGGCGGACCGTCAATCGCCAACGCTCGCCGGGCCGGACCTCGGCGGCCGGCCGTGGATCGCCGTCGTCATGGTTATCGCGATATGCGGCATACCACGACAGCGCGATCTTCGGCGGCACCACGCCGACCAGCGCGCGGCCGCCGGCGGATGCCTGCTCGACCTTGAAATTGAAGCGCGTCCCGCGTTCGAAACGGTAGGGCAAGTCCGCGATCGTCCCGACCACCATGATGTCCCGCCCTTCCCATTCCTTCGGCAATTCGTCGGCCAGGTAATGCTGCGCCATCGAGGCGGCCCATGCGAAACCGAATGCCATGCCGGCAGCGACGGCCAAGGGAAGCCTGAGGAATGGCCGCTTCATCCGATAGGCCAGCACAGCCAAGGCGGCGGCGCCGCTGAACCAGGCCAGGATGGCCGTCCATTCCGGCAGCAGTGCTTGCCGCTGCAGCAGCGCCGCGCCGACCACGAGGCCGAGAATCGCGCTGCGCAGGGGAAGAACCGGCATCAAGCGTGCGCGGCCGGATCAGCCGGCCCCGCCAGAGCGGCCAGGCGCGGCAATGCGGCGCAGGCGTTCGCGCTCGTGAAGCGCGCCACCGTCGCGGCGTCGACGCCGCGCAGTTGCGCCAGGGTCTCGCCGATGCGCGGCAAGCGCTCGGGGCTGTTGCGCTGATCGTGCGCCCAGGCCGGGGGAATATCCGGCGCGTCGGTTTCGAGCACGATCGCCGTTTCCGGCAACTCCGTCGCCAGGCGCCGGATCTGCAAGGCGCGGGTAAAGGTCATGGCGCCGCCGAAGCCGAGCTTGAAACCAAGATCGATGAAGGCCTGCGCCTGTTGGAAACTGCCGTTGAAGGCGTGGGCGATGCCGCCCGGCACCGCGATGCGGCGCAAATGCTTGAGCACGATATCCTGTGAACGGCGAACGTGAAGCAAGACCGGCAAACCGAAATCGCGGGCGATCCGCAATTGCTCGCCATAGAAACGCTCCTGCTTCGCGCGCAAGGAATCGCTCTTCAAGGAGGGCACGAAGAAATCCAGGCCGATTTCGCCGATCCCGACGAAGCGCGGATCGCCGATGGCCGCCGCGACCGCGGCGCGCAGCGCGGCCAGGTCCTCCTCTTCGGCTTGCGGCACGAAGATCGGGTGAATGCCGAGCGCGTAGACGCAATTGCCATGTCGGCGCGCGAGGTCGGCGACGGTATCGAAATTGAATCGCGCGATCGCCGGAATCACGATGCGCGACACCTGCAGCCGCGCCGCGGCGGCGGCGATGGTCCCCTCGTCGCCGGAAAACTCCGCGGCGTCGAGGTGGCAATGCGTGTCAATCCACATGCTCGACGTAAGGGTGAAGGCCGTCGACCGACAACCGCAGCACGCGGTCGCAGTGGCGCGCCAGCTCGATGTCGTGGGTGACGATGACGAAAGCCGTGCCGAGCGTACGCGACAGTTCGAGCATGAGATCGAAGGTCTGCTGCGCCGTCGCGCGGTCGAGATTTCCGGTCGGCTCGTCGGCCAGCACGCACGCCGGCTCTGTCACGAGCGCCCGCGCCAACGCCACGCGCTGGCGCTCGCCGCCGGACAATTCTCCCGGCACATGGGTGACGCGATTGGCCAGCCCGACGCGCGCCAGCACCGCCTGCGCCGCCTCGTGCGCCCTGGCGCGCGCGACGCGCCGGATCAGCAGCGGCATCGCGACATTGTCGAGCGCGGAAAACTCGGGCAACAGGTGATGGAACTGGTAGACGAAGCCGAGCGAGGCGTTGCGCATGTCGCCCCGTTTTCTTTCATCGAGGCTGGCGAGATCCTGGCCGAGCAGCGTCACGCTACCGCCGGTCGGCACGTCGAGCCCGCCGAGCAGGTGCAGCAAGGTCGACTTGCCCGAGCCGGACGCCCCGACGATGGCGACGCGCTCCCCCTTCGCCACCTCGAAATCGATGCCGCGCAAGACCTCGACCTTGTATTTTCCTTGCGTAAAGGTCTTGGCCAATCCGCGGCACGAGAGTACGGTCGGCTCCATTCTCATTCCAGCGGGATTTCGATGAAGGCCGGCAAGGCTTCGCAATGCGCGGACAGCTTCTCCAGCTGCGGGTAGCGCCCGACCGGAAACTCCGCCGGATGCACATGACGCGCGAAGCGCAAGGCCACCGCGCTCGTGATGTCGGCCTGGTCGATCGCCGCGCCGGCCATCACGCCGGTGGACGGCATGGCGTCGAGCATGGCGAAGGCGTCGTGCATCTGCCGCATGACGCGGGCGAGCCACTCGTCGAGAACCTTGTCCGCTGGACGGCGGTCCTTTTCGTAATGGACTTGCACCGCCTTCTCCATCGCCACCAGCGCCACGGCGCAGTGCTGGAGCATGCGCCGGCGCGGCGCGCCCGCGGCGGGCAGCAGTCGCCTTTCCGGTCCGGCCAATTCGTCGAGATAATCGAGAATGAAGCTGCTCTCGATCAGCTTTTCGCCGTCGTCGAGCACCAGCATCGGCACCTTGACCAGCGGATTGATCAGCCGCATCTCGTCCTGGTTGCGGAATACCGACAGCGCGACGTGCTCGAACGGAAAGCCGAGCAAGCGCATCGACACTGCGACGCGGCGCACATAAGGAGAATCGAACAAGCCGATCAGTTTCATGGTTTCCTCGTTTTCTTGATGATTATTCGTAGCGCAGGGCTTCCGCCGGCCGCACGCGCGCCGCCGCCCAGCTTGGATAGAGCGTCGCGGCGAAGGCAAGCGCGACGGCGACGCCGCCGATGGTCCAGACATCCGGCCAGCGCAGATCGGACGGCAAGGCGCTGATCAGATAGATATCGCTCGGCAGGAAACGAATGCCGAGGAGACGCTCGATGAAAGGCACGATGACATCGACATTGAGCGCGACGATCACGCCGAGCGTGACGCCGAGCGCCGTGCCGATCAATCCGACCAGGCCGCCCTGGATGACGAAGATCTTCATGATGGAGCGCGGCGCGGCGCCGAGCGTGCGCAGGATGGCGATATCCGCCTGCTTGTCGGTCACCGTCATGACCAGCGTCGAGACGAGATTGAAGGCGGCCACCGCGATGATCAGGGTCAGGATCAGGAACATCATGCGCTTCTCGGTCTGCACCGCGGCGAACCAGTTGCGGTTCTGCCGCGACCAGTCGCTGATGAAAATGTCGCCGCTCAGGATGCGCGACAAGTCGTGCGCCACTTCGGGAGCGCGCTGCATGTCGGCGATCTTCAGGCGCAAGCCGGACGGGGCGTCCATGCGGTACAACTTCATGGCGTCGTCGAGGTGGATGAACGCCAGCGTCGAGTCGTATTCGAAGTGTCCGGCTTCGAACAGGCCGACCACCCGGAACGATTTCATGCGCGGCACGACGCCGGCGGGCGTGACGTTGCCCTGGGGCGCGGCCAGGGTCACCTTGTCGCCGACCTCCACCCGTAGCGCCCGGGCCAGTTCGCCGCCCAGAACGATGTTGAATTCGCCTGCGCGCAAGTCGTCGAAGCTGCCTTGCCGCACTTGCTTGGCGACGTCGGACACCTTCGGCTCCTCCTGCGGCAGCACGCCGCGGATGACGGCGCCGCGCATGTTGTCGTCGCGCAGCAGCATCGATTGCGCCATCACATAGGGCGCGGCGCCCTTGACTTCCTTGCTCTGGAACGCCTCGCGCGCCGTCTCCCGCCACTCCGGCAGGCTGCCGTAGGCGCCGACGACTTCGATATGCGCCAACACCGACAGCATGCGGTCGCGCACCTCTTTCTGGAAGCCGTTCATGACGGACAGCACCACGATCAGCGCCGCCACCCCGAGCGCGATGCCGGCCATGGAGATCAGGGAAATGAAGGATATGAAACTGTTGCGCGCGCTGCGCTTGCCGGCGCGCGTATAGCGCAAGCCGACCAGCCATTCGAAAGGCAGATTTTTTCCGATGCTCAAACCGTCTCTCCTAAACAAGCTCGCATCTTGCCATACAATCAGCAAAATGAAGCACATCGACCTTCTTCTTCCCTTCGCCTTGCCGCCCGCAGAACTGGCGCCGGATTTACTGCGTGCAATAAAAGCTCCGGCGCTTTCCATGATGATCGCCCGCGGCGAGACATCCGGCCGCGAAAGCCTCGACGATTTCTCCCGCATGCTGCCGCACGAATCGTGGATCGCCGGGCGTTTCGGCCTGACCCGCCCCGCCGGAATCGACGACAGTCCGCCGGCCGCCGCCGCAATCATGCGCGGGCTCGGGTTGGAAGCGGAAACCGGCCACTGGTTCGTGCTGCACCCGGTACATATCCACATCGCACGCGACCATCTGGTCCTGACCGACATCCGGCAACTGGCGTTGTCGGACATGGAATCGCGGCTGCTGTTCGATGACGCCCTACCCTTGTTTCGCGAGGCCGGACTGGATGCGCGCTACGGCGATCCCTACACCTGGTTCCTTCGTGCCGACGACTGGCGCGAGCTGCGGACCGCCACGCCGGACGCCGCCGGCGGCCACAACATCGATATCTGGATGCCGAAGGGCGAAGGCGAACGCGCCTGGCGCAAGGTGCAGAACGAAGTGCAGATGCAATGGCATGTCCATGCCGTCAACGCGGCGCGCGAAGCGGCGGGCAAACGGGTTGTCAACTCCTTGTGGCTGTGGGGCGGCACGTCGGCCGGTACGGCCGTGGCCGCGGCTCCTTACCAGCATGCGCTCGATTTGCCGGGCTGGATGGGCGCGCTCGGACGGACTTGCCCGCGCCATGCCGACGATGGCGATGCGAACGCCGTCCTCGCCTCGCCTGGCGAGCACATCGTCGCCGGCACGGAACGCCTCGTCCAACCGGCATTCGCGCAAGACTGGGGCGAATGGCTCGCGCGCATGCACGCGCTCGAAGTTGACTGGTTTGCACCCTTGCTCGATGCGCTCAAGGCCGGAAAAATCGACCACCTGCGGCTGATTCTGTCGCACAATACGGGCCTCGTGGAATTTTCGATCGGCCGCCTCGGACTGCGCAAGTTCTGGATCGGCCCGTCCCTCAAGCGCCTGACCCAATGACCCGTATCACCACCCGCAGCTATTCCTTCCGCGAAGCGGAGATGCTGCGCCAGCAAGGCATCCATCCCGTGCTGGCACGCCTGTATGCCGCGCGCGGACTGACCGATGCGCGCGAATTGTCGACCGAATTGAACGCCTTGATCGTTCCCGGCGGCATGCTGCATGTCGACGCCGCGGCCGCCTACCTGGCGGATGCGATCGAAGCGAAGAAAAGGCTGGTCGTCGTGGCCGATTACGATTGCGACGGCGCGACCGCCTGCGCCGTGGCGCTGCGCGGCCTGCGGGCGCTCGGCGCCGTCGTCGATTTCATCGTGCCCAATCGTTTCGAGTACGGCTACGGATTGACGCCGGAGATCGTCGAACTGACCCAGCGCGAAAAGTCGCCCGACATCATCGTCACCGTCGACAACGGCATCGCCAGCATCGATGGCGTAGAGGAAGCGAAACGGCGCGGCATCGATGTCGTCGTCACCGATCATCACCTGCCGGGCGACCGTCTCCCGGACGCGCGCGTCATCGTCAATCCGAACCAGCCGTCCTGCGGCTTCCCGAGCAAGAACCTGGCCGGGGTCGGCGTGATGTTCTACGTCCTCCTGGCGCTGCGAGCCGAAATGCGCCGGCGCGGCATTTTCGATGCCCAGACCCAGCCGAAGCTCGATGCGCTGCTCGATCTGGTCGCGCTCGGGACCGTCGCCGACGTGGTCAAGCTCGACGCCAACAACCGCGTGCTCGTCGCGCAAGGATTGAAGCGCATGCGCGCCGGCCGCATGCAGCCCGGCATCGCGGCCCTGTTCCGCGCCGCCGGCCGCGAAGCCAGGCGCGCCTCGCCCTTCGACCTCGGCTTCGCGCTCGGCCCGCGCCTCAATGCCGCCGGCCGCCTGGCCGACATGTCGCTCGGCATCGAATGCCTGACCACCGACGACGAGGGACGCGCGTGGGCGATCGCGCAGCAACTCGATGCGATCAACCGCGAGCGGCGCGAGATCGAATCGACCATGCAGGACACGGCGTTGACGCTGCTGGAACGCTTCGACCCGAAGGACAGCACGACCATCGCCGTGTTCGACGAATCCTGGCATCAGGGCGTGATCGGGATCGTCGCCTCGCGCCTGAAGGACAAGTTCTACCGGCCGACGATCACCTTTGCGCAAGGCGGCGAAGGATTGATCAAGGGTTCGGGCCGCTCGATCGCCGGCTTTCATCTGCGCGATGCGCTCGACCTGGTCTCGAAGCAGGCGCCGAGCCTGATCGAGAAATTCGGCGGGCACGCGATGGCGGCCGGATTGACGATCCGCGCCGACGCCTTCGAAGGATTTTCGCGGGCCTTCGAGGCGGTCGGCCGGGCATGGCTTGGCCCCTCGCAGCTCGAACGCGTGATCGAAACCGACGGTGAACTGGAGGAAGCCTATTTCACGACCCAGTTCATCGGCATATTGGAAGAGCAAGTCTGGGGCCAGGGCTTTCCACCGCCGCTGTTCTGCGACGAATTCCGCGTGGTCAGCCAGCGCGTGCTGAAGGAAAAACACCTGAAGTTGCTGCTCGAGAAAAACGGCTCCCGTTACGACGCCATCTGGTTCGGCCATGCCGATTCGCTGCCGGAACGGATACGCGCCGCATATCGGCTCGATGCCAACGAATACAATGGCGCGACGCGCCTGCAGCTGATGATTGAATATGCGGAGGCCCGGTAAGGGACGCCGTGTAACGGACGCCGTGTAACGGACGCTGCGTAACGAAAGCACGCCGGCAATTGCGCCGGCGCCTTTCAGGCGGCGAATCCAGGCAAGACCCGGTCGGCTTGTGCCATCGCCGACAGCCTGGCGGCCGCTTTCCCGTATTCCATTTCGATGGCATCGATCCGGCCGGCAAGGTCCGGCGGTATGCCGGCCTTGTTCTGGATTTCGAGATCGCGGCACAGGCCGGAGAGCCGCATCGCGCCGATCGATGCGCAACTGCCGGCCAAGGCATGCGCGACTTTGCCGATCGCGATCTGGTCCTGGGTCGCCATCCCTTGCCGCAAGCCTTCGATACGCTTGGGGCTGTCGCTCAAGAACAAGGCAACCAGTTCGCCGAAACTCTCCCCGAACGCTTCTTGCACGGCCAGCATTTCGTCGCGGATGCCCTCTTCTTCGACCACCGGCGCGCCGGCGCCTGCCCCCGGAAGCCAGCGCCGCAGCGTTTCATGCAGCGTCTGGGGGCGAATCGGCTTCGATAGAAAATCGTCCATGCCGGCCGCCAGGCATTTCTCGCGCTCGCCCTGCATCGCATTGGCGGTCAGGGCGATGACCGGTACTCGCCGGCCGCCGGTCTCTTCGGCCCGGATGCGTGCCGTCGCTTCGTAACCGTCGAGCTCCGGCATCTGGCAATCCATCAGGATCAGGTCGTAGCGCCGATGGCGCGACATCGCAACCGCCGTCTCGCCGTTGGCGGCGACTTCGACCAGGCAACCAAGGCGTTCGAGCATGCGCTGCGCGACTTGCTGATTGACGAGATTGTCGTCGGCGACCAGGATCTGGCATCCGGCGAACGGCAGGCCATCTTCTTCCTGTCCGGCCGGCGACGACGACAGCGCCGTCACCGTCAGGAACGGCATGGGTTCGGCATCGCTAGCGCTGTTCAAGACCATCAAGGCATCGATCAGGATATGCTGCGGCACCGGTTTGCTGAGGAAGGCCGCAAAGCCGGCCTGCTCGATGCGCTGCGCATCGCCCGCGCGCGACAAGGAACTGAGCAGCATCAACTGAATGCTGCTGTACGCCGGCTCGGCCTTGATCGCCGCGCCCAGGATCTCGCCGTCGATGTCCGGCATCTGGTGGTCGAGGATGGCGATGCGATACGGATCCTTCTCCGCGACCGCACGCTGCAGCGCCGTCAGCACTTCGATCGCCGAGCCGAAGCCGTCGACGCGCATGCCTTGCTGCTGCAGCTGTTCCTCGAGCACGCGCCGGTTGGTCGGCTGGTCGTCGACCACCAGCACGCGCACGCCGCGCAGTTCGTCGGCCCTGGCCGCCTGATGGGAAACTTCCTGCGCAAGCGGCAATGCGAGCGTGAACCAGAAGGTGCTGCCGCGTCCCAGCTCGCTTTCGACGCCGATCTGCCCGCCCATCATCTCCACCAGCAGCTTGCAAATGGTCAATCCGAGCCCGGTGCCGCCGTACTGCCGCGTGGTGGAGGTGTCGGCCTGGGTGAACTTGTCGAAGATCTCGCCGATCTTATCGGGCGCCAAGCCGATGCCGGTATCGGTCACCGAGACGCGCAAGCGGCAGCGCTCGTCCGCCGCCGCGTCGATCTCCACTTCCACCAGGACATGGCCCTTGGCCGTGAACTTGATCGCATTGCTGGTCAGATTGGTCAGTATCTGTCGGATGCGCGCCGGATCGCCCATCATCATGTGCGGCAGGGTCGGCGGATAATGCACGATCAGATCGAGCCCCTTCTTCTCGGCAGCCAAGGCTTGCGTGTTGCATACCGACTCCATTTCGCGCAACAGGCTGAAGGGAATGCATTCAAGGTCGAGCTTGCCGGCTTCGATCTTGGAAAAATCGAGAATATCGTTGATGAGCTCGAGCAGGCTTTCCGCGCTGCCTTGCGCCACGGTGGCGAACTCGCGCTGCGAGGCGGACAATTCCGTGTCGAGCAGCAGCCCGAGCATGCCGATCACGCCGTTCATCGGCGTGCGTATCTCATGGCTCATGTTGGCGAGGAACAAGCCCTTCGCCGCGTTGGCTTCGTCGGCAAGTATCTTGGCGCGCACCGCTTCGTTGCGCTCCACTTCGCGTTCCTTGAGCGCGTCGATGGCGCTCTGCAACGCCTGGCGAATCAATTCGATTTCCCGGTCCGCCTGCTCGTCGCCGACGGTCGCGTCGAAGTCGCCCTCGGCGATGCGCTGCAGCGGCTCCTCGAGGCTCAGCAAAGGTTGCAAGGCCTTGCGCATCCGATACAGATAAAACTCCAGGCCGAGCAGCAAGGCGATCGACAGGATGGCCGCGGTCCCGAGCAGGCCGGGATAAAGATTGCTGCGCGAAGGCGCGAAGTCCATGCCGATTTCGACGTAACCGATGGTTTCGCTGACATCCGCCGCGGGTGCGTCGCCGAAATCGAGCAAGTCCCGGCCATGTCCGGCCTTGGCGCGAATCGGCGCGAACACTTGTATGTAGCTCGCCATGCCGGCGATGGTTTCGACGCGGCTGGCGACGGTCTGCATGTTCTCGGCGACCGCCAACTCCTGCGGCCCCAACACCGGAATGTCCGGAGCTCCCGGCTTGCGGTATTCGGCCAGCAAATGCATGGTCTTCTTGTCGTAGAAACGCACGACGCCGATGTCGGGAATCGGACCGGCATGGCCGGCGATACGCTCCATCGCCTGGCTGGAGGAGGAAAAGAACAGCGGCGCTCCCATGTCGTCGAACACCGGCAGGAGCTGCCGCGCCTGCTTCTCCAGGTTGGTCGCGATCAGATAATTGCCGCCGAGGAAGGTGGAAAACAGCGTAACGACATAGAGCACCGTCACGGCGCCCAGCATCATGGAGCGGACGCGCTTGATCAGGCTGGGCCGGCGGTTCGGGTTATTGGACATCCGCTTGCTCCCTCAGTTTTGCCGATACCGAGAGCCCGAAGCGCGCCGCGGCGGCGCCGTTGATGTGGATCCTGGCAGCTCCCAGCGGCATTACCGGCTCGCCGGCGATGCCGGTGGCATCGCTTGCCTTTCTCAGGCGCTCCAGCACCAATTGCGCGATTTCCGAAAAGTCCGAGGTAGCGGAAAGCAGCGCGCCTTCCTTCAGCAGCGCCGGCGAAAACGCCAGCACTTCCAGGTTGTTCTTCACGCTGTACGACATCAGTTCGAGAATCGCGCGCTGGCTCAGGATGCTGCTGTCCGGAGCCAGCCACAGCCCCTGGATCTTCTTCTCCTGCAATTCCTGGGCGGCGAACAGGACGGCGCGGTCCGAGGCCGCCTCGATATGGATGATATCGATCCCCTGGCGTCGCGCGGCCGCCTCCGCCTCCCGCACCATGTACCGGGTCTGGCGCCCGGTGATGACGCCGATCCTCTGCAGCCCGGGATCAAGCATTTTCCAGGCGGCGAATTGTTTCTGTAGCGACGGAATGCCGCTGACGCCTTTCATCCACGGCGTGACCAGGTCGAATTCCTCGAAGTTGAGCACTTGGCAAAACACGACATGCTTGGACGGCAGGCGCTCGCGCGCCACCTGCGCCGCCAACAGGCCCACCGCCACCACCTGGCGCCGATTCGAGTTCAGGATCGCACGAACGATGTCGTTTTCCTTGCCCCGAGAACCGCCCAGGTTATGGACCTCGATCTTTCCGCCGTATGCCGCACCGATCGCCCTCGCCACGCCGGTTACCGGAGCTCGCTCGTCCGATAGCAACAAGATGATGTCGGCGCGCGCGGCACCGGCGATGAACAGCAGAAAGAGCAATAAGAAACGCAACGTTACTCTCCCGACCCTCAAAAGTCGTGTTGCAGTTGCAGGGAAAAACGCCGCTCTTCGCCCGGGACGCGCTCGAGCGGCTGCAGTTCGCGCGAAGCGATGGTGTATATCTTGCGGTCGAGCAGATTGTTGATGCGCAGCGACGCGCGCCATCCTCCCGTCAGTTGGCCCGCATTGAGCGCTGCGTTGACGAGCAGGTAGGACGGCGCGTCGGCGGTTCTTCCGCCGCCTTCGAAGCGTCCGCGCGCCCGGCCGATGTAATGCGCCTCGAAAGCGGCATCCATTCCGGCCCAGGGCAACACGCGGCTGGCGCCGAACTTGATCTGATGACGCGGCGAACTCGCGAGCTCCTGGCCTTCCTGGCGGCTTCGTTGGCAAGACAGCGACGCGTACAGGCTGCCATGATCCGATTGCTTCATTCTGAGATCGGCTTCGAAACCGATCACGCTTTGGGAGACGCCGGAGTTCCGGTATTGGATGCATCCCTCCGGGCCCAGCGCGCACGGCGTACCGGCGAACTCCGGTGTGACGATCTGCGCCGGCGAATCGGCGAGCCGCATGCGAAACATGCTCAACCGCATCTGGACGCCCGGCCGCGGCCGATGTTCGAACAAGGCTTCGAAGGTGCGCGCCAGCTCGGGGCGGAGCTTCGGATTGGCCCACAAGGTTTCGGCGGCCGGCACGCCGTCCTGGTAAAGCGATTCATAGACGGTCGGCGCCCGATACGCCTCGCCGTAGATCAGCTTGCCCGTCGTGTTCTCGGAAATATTCCGCAGATAGACAATGCGCGGCGAGAGGCGCGACCTGACGCCCTCGGAAAATCCGCGGTAGGCATCGTAGCGAGCGCCGAGAAACAAGGTATCCCGGCCGAAACGGATTTCGTCCTGGATGAACAATGCCCATTGCGAATAACGCGGGCGGCTGTCGACGCTGACGACGCCGCTGCGCGCGGGCCCCGGCTGGTCGCCTACCTGTTGATGACTTTCAACCCGTTTTGCCTCGCCCCCCGCCAGGAGATGGTGTCCATTGGAAAGAAAGCGGTCGTAGCGCAATTCGATGCCGTATTGCCGACTCGCCAAGTCCGACACGTTGATGTAGTCGACCGGAGGCACCCGCGCTCCGGAAAAGGTGTAGGGATAATCGCCCTCTTCCGCCACGCCGAAGTAATAGGCGCGAGCCGTCCCCAACGCGCCGCCCGCCAGCTCTCCGCTTACGCCGGCCTCCACGGCACCCAACATCTCCTTCAGGTGCAGCCTGCCGTTCAACACGGTGCCATAGCTGGCGAGCGGATCGCGCTTATCGGCGGTAATGTACAGTCCCTGAAGCCAGGTGTTGCCGTACGCGGCACGGCCAAACAGCCGCAGAGTATCCGAGCGGTCGTTGTCGATCGACATGCCACGCAAGCGCACGGGATCGAATCCGGGCGCATCCATTTCGCGCAAGTAGAGATCGCGGCCTCTGTCGCTGCCGACGCTCGCGGAGAGGAAGGTATCGGCGCCGCCCGCCCCGCCCTGTCCCCAGGAGCCGTATAGCTTGATGCCACGGTGGCTGGCCACCTCGGCCGCAATCGACTTGCTGGCGGCGTCATGCCCGCTGCGCGTGATCAAGTTGACAACAGCCAGCACCGCCCCGCTTCCATACAGCGCCGATCCCGGCCCTTTCACGAACTCGATACGGTCTATGCTTTCCATGTCGAGCTGCTCGATGAAGAAGCTGCCGTAGGTCGCTTCGTAAATCGGCATGCCGTTGACGAGCGTCAGGATGCGCGAACCGAAGTCCCCTGGCACCGCGAAACCGCGCACGCCGAGCGCCGGCCACTGGCTGGCGGCATCGTATACGCCGGGCAAGGCGGCCAGCGCCTCCCCGATGTTCCGATAGCCGAAACGCTTGAGGTCGCCACGGGTCAGCACCGTCACATTGGCCGGTGTTTCCGCCATGGTCTGCACATAGCGCGAAGCGGAAAACACTTGGTTTTCCTGGGTCAGCAATTCGAGGAAATCGCCGTCCCTGGCCGGCTGGGCATGCAGCGGCGGCAGGAAAAGCGTCGCAAGAACGAGCATGCTTCCCGCCGATCTCGCTGTTTTTTTTCTGAAGCGCATGGATTATTCTCCTGGAGTTCTGAAACGCTTCCGCTCTTGTCGGCAGCTCCGGCATTGTTGGATTTTCAGGAGGCAAGCATGGGCGCTATATTGCCTATCGGACAGCCGCTTGTCGAGCCGCGATCCCGTCGTCATTGTTTTCGCGCCACGCGCTCCCATATTTACGGGAGAGGACTGCGCCGCCCTCAGTCGGGTATAATGCAAGGTTTGATTGCGAGCAATACCATCATGGAAGCCGAACGTCTCAATTCCCTTTCCGCCCTGCTGGCAGACCTTGCCGGCCGCGAAGCCGATCTACGGAGGTATCTTTGACTTCGATGTGAAGTCGGAGAAACTCGAACAAGTCAACGGCGAACTCGAAGATCCCAACGTCTGGAACGATCCCAAACGCGCCCAGGATCTCGGCAAAGAGAAGAAATCTCTCGAAGCGATCGTCCACACGCTCAACGACATCCATTCCGGCCTGCGCGACGCGCAAGACCTGTTCGAGATGGCGCGCGCCGAGCAGGACGACGACACCCTGATCGCTATCGAAGCCGATGCCGAAGAACTGAAGAAGCAAGTCGAAGGCATGGAGTTCCGCCGGATGTTTTCCAACCCGCTGGACCCGAACAATTGCTTCATCGACATCCAGGCCGGCGCGGGCGGCACCGAAGCGCAGGACTGGGCTTCGATGCTGTTGCGCCAATATTTGCGCTATTGCGAGCGCAAGGGATTCAAGGCTGAAGTCCTGGAACAATCGGACGGCGAAGTCGCCGGCATCAAGACCGCCACGATCAAGGTCGAAGGCGATTACGCCTACGGCTTCCTGCGCACCGAGACCGGCGTGCATCGCCTCGTGCGCAAGTCGCCCTTCGATTCCGCCAACGGCCGCCACACCTCGTTCTCGAGCGTGTTCGTCTATCCCGAAGTCGACGACTCGATCGAAATCGAAATCAATCCGGCCGATGTGCGCACCGACACCTTCCGCGCCTCCGGCGCCGGCGGGCAGCACATCAACAAGACCGATTCCGCGGTGCGCCTGACGCACGCCCCGACCGGCATCGTCGTGCAGTGCCAGAACGACCGCAGCCAGCACCGCAACCGCGCCGAGGCCTGGGCGATGCTGAAGTCGCGCCTGTACGAGCTCGAACTGCGCAAGCGCATGAGCGAGCAGCAGAAGATGGAAGACGCCAAGACCGACATCGGCTGGGGCCATCAGATCCGCTCCTACGTGCTCGACCAGTCGCGCATCAAGGATTTGCGCACCAATCACGAAGTCGGCAATACCAAAGCGGTCCTCGACGGCGACCTGGACGATTTCATCGCGGCGTCGCTGAAACAAGGCGTGTAACCGGCCGCCGGCGGGCAGGAAATTCGGAAAGCGCACTTTCCTCCCGCCTCGCGGCGCAGGCATGCGGTGCCGTGCGCGTCCTGCGGCCGCACCGGATTCCAAGCAATACCCATTCGATCGAATCACTACCAGCCATGACGACAGATCAACAGCAACCCGCGGTTCATCAAGACGAAAATTCCATCATCGCCGAACGGCGCGCCAAGCTCACTGCCCTCCGCGGAAAGGGCGTGGCCTTTCCGAACGATTTCCGCCCGCAGCACAAGGCCGCCGATCTGCAGGCCTGGCACGGCGATGCCGAGCGCGAGGCGCTGGAAGAGAAAGCCGTCAAGGTCAGCGTCGCCGGCCGCATGATGCTCAAGCGCGTCATGGGCAAGGCCTCCTTCGCGACCCTCCAGGACGCCTCCGGCCCGAACACCGACGGCCGCATCCAGCTTTACATCACCAACGAACTGGCCGGCGAGGAAGCGCACGAGGCATTCAAGCACTATGATCTGGGCGACATTCTCGGCGCCGAAGGCACGCTGTTCAAGACCAAGACCGGCGAACTGTCGGTCAAGGTGACCAACCTGCGTCTCCTGACCAAGTCGCTGCGCCCTCTGCCGGACAAATTCCACGGCCTGGCCGATCACGAGACGCGCTATCGCCAGCGCTACGTCGACCTGATCATGAACGAGGAAACGCGCCGCACTTTCAAGGCGCGCACGGCGGCGATGTCCTCCATCCGCCGCTTCATGGCCGAACACGGCTTCATGGAGGTCGAAACGCCGATGCTGCATCCGATTCCAGGCGGCGCCGCGGCCAAGCCCTTCGTCACCCACCACAATGCGCTCGACATGGAAATGTACCTGCGCATCGCGCCGGAACTCTACCTGAAGCGGCTGGTGGTCGGCGGCTTCGAGCGCGTGTTCGAGGTCAACCGCAACTTCCGCAACGAGGGCGTGTCGCCGCGCCACAATCCTGAATTCACGATGATGGAGTTCTACGCCGCCTACGTCGACTACCGCTGGCTGATGGACTTCACCGAAGCGGTGATCCGCCAGGCCGCCGTCGATGCCCACGGCACCGCCTGCCTGACCTATCAGGGCCGCGAACTCGATCTTTCCAAGCCGTTCGAGCGCTTGACCATCGTCGGCGCGATCAACAAGTACGCGCCGCATTACACGAACGAGCAACTCCACGACGCTGCCTTCCTGAAGGCCGAACTGAAGAAATTCGGCGTCACGCCGCTGTCGACGGCGGGGCTCGGCGCCCTGCAACTCGCCCTGTTCGAGGAAACCGCGGAAGCGCAGTTGTGGAACCCGACGTACATCATCGACTACCCGGTCGAAGTCTCGCCGCTGGCGCGCGCCTCGGACACGGTGCCCGGCATCACCGAGCGCTTCGAGCTGTTCATGACCGGACGCGAAATCGCCAACGGCTTCTCGGAGTTGAACGATCCGGAAGACCAGGCTGCGCGGTTCCAGGCGCAGGCCGCCGCGAAGGATGCCGGCGACGAGGAAGCGATGTACTACGACGCCGACTATATCCGCGCGCTCGAATACGGCCTGCCGCCGACCGGCGGCTGCGGCATCGGCATCGACCGCCTGATGATGCTGATCACCGACTCGCCGAACATCCGCGACGTCATCCTCTTTCCGCATCTGCGCCGCGAAGACTGATCCTCCGCTCCGCAAGCGAAGACGGGACCCGCGGTCCCGTTTTTTTTATTTCCCGTCAACTCGGTTTGCCTCGATCCGCCGCGTTACAAAGCCTTACACCTGACACATTCTTCCTCTAGTTTGCCGGCGGCGTCCTCCCGATAATTTGCCCGTACGCATAAGCAATCGTGCTTTCAACCGGAGGTCTAGATGGAAACCAATAACGTCCCGAATCGCATTCATCCGCTGGTCGCAGTCGCCGCCGTGTCGGTCACGCTGGTGAGCCTGGCCGGCGTTGCGGCGATTACCGGACTGCTGCCCAGCTCACACGGCACCGATACGCCGCTTGCCCCGCTTGCGGCGGCGCCAGCCGCGACGGCAACACCAGTGTCCGCCGCCGCGCCCGCGCCGGTCGCTTCGGCGGCCGCGACCGGCGACGTCAAGACAAGCGCCGCGGCGGCCGAGGCGGCGGAGGAGGCTCCGAAAAAATCCGCGCAGCGCCAGGCGCAGGTCGTGAAAAGCCAGCACACGCAACCGCGCGCCAGCCAGAGAAGCGGTTCGACCTCGGTCGCCAAGGCCGACATCTGCTCCAACTGCGGCCGCATCGAATCGATCGAAACCATTCGACAGCAAGCCCAGCCGAGCGGCCTGGGCGTCGCGGCGGGCGCCGTTCTCGGCGGCGTGCTCGGCAATCAGATCGGCGACGGCAACGGCCGCAAGCTGGCGACGATCGCCGGCGCGGTGGGCGGCGGCTATGCCGGCAACGAAATCGAAAAACGCACGCGCGGCACGACCACCTACAAGATTCGCGTACGTATGGAAGACGGCAGCACGCGCACCTTCCCATACACGACGCAACCGAGCTGGAACGAAGGCGACCGTGTGCGCGTCGTCAACGGCGAGCTGACGGGGCACGGCTGATCGTCGATCGCCGCGTCGAAAAAAACGGCATGCCTTGACGGGCATGCCGTTTTTGCTTGGCAGGAGGACAGTTCTACTCTTCGAATGCCTCTTCGCGCTTCTTGCGCAATTGCGGACTGAGAACCGCCGCCAGCGCCAGCACCGCCAGCGCCAGCATGACTGCGCTGATCGGACGCTGGATGAACACCATCGGGTCGCTGCGCGAAAGCAGCAGCGCGCGCCGCAGATATTCCTCCATCATCGGGCCGATGATGAAGCCGAGCAGCATCGGCGCCGGTTCCATTTCCAGCTTCGCGCAGAGATAGCCGAACAGGCCGAACCCCGCCATCAGCAGCACATCGAATTCGCTGTTCGCCAGGCTGAACACGCCGATGGCGCAGAACACCAGGATGCCCGGATACAGGAAATGGTAAGGCACCATGATCATGCGAACCCAGATGCCGATCAGCGGCAGGTTCAGCACGATCAGGAAGAAATTGCCGATCCACATCGAGGCGATGATGCCCCAGAACAGCGCCGGCTGCTCCGTCATGACCGACGGTCCCGGTTGGATGCCCTGGATGATCATGGCGCCGATCATGAGCGCCATGACCGGATTGGACGGAATGCCGAGCGTCAGCATCGGGATGAACGACGTCTGCGCGCCGGCATTGTTCGCCGACTCCGGCGCCGCCACGCCCTCGATCGCGCCCTTCCCGAAATTGCGGGAATTCTTCGAGATTTTCTTCTCGATCGAATAGGCGGCAAACGACGCCAGCATCGCCCCGCCGCCCGGCAGGATACCGAGCGCGGACCCCAGCGACGTGCCGCGCAGCACCGGCGCGACGATGCGCTTGAGATCGTCCTTGGTCGGCAGCAGGCCCTCGATCTTCTTCATGACCAGCGAACGGGTCTCTTCATGCTCGAGATTGCGCATGATCTCGCCCAGGCCGAACATGCCCATGGCCACCACGACGAAATTGATGCCGTCCGCCAGTTGCGGCAAGTCGAAGGTATAGCGCGGAACGCCGGAATTGACGTCGGTGCCGACCAGCCCGAGCAAGAGGCCGAGAACGATCATGCCGATCGCCTTGAGCAGCGAGCCGTGCGCCAGCACCACCGAGGCGACCAAGCCGAGCACCATCAGCGAGAAGTACTCCGCAGGACCGAAGTTCAAGGCCAGTTCGGCCAGCGGCGGCGCGAACAGGGCCAACAGCAAGGTTGCCACCGTGCCGGCGAAGAAGGAACCGATCGCCGCCGTCGCCAACGCCTTGCCGGCATTTCCCTGGCGCGCCATCTGGTGGCCATCGATGGCGGTGACCACCGACGACGATTCACCCGGCAGGTTGACCAGGATGGCGGTAGTCGACCCGCCGTATTGGGCGCCGTAGTAGATGCCCGCCAGCATGATCAACGACGAGATCGGCGGCAACGAAAACGTCGCCGGCAACAACATCGCTATCGTCGCCACCGGACCGAGTCCGGGCAGCACACCGATCGCGGTGCCGAGGAAGACGCCGAGCAGGCAGTACAGCAGATTGGCAAGGGTAAATGCAGTCTCGAAGCCGAGCGTCAGATTGCCGAGGATTTCCATGTCCGCCCTCCCTTAGAAACCGAGCCAGGGGCCGAACACCGGCATCGGCAATCCGAGCGCCTTGACGAAAATCAGCACGCTGAACATCGCCAGGCCGATCGCCACTGCCAGGAACGGGATGGGCTTGAACCGGGTGCTGGCAAGACCGCTGATCATCACCAGGATCACGATGCTTGGCGCGAGGCCGGCGCCACGGACCAGGATGCCGAACAAGACCGTCGCCAAGAGAATCAGGAAGACTTCCTTGACCGCGAATTTCTCGATCTTCTGGCCGGGAACGGCCAGCGACCGGAGCGCGGTCGCCAAGCCGATCAGGGCCAGCAACCCGCCCAGGACGGTCGGGAAATACGCGGGCCCCATGCGGCCGGCGGTGCCCATCGAATACTCGCGCCCGATAATGACCGCGGCCAGACCGAAGATGATGAAAATGACCCCGGACCAGAAATCCTTGGGATGGCGAATGAACGATGGCACAACGGCTCTCCTTAGCAGTTACCGGCGATCAGTCGGCGTAGACGCCGGCCTTCTTGATGATCGGCGCCCACTTGTCGACTTCCGCCTTGAGGAAGGCGCGATGCACGTCCGGCTTGGCGCGCGCCTCGGCGACCGGTTCGGTGCCGAGTTCGGCGAAGCGCTGCTTGACGGTCGGGTCTTTCAAGGCAACGACCAGCGCATTCGACAACGTGTCGATCACGGTCTTCGGCGTGCCCTTCGGCGCATACAGGCCATGCCAGACCGCGACTTCGAAATTCGGCAAACCTGCCTCATGCAAGGTCGGCAGATCAGGCAGCGACGGCACGCGGGTCTTGGTGGTCACGCCGTAGGCCTTGATCTTGCCGCCCTTGATCTGGCTCGTCGTGTTGGTGGTCTGGTCGCACATGAAGTCCACCTGGCCGCCGAGCAGGTCGTTCATGGCCGGGCCGGTGCCCTTGTATGGCACCGTGGTGAGATCGACGCCGATCGCGCTCATGAACAGCATGCCGCACAGATGGGAAGCGGAGCCGACGCCGGCATTGGCATAGGTGACCTTGTCCTTGTTGGCCTTCACATAGGCCAGCAACTCCTTGAAATCCTTGGCCGGAAAATCCTTGCGCGCGACGAAGGTCATCGGCACGTCGGTAATCAGCCCGATCGTTTCGAATCCGTCGATCGCGCTATAGGTCAGCTTGCGGTACAGGGACGGCGCGGTCGCCTGGCCGATATGATGAAGCAGCACGGTGTAACCGTCCGGGTCGGCCTTGGCTACGCGCGCCGCCCCGATCGTGCCGCCGGCGCCGCCGACGTTTTCGATGATCACCTGCTGGCCGAGCGTCTTGGTCATGGACTGGCCGATCAGGCGCGCCACGGTATCGGTCGGGCCGCCGGCCGCGAACGGCACGATCACCGTGACGGTCTTGGCCGGATAGGATTGCGCGTATGCCGCGGAACTGGCAACCAGTGCGAAACCGATGGCGAGACCCAGGGATTTGATATTCATGAGCATCACTCCTCCAATGGATAATGGTGATATATACAAACGACTTGCATGACGAACATGGCATGCGTTCAGACGCCATATTGCCATACGCCATTCTGTTCTCAATTGTGGAAAACCGCAGTGAGGATTCTTGAAGAATCGCATGCGACGGGCTTGGCGCCCGGCAAACCGGATCGGGAAAGGAAAAACGAACGGACCAAGCGCATCGACGCCATGCGCTTGGCCGAAGAGAAAGAGGACTTACTTGATCAGCAGCACCGGCACGTCGGCCAGATGGACAACCTTGGTCGCCACGGAGCCGACCAGCAATCCCGAAATGCCTGACAGGCCGCGCGTACCGAGCATGATCTCGTCGCAAGCGAGATCCTTGGCCAGGCGGGCAATGACCTCGGCCGGCTCGCCGACGAACAAATGCGTCAGGCATGACACGCCGGCCGCATCGAGTTGCCCGCGCGCCGGAAGCAGCACTTTCATGCCCTCTTCCTGATGGTATTGCTTGATTTGCGCGGCGTCGATGAATGCGCTGACGCTGCCGTGCAAGGAAGGCTGCACATTGATCAGGTGAACCTGAAAGCCGTCCTTGAACGCCGGCGCGCGTTTGATTGCATAAGCGACGGCGCGCGACGCGCTATCGGATCCGTCCACCGCCAACAAGACTTTCAGCATGCCTATTCCTCGATGAGTTGAATGGCTCGAGCCGATCGGACGCCAACGCGCTAGCGGATGCCGTCGCCGGGCGACTTTTCCGCCGCCAAGTCTTCCAGCACCGCTGCCTTGTGCGCCGTCATGCGGTTCGCTAGCAATTTTCCGACCAGGATGACCGCCAGTGCACCGAGCGCTGGACCAATCCACTTGGAGGCAGGGAACGCCTGCTGGAACCAGGCGCTGACCGCTACATCGCTGACGGCCATGCCGCCGGCGATCCAGCCGAGCAACGCGCCGCCGGCCACGATGACGATCGGAAAGCGGTCCATCAGCTTGATGACCAATTGGCTACCCAGCATGATGATCGGAATACTGAGCAACAACCCGAACACGACCAGGAACTTGCTGTCGCCGGCGGCGCCGGCGATGGCGATGACGTTGTCCAGGCTCATGACCGCATCGGCAACGATGATGGTCTTGATGGCGGCCGCGAGAGTGGCGCCCGCCTCGATCTTGTGATCGCCTTCGTCAGCTTCTGGCAACAACAGCTTGATGCCGATCCACAGCAGCAGCGCCGCGCCGACCAGCTTCAGATAAGGAACCGCAAGCAAGGTCACCGCGAACAAGATCAGGATCACGCGCAAGCCGATCGCGCCGGCCATACCCCATAAGATACCGAGCCTGCGTTGTCGTTCAGGCAACCTGCGGCATGCCAAGCCGATGACGACGGCATTGTCGCCGCCGAGTACGATATCGATCGCGACGATCTGCAATATCGCTACCCAGAATTGGGGGGATGTGAAGTCCATGCTGATCCTAGCTCTGAAATGAATTCCGCAATGTTGCCCTTCTTATCGTTTGCTTGCAATTGTGGATTGCCGCAAATGTACTTTTCCGGCACGACTGACGGACGCCCGGCGCCGCATTCGGCCGACCGCAGCCCGGCCGATCGCGACTTAGCTGCCGTCGAACTTGATTCCCTGTTTGGCGACTACGTTCTTCATCTTTTCCAGTTCGGCCTTGATTTCAGCCGCATGTTCCGCCGGCGTATTACCGACCGGTTCCGCCCCCTGCAGCTTCAGGCGATCCCGCACTTCCGGCAGGTTCAAGACCTTGAGCGTCGCGGCATGCAGCTTGCGAACGATATCGTCCGGTGTTTTCGCCGGAGCGACGAGTCCGTACCATGCGGGATCGTTCACCTGCTTCAGGCCCAGTTCGGCGAAGGTCGGTACGTTCGGCAGGGCTTCCAGCCGCTTGTTCCAGGCAATCGCCAGCGGTCGCAGTTTGCCGGCCTGAATATGGGACATCGAGGACGGCAGGTTATCGAACATCATATCGACTTGGCCGCCGAGCAGATCGTTCAACGCCGGGCCGGCACCACGATAAGGAATATGAAGAACGAAGGTTCGGGTCGCGACCTTGAATTGCTCTCCCACCATGTGCTGGATGCTGCAGGTGCCGGAAGTCGCGTAATTCAGCTTGCCGGGGCTCTTTCGGACTTGATCGAGGAATTGCTTGAAGTCCTGGGCCGGAAACTTGATGTTCACGGTCAAGACGTTCGGAGTACGCGCCATGTTGGTGATGGGCGTGAAGCCGGCAATCGGATCGTAGCCGAGCTTGGAATTGCAGGCGGCATTGACGGCATGGGTGGAAACCGTCGATACGCCGAGAGTGTAGCCATCCGGCGCCGCCTTCGAAATCGCCGCGGCTCCGATGGCGCCGCCGCCGCCGCCACGGTTCTCCACGATCACCGTCTGCCCCAATTCCTTGCCAAGCTTGTCGGCCACGATGCGCGCCACGATGTCTGTGGTTCCTCCCGGGGCAAACGGAACGATCAAGGTGATCGGCCTGGCGGGATAGGTGTCCGCATGGGCCGACGCCGCGAATGCGACAAGGATTGCGGCCAGTAAGGGTTTGTTCGACTTCATTTGATCTCCTCCGGTAGGTTGCGATGACATGCCGATCGCGGTCCCGCCAGGAACTTTGGCGGCGACCACATGCCTTCCCTCTTCAGCATTCTTCGTGCCAACTATTGAGTCAGATCAATCTCTTGATTTTTATACGTTTTTCCAGATTTTGCATCGCAAGGAAGGCTATTTCTATGCGAAAAGCCCGAACTTCGCTACCGGACATTCTGGAGATTCGGATTTTTCCTACTTCAGTTTCATGCAAAAACGCCCCGGAAATCCGAGGCGTTTTTTCTTATTCGTCCAACTTCCATTCTCCGGCCAGTATCTTTTCGAGCCAGAAGGTGCCGATGACAGTCTTCACATCGGTGATCTTCCCTTCCTGCACCCATTGCAGCATCTCCGGCAAGGATGCCGCGAAGGTTTCCAGGAATTCGCCGTCGTCGAGCTTGGACTCTCCCGCCGTCAGTCCGCGCGCAAGGAAAATATCCAAATGCTCGTCCGAGTAGGCGATTGCGTTATGTATCGTGCAGACGTAGCGCCAGTCGGTAGCGGTGTAGCCGGTTTCCTCCTCCAATTCACGTTTGGCGCTGTCGAGCGGATCTTCATGGGGATCGATTTTCCCGGCCGGGAACTCGATGAATACCCGGCGCAGCGGATAACGAAACTGGCGCTCGAGCAGCACCCGCCCGTCATCAAGCAAAGGAAGGATGACGACCGCTCCCGGATGACGGATGTATTCGCGCTTGGAAGCCTTGCCATCCGGCAGGCGTATCGTATCGCGCTGCACTTTGACGAAATGCCCGTCATAGGCAAGCTCGCTGTCGAGTTGGGTTTCCTTCAGATGGTCGTCCATGCACAAACTCCGAAACCTTGCGCCGCGGCACGGCGCATGACGCATGAATGAATGCCGGAATCAGTCGCGATGCCGGCGCAGGTAGCGATATACGAAACCGGGAAATGCGAACACGAAAAACAGGCAAACCGTCACCGCGTAGAATTCCCAGCGTTGGGGAAACGCATTACCGATGCGCGATTCGAGAAAATACGCGAGCACACCGACGGCGGCATAAAGGAAGAACAGTTCGAGCAAGCGCACCCAGACCGGCTTGCGCCCCCATCGAAACGGAACGAGCGCGAACAAGCGCTCGTTCAAGAAAGGCAGGTTGGCGGCCAAAACCGCCAACAGGATGACGAACCAGCTTGAAAGAGAGGCATCCACCGGCTACGGCGCGAATGCGTCAGGCGGCCAGCGTCTTGACGATCGCGGAAGCGCAAGCGGCAAGCAAGGCGCTCGGGAAAATCCCGAGCAACAGCACAGCGAGGCCGTTGACGCTCAAGGCTACGCGCATGTCGCCGGTCACGGCGATCGGGGCCGAGTCGACCGGTTCGTCGAAGTACATCACCTTGACGACGCGCAAGTAGTAGTAGGCGCCGATCAGCGACATCATCACCGCCAGCACCGCCAACCAGACTTGCCCGGTGGCGAGCACGGCCTGCAGCACGGACAGCTTGGCATAGAAGCCGACCATCGGCGGCAAGCCCGCCAGCGAGAACATGAGGATCATCATGACAAGCGCGAACCACGGACTGCGCTGGTTCAGACCCTTGAAATCGTCGATGTTTTCCGCCTCGAAGCCGGCGCGCGCCAACAACATGATCAGGCCGAACGTGCCGAGCGTGGTCAGCACATAGGTGATCGCGTAGAACATGGCGGAACTGTAGGCGCCGGCCGCGAAATAGGCGTTGCCGTTGACGACGCCGGACAGCAGGCCGAGCAGCATGAAGCCCATCTGCGAAATCGTCGAATATGCCAGCATGCGCTTGAGATTGGTTTGCGCGATCGCCGTCACGTTGCCGACGATCATCGACATCACGGCCACCACCATGATCATCTGCTGCCAATCGACGGCCAGCGGCAACAGGCCTTCCACCAGCAAGCGGATGCAGATCGCGAATGCCGCCAGTTTCGGCGCGCCGCCCAGCAACAGGGTAACGGCGGTCGGAGCGCCCTGGTACACATCGGGGACCCACATGTGGAACGGCACCACGCCGAGCTTGAACGCCAGGCCGGCGACTAGGAACACGACGCCGAACACCAGGATGGTCTTGTTGACGGTGCCGGACGCGGCGACCTTCGCCACTTCGGTCAGATCCAGGGAGCCGCCGGTCGCGCCGTACAGCATGGACATGCCGTACAGTAGGAAGCCAGAGGCCAGCGCGCCGAGCACGAAATACTTCATCGCGGCTTCGGTGGAGATCGAGCTATTGCGGCGCAACGCCACCAGGGCATACAGCGACAGCGACATCAGCTCCAGGCCAAGATAGATGATGAGGAAGTTGTTGCCCGAAATCATGATCATCTGGCCGAGCAACGCGAACAGCGCGAGCACGTAGAACTCGCCGCCAAGGCCATTGCTGGTCATGCCGCGATCGGACGCGTACTGGCGCGAATAGATCAGCGTCAGGCCGACCGCGATGTAGGAAAACACTTTCAACAAGGCCGACATCGGATCCGACACGAACATGTTGTTGAAGGTATAGGCCGTGGCGCCGCTCTGGACATCCGCGAAGCTCATGAAGCCGAGAATAACGAGCGTCGCCATCGTGAGCCAATAGGTCACGTCGCGCTTGTCGTCCGGCAGGAACATGTCGATCAACAGGATGGCGGAAGCCGCCACCAGCAGGAAAATTTCGGGATAGACCGGGATCAGATTCATGGTTATGCCTAATCAGTTCAGCTTGGACTGCGCGACATGCTTGAGCAGGTCGGCAACCGAGGTTTGCATCGCATCCGTGAAGGGCGCCGGGTACACGCCCATGACCAATACGGCGAGCGCCAGCATGCCAAGCATGAAGAATTCGCGCGCGTTCAGATCGGTCAGCGCGGCGACGTTCTGATTGGCCGAACCGAAGACCACGCGCTTGACCAGCCACAGCGAATAAGCCGCGCCGAAGATGAGGGCCGTCGCCGCCAGCAGGCCGATCCAGAAGTCGTATTTCACGGCGCCGAGAATGACCATGAACTCGCCGACGAAGCCGGACGTCGCCGGCAGGCCGCAATTGGCGAGCGAGAACAGGACGAACAGCGCGGCGAAGCGCGGCATCGTGTTGACGACGCCGCTGTAATCGGCGATCTGGCGCGAATGCACGCGGTCGTACAGCACGCCGATGCAAAGGAACATCGCGCCCGAGACGAAGCCGTGCGAGATCATTTGGACGATGCCGCCCTGCACCGCCATGTCGTTGAACACGAAGAAGCCGAGTGTGACGAAGCCCATGTGCGCGATCGACGAATACGCGACCAGCTTCTTCATGTCGGCCTGCACCAGCGCGACCAGGCCGATGTAGATCACGGCGATCAGCGACAGCGTGATGATGAAGCCGGCCAGGTAATGGCTGGCATCGGGCGTGATGGGCAGGGAGAAGCGCAGGAAACCGTAGGCGCCGAGCTTCAGCATGATGGCCGCCAGCACGACGGAGCCGCCGGTCGGCGCCTCGACGTGGGCGTCCGGCAGCCAGGTATGCACCGGCCACATCGGCACCTTGACGGCGAACGCCATCAGGAACGCGAGGAACACGAGCACCTGCGCTTCCAGCGGCAGCGGCAGCTTGTGCCAGGTGAGGATCTCGAAGCTGCCGGCGGATTTGAAGTACAGGTAGAGGATCGCGACCAGCGTCAGCAAGGAGCCGACCAGGGTGTAGAGAAAGAACTTGACCGCCGCATAGACGCGGTTCGGCCCGCCCCACACGCCGATGATGATGAACATCGGGATCAGCGTGGCTTCGAAGAACATGTAGAACAGCACGCCGTCGAGCGCCGAAAACACGCCGATCATCAGGCCCGAGAGGATCAGGAAGGCGCCCATGTATTGGGCGACGCGCTTCTCGATGACTTCCCACGCCGAGATCACGACGATCACGGTGATGAAGGCGGTCAGCGGCACGAACCACAGCGAGATGCCGTCGATGCCCAGGAAATAGTTGATGTTGAAGCGCTCGATCCACGGCGACTTCTCGACGAACTGCATGCCGTGCGCGGCATTGTCGAAACGGCTGACGATGGGTAGCGTGACGACGAAGCTGACGACGGAGCCGATCAGCGCCAGCCAGCGCACGAAGGACGGCTTGTCGTCACGGCCGAGTGCGAGCACCAGCAGACCGAACACGATCGGAGACCAGATCGCAAGACTCAGGAGATGAGAAGTTGACTGCATCATAGTTTTATATTTTGTTGAAGCCGCGGCATGCGCCGCCCTGCCCTGCTCTACTTACTTCAGAAACGGGATTCCCATGAAATACCAGAGGAAGCCGAGCACGCCGAGAATCATCACGAAAGCATAGTGATAGATGTATCCCGACTGCGCCTGGCGGATCACCGTCGAGAACCAGCCGACCAGCTTGGCGCTGCCGTTGACGATCAAGCCGTCGATCAGGGCCCGGTCGCCGCCGTTCCACAGGCCGCGGCCGAGCACGCGCGCGCCGGCGGCGAACACGGCCTCGTTGAACTTGTCCATGTAGTACTTGTTGTCCAGCAGCGTATGGATCGCGCGGAACTTATCGTAGAACCAGGCCGGCACTTTCGGATTGATCATGTAGCAGTAGTAGGCCGAAGCCACGCCCGCCAGCGCCAGGAAGAACGGCAGCGTCATGAATCCATGCAGCGCCATCGCGACTGGGCCGTGGAAGCGCTTGCTCAATTCGCTCATCGCCTGATGCGCTTCGCCGATGAAGATCGCGTCCTTGAAATAACCGCCGAACAGCATCGGCTCGATCGTCAGCGCGCCGATGAACACCGACGGGATCGCCAGCAGGATCAGCGGCAGCGTGACGACCCACGGCGCTTCGTGCGGCTTCTCGCCGGGCGCAAGGCCGTGGTGAGCCTCGTCCGAGTGCTCGTCGTGGCTGTGGTCCTGATGTCCATCGTGCGGCTTGCCAAAGCGCTCTTCGCCGTGGAACACGAGGAAATACATGCGGAAGGAATAGAAGGCCGTCACGAACACGCCCGCCAGCACCGCGAAATTGGCGAAGCCGGCGCCGACGATATGCGTCTCGTGCACCGCCTCGATGATGCTGTCCTTCGAATAGAAGCCCGAGAAGAACGGCGTACCGATCAACGCCAGCGAGCCGAGCAAGGACGTGAACCAGGTGATCGGCATGTACTTGCGCAGGCCGCCCATGTTGCGGATGTCCTGGTCATGGTGCATGCCGATGATGACGGCGCCGGCGCCGAGGAACAGCAAGGCCTTGAAGAAAGCGTGCGTCATCAGGTGGAACACGGCGACCGAGTAGGCGGAAGCGCCGAGCGCGACCGTCATGTAGCCGAGCTGGGACAGCGTCGAATACGCCACCACGCGCTTGATGTCGTTCTGGATCACGCCGAGGAAACCCATGAACAGCGCGGTGATCGCGCCGATCACGAGCACGAAGGACAGCGCCGTGTCCGACAGTTCGAACAGCGGCGACATGCGCGCCACCATGAAGATGCCGGCGGTCACCATCGTCGCGGCGTGGATCAGCGCTGAAATCGGGGTCGGGCCTTCCATCGAATCGGGCAGCCAGACATGCAGCGGAAACTGCGCCGACTTGCCCATCGCGCCGACGAACAGGCAGATGCAGGCGACCGTGAGCAGCATCCAGTCGGTGCCCGGGAAGATGACCTTCGCGAGTTCTTCCTTCTTGGCGAACACTTCGCCGTAGTTCATGGAACCCGCATACGCGAGCAGCAGACCGATGCCGAGGATGAAGCCGAAGTCGCCGACGCGGTTGACCAGGAAGGCCTTCATGTTGGCGAAGATCGCGGTCGGCCGGGTATACCAGAAACCGATCAGCAGATAGGACACCAGGCCCACGGCTTCCCAGCCGAAGAACAGCTGCAGGAAGTTGTTGCTCATCACGAGCATCAACATCGAGAAGGTGAACAGCGAAATATAGGAAAAGAAGCGGTTGTAGCCCTCGTCTTCCGCCATGTAGCCGATGGTGTAGATATGCACCATCAGCGACACGAAGGTCACGACGCACATCATCATGGCGGTCAGGCTGTCGATCAGGAAGCCGATCTCGAGCTTGATGCCGGCCACCGTCATCCAGGTATAGAGCGTGCCGTTGTAGCTCGCGCCGTCCAGCACCGCCATCAGCGTCTGGAACGAAATCAGGAAGGCGATCAGCACGCCGAGAATCGTCGCGGTATGCGAAGCCGTGCGGCCGATCTTGTTGCCGAAGAACTTGGTGCCGAACAAGCCTGCGATCGCCGAGCCCGCCAGCGGCGCCAGCGGCACAGCCAAAAGAAGGTTAGGGTTGAGTTGCCCCGCCATAGTGAACCTTGTCTTGTTTTGATTGATCGAGGGACTGGCGCATGGCGCCGCGCCCCGCAAAGCCAGAAACCGTTATCCCTTGAGACTGTCGAGATCTTCCACGTTGATGGTGTCCAGGTTACGGAACAGCACCACCAGGATCGCGAGGCCGATCGCCGATTCGGCCGCCGCCACCGTCAGGATGAAGAACACGAACACCTGACCCGCGGCGTCGCCGAGATAATGCGAGAACGCGATGAAATTGATGTTCACCGCCAGCAGCATCAACTCGATCGCCATGAGCAGCACGATGATGTTCTTGCGGTTCAGGAAGATACCGACGACCGAGATCGCGAACAGGATCGCGCCGAGTATCAGATAGTGTGCGAGCGATAAGACCACGTGCCCTCTCCCTTATTTTTGTTCTGTCGCCGCGGCCGGGGCGGAACCGCCCGAGCCAGCGTTGCGCGAGGATTCCGCCTTCATCTTCACGATGCGCAGGCGGTCGCTGGCCTTGACCTTGACGGCGTCGGACGGCGAGAAATACTTGATGTCCTTGCGGCGGCGCAGCGTCAGGGCCACGGCGGCCACGATCGCGACCAGCAGCACCACGGCCGCGATTTCGAATGCATAGATGTATTCCGTGAAGATCAGCTTGCCGAGTTCCTTGGTGTCGCCGATCTTGGCTGCCGATGCCGGCGCCTGCGAATCGATCGCCCAGAAGCCGCGCAGCAGCACGGCCGCCATTTCGAACACGATCACCACGCCGATCGTCGCCGCGAGCGGGAAATATCCCCAGAATCCTTCCCGCAGCTTGCCGATATCGATATCCAGCATCATCACCACGAACAAGAACAACACCATGACCGCGCCGACGTAGACCAGCACCAGGACGATGGCCAGGAACTCCGCCTTCAGCAGCATCCAGATGGCGGCCGCCGAGAAGAAGGACAGCACCAGGAACAAGGCGGCATGCACAGGATTACGGTCCGTGATGACGCGCGTGGCAGCGAACACCAGGATCGCCGAGAACGCGTAGAACAATGCAGTTTTGAATTCCATAGTTTTATTCCACTGTGCGACAGAGTCCGGTGGCGCCGGGCTCTGCCTCCAAGCCAAGACCGAATACAATCAACGATACGCCGCGTCGGCGGCGCGATTCTCCGCGATCTCTTTTTCATAACGGTCGCCGACCGCCAAGAGCATTTCCTTCGTGAAGTACAGATCGCCGCGCTTCTCGCCGTGATATTCGTGGATATGCGTCTCCACGATCGAGTCGACAGGACAGGACTCTTCGCAGAAACCGCAGAAGATGCACTTGGTCAGATCGATGTCGTAGCGCGTCGTGCGGCGGCTGCCGTCTTCACGCTGTTCCGATTCGATCGTAATCGCCATTGCCGGGCACACGGCTTCGCACAGTTTGCAGGCGATGCAGCGCTCTTCGCCGTTCGGATAGCGGCGCAGAGCATGCAGACCGCGGAAACGCGGCGACATCGGCGTCTTCTCTTCCGGATACTGCACCGTGATCTTGCGAGCGAACATGTAGCGGCCGGTGAGCGCCAAGCCCTTGATGAGCTCGCGCAGCATCAGGCTGCTGAAAAAATCCTTGATGGCTTCCATGGTTTCAGCCTCTAAATACTTCCGATTACTTCCAGATGTTCCACGGCGTCTGTATCCACGCCGCGACGATCACCAGGTACGCCAGCGTCAGCGGAATGAACACCTTCCAGCCGAGGCGCATGATCTGATCGTAGCGGTAACGCGGGAACGACGCGCGCGCCCAAATGAACATCGTAACCACGACGAAGGTCTTGATGCCGAGCCAGATCCAGCCGGGGATGAAGCTCAGGAACCCGAACGGCGCATCCCAGCCGCCGAGGAACATCAGCGCCGCCAGGATCGAGATCAGGATCATGTTCGCATACTCCGCGAGGAAGAACATCGCGAACGACATGCCCGAGTACTCCACCATGTGGCCGGCCACGATTTCCGATTCGCCTTCGACCACGTCGAACGGATGGCGGTTGGTTTCGGCGATGCCCGAGATCACGTAGACGACGAACATCGGCAGCAGCGGCAGCCAGTTCCAGGACAGCAGGTTCCAGCCGTGCTCGGCGCCCCAGCCCTTGGTCTGGGCGACGACGATGTCGGTGAAGTTCAGGCTGCCCGATACCATCAGCACGATCACGAGCACGAAGCCCATGGCGATCTCATACGAGACCATCTGCGCCGAGGCGCGCATCGCGCCGAGGAAGGAATACTTCGAGTTCGATGCCCAGCCGGCGATGATGATGCCGTAGACTTCCATCGAGGTAATCGCCATCACGAGCAGGAGGCCGGCGTTGACATTGGCCAATGCGACTTCAGGGCCGAACGGGACGACCGACCAGGCGGCCAGCGCCGGCATGATGGTCATGATCGGCGCGATCACGAACAAAGCCTTGTTGGAACGCGCCGGGACGACGATTTCCTTGAGCAGCAGCTTCAGGGCATCGGCGATCGGCTGCAACAAGCCGAGCGGGCCGACCCGGTTCGGGCCGAGGCGGATATGCATCCAGCCGATGACCTTGCGTTCCCAGAGCGTCAGATAGGCGACGCAACCCATCAGCGGCAATACGACGGCGACGATCTTCATCAAGGTCCAGACGACCGGCCACAAACCGCCGAATACTCCCTGTCCGGTCGCTTGCAGAGACATGAGCAATTGATCCATCACGCTTTCTCCACGGTGATCTCGCCGAACATCGCGCCCAGCGTGCTGGTCGCGACGTGGCCGGCCGACAGGCGGACGACGTTTTCCGGCAGTTTGCTATCGATCGCCGCAGGCAGGATCGCGCTGCCGTCGCCTTGCTTGACAAGTACGTCCGCGCCGTCGGCCACGCCGAGCTTCTGCGCCAGGGCGGCGGAAATCCATGCCGCCGGCGCTTTCGCCTCGTTCGTCTGCTGCAGCGAGGCGGCACGGCGGACGATCGCATCGCTGAAATACAGGGGCACGTCGGCGATGCGTTCCAGCTTGGCCGAACCGGCTGCCGGTGCTTGCGGCTGCACGCCGGCGATATTGTTGAGCCGGCCGCTGACGTCGATCGGTGTTGCATTGCCGGCGCCGAGGACTTCATTGCGGATCTCTTCCGACGATTCGTAACCGAAGCCCTGCAGGTCGAGCAGATTGCCGAGTACGCGCAAGACCTTCCATGCCGGGCGCGTCTCGCCGAGCGGCTTGACGGTGCCGTTGAAGCTTTGCGCGATGCCCTGGGCATTGACGAACGTCCCGGAAGTTTCGGAGAACGGCGCCACCGGCAGCAGCACGTCTGCGTAATCCATGCCTTGCTTGAACGGCGACATCACGACGACCATCTCGGCTTGCTCCAGGGCGGTGCGAGCTGATTGCGGGTTGGCGCTATCGAGTTTCGGTTCGGCGTGCAGCAGCACGTAGGCCTTGCGCGGTTGCGCGAATGCCTGTTGTGCATTGGCGCCTTTCGCACCATTTGCCGGCATGGCGTTCGCCAGGTAGCCGCCGATCGCATTGGCGCCGTCGACCAGGTAGCCGAAGCCGGCATCGGTGTTCTGCGCCAACCATTGGGCGATGGCGTGCAACTGCGACGCTTGCGGATGCTGGGCCGCGGCGGCGCCGAGCAGAATGGCGTGTTGCGTACCGGCCGTCAGCACCGCGGCGATCCGCTGCGCGTCGGCCGACGCCTTGATGTTTTCGAAACCTGCCGGCGCGGCGATGCCCTTGGCGCCCGCGACCGCGACGGCGACTTCGGCCAGCGCGGAAACCCACGCGGACGGCGCGGCGATCATCTTGTTGGCCGTTTTCATCAGCCAATCGTCGTCCGTCGCATGCAGCATGCTGAGCTTGGCGCCGTGACGGACCGCCTGACGCAGACGAGCCGCCAGCAGCGGCTGCTCCTTGCGCAGGAAGGAACCGATCACGAAAGCATGTTGCAGGTGATCGATGTCCGCGATGTTCATGCCAAGCCACGGCACGACTTTGCCGTCGAGCGCGAAATCGGACTGGCGCAAGCGGAAGTCGACATTGTCGGAACCGAGCCCGCGCATCAGCTTTTGCAGCAGCGAGAACTCTTCCAGCGTCGAATACGGCGCGGCCAGGGCGGCGATCGCATCGACGCCATGGTCTTTCTTGACGCCCATCAGGCCGCGTGCGACATAGTCGAGCGCGGTCTGCCAATCGGTTTCGATCCACTCACCGTTTTGCTTGACCATCGGCGCCGTCAGACGATCTTCGCTGTTCAAGCCTTCATACGAGAAACGGTCGCGATCCGACAGCCAGCATTCGTTGACGGCTTCGTTCTCGAGCGGGAGAACGCGCATCACCCGGCCGCCCTTCACTTGCACGATCAAGTTGCTGCCGAGGCTGTCATGCGGCGCCACCGATTTGCGGCGCGACAGTTCCCAGGTGCGTGCGGAATAGCGGAACGGCTTGGACGTCAGTGCGCCGACCGGGCACAGATCGATCATGTTGCCGGACAGTTCGGAATCGACGGTCTTGCCGACGAACGCCGTGATCTCGGAGTGCTCGCCGCGGTTGAGCATGCCGAATTCCATCTGGCCGGCGATTTCCTGGCCGAAGCGCACGCAGCGGGTGCAGTGGATGCAGCGGCTCATCTCTTTCATCGAGATCAGCGGACCGGCATCCTTCGGCACGACAACGCGTTTTTCTTCCTCGTAGCGCGACGACGACGGGCCGTAGCCGACGGCGAGATCCTGGAGCTGGCATTCGCCGCCCTGATCGCAGATCGGGCAATCGAGCGGATGGTTAATCAGCAGGAATTCCATGACGCCTTTTTGCGCCTTGACCGCCTTGTCGCTGGCGGTGCGCACGATCATGCCGTTGGTGACCGGCGTCGCGCAGGCGGGCAACGGTTTCGGCGCCTTCTCGACGTCGACCAGGCACATGCGGCAGTTGGCCGCGATAGACAATTTCTTGTGATAGCAAAAATGGGGGATGTAAGTGCCGAGCTTGTTGGCAGCGTCCATCACCATGCTGCCTTCCTGCACTTCGACCTTTTTGCCGTCAATTTCGATTTCAACCATGGCGTATGCCTAAACAGGTATTCTCAATTCGGTTACACGTATGCCGGAACCAGGCAATGCTTGTGTTCGATGTGGTATTCGAACTCTTCGCGGAAATTCTTCACGAAGGCGCGCACCGGCATCGCCGCCGCATCGCCGAGCGCGCAAATCGTGCGGCCCTGAATGTTGTCGGCGATCGAGTTCAGCATGTCGAGATCGTCCGGACGCCCCTGGCCGTGCTCGATGCGATGGACCATGCGATAGAGCCAGCCGGTGCCTTCGCGGCACGGCGTGCACTGGCCGCAGGATTCCTCGAAATAGAAATACGACAGGCGCAGCAGCGACTTGACCATGCAGCGCGTCTCGTCCATCACGATGACCGCGCCGGAGCCGAGCATCGAGCCCGCTTTCGCGATCGAATCGTAGTCCATGTCGGTGTTCATCATGACTTCGCCGGTCAGCACCGGCATCGACGAACCGCCCGGAATGACAGCCTTGATCTTCTTGCCGCCGCGCATGCCGCCGGCCAGTTCAAGCAGCTTCGCGAACGGCGTGCCGAGCGGCACCTCATAGTTGCCCGGACGGGCCACGTCACCCGACATCGAGAAGATCTTGGTGCCGCCGTTGTTCGGCTTGCCGAGCGCGGCATAGGCTTCGCCGCCCATCTTCATGATGAACGGCACGGCCGCGAAGGTCTCGGTGTTGTTGATCGTGGTCGGCTTGCCGTACAGGCCGAAGCTGGCCGGGAACGGCGGCTTGAAGCGCGGCTGGCCTTTCTTGCCTTCGAGCGACTCGAGCAGCGCGGTCTCTTCGCCGCAGATATAAGCGCCGTAGCCGTGGAAAGCATGTAGCTGGAAGTTGAAGTCGCTGCCCATGATGTTGTTGCCGAGGAAGCCGGCGGCACGCGCCTCTTCCAGCGCTTCCTCGAAACGCTCGTATTCGGCCCAGATCTCGCCGTGGATATAGTTGTAACCCACAGTGATGCCCATCGCATAAGCGCCGATCGCCATGCCTTCGATCAAGGCATGCGGGTTATAGCGGATGATGTCGCGATCCTTGAACGTACCCGGCTCGCCTTCGTCGGTATTGCAGACGAGGTACTTCTGCCCCGGGAACTGGCGCGGCATGAAGCTCCACTTCAGGCCGGTCGGGAAGCCGGCGCCGCCGCGGCCGCGCAGCGACGAGGTTTTCAGTTCGGCGATCACCTGCTCCGGCGGGATCTTCTCGGTCAAGATGCGCTTGAGCGACTCGTAGCCGCCACGCTTGACGTAGTCGGCGAGACGCCAGTTGTTGCCGTCCAGGCCGGCCAGGATCAAGGGATTGATGTGACGGTCGTGCAGGCTGGTCATTTCTTGAGCTCCTCGACCAGGGCGTCGATCTTTTCGTTCGACATATGGCTGCACATGCGCTTGTTGTTCACGATCATGACCGGTGCGTCGCCGCAGGCGCCCATGCACTCGCCTTCGATCAGCGTGAACTGGCCGTCGGCCGTGGTTTCCTTGTAATCGACGCCCAGTTTTTCTTTCAGGTAATGCGCAGCACGCTCACCGCCGGACAAGGCACAAGGCAAGTTCGTGCACACCGAAATCTTGTGCTTGCCGACCGGCTTGGTGTTGTACATGTTGTAGAAGGTCGCCACTTCCTGCACCGCGATCGCGGGCATGCCGATGTAGTCGGCCACGTCCTGCATCACTTCCGGGGACAGCCAGCCCTTCTCGCCCTGGGCGATCGCGAGCGCAGCCATCACGGCGGATTGCCGCTGGTCTGCCGGGAACTTCGCGAGTTCACGATCGATCTTCTTGTATGCTTGCTCTGATAACAGCATTTATCTATGCCTCTAATATCGACGCATGCTTCGGGCCCGCGGATCCTCGCATCGGCGTGAATCCGGGGCACGAACTCTTAGCGGTCAATTTCGCCAAACACAATGTCTTGCGTGCCGATGATCGTCACCACGTCGGCGATCATGTGGCCCTTGGCCATTTCGTCCAAGCCTTGCAGGTGGGCGAAGCCCGGTGCGCGGATCTTCAGACGGTACGGCTTGTTCGCGCCGTCGGACACGATGTAAATGCCGAATTCGCCCTTCGGGTGCTCGACCGCCGTGTAGACCTCGCCCGGCGGAACGTGAAAGCCTTCCGTGAACAGCTTGAAGTGGTGGATCAGCTCTTCCATGTTGGACTTCATGTCCACGCGCGAAGGCGGCGCCACCTTATGGTTGTCGGTGATGACCGGTCCTGGGTTGTTGCGCAGCCATTCGACACATTGCTTGATGATGCGGTTCGATTGGCGCATTTCCTCGACACGCACCAGGTAACGGTCGTAGCAGTCGCCGTTGGTGCCGACCGGAATGTCGAAATCGAGCAGGTCGTACACTTCATAAGGCTGGTTCTTGCGCAGATCCCATTCGATGCCGGAACCACGCAGCATCGGACCGGTGAAGCCCATCGCCTTGGCGCGCTCGGGCGAAACGACGCCGATACCGACCAGGCGCTGTTTCCAGATGCGGTTGTCGGTCAGCAGGGTCTCGTATTCGTCGACATATCCCGGGAAGCGGTTCGTGAAATCCTCGATGAAGTCGAGCAGCGAACCTTCGCGGTTCGCGTTGAGCTGCTTGATCGCCTTTTCGTTGCGGACCAGCGAAGCCTTGTGCTTCGGCATGGTGTCCGGCAGGTCGCGATAGACGCCGCCAGGACGATAATACGCCGCATGCATGCGCGCGCCGGAAACCGCCTCATAGCAATCCATCAGGTCTTCGCGCTCGCGGAACGCATACAGGAAGACCGCCATCGCGCCGACATCCAGGCCGTGCGCGCCGATCCACAGCAGGTGGTTCAGGATACGCGTGATCTCGTCGAACATCACACGGATGTACTGCGCGCGCAGCGGCACTTCGATGCCCAGCAGCTTCTCGATCGCCATGACGTAGGCGTGCTCGTTGCACATCATCGACACGTAGTCGAGGCGATCCATGTAGGGAACGGATTGCAGATAGGTCTTCTGCTCGGCCAGTTTCTCGGTCGCACGATGCAGCAGGCCGATATGCGGATCGGCACGCTGCACGACTTCGCCGTCAAGCTCGAGCACCAGGCGCAGCACGCCGTGCGCCGCCGGGTGCTGCGGACCGAAGTTCAGCGTGTAATTTTTGATCTCTGCCATTATTTAACCCCGTAGGTATCTTCACGGATCACGCGCGGCGTGTTCTCGCGCGGCTCGATCGTCACGGGTTGGTAGATGACGCGCTTCTGCTCCGGGTCGTAGCGCATCTCGACATAACCGGACACCGGAAAATCCTTGCGGAACGGGTGACCGATGAAACCGTAGTCGGTCAGGATGCGGCGCAGGTCGTTGTGACCTTCGAACAGGATGCCGAAGAAATCGAACGCCTCGCGCTCGTACCAGTTGGCCGACGGCCAGATTTCGGTGACGGAAGCGACCACCGGCATGTCGTCGTCCGGCGCGAATACGCGCACGCGCACACGCCAATTACGGCTCACCGACAGCAGATGCGACACGACGGCGAAGCGGGAACCTTCCCAGGCGCCCTCGCCGTAAGTCGAATAGTCGACGCCGCACAGATCGATCAGCTCTTCGAAACGCAGCTCCGCGTGATCGCGCAGGGTGCGCATCGCGGACAGGTAATTCGCCGCAGAGACAACGATAGTGATTTCGCCGTAGGACGCGGTCAGGTTTTGAATCTGCTCGCCGAGCGCTGCGCGCAACGCGGCTTCGAGGGTTTCAAGTTTGGTGGTCATGATTCAGCCGCCCTATCAGCGCGCAATGGTGTTGGTGCGCTTGATCTTGTTCTGCAACTGGATGATGCCGTACAGCAGGGCCTCCGCGGTCGGCGGACAACCCGGCACGTAGACATCGACCGGCACGATACGATCGCAGCCGCGCACGACGGAATACGAGTAGTGATAGTAGCCGCCGCCGTTGGCGCAGGAACCCATCGAGATGACCCAGCGCGGCTCGGCCATCTGGTCGTACACCTTGCGCAGCGCGGGCGCCATCTTGTTGCACAGGGTGCCGGCGACGATCATCACGTCGGACTGACGCGGGGACGGACGGAACACGATGCCGAAGCGGTCGAGATCGTAACGCGACGCACCGGCGTGCATCATTTCCACGGCACAGCACGCGAGACCGAACGTCATCGGCCACATCGAGCCGGTACGCGTCCAGTTGATCAGCTTATCCGCTGTGGTGGTGATAAAACCTTCGTTCAATACGCCTTCAATAGACATGGCTTATTCCCAATCCAGGGCACCCTTCTTCCAGATGTACCAGAACCCGACGATGAATTCGAGAATGAACACGAGCATCGTCAGGAATCCTTGCCAACCGAGGTCGCGCATTGCGACACCCCACGGAAAGAAGAAAGCGGTTTCCAGGTCGAACAAAATAAACAGGATCGCAATCAGGTAGTAACGCACATCGAACTTCATGCGCGCATCCTCGAACGCCTCGAAGCCGCACTCGTAGGGAGAGAGTTTTTCCGGATCCGGCTTATGCGGCGCCAGAACACGACCTAAGACTTGGGGAACGATACCGACGCCGATACCGACGAGAATGAAGAGAAGTACGGGGAGGTAGTTTTCGAGGTTCACGATATGTCGCAATGTGTTGAGCGGTTGAGATGCATGATTTGATTATTGAATTGCCAAATCAAACAACAACTCCTCGATAAAAAGCCAGCGTAGGCAGAGCTCCTCGCTGGCTTTTGTTTTATTGGTGCCGACGGCGAGACTCGAACTCGCACAGCTTTCGCCACTACCCCCTCAAGATAGCGTGTCTACCAATTTCACCACGTCGGCCTAAGTCCGCTATTTTAACCCGATTCGCCCTCTTTGTTCAACGCACAATTGAGAAAAAGTAAGAATCTGGGTCAAAAAAATTGACGCTTATTTCGGTATCTGATTCGACTGCCCCGTCGGCGCGGCCGACGCCGGTTGCGATGCAGTCTCCTTCGCGGCAGCCGGAGCGCTCGCAGCAGAATCTACAGCGGGAGTTCCGGAGGCCGGAAGATTATCCATCACACCAGTCGCCGCGGTGCGCTGCCCGCCAAAGAAGGCAAGCGCCAGCGTGGCGGCAAAAAAGATCGCGGCGGCGATCGCCGTTGACTTCGACAGAAAATTCGAGGAGCCGGTTGCACCGAACAAGCTACCCGACGCCCCGGAGCCGAACGCAGCCCCCATGTCCGCACCCTTCCCATGCTGAAGCAGCACAAGGCCGATGATCGCCAGCGCGGACAGCACTTGAATGACGACAGTAATGGTAAGCAAGGTATTCATTAACAAGTTCCAATCAAAAGTTGTTTCTAATGGCGATACGCTTATCGCATCCCACTCATGCGGCCCGGATGATGGCAACAAAATCGGCCGCCTTCAATGCCGCGCCGCCGATCAATCCGCCATCGATATCAGGCATCGCCAGCAAGTCCGCTGCATTCTCCGGCTTCATGCTGCCGCCGTAGAGAATAGGCACCATCGCCGCGGCATCGGCATTTTTCTCCGCCAACTTCGCGCGAATGAAAGCGTGGACCTCCTGCGCCATGGCCGGCGTCGCCGTCTTGCCGGTGCCGATCGCCCATACGGGCTCGTAGGCTACCACGATCTTGCAGGCATTATCGGTATCGAGCATTCTCAACACGGCATCGATTTGCCGCTCGACGACCGCGCTGGTTTGCCCGGCCTCCCGCTGCGCCAGGGTCTCCCCGACACAGACAATCGGCGTCAAGCCGGCATCCAATGCCGCCAGCGCCTTCTTCGCCACCGCTTCGTCGGTCTCGCCATGATAGGCACGACGCTCCGAATGCCCCACGATGACGTAGACGCAATCGAAATCCCGCAACATCGAGGCCGCCACCTCGCCGGTATAGGCCCCGGATGCATGCATCGACACATCTTGAGCACCGAGAGCGACCGGGGTGCCGGCCAACAGCGACTGGCATTGTGCCAGATAGGGAGCCGGAACACAGACCGCAGTACTGCAAAGAGGTTCACCAAGCGCGGACTTGATGCCTTCCAGCAGCGCCGCATTGGCCGCAAGGCTGCCATTCATTTTCCAGTTGCCAGCGACCAGTTTGCGACGCATAAATAAGCCTGAAAATTCAATAACCCGCTATTCTAGCGCGCCACAATTGGCACGGTCAAACCGCAAATTTCCGCGATAAATACCATCAAGCCTCCGTGAGAGTGGCGCTCATGCCGCCCATCACCCTGCGACCCGCAATATCAATTTTCCGACATGCGCTCCGCCCTCCATCAGCATGTGGGCCTGCACGGCATTCTCGAGCGGAAAAACCTGGTGAATCACGGGCTTGATCCGGCCGGACTCCAGCAAAGGCCAGACTTGTTGCCGCAGCTTCGCCGCGATGGCCGCCTTGAACGCCACCGGGCGCGGACGCAAGGTCGAGCCGGTGATCGTCAGGCGCCGCCGCAACAATTGCCCGAGATCGACGACGCTCTTGGTTCCACCGAGCAAGGCGATCACAGCGATCCGCCCATCGTCGGCAAGACAGCCCAGTTCGCGCGTCACGTAATCCCCGCCGACCATATCGAGAATGACGTCGACACCTTTTCTGCCCGTGATCGCGCGCACCGCCTCGACGAAATCCTCGGCTCGATAATTGATAGCACGCTCCGCCCCCAAGCCGAGGCACGCATTGCATTTCTCCTCGGAACCAGCGGTCGCAAATACACGATGACCGAATGCGGAAGCCATCTGTATCGCCGCCACGCCGATGCCCGACGTGCCGCCATGCACGAGCAGGGTTTCGCCGTCCCTCAAATTGGCCCGGTCAAAGACATTGCTCCATACCGTGAAATACGTCTCCGGCAACGACGCCGCTTCCACCGCGCTCAATCCGCGCGGAATCGGCAGGCATTGCTCGGCCGGGGCCGCGCAGTACTCGGCATATCCCCCACCCTGCACTAAGGCACATACCATGTCGCCCTTCTTGAAGCCGCCGGCAGCCGGGTCGCCATCCACGATTTCGCCCGCCACTTCCAATCCAGGCAAATCCGACGCACCGGGCGGCACGGGGTAATGACCGACACGCTGAATGACATCCGGTCGATTGATGCCGGCAGCATGGACGCGGATCAACACCTCTCCGGGTTTGCAAACAGGCATCGGCCGCTCACACATCCGCAGCACCTCCGGAGGGCCCGGCCGTGTAATTTCTATTGCACGCATGACTGACCTCAAGATGACCGTGATGCTTGGGATTGTACGCTTTCGCCTCATCTCGCTCAAAAACCGGGCGAGCGGCGCAATGTCGATCGCCGAATGTATGAAGAAGCATTCGACACATACCAAGTTCATGGGAGAGCAATGGGTAAATTTGTTACGAAGATGTAACGACGTTGACCAACGTGGAACTAATTCCGACAACCCATTTCCAAAAAGAAATCGCCGTTCTCTTCACCCATATTTCCCCCCATCGTTACAAGGAGACCCATGAACGCTCCGCTCAACGTTTATTCGATCAAGAAAAAAATGAACGACTCCGCCGATTTGGACGTCACCTCCGATGAACGTCGGGTAACGCGCCTCGGCGACTTATACCTTGCCTTGATTCATCTCGACCGCGCGACGCGACGGACGAGCGCTCCAACTGCGTTATTCCGGGAAACCTGCCGCATTGCAATCGAACACGGACGACTTCACTTGGCGTGGATAGGATTGGCGGACAGGAAGACGCGCGCCATTATCCCCATCGCTTCCCATGGTTGCGAGCTGCACTTGCTCGATCAATTGAAGATCTCCATCGATCCCGAGAATTCCGAAGGCCACGGCCCTTCGGCAACCGCCTTGCGTACCAACCAACCCGTGATTTGCAACGATTTTCACGATTCGCCGCAACTTGCCCTGTGGCGCCCGCTGGCGGTATCCATCGGCTTCCAGTCGGTCGCCTGCTTCCCCTTCCATGGCGCTGACGACGTCCGAGGCATTTTTTATCTCTATACGTCGGAAAGAAATGTCTTCGACGATACGACGATCCGCCTGATCGAACAAATGACAAGGGATATCTCTTTCGCATTGAACCGCCTGGCCCGCGACGCCGCCGTGCCCAGCGACGACATCACTGAACTCAAGCACAACCAGACCGTGCTCAGGGAGAACGCGCTTCGTTACCGACAATTGGTCGAGCTATCGCCGGAAACCATCCTGGTTTGCCGGGAAGGAAAATTCGTTCTTGCAAACCAGGCGGCAGCGCGGATGTTGGGCGCTTCCAGCACTACGGAACTGATAGGCCGACATGTACTGGACTTCATTCACGCCGACTCTCGGCGCAAATTCGAAGCGAGACAAAAATCCTTGTTATCCGGAGTCAGCACGGTTCCGTTCGATGAACAAGTATGGCAGCGAAGCGATGGCCGACGATTTCATGCCGAAGTTGCCGCGACGCGGCTCATGCACGACGGCAGTCCTGCTATTCAAGTCGTCGTACGGGACATCACTGCGCGCAAGCGCACGGAACAACTGCATGCAGGCCAAAATAGAATCCTGAACATGGTGGCCACCGGCGTGGAATTATCGTGCGTCCTGCGCGACATTGCTCTGTTCATGGAAACCCAAGCCGGCCATGGACTATGCTCGATCCTTTTGCTCGACGCGGATGGGCTGCACCTCCGCGAGGGAGCATCGCCGAACCTGCCTCGCGAATACGTTCATGCGATCGATGGCCTGCCGATCGGCCCGTCGAACGATGCTCCCGGCACTGCCGCCATGCGCGCGGAACCGGTCATCGTGACCGACATCGAGCACGATCCGCTCTGTACCGAACACCGCTCGCACGCGCTCGAGCAAAGCATCAAAGCATGCTCGTCGTGGCCGATCTTCAGCAAGCACCGGAAAGTGCTGGGCACGATATCGCTGTATTTCAGGAATGTCGCCCATCCGACCACCGGCGACATCGAGCTCTTCGATATCTGCGCCCGGCTCGCCGGCATCGCGCTCGACAGGCGCGCAACGGAAGAGCGCATGCGCCGCCAGGCGCACTACGACGGATTGACCTTGCTGCCGAATCGTTTTCTCTTCACGGAATTCCTCGATCAAGCCTTGCGCAAAGCACAGCGCCATGGAAAGAAATTCGCAGTCTTCTTTCTCGACCTCGACAGGTTCAAGGAAGTCAACGACACGCATGGCCACGATGCCGGCGATGCCGTATTGAAGGAAATTGCCGTCAGGCTTCGCGACAGCCTTCGCCAGACCGACAAGATCGCACGCATGGGCGGCGACGAATTCTACGTCTTGATCGAAGATTTGCAGCACGGGTTCGATGCCGCGGAGATCGCCCAGAAACTGCTCGACGAAGCATCGTCGCCGATCCGCATCGGGCAGCACGCATGGCACTTGAGCGCAAGCATCGGCATTGCCGTCTATCCCGATGACGGCGCCACCGCCCCCTTATTGTTGAGAAGTGCCGATCAGGCCATGTATCTGGCAAAGAATCTCGGCAAGGACGGATATCAATTCTTTTCGCAACCGGGGCAGTTACCCCAGCATGCCAGCCTCCCGCCCATGCCGTCGTCACCCAGCCATCCGACGAATTGACACAAAAAAACCGCTCGGACTTTCGTCACGAGCGGCTTTCCGAAGGGCAGGAAAAGCTTACTGCTGCGCCACTTCCGCGCTCTCTTCCGCTGCCGCGGCTTTCATGGACAGCTTCAGGCGGCCGCGGTCATCGGTCTCGATGACCTTGACCCGCACTTGCTGGCCTTCCTTGAGATAGTCCGCCACGGCATTGACGCGCTCGTTGGCGATCTGGCTGATATGCAGCAAGCCGTCGCGACCCGGCAATACCTGGACGATGGCGCCGAAATCCAGCAACTTCAGAACCGTGCCCTCGTAGATCTTGCCGACCTCGACGGAGGCCGTCAGCTCCTCGATGCGGCGCTTGGCTTCCTGGCCGGCTGCGGCATCCACGGAGGCGATCGTCACGATGCCCTCATCGGTGATATCGATCTGCGTACCGGTTTCCTCGGTCAATGCCCGGATCACGGCGCCGCCCTTGCCGATCACGTCGCGGATTTTCTCCGGATTGATCTTGATGGTAATGAGGCGCGGCGCAAAGTCGGACAATTCAGCCTTCACGTGCGGCATGGCTTCCTGCATCTTGGAGAGGATGTGCATGCGCCCTTCCTTGGCCTGCGCCAACGCGACCTGCATGATCTCCTTGGTGATGCCCTGGATCTTGATATCCATCTGCAGCGCGGTAACACCGGTGGCCGTGCCGGCAACCTTGAAATCCATGTCGCCCAGATGATCTTCATCGCCGAGGATGTCGGACAGGACGGCAAACTTGCCGCCATCCTTGATCAGGCCCATCGCGATACCCGCGACATGGGCCTTGAGAGGCACGCCGGCATCCATCAACGACAGGCAGCCGCCGCAAACGCTCGCCATCGACGACGAGCCGTTCGACTCGGTCACTTCCGAAACCAGGCGAATGGAATAGCTGAATTCTTCCGGCGACGGCAGCACGGCTTGCAACGCACGTTTGGCGAGGCGCCCATGGCCGATCTCGCGGCGCTTCGGCGAGCCGACACGGCCGGTTTCGCCGGTGGCGAACGGGGGCATGTTGTAATGGAGCATGAAGCGATCGGAATATTCGCCCATCAAGGCGTCGATCTTCTGCTCGTCGCGCGCGGTGCCCAGCGTGGCGACCACCAGCGCTTGCGTTTCGCCGCGGGTAAACAGCGCGGAACCGTGCGTGCGCGGCAGCACGCTGGAACGGATCGAGATCGGGCGCACGGTACGCGTATCGCGGCCGTCGATGCGCGGCTCGCCGTCGAGAATCTGCGAGCGGACGATCTTCGCTTCGAGATCGAACAGGATGTTGCCGACCTCGGCGGAGTCCGGAGCAACACCTTCGACCGAAGCCGCCTCGGCGGCCAACGCGGCATTCACATCGGCCTTCACTTCGTTCAGCTTGGCGGTGCGCGCCTGCTTATCCTTGATGCGATAGGCTTCGCGCAGCTTTTCTTCGGCGAAATGCGTCACGCGATGAATCAGGGCTTCATTCTTCGGCGGCGCGGTCCATTCGACTTCCGGCTTGCCGCCGTCGCGCACCAGATCGTGGATCGCATCGATCACGACCTTCATCTGCTCGTGGCCGAACACGACCGAGCCGAGCATCACTTCCTCCGACAACTGGTTCGCTTCGGATTCGACCATCAACACGGCCTGCTCCGTACCGGCGACCACCAGGTCCAGATCGGACTTGGCCAACTGGGAGACCGTCGGGTTCAAAACGTATTCGCCATTGACATAACCGACGCGAGCGGCGCCGATCGGACCGTTGAACGGAATGCCGGAAACGCACAATGCGGCGGACGTGGCGATCATCGACACGATATCGGGATCGATCTCGGGATTCACGGACAGGACATGGACGATGACCTGGACTTCATTCAGATAGCCTTCCGGGAACAGCGGGCGGATCGGACGATCGATCAAGCGGGAGGTCAGGGTTTCCTTTTCGGACGGACGGCCCTCGCGCTTGAAGAAACCGCCCGGAATGCGACCGGCCGCATAGCTCTTCTCGACATAATCCACGGTCAACGGGAAGAAATCCTGGCCGGCCTTGACATCCTTTTTCGCAACGACCGTAGCCAATACAACGGTATCGTCCATCGACGCCATGACGGCGCCCGATGCCTGGCGAGCAATCTCGCCGGTTTCCAGCGTGACGGTATGCTGGCCGTACTGGAAGGTCTTGGTAACTTTGTTAAACACGGTGTTTCCTTTCTATTTTTGCCGACAGAATTCCAGGCGCTGTCGTTCACCTCACCACTCATCGAGCCTTGAGCGCATCACCATCGTTTTGACAGGCGATTGGCGGCTTCATTGCCCGATTACCACTGCGACATAAACCTTACAAAGGCAAAATGCCTGCATCAGCAGACTGACGCAGGCATTTCGACAATAAAACCGAATGGCGCAACGAGATTACTTGCGCAGGCCGAGCTTTTCGATCAGGGCGCGATAGCGGGTCGCATCTTTGCCCTTCAGATAGGACAGCAGGCTCTTGCGGCGGTTAACCATCATGATCAAGCCACGACGGGAGTGGTGGTCCTTGGCGTGAACTTTGAAGTGGTTGTTGAGCTCATTGATACGGGCGGTCAGCAGTGCGACTTGGACTTCCGGAGAGCCGGTATCGTTCTTGCCGCGCGCGTTATCCGCAATGATGGCGGCCTTGTTGATGTTTTCTATGGACATGATTACCTTTCACATGCGGTGCACGGAGTTTTCACCCCTTTTCACACCGTGAACGAACAAAATAAAATGCCGGCCGAATTGACCAGCCGCGAAAGTATAGCGGAAATAGCGAGCCGATTCAAACACTTAGGACGATTTTATTTCGCCGATCTCGTCATGAAAGCAAGTTGCCTGCTTTTCGTTGGTGTCTTTTTTGCAATTCTGAGCGCTTGCGCCGCCCTTGATCCGCCCGTCCACTCGGGCGAGAGGGAAGATATCGTGATTGCAAAACTCGGCCAACCAACGCATCGGTATCAGGACGGCCAGGACCGACTGCTCGTATACGCGACGGGCCCTTGGGGCCAGCAAACCCATATGGCACGCATCGGTCCTTCCGGGAAGTTAATTTCTTACGAGCAAGTCCTCACCACGCAAAAGTTTGCATCCATACGGATCGGCTCGACGAAGCAGGAAGTCTTGCGCATTGTCGGCGCGCCGGGCGAAACCACTTATCTTCCCTTGCCTCGGCTCGAAGTATGGTCTTACTCGTATCGAGAAGCCAATGCCTGGGACTCGATCATGCACATTCACTTCGACGAATCGGGCGCCGTCCGCCGTTTGGAAAACGGTCCCGATCCGAAGCGCGACCCGGAGCGGCGCCACCGAATCTTCGGATGGTGACGCCATGAAAAAAAGCGCTTGGGAAGACCAAGCGCTTTCTCGTTTTCCGTATGCGAATACCTTAAAGCTGAGGATTGAGCCTTTCCGTCTTGGAGTGCAGCTTGTTCAATGCCGACAGGTAGGCCTTGGCGGATGCGACGACGATATCCGGATCGGCGCCGACGCCGTTGACGATACGGCCGGACTTCGACAGGCGCATCGTCACTTCGCCTTGGGATTGCGTGCCCGTCGTAATCGCATTTACCGAGAATAGAAGCAATTCGGCACCGCTTTCGACCTTGGCTTCGATGGCATTGACCGTCGCGTCGACCGGTCCGTTGCCCTTGCCGTCAGACGCCATTTCCTTGCCGCCCATCGAGAACACGACTTTCGCGGTCGGCATCTCCCCGGTCTCGGACTGCTGGGAAAGGGAGACGAAGCGGTAGTACTCGTTCTCGTGCGAATGCTGCTCGTCAGTGACCACGGCGATGATGTCTTCGTCGAAAATTTCCGATTTGCGGTCGGCCAGCTCCTTGAAACGCGCGAAGGCCGCGTTGACTTCGGCCTCCGATTCCAGTTCGATGCCGAGTTCGTCGAGGCGCTGCTTGAACGCATTGCGGCCGGACAGCTTGCCGAGCACGATCTTGTTCGTCGTCCAACCCACGTCTTCGGCGCGCATGATTTCATAGGTGTCGCGCGCTTTCAGCACGCCGTCCTGGTGAATGCCGGAAGCATGCGCAAAGGCATTGGCGCCGACCACGGCCTTGTTCGGCTGCACGGCGAAACCCGTGATTTGCGAGACGAGCTTGGATGCGGAAACGATCTGGGTCGTATCGATGCCGATATCGAGATTGAAGTAATCCTTGCGCGTTTTTACCGCCATCACGATCTCTTCGAGCGCCGTGTTTCCGGCGCGCTCGCCAAGTCCGTTGATCGTGCATTCGACCTGGCGCGCCCCGCCGATCTTGACGCCGGCCAGCGAATTCGCGACCGCCATGCCGAGGTCGTTATGGCAGTGCACCGACCAGATCGCCTTATCGGAATTCGGAATGCGCTCGCGCAAGGTCTTCAGCATGTTGCCGTACAACTCGGGCACGCCGTAACCGACGGTGTCGGCGAAATTGATCGTCGTCGCACCTTCATCGATGACCGCTTCGAGCACGCGGCAGAGGAAATCCATGTCGGAACGGCTGCCGTCTTCAGGGCTGAATTCGATGTCGTCGGTGAACTGGCGCGCGTAACGGACGGCCAGCTTCGCCTGCTCGAACACTTGGTCCGGCGACATGCGCAATTTCTTTTCCATGTGCAGCGGCGAAGTGGCGATGAAAGTATGAATGCGCTTGCGAGCGGCCGGCGCAAGCGCCTCGGCGGCGCGCGCGATGTCGCGATCGTTGGCGCGCGACAGGGAGCAGACGGTCGAATCCTTGATGACGCCGGCGATCGCCCTGATCGATTCGAAATCCCCTTGGGAGGCCGCGGCAAATCCCGCTTCGATCACGTCGACCTTCAGTCGCTCAAGCTGCTTCGCGATACGGATCTTTTCATCCTTGGTCATCGAGGCGCCCGGCGATTGCTCGCCGTCGCGCAAGGTGGTATCGAATATGATGAGTTTGTCGGCCATGCTGTGCTCCTGAGAGTAGAAGTTTGAGGGGATTGCAAACGGTTTTTCGCCTGCCCTTGCCTGGACGGCATGAGCGTGAAACTGCACGAATTGTGGGTATGGGGAGGTCTGCGCGTTAGCGCAGTAGGAATAGCGACAGCAGCAGGCCTTGCAGAAGGCTGCTGCAGAATGCGGAGGCGGCAATGTTGAATGCGCGGAACATGGGGATGACTATAAGCGCAATCCCAGGAAAGTGCAAGCCTATGATTACTATGCGAAATTCCGCACCTGCACGGTGCGGGTCGCGGCCGGACTATTCGTCCTTGTCTTCGGGTGCGTCGGCATCTGTCTCGATGATGCTGACCGGCTTGCCCTTGAACAGCCGCCAGAAGTAGACGGCGTATCCCGACAAACCATAGCAGACGAACAGGCCGAACAAGACCTTGGGCGGATCGCTTGAGACGGCGACGAAAGCCAGGACGATCAGGAAGATCGCAATGAACGGCACGGATTTCCGGAAATTGATGTCCTTGAAGCTGTAGAACGGAACGTTGGTCACCATGGTCAATCCCGCATACAGCGTCACGACCCATGCCAACCAACTCAGATCCGCGCCCGCGTAGCGCAAGTCATCCATCAACCATACCAGGCCGGCGACCAATGCGGCGGCCGCAGGACTCGGCAAGCCCTGGAAGTAGCGTTTGTCGACCACGCCGATATTGGTATTGAACCGCGCCAGTCGCAACGCCGCCCCGGCGCAGTAGACGAACGCGGCCATCCAGCCGAGCTTGCCCAGGCCGCGCAGCGACCATTCGTAGATCACGAGGGCCGGCGCGGCGCCGAACGACACCATATCGGACAGGCTGTCGTACTGGGCGCCGAATTCGCTTTGCGTATTGGTCAGGCGCGCCACGCGGCCGTCGATACCGTCGAGCAGCATGGCGCCGAATATCGCGATCGATGCTTGGGCGAACTTCATGTTCATCGCCATGACGATCGCATAGAAGCCGCAGAACAATGCGGCGGTCGTAAAGGCATTCGGCAATAGATAGATGCCGCGCCGACGCAGGGTAGGACGCGCGGCCTCCTCCTCGACGGCGCCGGACTGGGTCGGCATCATCTGCTTGTTATTGCGCCCCGATTTCGGAAATAAGGCGATTTTGTTTTTGGCCTTGCGGCGATTAAAGCTTGCCATGGGGTTTCCATATGCTGGAACGAGGGAACGGGATCAACAAGGATCCGCTCCGAAAATTGATCAGAATTCGGCCAGGATCGTTTCGGCGACCGCCTTGTTTTGGCTACCGCTCAAAAGCGAAAGCGCAGGCCACACCGGACGATCTGGCGTCAACCTGTATGGACTACCGTTTGACCGTTCGATGCGGCCATTAATCAATGCCTAGCACCTGTTCACACAACGCTGCGGACGCGCCGCCCGGCAGCGCTCCGGAGGAAAAGGTGCAAATAAGAAAGCGTGGCTATTCTAGACGAGCGCGCCGCAAATGTAACCCCCGGAAGGCGATCACACAGCGCCCCTCCCTTTCAGTATCTATTTTTCGGCGTTTTCGACGGCATTCTTTTGTTCTTCCGCCTGATTTTCCAGTTGTCCGCCGACACTCTTTGCATTATTGAGCGTCTCGCGTTGCGTTTTGATCAAGTCCGGCGGCGGTTCGCTCGGCTTGCAGGCTGCCAGCATAAGTCCCCCAACGCAGATCGTTGCGACCAGACGGCACGAAAGCTGCATGATCCCTCCCATGGTTTTACTTGAATCGGACTTTACCGACGACGTGCATACGCAGAATCGCTTCGCCGGGTTCGAAATTCGGCTCCTCGACCGGCGCAGCCTCGGCGGCGGCGGCCCGCATTGCCATTTTAGCCCCTCCTCTCGCATCTTCCTGGGCATAGGCGCCGGTGGCCTCGAAATCGACGGTATCGATCACCGCGTCCGCCGGATTGCGCCCCATGGCCTTTGAAATCGCTGCAATGCGATCGAGGAGGTTTTTGTAGGCCGCATCGATGCGCTGGCCATCGAGCTTTTTGCTGGCCGCTTCGGACAAGCCGAATTGTATGCCGCTCAACGCCAATACTTTCTGTGCCGCGGCAACGGTTTTCGGCAAGCGTTCGATATTCGTCGTCTTCAACTCGAGGTATTGTCCGACGCGCCAGCCTATGGCTTGCCGCGACTTGCTGCCCGGCCGCGGCGGCTCGTCCGGATAGACCGGATAGGTGTAATAACCGCGAGTCTGAAGGATTCCTTGCGGATCTTCGCGTTTGAGAATATCCGCCCCTTGTTTCATCTTTTGATTGGCGCGCGATGCGGCCACGGTCTTGTCGCGATCCTGCTCCTCTACCATGAAAACGACGTGCGCTTCGTCGTTGACTTGCCTGACCTCACCGTAGGCCGGCACGATCACCAACGTGCCGGCGGTTTGAACAGGCGCCTGACCGTTCGCGCCACCGGCGATACACGTCATTCCCAGGAAAGCAAGCAGTGCTGTCAATCGCATCTCGATCCTCCAACAAGAACACCGGCTTCGGCGCATGCCTATGCCAACCAAGCCGTTCATGAAGCCGCGAAGCCGCGGCAAAAGCAAATGGGGCTACTAGTGTAGCCCCATTGCTCACATCCGCGCTCGGTTCGAATCGAAGTTTAGTTCTTCGATTGGTCGACCAGCTTGTTCTTCTTAATCCAGGGCATCATCGCGCGCAATTTCTCGCCGACCTGCTCGATCTGATGCTCGGAAGTCAGGCGACGACGCGAAATCAAGGTCGGCGCCCCAGCCTTGTTCTCCAGGATGAAGCTCTTCGCATATTCGCCGGTCTGGATGTCCTTCAGGCATTGACGCATCGCATTCTTGGTCGCCTCGGTCACCACGCGCGGACCGGTGACGTATTCGCCGTATTCCGCGTTGTTCGAAATCGAGTAGTTCATATTGGCGATACCGCCTTCATAGATCAGGTCGACGATCAGCTTCAACTCATGCAGGCACTCGAAGTAAGCCATCTCGGGCGCATAGCCCGCCTCGACCAGCGTCTCGAAACCGGCCTTGATCAACTCCACCGTGCCGCCGCACAGGACGGCTTGCTCGCCGAACAGATCGGTCTCGGTCTCTTCGCGGAACGTGGTCTCGATGATGCCGGCGCGGCCGCCGCCATTGGCCATCGCATACGACAGCGCGATGTCGCGCGCCGCGCCGGACTTGTCCTGATACACGGCGATCAAGTGCGGCACGCCGCCGCCCTGTTGATAGGTATTGCGCACGGTATGGCCGGGAGCCTTCGGCGCGATCATGATCACGTCCAGATCGGCGCGCGGCACGATCTGGCCGTAGTGGATATTGAAGCCGTGCGCGAAAGCCAGCACGCCGCCCTGCTTGATGTTCGGCTCGACGTTCTCCTTGTAGACCTGGGCGATGTTTTCGTCCGGCAGAAGGATCATGACGACGTCGGCAGCCTTGACCGCCTCGTTGACTTCGGCGACGTTCAGGCCGGCATTCTTGGCCTTGTTCCAGGATGCGCCATCCTTGCGCAGGGCGACGGTGACCTTGCAGCCGGAGTCATTCAGATTTTGCGCATGGGCATGGCCCTGCGAACCATAACCGATGATGGCGACGTTCTTGCCCTTGATGAGAGAGAGGTCGCAGTCCTTGTCGTAGAAAACTTTCATTGTTATTCCTTTACTTGATAACTGTGGAACGGTGGAAGCAGTCGAGATTCATGCATAGCCGTAGACCAAGCACCCCTCCCTGCCTCCGCCGAGATGTCATTGATTTGGGAAGAATCGGGGCCGTCACACCTTGAGAATGCGCTCGCCGCGGCCGATGCCGGAACCGCCGGTACGGACGGTTTCGAGGATCGCGGTACGGTCGATCGATTCGATGAAGGCATCGAGCTTGCTCTTGTTGCCGGTCAATTCGATCGTGTACGTCTTCTCGGTCACGTCGATGATACGGCCACGGAAGATGTCGGCGGTGCGCTTCATCTCCTCGCGCTCCTTGCCGACGGCGCGCACCTTGATCAACATGAGCTCGCGCTCGATATGCGCACCCTCGGTCAGATCGACCACCTTCACGACTTCGATCAGGCGATTCAGATGCTTGGTGATCTGTTCGATCACGTCGTCCGAACCGGTCGTCACGATCGTCATGCGGGACAATGTCGGATCTTCGGTCGGCGCCACGGTCAGGGTTTCGATGTTGTAGCCGCGAGCAGAGAACAGACCGACCACACGCGACAGCGCGCCTGCTTCGTTTTCCAGCAGAACAGAAATGATGTGTCGCATGATTACAGGTCCTCCGAACCGAGCAGCATTTCGGTCAACCCCTTGCCCGCCTTCACCATCGGCCAGACGTTCTCGGTCTCATCCGTAATGAAGTTCATGAAGACGAGCCGATCCTTCATGGCAAACGCCTCTTTCAGCGCACCCTCGACGTCGCCCGGCTTCTCGATCGTCATGCCGACATGGCCGAAGGCTTCCGCCAGCTTGTTGAAATCCGGCAGGGAATCCATGTAGGACTCGGAATAGCGCGAGCCGTAATCGATCTGCTGCCATTGCCGCACCATTCCGAGGAAGCGGTTGTTGAGCAGAACGATCTTCGGCGTCAGATGGTATTGCTTGCAGGTGGCGAGTTCCTGGATGCACATCTGGATCGAGGCTTCGCCGGTGACGCAGGCAACCATCGCGTCCGGATTGGCCATCTGGACGCCCATCGCGTATGGCAGGCCGACGCCCATGGTGCCGAGACCGCCGGAATTGATCCAGCGGCGCGGCTTGTCGAAACCGTAGTACTGCGCGGCCCACATCTGGTGCTGGCCGACATCGGAAGTGATAAAGGCATCGCCCTTGGTCACTTCCCACAATTTTTCGACGACCATCTGCGGCTTGATGACCTCGGTCGACGGCGTGTACTTGAGACACTCGCGCTCGCGCCACTGGTTGATCTGCTTCCACCAGCTCGTCAAGGCAGGCTGATTCGGTTTCAGGTCGGTGGTATCGAGCTGGGACAGCAATTCCTGCAGCACATCCTTGACGTTGCCGACGATCGGAATATCGACCTTCACGCGCTTGGAAATCGACGACGGGTCGATGTCGATATGGATGATCTTGCGCGGATGCGTCGCGAAGTGCTTGGGATTGCCGATCACGCGGTCGTCGAACCGGGCGCCAATCGCGATCAGCACATCGCAATGCTGCATCGCCATGTTGGCCTCGTACGTTCCGTGCATGCCCGGCATGCCGACGAACTTGTCGCTCGACGCCTTGTAGGCTCCCAAGCCCATCAGGGTATTGGTGCACGGATAGCCGAGGCGGTCGACCAGCTTGTTCAGCTCGGCCGAAGCATTGGCGAGAATCACGCCGCCGCCGGTGTAGATCATCGGGCGCTCCGCCGACAGCAACAGCTGCACCGCCTTGCGGATCTGACCGGAATGTCCCTTGTCCACCGGGCGATAGGAGCGCATCTCGAGATCCTTCGGATACTCGAACGCGCACTTGTGCATGCTGATGTCTTTCGGGATGTCGACCAACACCGGCCCCGGACGGCCGGTCTTGGCGATATAGAAAGCCTTCTTCATCGTCGCCGCCAAATCCTTGACGTCCTTGACGAGGAAGTTGTGCTTGACGCACGGACGCGTAATGCCGACCGTGTCGCACTCCTGGAACGCATCCTGCCCGATCGCATGCGACGGCACCTGGCCGGAGATGACCACCATCGGGATCGAATCCATGTAGGCGGTGGCGAGGCCGGTGACGGCATTGGTCACGCCCGGGCCGGATGTCACGAGAGCGACGCCGACCTTTTGCGAACTGCGCGAATACGCATCCGCCGCATGGATGGCCGCCTGCTCATGGCGCACCAGGATGTGCTTGAATCTGTCTTGATTGAAGATTGCGTCGTAGATGTAGAGCACCGCGCCGCCGGGGTAACCGAACACATGTTCGACTCCCTCTTCGGCCAGGCAGCGCACGACAATTTCCGCGCCTGTGATTTCTGAACTCATGCTACTGTCCTTTCAAGGTCCATAGGAGATTGATCGGATGCTCTCGCCTGGCGAAATCCATCGGTACGGCAGTGGTGCGGCGTCCCTTCATTGTGCGGTCACGTCGATCCGTTCCGCCCCCGTAGTGACGGTTCAAAAAGACGCTTAACGCGACTCGTTCAGCCTCTGTGACTGCAGTACTGCTGTGATTTCTCGCGCTTGTGGCACGGGTTGGAGCAAACAGCTTATCGAATTGTCAAAGCGCGTCTGGTCGCTGGGCGGCATCATGCGCCGCGCACGAAGACGAAACCCTCCTGGGTTCGAAGGGGACTTCTACGTTACTGCGTTGCATCAATCCGGTCAAGTCAAATTAACCAAAATCCTTTGAAAATCAAGCCGATTACCCCAAAAAGCCGGACAAGCAGCGCCTTTTTTGCTAGGATTCGCACAATTCAAAAATGTGATCTGCAAGCATCTTTCGCGTATAAAGTGAAATTCCCTGGATGCGTTTGAGACGGCGCACCCCATCGAATGGCAACCGACAAAGAACTTTCCGATTTCCTCGAAAGCGTGGAACGCCGTGCATTCAAGCAGGCGGTTTACGCGGTCCGCAAGGACGAGGCGGCGCTCGATATCGTGCAAGACGCGATGATCAAGCTGGCGGAAAAGTATGGTGACAAACCCGTGACCGAACTTCCTTTGCTGTTCCAGCGTATCCTTCAAAATGCGATTCACGACTACTTTCGACGCGAGAAAGTACGCGGCGCCTGGATCAGCCTGTTCTCGAGCCTAGGCTCCGACAGCGAAGACCATGAAGAATTCGACCTGCTCGAGACTTACGAGGCGGAGAGCGGCACCGAGGCAGCCGAGTCCAGCGCCGACAAGGTCGAACGCCACCAGATCCTCGCGGTCATAGAGGCGGAGATACAAAAGCTGCCGGCGCGTCAACGGGAAGCCTTCCTGATGCGTTATTGGGAGGATATGGACGTGGCAGAAACCGCCGCCGCAATGGGATGTTCTGAAGGCAGCGTGAAAACACATTGCTCTAGAGCAACACACGCCTTAGCTCAAGCGCTAAAAGCCAAAGGAATCGTTTTATGAACGCAAAAGACCTGAATTTCGCTTACAAAGTTCGGCATGCGCTAAACGAGAATCTCGACAATCTTCCTGCATCCACGGTGGATCAGCTGGCTTCTTCGCGCAAAATAGCCATTTCCCGCAAGAAAACAGAACATCCCCTTCGACTCTTGGCGGTTCGACGTGCATTGGCCGGTGGTTTCAGCAGCTTCTTCGATGAACCTTTATCCTGGCTTGCCAAAGTAGGAATGGCGGTGCCGGTTGTCGTTCTTGCGGTCGGTCTGGTTGACATCTATCAAATGGAAGAAGCTCATCGTATCGCGGAAACGGCGGATATCGATGCCGCGGTGTTGGCTGACGAACTGCCCTTGAATGCCTACGTCGACCATGGATTCAATGCCTACCTCGCGAAGCGGGCGGATTAAAGAATGAATGTAATTAGCAGTTATTCAACCACCGCCCGCCGATCGCGGGCGGTGGTCATTTGGCTGGCGCTTTTATCCCTGGGCCCTTATTCTCAGGCGGCGTCCGATGCTCCTTCATCCGCAGCCGGATCGTCAGCCGCGACGCCGCATGCCGCGACGACGGCCATGACACCGCCCGCGGCTGTACCGGCCACCACTTCCGCTGGAACCATGACGCATGTATCGGCGCACACGCCTGCCTCGGGCACGGCTGCAAAAACTGCTCCGCAACCGACCACCAGGCCGCTCTGGCGCGAATTGACGCCAGCGCAACAGCAAGCTCTTGCGCCGCTCTCCCGGGAATGGGATACGCTCGAAGACATTCGCAAGAAAAAATGGCTCGAAATCGGGAATAAGTTTGCCAAGATGACGCCGGAAGAACAGCAACGCATGCAAGAAAGAATGCGTGACTGGGTCAAGTTGACGCCGGAACAACGCCGCCTTGCCCGCGAAAGCTATTCGCGCGCGAAAAAGCTTCCGCCCGACCAGAAGACCGCGAAATGGGAAGAGTACCAGCAGCTTCCCGACGAGCAAAAACAAAAGCTCGCGGCCGAGGCCGCCAACAAGAAAAAGGTAGCGGCACCGCCGCCGCCGCAAAGCAAGAATAAGCCGGTCGCACCGATCAAGTCGACGCCCAAGCCCGTACTGGAACAGTCGGTCACGCCGCAAGCGACCAATCAAGCGGTGATTCAACCGTCCATCCCTCCGGCAAACAAGTAAGAAACACCATTGAATAACGCCGCAACTCCCACTCTCAAGCGCCGTCTCGCTGTCATGCTTTACGAAGCCGTACTATTGTTCGGCGTCGTGTTCCTGACCGGATGGTTGTTCGACACCTTTACCCAAAGCCGCCATGCCTTGACATTGCGGCACGCTCGCCAAGCCGTGCTGTTCTTCGTGCTTGGCGCGTACTTCGTCTTTTTCTGGACCCACGGCGGTCAAACGCTCGCCATGAAAACCTGGCGCGTCAGGTTGATCATGCCGGGAAGCCCCCAAGTTTCGGCTCTTAAGGCCGTTATGCGCTACCTTCTCGCCTGGATGTGGTTTTTGCCGGCAATGGCGATCGACTATGCATTCGATTTGAAGGCGTGGACCGGCATGGCCGTCATTTTGGCAGGCATGGTGCTCTGGGCAATGACAATCCTCTTGAACAAGGATCGCCAATTCCTCCACGATCAATTGCTCGGCACTCGACTGATTACCTACGACCTGCCGGCAACGCAATCCAAGCCGGCCCGCGGGTGATACGGCGGAATCAGGTCATTCGATCTCGAAAGGCGATGGCACGCCGCCATAGAGGTTTCGCATGATACGGGTCTCCCGCGCGATCGTTGTTTCGACAAAATCACGCGGCGCCTTCATCGCCTTGAAGGCCTGGAACCCGCGCTCGAGAAAATCATGCAATTGTCCGAGCCCCGCGATGTGGGCCGGTCCGCGCATCATTCTCAACGTGGCGCCGATCAACGGGATACGCACCAGCTCGCACAGAGACAATCCGACCGAACGGACATAAGCCAACTGGCGTTCGCGATCGGCGGGCAAGGACACGGCGCGATACGCTTCGACGTAGGCGTTCTCGTCGAATTCGATCCCCAGATGCCGCGCCATCGCCGCATCGAGGCTTTCGGACAAGGCGTCCAGCAGAATCGCCTCGGCAATCGTCTGCAATGCCGTCGCCGGCAACATGCGCTCCATGGTCGGAACGATGCGTTCGATATCGGCGTCGCGCTGCGTCATATCGTGGGTGCCGTACAAGTCTTCCAGGAAGAATCTGGCCGCCGCGGCGGTATCCGAAGACGCGAGCAAATCGGCATGGGTTCCCCCCATGCGTTGCGATTGGAAGCGCTTGAGCGCGATTCGCGCCGCCCGCGTTTCCTTGTCCGTCTTGGCGACCATGCGTTCCGCCATGACATCGCGCAGCGCAGCGCGCAGCATCGCAACAATTTCCTGCTTGCTCACGAAATCGCTCCCTGACCTTGTTTCCGTTTTCCATCATTACAGCACTCATCTTTGCTTTTCTCTAGAGCCGCCGCTCTATTTTGCGGCTCCGGGAGAGAAAGCGCATGGAGTACACTGCGAAAAAAGATTACAAGCAGAGACATGGCAGCCACACTTTCCCGCCGCTCCTTCCTGAAAGTCGGCCTGTTCGGCGCACTCGCACTTGCTGCGACGGGAGGCATTTATCGCCTCGCAAGAGGCCCCGTTTCACCGGCCCCGTACATTCTCGACGACGAAGCGCGAACGGCATTGCGAGCCATCGCATCCGCCTTGCTGCATGGCGCCCTTCCCGCTTCCGCGCAAGCGGTCGACACCCATCTCGCCCGCGTCCAGACCGCCATTGCCGGATTGCCGCTCAATACGCAAAAGGAAATCCAGGATTTGTTCGGCTTGCTGGTGTTGGGACCGACGCGCCGATTCCTGGTCGGCCTTCCAGAGGACTGGGCCCATGCCAGGCAAGAGGATGTCGTCGCCTTCCTGCAAAGCTGGCGCACACACCGGCTCGGACTGCTGCAGAGCGCATACCATGCACTGCACGATCTCGCTATCGGCCCATGGTATGCCGATGAATCGAACTGGGCGGCAATCGGCTATCCCGGCCCGATCAAGGAACTGAGTTGAGAATTGCCCTCATGACGAACAATACCGACAATATTGCGGCGAATTCGGCTGCGAGCGACGCCGCGCCGAGTCCCTCCTCAAGTCCGATACCCGATCCGATCCAGGCCGGGCTAGCCGCCGGATGGAAGGTCATCGACGCCTCCGCCCTCGCCGACAATCGCGTGATCGAGGCGGACGTCGCCATTGTCGGCACCGGCGCGGGCGGCGGAGTCACCGCCGAAATCCTGACGCTCGCCGGCCTCGCGGTCGTGATGATCGAAGAAGGCAGCCTGAAATCGTCCAAGGATTTCAAGATGCGCGAGGCGCAAGCCTATCCTGCTCTCTATCAAGAATCGGCGGCGCGCAAAACCAAAGATAAAGCCATCAACATTCTGCAAGGCCGTACCGTCGGCGGCTCGACGACCGTCAATTGGACCTCGAGCTTCCGGACTCCCAATCCCACGCTCGATCATTGGCAAAAGCATTTCGGCCTCAAGGATTACGACTCGGCGGCCCTGGCGCCCTGGTTCCTGATGATGGAGCAGCGGCTCAACGTCAGCGTATGGCAAGCGCCGCCGAATGAGAACAACGATCTTCTCAGGCGCGGAGCCGCCAAGCTCGGCATCCCGGCCGCGGCGATCCTGCGCAATGTCAAGGCATGCTGGAACCTCGGCTATTGCGGCATGGGCTGCCCGACCAACGCCAAGCAATCGATGCTGGTCACGACGATTCCCTCCGCCCTGGCCGCCGGCGCCACGCTGGTGACGCGCGCCCGCGCCGAACGGCTTCTGATCGAAGGCGATAAGGTCGAGGGATTGCATTGCACCGCGCTCGACGCGAACGGCTTGCAAGCATCCGGCAAGACCGTCACGGTCCGTGCCAAGCACTATGTCGTGGCCGGCGGCGCCATCAATTCTCCCGCGCTGCTGCTGCGCTCGAAGGCGCCCGATCCGCACGGACTCCTCGGCAAGCGCACCTTCCTGCATCCGACCATCATTTCCGCCTCGCTGTTCGACCACGCGGTCAATGGCTATGCAGGCGCTCCGCAAACGATCTATTCCGATCATTTCCTCGAGACGCAGGCGATCGACGGCCCCATCGGCTACAAGCTCGAGGCTCCGCCGCTGCATCCCCTGCTGTTCTCGTCGACGATGCAGGGCTTCGGCAGCCGCCATGCCGAGATGATGAAACGGTTCTCGAATACGCATGTGCTGCTGGCGCTCTTGCGTGACGGTTTTCATGACCATTCCGCGGGCGGCAGCGTGCAATTGCGCGAAGACGGGTCGCCGGTGCTGGACTATCCCCTGAACGATTTCATCTGGGATGGCGTCAAGCGCGCGTTGCTCACGATGGCCGAAATCCAGTTCGCGGCCGGCGCGAAAAGCGTTCATCCGGTGCATGAAATGGCCGACAGCTACACCACTTGGGCAAGTGCGAAAAAGGCAATCGAGGCCTTGCCCTACAAGCCCTTGCTCGCACGTGTTGTATCGGCGCACGTCATGGGCGGCTGTACGATGTCCGATGACGAAAAACTTGGCATCGTGAGGTCAGATGGCCGCTATCATGGCATCGACAACCTGTCGGTACACGACGGATCCTTGTTTCCGACTTCCATCGGCGCCAACCCCCAACTGTCGATTTACGGCATTACCTCGCGCATGGCGAGCAAACTTGCCGAAAGCATGACCGGCAAACCGGCGCCGAAGATGGTCGCCACCTGACATACGAGCCACTGCGATGATTGCAAGCATTACCCGCATGCTGCTTTTAATGCAAGCGATCGCTGCCGTTGCGGCAAGCATTTGGGCAATCAAGCTCTGGCAGCTCGACAATCCGGCGCTTGCCGTCGCGTTTGGCTTGGCCGCGGTGCTCGCACTCCGCGCCGCGATCACCGTCAACAACTTCTTCCTTGCAAGACGCTTTCGCAGCCCGCTTCCCGCCGCCTACCGCCTCAACTGGTTGCAGAGCCTGCTTCTGATCGCGCAGGAATTTCGCGCAACGATGTGGAGTTCGTCCTGGAGCATGCCCTTCCAGCGCTTCGACAAGCATGTCGCCAGCGATCCTGCCACGCTGCCGGTGCTTCTTGTCCATGGCTACGGCTGCAACAGCGGTTATTGGAAAGCGATGAGCGATGCGTTACGAAAGGCGAGCATCACGCATTACGCCGTCGATCTCGAGCCCGTGTTCGGCTCGATCGATGCCTATGCCGCCAGCGTGCACGATGCCGTCGAAACGCTATGCCGCGAGACTGGGCAACGGAAGATCGTCATCCTAGCCCACAGCATGGGCGGCCTGGTCGCGCGCGCTTATTTGCGCGATCACGGCAGCATACGCATTGCGAAGGCCATCACGCTCGGCACGCCGCATCATGGAACGGCGCTCGCGCGCCACGGCATCGGCCTGAATACCGAGCAGATGCGATGGACGCCGGACGGAGCGCGAGGCATATCGAGCGAGTGGCTGCGAGCATTGCAGGCCGGCGAGAACGATGCCGTCCGCGCCTTGTTCGTTTCGATCTACTCGCATCACGACAACATCATATCGCCGCAAACTTCGTCGCATCTGCCGGGCGCAAGAAATATCGAGCTGCACGGTATCGGCCATGTTGCGCTCGCCCTGCATCCCAAGGTGCAAGCCATCGTGATCGACGAGATAAAGGAGGCGTCGCGAACGGCCGGAACGCAGGCGGAGAGCCGGGTCGCCGCCGAATAGATCACCACAGCGGCTTTTCGAGAATGATCGTATCGGAGATGTAATCCGGAAGCGAGCTCCGCTCCCCGGTTTCCTTGAAGCCCATCTTGCGCCAGAACGCGAAGCCTTTCGTGTTGGATTCATTGACGCCGATGCGAATGGACTCCATGCCCTGCCAGGAGCGCACGATCTCCTCGATCTTCCGGCAAGCGAGCGTACCGAAGCCGCGCCCCTGGAAGGTTTCGTCGAACAGCAGCAGGCCGACCATGCTTTGTCTTGCATGCTTCCAGCCGCGCAAAATATCGGCGCATCCGATCATCTTGCCGTCTGCATGGATCCCATAGAAGAACTTCTCGGATAAGGCGTATCCGGGAGGCAGGTCCGCGAGCATTTCCGGCACCTCGTCCAAGGAAGGAAGCCTTCCCTTCACCGTCATGCTGTAGGCGGGAGCCGCGAGCACGACGCGCGCAAGCGCCGCGAGTTGTTCCGCCGAGATCGTAGCGCTTTCGAGTCTTTCGAATTCGATCGTATTCATTTGCCGGTCATGCTTTTCCTGAAATTGTCTTGCGGCCGGCGGGAGTGTCGATGACGGCGACAAGATAAGGCGCCGCCTCGCTGCCGCAGGCCCGGATGGACAGGCGATCGTCCGCCAGACCGATCAAATCCCATTTCCTGCGCAGAACCTGGGGCTGCGGGTGATGCGCCTCGAGCCGAAGCAATCGATAGCCGGCATCCGGCATGAAATCCGTCGGTTCGACGCTTTCCGGCCATTCGATCAAGCTGGGCAGGGTTCCGCCCTCCACCAGCAAACCGTCCTCCGGGATGGTGATCTTCCATTGCAAGACACCGCGCGTCATGTCTTGCACCGCGCCGACTTCCGGCAAGCGGTTGGCCGTCGCCGCAATATTCTTGGTTCGGACGACGAAGGTTGCCGGATAGGGTCCGTTTGCGCAGCGTGTTCGCTGCTGCGGGGAATCCATGCCGAACCAGCGTGGGCCGGCCGGAGCATCGGCTGCGGGATTGATGGCAATCACTTCGAGAAAGACGCCGGCTCCCAGCTTCAGGAGATGATTATGCGTTCCCATGCGCGGATGCTCGCCTCCCTTCGGCGGCCGGACGCCAAGCTGCGCTTCGCAATAGTCAAGGCCTTCCGGCAAAGAAGCGGCGACGATGACGATGTGGTCCAGGACGGTCATGGGTTTCGGTGGCGTGGAGCTCATTCAAGGCGGAACTTTTCCGAACCCCGGGCACCTCTATAAACGATATGCGAGCGACCCGAAATCCGCTTTTTTCGAGGAGCAAGTTTAACTTGAAACACTCGATCCCCGCTTTTATCTTGACGGCTGCGCTGTCGATCGGATCTGCCCCGGCGTTCGGCTTCGATGTCGTCGACACGATGTCGCGCTCGACGTCGTTCAAGACGTTCAGCGCCGCACTGAGGAGTTCCGGACTGGCCGATACCTTGAAAAATCCGGGACCGTTCACGGTGTTCGCGCCTTCCGATCAGGCGATCGCCAAACTGCCCAAAGGAACGTGGGAAACGTTAACGAAGGACAAGGCGCGCCTGACTGATATCCTGGCCCATCATGTGGTGCCCGGCAAAATCGTCTCGGCCGAAGCCAAGCCAGGCGAGATACCGACCCTCGATGGCAAGCCTTTGCGTCTCGAATCCGATAACGGCATGATCTCCGTCGGCGACGCGAAGGTCACGCAAAGCGACATCTTGGCGGACAACGGCGTGATTCACGAAATCGATACGCTGGTGTTGCCCGGCGAGGAATGAAAAAAGGCCGGATTTCGATCCGGCCTTGCGCATGGCTTAGAAGTGCACGCCCCGCAATAGCTGCTGCAAGGCGATCTGGTCGGCATTCATCTGCAACGCCTTCTTATCGCCCGGCCCCTTCGCCGCGTCGGAGTCCGGGAACATGCGGAAGCTGGTGTTCATGATGATCTGCGCCACGCGCGGCACCAGCGCATGCAAGACTTCGCCCAGGATACCGAGGCGGGTCGCGATGCGCACCGGCTTGTACACGATAGCTTGCGCGATCATGTCGGCGGCATCGTCGGGCGTCAGCGTCGGCACGTTTTGATAGATCTTGGTCGGCGCGATCATCGGCGTACGGACCAGCGGCATGTTGATGGTGGTGAACTTGACGCCGACGTCGGCGAATTCCGATGCCGCGCAACGGGTCCAGGCATCGAGCGCCGCCTTGGAAGCGACATAAGCGGAGAAGCGCGGCGCATTGGTCAGCACGCCGATCGACGAAATATTGATCACATGACCGCTCTTCCTTTCGCCCATCTTCGGCAGCAGGCCCATGGTCAGGCGCAAAGCACCGAAATAATTGAGCTGCATCGTGCGCTCGAAGTCGTGGAAACGGTCGTAGCTCGACTCGATGCCGCGACGGATGGAACGGCCCGCGTTGTTGATGAGCACATCGACGCCGCCGTGGTTCTCGATCAACAGCTTCACGAAGCGGTCGCAATCTTCCATGTTGGCCACGTCGACCGAGTAGGTGACGACGTCGAAGCCGCGGTCGTTGATCTCCTTCTTCGCTTGCGCCAGCTTGTCTTCGTCGCGGCCGCAAATGATCGTGATGGCGCCCGCTTCCGCCAGCTTGTGCGCAGCCGCCAGGCCGATACCGGACGAGCCTCCGGTGACCAGCACGACCTTACCGGCGACCTGGCCGCGCAGCGTGCGATCGATGAACAGGTCCGGATCGAGATTGCGTTCCCAGTAATCCCACAGGCGATAAGCGTAGTCGTCGAGCCGCGGGCAGGATATGCCGCTCCCCTTGAGCACCGCCGCGGCTTCCCGGTTATCGAAGCGGGTCGGATAATTGATGAACTGCATCATGTCCTCGGGCAGGCCGAGATCCTTCATCAAGGCATTGCGGACGCGGCGTACGGGCGTCAATGCCATCATGCCCTTCTTGATCGATTTTGGAATGAAACCGAACAGCGCCGCGTTGATGCGCACGCCCATCGTCGGCGCATGCGCTGCCCGCGCGAAGGTGTTGAGCACGTCGCCGACGCGCATCGGCTCGGGATCGGTCAGGTGGAAACACTTGCCGTCGAGCTTGGGCTGATGCGCAATGTAGTCCATCGCGTCGACCACGTAATCGACCGGCACGATGTTCACCCGGCCGCCCTCGATGCCGATCATCGGCATCCACGGCGGCAGCATCTGACGGATACGCTGGATGAGCTTGAAGAAGTAATACGGGCCGTCGATCTTGTCCATCTCGCCGGTCTTCGAGTCGCCGACCACCATGCCGGGACGATAGACGCGGAAGGCCCCCTTGGTTTCATTGCGCACGATCTTTTCCGACTCGTGCTTCGTGGCGAAATAAGGATGGTCGAGATTCTCCGCCTCCTCGAACATGTCTTCCCGGAAGATGCCTTCGAACATGCCGGCTGCGGCGATCGAGCTCACATGATGCAGGCAGCCGGCGCCGATGGCGTTGGCAAACGCGACGGCATTGCGCGTGCCTTCCACGTTGACCGCCATTTGCTCCTCGGCGTCCGCGCCCAGATCGTAGATCGCGGCAAGATGAAAGAAATGATCGATGTTCTTCGACAGGGCCTTGACGTCTTCCTTGGAAACGCCGAGCTTGGCGGCGCGCAGGTCGCCGTAGACGGGAATCGCGCGGGCCTTGCTGGTCTCCCAGTATTCGAGCAGCGCCGGCAACTTGTCGCGGCTCTCTTCGCGCATCAAAAAGTACACGACATTGCCCTTGCGGCTCAACAGCTTCTTGACCAACCGTTTGCCGATGAAGCCCGTTGCCCCCGTCACGAAATACTGCATGCTGCCCCCTTGGTCTGAAATGTGGTCCCGGAATGATAAGCGACCTTGCTGCGTCGCGTGCGGTCCTAATCATTGCAGCACAAGCTACACTTGGCAAGTTTCCGCATTAAAGCGGCGCATTTTCGGTGCGCGGCGTTTAGAATCGCCGCTCTACGGGTTTAGAACCCCATCTCTACTTTTGCCTCCTAAACTGGCATCCATGAAAAAGCGTGCCGGACCTCCGGTATTTGATCCTTACTCACCTGCGGAGAACCCCATGGTCAAGAAACTCAAAGCATTGTCCAAGTCGGACGACAAACAACTGGCGGATGCCGTGCGGACCTCCGCTCAGCAAATCTGGCAAGCCGGTCTCGGCGCATTCGCCAAGGCGCAAGAAGAAGGCGGCAAGGTATTCGCCAAGCTCGTCAAGGAAGGCACCGCCCTGCAGAAGCGGACTCAGCAATTCGCCGAAGGCAGAGTGGGCGACGTCACCAAGACCGTGACCAAGGTCGCTGACAACGTCAGCAAGCAAGCCTCCGGTTCCTGGGACAAGCTCGAGCAGGTTTTCGAAGATCGCGTCTCGCGCTCGCTGACCAGCCTCGGCGTGCCGACCAAGAAAGATATCCAGGCACTGACCAAGCGCGTCGAAGAACTGAACAAGGCTGTGGCCGCCCTCTCGGGCAAGAAACCCGCGGCTGCCAAGCCGGCGGCAAAGAAAGCCGTGAAGAAGGCGACGGCGAAAAAGGCCGCTCCGAAAGCCGCTTCCGCCAAGAAAGCCACCAAGACCGCAGCCAAGAAGGCCGCTCCCAAACTGGCGGTCGTGAAGGAACCCGTCCAGGCAGTCGGCAAGTAATCGAAAAAGTCTCCGCATTGCGTCTTCCGATGAACGGAGACCTGTAGGGGACCGCAGGGCTTGTGCGACGCACAAGCCCTTTTTCATGTCGGCGCTATACAATCCCATCCATGACTTCAATGCCCTCTTCCCATTCCCGCAAATCTTCCTTGAAACCAACCGGCTCGAGCATGCGGCCGAGCATCGGCCTCGCCTTGGCCGGCGGCGGCCCGCTCGGCGCGGTCTATGAAATCGGCGCGCTAGCCGCCCTCGAAGAGGCGATCGAAGGATTGGACCTGAATGCAGCGGACATCTACGTCGGCATCAGCGCCGGCGGCATCATCGCCGCGGGCCTGGCGAACGGCATCACGCCGCACGAGATGTGCCGTCTTTTCATCGAAAGCGATCTCGGCGACGAAGGCGATCAACTGTTCCGCCCCGAGTTGCTGCTGAAACCGGCCTGGGGAGAGCTCGCCAAGCGTGTCGCCGCCGTGCCGCAATTGGCGCTGGAGTCGCTGCTGCACTATGCCAGCCGGGGCGGGAAGACCGGCATCGCGCGCTCCTTCGAGCGCATGAAGGATGTCCTGCCGGCCGGCCTATTTTCCGGAGCCGGCATTCATGAATACATGGCGAAGGCCTTTGCCGTGGAGGGCCGCACCAACGATTTCCGCAAGTTGAAGCGCCCGCTGGTGCTGGTCGCTACCGACCTCGATTCCGGCGAGTCGATCCGTTTCGGCGAACCCGGCTTCGAGCATGTCCCGATCTCCAAGGCGGCGCAAGCGAGCGCCGCCGTTCCCGGCCTGTTCCCGCCGGTCGAGATCGATGGCCGTCATTTCGTCGACGGCGCGCTGAAGAAGACGCTGCACGCTTCGATCGCGCTCGAGGAAGGCGTCGATATCCTGGTCTGCGTGAATCCGATCGTGCCTTATAACGCCAAGGTCATGTACGCCCCCGGCAAGCTGGCGCAGGGCGGCCTGCTGACCGTGCTGTCGCAATCCCTGCGCACCATCATTCATTCGCGCGTCGAGATCGGCATGGCCAACTATGCGAAGACTTACCCGAACACGGACATCCTCCTGCTGGAGCCGAATCAGGAAGACGCCGAGATGTTCTTCACCAACCTGTTCAGCACCAGCAACCGCCGCCGCATGTGCGAAAGCGCCTACCAGCAGACGCGAGAGATGCTGTGGAAGCACCGGGCGGAGATCGGCCGCAAGCTCGAACGCCACGGCTTGCGCTTGAAACTGTCCGTCCTGCGCGACACCAGTCTTACCCTGGTCAAGCAGCCGACGTCGCGGAAAAGAGACCGCTTTGCCCTCGGCACCCTGAACGAAACGCTCGACGGCCTGGAGCGCTATCTCAAGGTCGCGCACGGCTGACGCGGTCCTATCCATGCACCTGGCGACGATGCGCAACGCCTCGGCAGCGCATGTCGCTTCAAAACTCGCGAACGATCGTTCTTCGGTGTTATGCTTGTTCCCTCACGAGCATCGCGACACTGCCTAACCGAAGAACGACGAATCGGGACGAGAGAAAAGGACATGCAACACAAAGCCCCCCGCCGCACCCGCGAACGCATCCTGGAATTGTCACTGCGCCTGTTCAATGAATTCGGCGAACCCAACATCACGACGACCGTGATAGCCGAAGAGATGAATATCTCTCCCGGCAACCTGTACTACCACTTCCGCAACAAGGACGACATCGTCAACTCGATCTTCACGCAGTTCGAGGGCGAGATCAGCCGCCTGCTGGCCGTGCCGGCCGATCGCAAGCCGAACATGGAAGACGTCTGGCTGTATCTCCACCTGATGTTCGAGCTGGTATGGCGCTACCGCTTCTTCTATCGCGACCTGTCCGACCTGTTGTCGCGCAACCGCAAGCTCGAACTCCAGTTCAAGCAAATCCTCGCGCACAAGATCAAGGTCGCGCGCCAGCTATGCGAAGGCCTGCGCAGCGACAAGGCGCTCGAAGCGAACGATCTCGAGATCAATGCGCTGTCGACCAACATGGTGGTGGTCGCGACCTACTGGCTGTCTTACGAATACGTGCGCAATCCGCGCAAATACACGGAGCAGCAAGCCATCGCCGACGCGCTGGCGCGCGGCTGCTACCAGGTTCTGTCGCTGATCGGCCCCTACCTGCGCGGCGAGACGCGCCTGCTGTTCGAAAAACTGGCGGAAGAGTACCTCAAGAAAATCAATGGTTAAGGGTGCAACAGAGAATTCGTCACGCTTGCGTGACGCCCGCGAAACCGCTGCGGCACGCCGGCCGCGGCGCGGAAGAACAGAATTGTCAACAAGGAGACCTAGATGGCCTGGACCAAATTTCCCTATGCCGACGATGCCTATGTCTATACCGCGGCCAGCCTGAAAAAGAACTGGGCGCGGCTGCATGCCGGCGACGCCGAAGCCTTCCCGAAGGATGCCGCGCTGGTCGAAGCCTGGATCGCCTTCCACGCCGGCGAATTCGAGAAAGCGGCCAAGCTCGGCCTCGAACAAGGCATGGCCGGCTATTCGGTGGCGAACAAGGCAACCTGCATCTACGCCAATTATCTCGAAAAGAACGAGAAGAAAAAGCTCGCGATGTTCGAGGAAGTCGCCGAGCGCTGCGAGGAACAGCAGGCCGAGGCGCCGAAGGACGCGGCAGGCTACTATTGGCACGCTTATGCGCTCGGCCGCTATGCGCAAGGTATTTCCATCGCCAAGGCGCTCGCGCAAGGCATCGGCACCAAGGTCAAGAACAGCCTCGACACGACCATCAAGCTCGCCCCCAAGCATGCCGACGCCCATATCGCCCTCGGGGCCTATCACGCCGAGATCATCGACAAGGTCGGCGCCATGATCGGCGGACTGACCTATGGTGCGAAGAAGGAGGAAGGCCTCAAGCTCTTCAAGCAAGCCTTGAAGCTGAATCCGGACTCCGCCATCGCGCGCGTCGAATATGCCAACGGCCTAGTCATGCTGGAAGGCAAGAAGAAGATGGACGAGGCGATCGCCCTCTACGAAGAAGCCGCCGGCAGCGAGCCGATGGATGCGATGGAACGGCTCGACGTCGAAATGGCCAAAGAGGAACTGGAAGACTGACGACGGCAATGAAGTCTCTTTGCGTCTATTGCGGCTCCTCGGTCGGCGCGTCGCCCGCGTATGCGGAGGCGGCGCGCGAGCTCGCCAAGGCGATGGTCGATCAAGGCATCGAACTCGTGTACGGCGGAGGCAATATCGGCCTGATGGGAATCATCGTCACCGAAGTCCTGCGGCTGGGCGGCAAGGCGACCGGCGTGATTCCGAAAGCGCTCATGGAGCGCGAGATCGGACATGTCGACCTGACGAAGCTGCATATCGTCAGGGATATGCATGAGCGCAAGGCCCTGATGGCGGAGCTGTCCGACGGATTCGTCGCCATGCCGGGCGGCATCGGCACCCTCGAGGAATTGTTCGAGGTCTTCACCTGGTCTCAGCTCGGTTTTCACGACAAGCCGATCGGGCTGCTCAATGTGGCCGGTTTCTACGACGGCTTGATCGGATTTCTCCAGCACGTCGTCGATCAAGGATTCCTGAAAGCGCCCCAGGCCTCGCTGCTCGTGTCCGAGGCGGCGCCCTCGCTATTGCTGGAACGCTTCAAGACCTACGATCCGCAGCGCCAGGACAAGCTGCTCAAGCGCGAAACCGCACAGCGCATCCTGCCGTGATTCCCCTCAAGCGGGCGCCTGGAGCGCCTGCCGGAAGTCCTCGAGCAAATCATCGGTATCCTCGATGCCGACCGAGACACGGATCAGCGATTCCGCGATCCCCATGCTGGCGCGCCGCTCCGACCCCATCTCGTAGAAAATCGTGTGCGCCACCGGGATCACCAAGGTGCGGGTGTCGCCGAGGTTGCTGGCCGGGATCGCCAGCTTCAGGCGGTTCAGGTAATCGAAGCAATCGAGTCCTTCCTTCAACTCGAAACTGAGCAAGCTGCCGTAGGCGCGGAACAATTCGGACGACAAGCGGTGCTGCGGATGCGACTGCAAGCCCGGGTAATGGACCGCGGCGACGCGATCGTCGGCTTCGAGCATACGCGCCAACGCCAACGCATTGGTGCATTCGCGATCGAGGCGCAAGGCCATCGTTTCGGAGCCGACCGCGAGATGATGGGCGGCCTCCGGCCCGAGCGAGCCGCCGAAGTCGCGCAAGGCCTTGGCCCGGATCTGCGCAATGCCCCATTGCACGGCGGGGAAGCGCTTGTAACTGTCGAAGATGTTCGGAAACGCGGACCAGTCGAACAGGCCGGTATCGGTCAGGCTGCCGCCGAGCGCGTGCCCATGGCCGCCGATCGACTTGGTCAAGGCATTGACGACGATGCTCGCGCCCACCGATTTCGGGCGGAACAAGTAAGGCGAGGTCATCGTGTTGTCGACCACGTAGACGATGCCGCGCGCGCGGCACAACTGGCCGATGCGCGCCAGATCGGCGACCTGGGTGCGCGGATTGGCGATCGTTTCGACGAACACCACGCGCGTGGCCGGCGTGATCGCGGCTTCGACGTGTTTCACATCGGTGGCATCGACAAACGACACCTCGACGCCCTGCCCCTGCACCGTCTGCCACAAACTATTGGTGTTCCCGAACAGGAAGGACGACGACACGACGTGATCGCCTTCGCGCAGCAGCGCTTGCGCCAACGCGCCGATGGCTGCCATGCCGGTCGAGAAGCAGATGGTGGCATAGCCATCTTCCATCTTGTTGATCTTGTCCTCGAGCGCGGAAACGGTCGGATTGCCTTGGCGGCCGTAGCGGTAGCCCGGCTGCCTGCCCTGGAAGACGGCGGCCAGCTCCCGCGCATCCCGATAACCGAAGGTGACCGACGTATGGATCGGTTTGTGGACCGAGCCGTGTTCGATCGGTTTTTGCCGGTCGCTGTGCAGAATGGTCGTGGTGAAGCCGTATTTTTTCGTATCGTTCATAGCAAAAAACCCGTTCAGCTCGGGCATCGTAGCGCAAAAACTGCGGCGGCGCACAATCAGGATTTCAAGAGCTCGTGGAGTCGTTCGCTCTCGAGGATGGTAAGGCCTGCGCGGCTCTCGAACATCGCTCGCACGACCACCTGCGCGGTATGGTCGAGCGTCATGGGCGGGTGCTTGCCCACCATCATGCCTCTCATCGTATCGACCAGCATGCCGAGAATGCGCTGTGCAAGATGGCCGCGCCGCTGACGCATTCCATGATGAGACGGCCGTACCAGCATCAAGGCCTCGAAGCGCAGGCGAGTCAGCTCGCTCTCCATGACATTGCCCAGTTGGGCATAGAGAGCGGCCGGCCGCGACCACGGGTCGGTCGGCGTGACCAGCATGAAGCGCGCCACGCCCAGCGCCTCGGCGCGCCGCGCCAGTTGCGGCACATCGTCGGTTGCAAGCGAGGAAAATATCTCGGTGCGCTTGCGCGGCATCGATTGCGAGAAGCCCGGATCCCGATCGTCGATGACCGCGATGACATGATCGACGCGCTCGGTCCACTCATCCAATGTCAACGCAAGCAAGCGGCTTTCTGTGGAGCGCATCGCATCCGCAGCCAGCACATGGATGCGGCTGTATTCCCCGGAGCCGAGCACGCGCGCCAGGACGCGCTCGCCGAGCCGGCTGTCGGCGCCGGCAATCAGGACCGTCGGCCGTTTCGCCTGCGCCAGCGCCTGGAAGCGCGCGCCGGCCAGGGCATCGGCTACCGAGGGCATGCTATGCGATCGCGGCTCAGTCGCCGCGCGCGAGGTTGAGATTCAATTGCGAGCGCACCGCGTCTTCCGGCGCCGGCTTCGGATTGTTGCGCATCATCTCGATATGGTCGAGGTAGTCGCGCGAGACGTCACCGGTAATGTATTCGCCATCAAAGCAGGATGCCTCGAGTTTCTTCAGCGCCGGATTGACGTCCATGATCGAACGGCGCAGCGACTCGACATCCTGGTAGACCAGCGCATCGGCCGTGATCTCGCGGCAGATTTCCTCTTCGGTGCGGCCATGCGCGATCAGCTCGTTGCGGGTCGGCATGTCGATGCCGTACACGTTCGGGAATTTCACCGGCGGCGCGGCGGAGGCGAAGATCACGCGCTTGGCGCCCGATTCGCGCGCCATCTGCACGATCTCGCGGCTGGTGGTGCCGCGCACGATGGAGTCGTCCACCAGCAGGACCGACTTGCCCTTGAACTCGGCGCTGATGGCGTTGAGCTTCTGGCGCACCGATTTCCGGCGCAGCGCCTGGCCCGGCATGATGAAGGTGCGGCCGATGTAGCGGTTCTTGATGAAGCCTTCGCGGTAATCGAGACCGAGTTTGAGAGCCAATTCCATCGCCGCCGGACGCGACGAATCGGGAATCGGCATGACGACATCGATGTCGCCGGAAGTGAACTGGCGTTTGATCTTGTCGGCGAGGTACTCGCCCATCTTCAGACGCGTCGCATAAACGGAGGCGCCGTCGATGACGGAATCCGGGCGAGCCAGGTAGACGAATTCGAAGGCGCAGGGATTCAGCACGGGATTCTCGGCGCATTGCTGGTGGTAGAGCTTGCCGTCGAGGTCAACGAAAACCGCTTCGCCCGGCAAGACGTCACGCAGGAAGCGGAAGCCGAGGCCTTCGAGCGCCACCGATTCGCTGGCGAGCATGTACTCGGCGCCCTTCTCACTGACGTTGACGCCGATGCAAAGCGGACGAATGCCGAACGGATCGCGGAAGGCGAGCAGGCCGTAGCCGGCGATTTGCGAGACCACCGCATAGGAACCGCGCACCCGCTTGTGCAACACCGACACGGCCTTGAACAAGGCTGAAGGATCGAGCGAATAGCCGCTCGTCGCCTCCTGGATCTCGTGCGCCAGCACATTCAGCAATACCTCCGAGTCGGAATCGGTATTGATGTGGCGGCGGTCGTTCTTGAACATCTCGATCTTGAGCTGTTCCCAGTTGGTCAGGTTGCCGTTGTGGGCAAGGATGATGCCGAACGGCGCGTTGACGTAGAACGGTTGCGCCTCCTCTTCGCTGGACGAACCCGCGGTCGGATAGCGCACCTGTCCGATACCGGCATTGCCTGGCAGCGAACGCATGTTGCGGGTGCGGAATACGTCGCGCACGAGACCGTTGGCCTTGTGCATATGGAAGGTATTGCCGTTGTTGGTTGCGATGCCTGCCGCATCCTGGCCGCGGTGCTGCAGGAGCAGCAAGGCGTCATAGATGAGCTGGTTGACGGGGCTATGGGATACGACACCGACGATGCCACACATGGTGGACTCCTTAAAACAATTTAAAACTTCACGTGCTGCCCGACATGGCCGGGCAAGAACGGCTTGACGGTGCGTGCCGCCGTCTCGGCCAGCGGACTCAGCAAGGCGTCCTTCCAGAATGCCTGCTGCGGTATGGCGGTCATGCCGCATATCAGGACGCCCGCCAGCACCAGCACCAGGCCGCGCGCCAGGCCGAACAGACCACCGAGGCCGCGGTCCGCGAGACTGAGGCCTGCCGCCTTGATGATCGCGTCGATCGCCGTTGCCAGCAGCATCATCAGCAAGCGTACGCCGATAAACAATGCCAGGAACGCCACGATCAACCGCGCGACCTGGCCCGGAATCGCGTCCGGCAGGTAGGCGGCCAGGGTTTCGCCGTAGGCGTTGGCGACGACGAACGCGACGATCCAGCCGAGCAGCGACAACATCTCTTTCACGAGGCCGCGCATGGTGCTGATGATGATCGAGGCGAGCAATACGAACAGCACCAGGTAATCGAAGATCGTCACGCGTCGGTCCGTAGCATCAATGTTCGCCGGTCACGGCTTTGGCATCGAGACCGAGCTTGGCGAGCCTGGCACGCATCTTGACCGCATCGTCCTTGTTCGCCAGCGGGCCGACGCGGATACGCATGATCTCGCCTGACTTGGTCGAGACTTTTTCCGTGTACGCCT
>DASPLX010000026.1:0-2757 GCA_035627375.1 Paucimonas sp. | reverse complement strand
CACGCCCACGCCCACGCCCACGCCCACGCCCACGCCCACGCCGAGCGGCCGCGAGGTCGGTTCCTACTTCGCGCAGTGGGGCGTCTACGGTCGCGGCTATGAAGTCGCCGACATCAAGACGAGCGGCACCTCGAGCAAGCTTACCTTCATCAACTACGCGTTCGGCAACATCTACGCCAAGAACGGCGGCTACGAATGCGACATGGTGACCAAGGCCGAGCCGGGCGCGACCAATCCGTCGGCGCCCGACGCGGGCACCGGCGGCGACGCCTATGCGGACTACCAGCGCTCGCCGGCCAGGACCGTGGATGGGCAGGCGGTGCCGTGGGACGCCAAGCTATCCGGCAACTTCCTGCAGCTGAAGAAGCTCAAGGCCTTGCATCCGGGATTGAAGGTATTCATCTCGCTCGGCGGCTGGAGCTGGTCGAAGTACTTCTCGGTCGCCGCGTCGTCGGATGCCTTGCGCAAGCAGATGGTGCGTTCCTGCGTCGACATGTTCATCAAGGGCAACCTGCCGGTGCAGGATGGGCGCGGCGGTCCCGGCGCGGCGGCGGGCGTGTTCGACGGCATCGACATCGACTGGGAATTCCCGGGCGGCGGCGGCCAGCCGTACAACACGGTGAGCCCGAACGACAAGCAGAACTTCACCTTGCTGATGGCGGAGTTCCGCGCGCAACTGGACGCCCAGGGCGCCGTCGACGGCAAGCGCTACCTGCTCACGGCCGCCATCGGCGCGGGCAAGGACAAGATCGACTTCACCGAACCGGCCAAGTATTCGCCATACATGGATTGGATCAACGTGATGACCTATGACTTCCACGGCGGCTGGGCGGCGACGGGGCCGACCAACTTCCATTCGCACCTGTTCGCCGACCCGGCCGATCCGGGCAACGCGACCGAGCGCGAATACGTGGGCGACAAGGCGATCACCTACCTGATCTCGCAAGGCGTTCCGGCCAACAAGCTCTTGCTCGGCATTCCGTTCTACGGACGCGGCTGGACCGGGGTCATGCCCGGACCGAACGGCAACGGCTTGTACCAGGCGGCGACCGGTCCCGCGCCGGGCGCCTACGAAGCCGGCATCAACGACTACAAGGTGCTCGTGAACAAGGCCGGCACGCGCTACTACCACCCGATCACCAAGCAGCTGTACCTGTACACCGGTTCGGGCGGCGAGTGGTGGAGCTACGACGATCCGACCGTGATCGCCACCAAGATGCAATACGTGCGCGACAAGGGCTTGCGCGGCGCCTTCTCGTGGTCGCTCGACGGCGACGCCAACGGCGCGCTGGCGGCCGAGGTCTGGAAGGTGCGTCAGTAAATCTTCCTCCGCAACGGAGGCAGCCGGGCCGCGAGGCCCGGCTGTTTCGACACGTCCATCGGCAAGAAGGGAGCACCATGAATGCAAGGCTCGAACCGGCCGCGCCGCCGCTGCGCATCGACAATGAATGGCGGCGCTGGATCGCCGAGAACATCATTCTCGGCAACCATCCCGCCGGCCTGGTGCAGACCCTGGTGCAGGCCGGCGCCGCGCCGCGCGATGCGATCGCCGAAGTGGAGGCGGCGCTGCAAAGTCCCTACATCCACGGCGTGCAACGCCTGGCGAACCGGCTCGCCAAGCGCGACTGGGTGCTCGATATCCAGCGCAAGCTGAATCGCCTGCGTCCCGCGATCGTCGAGCGCCGGCATCGCTTGAGCGCCGACGAATTCCTGCACGCTTATTACTGCGCCAATCGGCCCGTCATCATCACCGGCATGATGGAAGACTGGCCGGCGCGAAAGAAATGGAATCTCGATTATTTTCGCGGCCGCTTCGGCCGGCGCGAAGTCGAGGTGCAGTTCGGACGCAACGCCGATGCCGAATACGAGATGAACAACGTCGCGCACAAGCGCCGCATGCGGTTCGGCGAGTATGTCGATCTGGTCGAGAACGCCGGCCGTACCAACGATTTCTACATGACGGCCAATAACGACGGCATGAACCGCCGGGCGCTGGCCGAGCTGTGGAACGACGTCGTGCAAGTTCCCGAGTATCTCGCGCCCGATCCGCGCAGCCGCGGTTTCTTCTGGTTCGGTCCGGCCGGTACGATCACGCCTTTCCATCACGACCTGACCAACAACTTCATGGCTCAGGTAATGGGGCGCAAGCGTCTGAGGCTGATCCCCGCCTGCGAGATCGCGCATCTCTACAACCACCGCCACTGCTTCACGCAGGTCGACGGCCGCGACATCGACCTGCAACGCTTTCCGGCCATGGCGACGGCGCAGGTGACGGAGTGCGTGCTGGAGCCCGGAGAGATCTTGTTCCTTCCGGTCGGTTGCTGGCACTTCGTGGAAGGACTCGATATCTCGATCACGATCGCCTTCACCAACTTCAAGTGGGACAACGATTTCTTCAGCAACTATCCGGAACGGCGCGACTTTTAAGAATCACGAAAGAGTGCAGGAGACGACATGAAAAGAACCATCATCAACAGCTTGATCACGGGGCTGTCGGGCGGCATGCTCGCGGCTTGCGGCGGCGGCTCGCCCGACGCGGCGGGCGACGCGCCGAAAATGCTGGCGACCACGGCTGCCTGCTATGCCGCCTGGAACAGCGGTACGGTATACACTGGCGGCAACACGGCCAGCTACAACGGCGTGAACTACACGGCGAATTACTGGACCCACGGGCAGAATCCCTCGACCAACAACGGCGGCGCGGGCAGCGGCCAGCCGTGGACCAGCAACGGCGCTTGCGGTACCACGCCAACCCCG
>DASPLX010000025.1:0-44098 GCA_035627375.1 Paucimonas sp. | reverse complement strand
AGGAGCAGCGCGCCGACTGGGCCTACCACGTCGAGAACGCCAACCCGCCGGTCGGCGGCGCGACGAACGCCCGGTTTTTCCAGAATGCCTCCGCCCCCGGCGACTTGCGCCAGGAAACGATCTGGTCGCGCGGCATCGGCTACCTCGGCAATTTCCCGGAACACGGCTTGCTGATGGATGCGCGCCTGTTCCACGACCGGTTGCGGAACCTGATCTCGGAAAAGCTGCAGTTGTCCGACTTCGCCCCGACCAACGGCAACGGCGTGCACCTGCGCGGCGCCGAGCTGCAAATGCACTACGCGCCGGCGGATCGCTGGAAATTCAATTTGTCGTACGCCTATCTCCGCAATTCGGACGCCACGACGCCGCTCGAACAAACCCAGTATGCGAAGCACAGCGGAGCGTTGGGTGCGACACGCATGCTGCGCAACGGGTGGCGCGTCTCTCTCGCGGCGTACGGCTCCAGCGGCGACGGTCCGGACCGGCCCTTCTATGGCCGCGAGGATCTGATCGTCTCCAAGACGACCTGGCGCGGCAACGGCACTCGCTTGACGGCGTCGCTCATCGTGCGCCACCTGGAAAACCGCTCGAGCAGGTATTTCCAGGGCTTCGGCCGGACGATCGAAAGCAGGTACGACGACAGCATGCAGTACTACGCCACCTTCAAATTCACTTATTAACCTTATTACCCGACCCCACATCGGGACGAAACGTGAACACACTATCCAGACGCCGTAGGGCCTTGCTCGCCTCGCTAGCGTCGTGCGCCGCCGCCATTCCCGCCGCCTCGTTGAGGGCGATCGAGTATCCGAGACAGGATATCCGGATCGTCATCTCCGGCACCGGCGACAACAGCAAACGCATCGGCCAGGTCTTTCAAAGGCAGTTTCCCGGCGCGCGGGTCATCTCCGATTTGTCCGCCCCGTTTCCGAAGCAGCGCGATCTGGTGTTCGTGGCGATCGGCCCCGCCGCCCTGAGCGCGGTGCTGTCGAAGAACGTCGAGGGCGCGATCCTCTCGGTGTTCACCTCCAGCCAGGCCTACAGGACCATCCTCGACAGCGCGCCGCGGCGCGACGGCCACGTGACGGCCATCTACGCCGAACCCTCGCCGACGGATCAGATGCAACTCATCGCGTCGATCTTCAAGCGCCGGGTGAACGTCGCCGTGCTCAACACCGAAAAGACGGAACATCTCGTGCCCACGCTGCGGCAGGCGGCGACGATCGCCGGCTTGAGCCTGGAGATCAAGCGCGTCGGCGCCGAGGACGACCTCAACCGCGCGCTCAATCAAGTCAGCCAGGCCGCCGTGATCCTGGCGATACCCGATACCGACATCTATAACGTCGAGAACATACGGAACACCCTGATCACCTCCTACCGGCACAACCAGGGAGTCATCGGATTCTCGGTCGCCATGGTCAAGGCCGGCGCGCTCGCGACGACCTATTCCAACATCGAGGACATCGCGGTCCAGGTCGGCGAGCTGCTGGACGATTTCGCCGGCTCCGGCCGCCTACCCGCGCCGCAGTTCCCGAAATACTTCCGCACCACCGTCAACGACAGCGTCGCCCGCTCCCTCAACCTGGTCGTCGAGGACGGCACCAAGGAAATGGCGCGCAGGCCGCACGCGAGGGCATCGTGAGGTTTCCCTCCAATAAATGGGGCATCAAGGCGCGCATGCTGCTGATCACCGCGCTGCCGCTGCCGATGATCGCCTCCCTGATCGCATGGTCTCATTTCACCCGGCTCGACGAGATCGAACGCGAACTCCAGGAACGCGGCAACCTGGTCGCCTCGACCATGGCGGAAAGCAGCCAGTACGGCGTCATCTCCGGCAACCTGACCTATCTCGAACGCACGCTGCGCGGCCTGCTGCAGGTCGACCGCAGCATCTACGCCGTCGAGATCCTGGACTTCGCCGGCAAGCCGCTGATCGTGGTGAGCTCCCCCGACGAGCCGGCCGAGAACATGCAAGTCTTCGAGGCGCCGATCCGCAAGGAACTGGTGGACGTCGATCCCTTCGGCATCAGCGATCAGCCGCATTTGTCGGATGCCTGGGACTTCCGGCAGAACATCCGGCCCGGCGCCGCCGTCGGCAGCGTCCGGGTCACGATGTCGCCGACCAGCGCGCTGGAAAGCAAACGCAACCGGGTCCTGGCGGGCACCCTGATCGCGGCCTCCTTCATGCTGGTCGCCAGCCTGCTCGCATTCGCGCTGGCGCGCGGCCTGACCGATTCGCTGGCGGCGACGATCAAGACGGTGCGCCGCATCCGGGAAGGCGATTACCGTCCCGACCTGCCGTTGACCGCCGGCGGAGAGATCGCGGAGCTCCAGAGCAGCATCATCGAAATGGCGAACAGCCTGGGCGAGCTCAAGCTGGACCTCGACGGCAAGGTGAAGGAGCGGACCGAGGAACTGGCCAAGGCGCGCGACCGGGCGCTGAAGGCCGACGCCGAAAAGCGGCGCCTGATCCACAAGGTGACCAACGCGCTCGAAGAGGAGCGCAAGAACATCGCCATCGACATCCACGATCACCTGAACGCGGCGGTGATCGTGGTGCGCATCGAACTGCAGCGCATCCTGAGCCTGGCGGCGAGCGTCGAGGATGCGCTCGGCAAGAGCGGCCGGCCGGACGAGGAAACCCTCTCGCGCATACAACAGCTCAAGAAGCTCGCCGAGTCTTCGCTCGAACACCTGAAGGGCTTGTATGCCAAGGCGCGCGACCTGGTCAAGCGGCTGCGCCCGGAAGTGATCGATACGCTCGGGCTGCGCGACGCCGTCGACGAAATGGTGCAACATTACGACGAGATCCATCCGCACTGCCGTTTCGAGCTCGACGTGGACGACGGCTTCCCGAAGCTATGCGGCCAGATCGCCATCTCGGCCTTCCGCCTGATCCAGGAAGCGCTGTCGAACGTGGTGAAGCACTCCGCGGCATCGAACGTCAAGGTGCGGCTGGCGGTCGGCGCCGGCCAGCGGACGCTGGCGATCTCGGTGGCGGACGACGGCATGGGATTCGACCCCTCCAGGACGGAGGCGGGCATCGGATTGATCGGCATGCGCGAACGCGTGTACGGCTTGAAGGGCAAGCTCGACATCAGGTCGAAGGTCGCCGCCGGCACTGTCATCCACATCGAATTGCCGCTCCCGGTCGAGGCGCAGGCATGACCGGCCGCCGGGACGGAAACGAGAATTCAACAACAACCCGAAAGGAACCTTCGAGAATGAAAACCGCAACGACAATCCTGCTGCTGGGCCTGTCCCTTGCCTCGTCCGCCAGCCAGGCCGTGGATTCGGCCTCCTTCGAATACGCCACCGGCAACCGGACGCAATTCGTGCGCCTCGGCGCCCAATGGCGCTGGGATGCCGCCTGGTTCAAGTCGAACGGCACCCATCTCGGCGGCTATTGGGATGCGACGCTGTCGCAGTGGCGCGGCACGCGCTACCAGGGCCGCGACGCCACGCAAAGCCTGACCGACATCGGCTTCACGCCGGTGTTCCGCTTCCAGAACGACAGCAAGCGCGGCATCTATTACGAAGGCGCCGTCGGCGTGCACTACCTGTCGCGCATCTACGACGTCAACAACCGCAAGTTCTCGACCAGGTTCCAGTTCGGCGATCACATCGGCATCGGCTACGTGACGAACGACGGCTGGGATGTCGCGCTCAAGATCCAGCATTTCTCGAACGGCAGCATCAAGAAGCCGAATCCGGGCGCCAACTTCATCATCTTGAAGGCCGGGCGCGAGTTCTGACGCGACCGGTTCGCCGTGGCGCCCGCTGGGCCGTCACGGCGCTTCCTTGCGCGGCCCCACGGCAGCCTTCATCATCGGCAAGAGCTCCTTCGCGATGAGCGAACTCGCATAGTCGGAGATGTGGTCCGCGTAGCTATACAGGAAGTTCCTGTTCGCGGAAATCGCGCACACGTTGCGCGGGATGTCGCAAAGAAGATGCGTCGGGTCATACACGATCAGTTCCGGATTCAGCCGTTTCAGGTCGGCCACCAGCCTGCGGTATTTCTCCGTCAGTTCGAGATGCCGTTGATAGCCGATCTTGCACCGCGGATTTTCGCGGTGGCTGAGGATTGCATTGAACGCGCGGCTGGAGGTCACCCGGTCGGTCATGCAATCCTTCGGCGTGGGCAGCGTCGGATTGTCCACGACGAAGACCACCTTCTTCCCTGCGTTCCGCAGGGCCTTGATCGACCGCGTCAAGCCGGCCAGCGGTTCCGAGTAGTACGGGCTGCTCGCCAGTTCCTCCACGCTGTCGTCCCGCTCTATGCGGAAAAGCTGCCGGAGCGCGGTCACCAGCGCCACGGCCTCGATATCGGGATTGTCGACGATCGCCTTCAGCGCGATCTGGTTCTTCCTGGCCATTTCGCCATAGATGGGTTCGTCGCTCAGCACCGGCACCGTATTGCCGATGAACATCCAGCGTTCATCGGCGGCCGACTCTCTCACCAGCCCCCAGTAGAGCGCATCCGCCTTGCTGTCGCCCCATAGCGCATAGCGCGCGGGTTGGCGCGCATCCCGGAAGCAGTTGTCCAAGGCATCCTTGTCTTGCTTCGCTACGCCGCATTCGTAAACCACGTACTCGTGTCCGATGCCATGGAACGCCGAGTCGGCGTGGGGATTCATTTCGACCACTTCCCTGCCCGGAAAGCCCTTGCGTTCGAACGTCGCAACGCCGACGGCGCCGATCAATGCCAGCGCCGCGCAAAGTCCGCCGATTTTCCACGGGCGGGGCCGGGAAAAGCGGATCGGCTTCTCGACGAGCACGTAGGTCGCCCACGCCAGGGCCACGGCGAGAATGATCGCGCCGATGCGCCCCATCGGCCCGATCGGCATCGGTTCGAGGATGCGGATGAAGGACAGTATCGGCCAATGCCAAAGATAGAGCGGATAGCTGATCAAGCCGAACCAGACCAGCACGCGATGTGACAGGATGCGCCGCCGCCCAGGCGCTTACCGAGGAGCTCAAACTCGTCCGGAAAAAGCGCTATCCAACCGAATGCGATGCAAGCGAGAAGCACGACGATCAGGGACGGGAAGATGCGCCTGATCCGGCGGGCATAGAAATCGGAGAAGCTGAACGTCCCGGCCTCCATCTGCCGCACGATGATGCCGGTGATGAGGAATCCGGAAATGACGAAGAAGATGTCGACGCCGACGAAGCCTCCTTCGAACAGCGCTGGAAACGCATGGAAGACGACGACGGCCAGCACCGCCAATGCCAGCAATCCGTCTATGTCGGCGCGATAGGAATGATCGGCGGCGCTCTTGTTCTGCGCGGTTGCGCCGGGTTGATATAGATCCGGCTGAACGGCGGGGCCGGCCCGGAACAGCGCCGGCGCATAGGCAATCAATGAATGAAACGGGAAACGGCTCGTCGCCTTCATGTAATTCTTTGCTTCTTGAAACTCGGGTTTCTTTTACGTTCGTCTTCTGACGCGCCGGCATGGTGCCGCGAATTCGCTCTCGCGTTGAGAGCCGGTCTCCGGAGGGCGATTCAAGATGGGATTCCCGGCTGCTTACGGTGAGCCGGGTTGTTTGCATGACAAGGCGGACAGCGATTATCTCATAACCCTCCGCCGGAGATTCCGGCGGAGGACTTTCATGCCTATCGAACAAATCCTTCCAGAAATCCACTAAGCAATATCGCAACAGACACCACCCCAAGGGCCATCATTTTCAGACGCTCCATCGTGGAACGATGGCTGCTCCCTCGCTCCGCGCACATCAACCCCGCATCGATCCTTTCACCCCTATCCAGAAAAGAGCCAGCATGCTGCAAAGTAAAATTTCCATTGACTACAAGGCCCTCGTCGGAATCGAGAACCAAATCGATAACCATCCAGCGGAGGAGAAAAGAAACGCCCATCAACGCAACATCGATAGGTTTACGGAATCCCTTGGCTGGTCGAAGATTCTGCTGTGCTGGGATAAGGACGACGATCTCGACGCAGCCACGACCGGGCGGATCCTGAACATGCTGGAAACTGCCAACACGAGGGATGATGCCGTCGAACCGCTCCACGCGTACCGTGGATTTCTGCACGAGCAACTCGACGAGCACGGCACCCGCATGCCCCGGCCCAATCTGGAGCGCGTGAGGGAATGCATCGACACTCTCGTCGACGCGAGCAAGACGAAGGCAATGGCTTCGTCGGAGAAGATCCACCAGGAACCGTTGTCCGGGCACGAAATGAATTCGGTCCAGGCGCGTAGCAACGTGCCCTATAACGATGTCGCCCGGCTGATACTTGATCATCTCAGCTTCAAGGAACTGGAAGGCAAGCTCGGAACGGACGGTCGCTCCGACAGTCGTTTCCATCGGATATATTTCGACAAAAGGGAAGAAGCGATAAAGGAGGCAGACGAACTGCGCACAGACATCCTCCGGTGCGACTATAGGGACGGTGCGGATCTCAAAGCAATCGCCGGCCATCTTGATGGCATCGACAAACTGCCGCCATCCATGCGCAGCAAATGCCTCGTTCCACTGATACGTTTGTTTGAAATCCAGCGCTGGAAAGACCCGGATTTCTCGGCCGCCTTCGATGCTCTTCTGAAGGCCAGTGGAGGCATTCCAACAAAGAATCGGCACGAAGCGTTGATGGCGTTGACCGATGCTCTTGAACCTGATCGATGTCTCATTGCCGAAGTGGGCAGTGTTTCGTCGAAGTTCGATCGTATCATTGGCTCATTGGGAGAAGTCAGCGTCGAAAATCGCCACACCGTACTACGACGGCTTCTCGATTTCCTCTCGCAGTACATGGACTCATCGAAGTTCCCGGACAAGACCTCGCTGTCGTCGCTGTACAAGCATGTGGCCGAGGTGTACCGGCACCATCTCAAGGAGCTGGCAAACTTCCCCCCCGAACGCCAAGAGTATCTACAGCCTTTACTGTCTCAGCTGATTGAGAGCACTTTCGAATACCTGCCGCAGGACTGTCTCGCCGAGAACACCAACATCATTTACAAAATGATCAAGGCACGCCCCCCGGGGAGCAAGACGATGCAGTCGGCCACTGCCTCAATACTGCCCTACCTGGGCCACCTGAAGCTGGATGACCTCATGAAGACGTTTCACGGGTTCGTCAAGGAACTGGCCGAACACCTCGTCGTACCAAAGAGTGTCATGACCTCCATCCCCGTCTTGTTTAAGGACGAAAGCAGTCGTTACGATGCATTCCTGTGTGTACTCGACGCAGTGAAGTCCGTGACCGAATGGTCGCGGCATTATGCCCTGGCTGACATATGCCGTCATGTTCATGCAATCCCCTCCAGGCAGCGAGCGGGCGCTTTATGGGAAATCTTCAATGCTGCCGCTCCCCTATCCGCCGACCAACGCAATAAAGTCTGGAATGCGGTTGTCAAGGCCATCGAATTTGTTCCGGAAAAAGACCAACTCGACACGTATTCAATGATTGACAACGCGTTGAAAGAACTCCCGAACGATTCGAATTTCCCGACACAGACGCAACAAGCCTTACTGTCGCTGCGTCATCGCCTCATACCGGAAACGAAATGAGAAGCAGGCAAGCTCTTGGACAGAATGCGGCAATAATGTCAGCGTAAGCACTTGCCTTGCGCAGAATGATCTCGTGGGTAAGCCGCGCATTATCCGTGCGCCGAATGGACAAGTCATCCCATGTTTATGGGGTTTTCAACCGAGTGGTTCATCGGAATTGCGTTCCCTCAATCAAGGGACGCATGTTATGATTTTTGCGTCGCCGAGAACAAGGTGGCCGGGTTTGACAGCTCGTTTTACGTAAGCGGACAGAATCCGCCGCATGGCGGATTTTTTGTCCAATGCCTATGCACGTCCTTTCCATGGCGGGCCTGGGCAGGGACACCTTCGGGTGTGCCGGGAGCTTACGTCCGGTCTGTCAACCCTGTCTTGCGCCCGCCCCCTTCATCGCCTTGGGGACCGGGATTCCGACCGCTTGCCGCAGGAGACCCCATGTCCGGCGTCGCCCCCTCCCCGCGTTCATCCCTCGCACTCAGCCCGCACGAAATCCGCGCCCTGCGCCGTGCCTCGCGCATCCTGGAAAAGCGTTTTGCCACGACGCCCCATTGCGTGCTCGACGAGCCCGCTGCCGTTTCCCACTATCTGCGTTTCCGGTTCGCCGGCATGGAGCGCGAGGAGTTTCATGCGCTGTGGTTGACCGCCATGAATCACTTGATCGCGGCGGAGTGCCTGTTCGTCGGCACGGTCACGCGCACCGCCGTGTATCCGCGCGAGATCGTCAAGCAGGCGCTGAGGCACAATGCCTCGGCGGTGATCTTCGCGCACAATCATCCCTCCGGCAGTGCCGTGCCGAGCAAGGCGGATATCGCGCTGACCAAGGCGCTAAGGGAGGCGTTGCGGGTGGTCGATGTATCGGTGCACGATCATTTCGTGGTGACGGAACGGGAAACGATCAGCACCGAGGGGTTTGCGCACCGCCGGTAGCGGCGGTGCCGATGTGAAAATCGATCAGGCGAACTTCGTGAAATCCGGCTTCCTCTTCTCCAGGAACGCCTGCATCGCCTCGCGCGCTTCCGGCGACAACAGCATTTCGCTGAAGTGCTTGATCTCTTCGAGCATCTTGGCGTTGACCGCGTCGGTGTCGTGGCCTTTCATCAGGCGCTTGGTGGTGCGGATCGACGATGCCGGCAGCGCGACCAGCTTGGCCGCCTGGCCTTCGGCGAACGCGCGCAACTGGTCCACCGGCAGCACCTTGCAGACCAGGCCCATGTCGTAGGCTTCCTGGGCGCCGAAGGCTTCGCCGAGCATCAGCTTCTCGGCGGCGCGCGCATAACCTGCCACGCGCGGCAGCAACAGGCTCGCGGAAAACTCGGGGCACAGGCCGAGCTGGGTGAACGGCACCGAGAACTTGGCATTGTCGGCCGCGTAGACCAGGTCGCAATGCATCAGCAGCGTGGTGCCGATGCCGACCGCGTTGCCGGCCACGGCCGCGACAACCGGCTTGCTGCTGCGGCTCAGGGCCTTCATGAACTGAAACACCGGCGCCTCTTCGGTGCGCGGCGGGTTCATCAGGAAGTCCTGCAGGTCGTTGCCGGCGGTGAAGACCTCGGGCTTGCCGCAGATCAGGATGGCGCGTACGGCGCTGTCGGTTTCCGCTTCGTTCAAGGCATCGGCCATCGCCTGATACATCGCGGCGGTGATCGCGTTCTTCTTTTCGGCGCGGTTGAATTCGATGGTCAGGATGCCCTTGTCTTTGCTGGTTGCGATTTCCATGTTTTCTCCGGTGATTCGATTCGGTGATTCCGTCGCATGACGCGTCAGGCGGCGCGCATGCTTCTTCCTTGTTTGTCGGCGCGCTGCTGCAGCCATTGCAGCGCCTGTTGCCATAGCGTGTCGCGGAACTGGGTCCGGAAAAAGCCGAAGTGGCCGATACGCTTGCCTCCGGCATCCTGGGGCCCGATGTAGCGCCGTTCGACCGCCGCGTTGCGGTAGAAGTCGTGCAGGCTGTCGATATTGCGCTTGCTCAGCATCTCGTCGTCAGTGAAGCTCATGCTCAAGATCGGGATCCTGAGTTTGTCGAAGCCGTCGCGGATCGGACTGCCGGCGGCATCGACCACGTAATGCGGGCTCTTGCACCATTGCGCCCATTGGAAGATCACGCCCTTCGGCAGATTGCCGACCTTGCGCACCTTCTTGCCCGGGAAATAGCCGAACAAGCGCGTATACACCGGCACGGCGAAATACCAGAAGAACCAGACAAAGCGCTTCAAACGGGGCACATTCTCGCGCCAGTAGCCGCTGCCCGCCGCCACGGTGACGATGCCGTCGATCAAATGGTTGTCGGGCAGCAGTCCCGGCAACTGCCCGCCGAGCGAATGGCCGACGACGAACAGCGGAACATCCGGCTGCCATGCCTTGGCCGCATGCAGGGCGGCATTGTAATCGCGTTCGGCCCAGTCGAACAGATCGGCTCGGAAGCCGCGCAGGGAACGGCGAAACGCCGGCGGCAGCGAACGGCCCATGCCGCGATAGTCGAAGGTCAACACGGCCAAGTCTTGTTCGGCGAGAAAGCGCGCGAACGGCTCGTAAAAGTCCTGGCCGACTCCCATCGCCGCCGACAATACGATCACAGCCTTCGGCTTGCCTTCCGGCGCGAAACGCGTGGCGCTCAAGCGTATGCCGTCCGTCGTGATCAATTCGATTGCTTCCATCGTTATCTCCTGCGCAAATGCCGATTCGATCGGAGGGAATGAGAAAAGGCCGTACAGTTCTCCACTGCACGGCCTTTCCGTTACTGCGTGGCGGTCCTTAGACGCGCTCGAAGATGCCCGCGGCGCCCATGCCGGTGCCGACGCACATCGTCACCATGCCGTACTTCAGGTTCTTGCGGCGCAGCGCGTGGATCACGGTGGCGGAACGGATCGCGCCGGTCGCGCCGAGCGGGTGGCCGAGAGCGATCGCGCCGCCCATCGGGTTGACCTTGGCGGGATTGAGGCCGAGATCCTGGATCACGGCCAGCGATTGCGCCGCGAAGGCTTCGTTCAGCTCGAACCAGTCGATCTGGTCTTGCGTGATGCCGGCGGCCTTGCAGGCGGCCGGGATCGCTTCCTTCGGACCGATGCCCATGATTTCCGGCGGCACGCCGCGCACCGAGAAGGATACGAAGCGCGCCAGCGGCGTCAGGTTGAATTGCTTGAGGATCTTCTCGGAGACGATGATCAGCGCGCCGGCGCCGTCGGAAGTCTGCGAGCTGTTGCCGGCGGTGACGGAACCCTTGGCCGCGAACACCGGCTTGAGCTTCGCCAGGCCTTCGAGGCTGGTGTCGGGACGCGCGCCTTCGTCGCGGTTGACAGTGCGGGTCTTGATCTCGATTTCGCCGGTGGCGAGGTTCGGGAAGCGCTCGACGATCTCGACCGGGGTGGTCTCGGCGTCGAATTCGCCGGCTTGCTGGGCGGCGATCGCGCGGCGGTGCGATTCGAGCGAGAACTGGTCTTGCGCCTCGCGCGTGATCTTCCACTGCTGCGCGACCTTCTCGGCGGTCAGGCCCATGCCGTAGGCCATGCCGATGTTCTCGTCCTTGAATACGTTCATGTTGACGGACGGATGGTGGCCCATCATCGGCACCATCGACATCGATTCGGCGCCGCCGGCGATCATGACGTCGGCCTGGCCGACGCGGATGCGGTCGGCGGCCATCGCGACGGCCGTGATGCCCGAGGCGCAGTAGCGGTTGATGGTGACGCCGCCGATGGTGTTCGGCAGGCCGGCCAGCAGCACGGCGTTACGCGCCATGTTCAGGCCTTGCTCGGCTTCCGGGAAGGAGCAGCCGATGATCGCGTCTTCGATCAGCTTCGGATCGAGGTTCGGCACCTGGGCGACGGCGGATTGGATGGCGCGCACCAGCAGGTCGTCCGGACGGACATTCTTGAACATGCCGCGCGGTGCCTTGCCGATCGGCGTGCGGGTCGCGGCGACGATGTATGCGTCTTGAAGTTGCTTAGTCATTTCTTTGCTCCACAATTTGTTGAGGACAGAGCTGGCCGGGTAGGTTACCGCTCTCGCTAAAGCCTACGCGGCCCGCTCTGTTCCGCAATGCACGGACTTAGTTACGGACGGGTTTGCCGGTCTGCATCATGCCCATGATGCGCTCTTGCGTCTTCGGATTGTTCAGCAGTTCGACGAAAGCCTTGCGCTCGAGGTCGAGCAGCCATTGCTCGCTGACCAGGCTGCCGTTTTCGACGTCGCCGCCGCAGACGATCTCGGCGATCATCGAACCGAGCTTGAAGTCGTGCGCGGAGATGAAGCCGCCGTCGCGCATGTTGACCAGCTGCGCCATGATGGTCGCCAGGCCGTAGCGGCCGATCACCGGCACCAGCGCCGGCAGGTTCGGGCGGAAGCCGGCTTCATGCATGCCGCGCACTTGCGCCTTGGCCACATGCAGCAGTTCGTGGTTGTTGAACACGATCACGTCGTCCTGCGAGAGGTAGCCCATCTTCTTGGCTTCGAGCGCGGACTTGGAGACGTTCGCGGTCGCGGCGTTGAGGAAGGTGTTCTTCAGGAATTGCAGGATGTCGTTGCCCTTGGCATCGGCCGCTGCACGCACCGCGATTTCCTTCAGGCCGCCGCCCGCCGGGACCAGGCCGACGCCGACTTCGACCAGGCCGATGTAGGACTCGATCGAGGCGACGCGCTTGTGCGAGTGCATCAGCAGTTCGCAACCGCCGCCGAGCGCGAGGCCGGCGACAGCGGAGACGACCGGCACGTTGGCGTATTTGACGGCCATCGTGGTGTTCTGGAATTCGGCGACCGCCGGCTCGATGCCCTTGGCGCCCTTGGACATGAACACCGGCAGCATCGCCTGCAGGTCGGCGCCGGCGGAGAACGGGCCGCCTTCGGCCGCGTCGGCATGCCAGATCACCAGGCCCTTGTAGTTCTGCTCGGCTTCGGCGACGGCGCGGCGGATGCCGGCCAGCACGTCCGGGCCGATCGTGTGCATCTTGCTCTTGAACGACAGGATCAGCACGTCGTCGTTCTGGTGCCAGATGCGGACGGCTTCGTCTTCATGCACCGTCGTGCCGGCGGTCTTGCCGTCGGCCGCGCCCTCGCCGAGGACCGGCGCGCGGAAGGCTTGGCGCTTGTACACCTCGAGGTTCGAACGCGGCACGTAGGCCTTCTTGGCCGGCGACCAGGAACCGTCGGCGGTATGCACGCCGGTGCGGCCGTCGAACACCCAGGCCGGCAGCGGCGCGTTGCAGATGGCTTTGCCGGCGTCGATGTCTTCCTTGACCCAGTCGGCGATCTGCTGCCAGCCGGCCGCTTGCCAGGTCTCGAACGGGCCGACGTTCCAGCCGAAGCCCCAGCGCATCGCGAAGTCGATGTCGCGCGCATTGTCGGCGATCGATTCGAGGTGGACCGCGATGTAGTGGAAGGCGTCGCGGAAGATGGCCCACAGGAATTGCGCTTGCGGGTTGGTCGATTCGCGCAGGGTCTTCATGCGCTTGACCGGATCCTTTTCCTTCAGGATGCGGCCGACCAGGTCGTCGGCCTTGGCGCCGCTCGGCACGTAGTCGCCCTTGGCGGCGTCGAAGCGCTGGATTTCCTTGCCGACCTTCTTGTAGAAGCCGGCGCCTGCCTTCTGGCCGAGCGCGCCCGCGCCGACCAGTTTGGCGAGCACTTCGGGCGTCTTGTAGACCGCGGCGAACGGATCGTTCGGCAGCGTGTCCTGCATGGTCTTGATGACATGGCCCATGGTGTCGAGGCCGACCACGTCCGCGGTGCGGAAGGTGCCCGACTTGGCGCGGCCCAGCTTGGCGCCGGTCAGGTCGTCGACGACGTCGAACGTCAGGCCGAATTTCTCGGCTTCGTGGATCGTGGCCAGCATGCCGAAGATGCCGACGCGGTTGGCGATGAAGTTCGGGGTGTCGAACGCGCGCACCACGCCCTTGCCGAGCGTCGTGGTCAGGAAGCCTTCGAGCTGGTCGAGGATCGCCGGCTTGGTGGCCGCGGTCGGGATCAGTTCGACCAGGTGCATGTAGCGCGGCGGGTTGAAGAAGTGGACGCCGCAGAAGCGCGCGCGCAGATCGGCAAGGTCACCACCTAAGCCGTCCGACAGCGCCGTGATCGACAGGCCCGACGTGTTGGAGGCGAAGATCGCGTTCGGGGCGATGAACGGAGCGACCTTCTTGTACAGGTCGTGCTTCCAGTCCATGCGCTCGGCGATCGCTTCGATCACGAGATCGCAGCTCTTGAGGACTTCGAGGTCGTCTTCGTAGTTGGCGACCTGGATCAGCGCGGCGTCGTCCTTGTTGCCGAGCGGGGCCGGGTTCAGCTTCTTCAGGTTCTCGATGGCGCGCTGCACGATGCCGTTCTTCGGGCCTTCCTTGGCGGGCAGGTCGAACAGCACGACGGGCACTTTCGCATTGACGCAGTGGGCGGCGATCTGCGCGCCCATCACGCCGGCGCCGAGGACGGCGACTTTCTTGACGATAAAGTTGGACATGATTGTCATCCTATGGATTCTTAAGATAAGGCTAACGTAATGCGCTTAGAACAGATCCGCTTCGAGCGACGTCAGGTTCGCCGCACCGGAACGTGCCTGGCGGATCAGCATCGCGGTTTCCGGATACAGGCGCGCGAAGTAGAAGCGCGCCGTCGCGAGCTTGGCCTTGTAGAAGCTGTCGCCGGAATCCTGCTTGGCCAGGGCGATCTTCGCCATCTGCGCGAAGAAGTACGAGAACACCATGTGGCCGACCACGCGCAGGTAAGGTACGGCGGCGGCGCCGACCTCGTCTTGATTTTGGAAAGCTTTCATGCCGATTTCCATGGTCAGCTTGCCGACCTTGTCGCCCAGCTCGCCGAGCGGCGTGACGAATTCGGACAGCGCCTCGTCGGTGCCGTTCTCTTCGACGAAGGCCTTGATCTTGTCGCCGAACTTGCGCAGCTTGGCGCCGTTGTCCATCAGGATCTTGCGGCCCAGGAGATCGAGCGACTGGATCGTGTTGGTGCCTTCGTAGATCATGTTGATGCGGGCGTCGCGCACGTACTGCTCCATGCCCCACTCGGAGATGTAGCCGTGGCCGCCGAACACCTGCAGGCACTCGGACGTGGCGATCCAGCCGTTGTCGGTCAGGAAGGCCTTGATGATCGGGGTCAGCAGCGCGACTTCGTCGGCGGCTTCCTTGCGCACTTCCTCGTCGGGGTGGTGCAGTTCCTTGTCGATCTGCAGGGCGACGTAAGCCGTGAAGGCGCGCGCGCCTTCGGCGTAAGCCTTGGCGGTCAGCAGCATGCGGCGCACGTCCGGATGCACGATGATCGGATCGGCCGGTTTTTCCGGGGCCTTGGGGCCGGACAGGCTGCGCATCTGCAGGCGATCGCGCGCATAGGCCAGCGCGTTCTGGTAGGCGACTTCAGTCAGGCCGAGCGATTGCATGCCGACGCCGAGGCGTGCCGCGTTCATCATCACGAACATGGCGTTGAGGCCCTTGTTCGGTTCGCCGATCAGCCAGCCGGTGGCGCCGTCGAGGTTCATCTGGCAAGTCGAGTTGCCGTGGATGCCCATCTTCTCTTCGATCGCGCCGCAGAAGATCGGATTGCGCGCGCCGAGCGAGCCGTCGGCGTTCGGCAGGTACTTCGGCACGATGAACAGCGAGATGCCCTTGGTGCCGTTCGGCGCTTCCGGCAGGCGGGCCAGGACCAGGTGGACGATGTTCTTCGACATCTCGTGCTCGCCGGCCGAGATGAAGATCTTGCCGCCGGTGATCTTGTAGGTGCCGTCGGCTTGCGGTTCGGCTTTGGTGCGCAAGAGGCCGAGATCGGTGCCGCAGTGCGGTTCGGTCAGGCACATGGTGCCGGTCCATTCGCCGGAGACCAGCTTGGGCAGGTAGAGCTTCTGCTGCTCCGGCGTGCCGTGCGCATGGATGCACTCGTAGGCGCCGTGCGACAGGCCGGGGTACATGGTCCAGGCCTGGTTCGACGAATTCAGCATTTCGTAGAACGCGTTGTTCAGCACGATGGGCAGGCCCTGGCCGCCGTATTCCGGATCGCAGGACAGCGCAGGCCAGCCGGCGTCGACGTACTGCTGATAGGCTTCCTTGAAACCCTTCGGCGTGGAGACGACATGCGTTTCCTTGTCGAGGCGGCAGCCTTCGCGATCGCCCGAATGGTTCAGCGGGAACAGCACTTCGGAAGCGAACTTGCCGCCCTCTTCCAGCACTTGATTGATGATGTCGGCATCCGTTTCGGCGTGCGCGGGCAGTTGCTTCAATTCCTGCTCGACGTTCAGCAACTCATGCAGAACGAACTGCATGTCACGCAAGGGGGCGGTGTATTGGCCCATGATGTTCTCCTGATGCTATTTAGGCTGCCTTCCTGGCAGAGGTTTTCGAATTCTGGTTATTGTTAGCCGGGTTTGAATCGGCCGGCGAGGTCGGGCTGACGTAGGTCTTCAGCAGGCGCTCGAAACCGGCTTGAGCGCGATCGACACTGCCGGGACGCTTGATGAAGCGGGCGTCGTGATGCAGGGCCAGGATCAGCCCGTACATTTCGTAAACCAATTGATAGGGGTCGGTATCGGCGTGCAGATGGCCCATTTCGATCGCCTGCACGACGCAACGGTGCAACGCATCCTGCCAGGCGCGCACCATGCCGACCAATTCCTCGCGGATCGCGCCGGGACGGTCGTCGTATTCGACCGCGCCGCTGATGTAGATGCAGCCGGAAGCGATCTCGACGGTCACGCGCTTGACCCAGCGCGCGAACATCACCTGCAGACGCGGCAGGCCGCGCGATTCCTTCATGCTCGGGTAGAACACTTCGTCCTCGAAGCGCTTGTGGTAGAGCTTCAGCACTTCGATCTGCAAATCCTCGCGCGAACCGAAGTGCGCGAAGACACCCGACTTGCTCATGTTCATGCGATCGGCCAGCAGGCCGATCGTCAAACCCTCGAGGCCGTCGCGGCTCGCGAGATCGAGCGCGACGTCGAGGATCGCGGCGCGCGTCAGTTCGCCCTTGCGCATGCTTTTGTGTGTCGTGTCAGTGGTATGGGTGGCCATAGGATGCTCGCTTGCAAAAAGCCGCTCGCTTTCTGTAATTCTGAAACGAACGTCCGTACTATTATGCACCGATCTGCCAGTGTCAAACGAAAACTTAGAGGGGCGGTTCTAGCGATACGAGAGGGTATTGCCGCATATGAGATGGCTCAATTTCGCGGCATTCCCGGAAGGGAAAACGAGGGGAATTTCTTGTGCATCGCAGCATGCCCTCGCAAGCCGCGTGGATGCTGAGGCTCAGGAATGGGATTTGTCGAGCATGCGGCGATCGCGCTTGGTGGGCCGGCCCTTGATCGCTTCGCCCGGGTCGCGGAACAAGCGGCGGCGCTCGGCTTCCTGTTGCCGTTTGGCGACGCTTTCCTGGGTTTCGGCATAGAGAGTTTGCGCCACGGCGGCGGAACCGCGCACGTCCGACAGGCCATCGACCACCACTTCCCACTCGGTCGAACCGTTATCGATCGCGAGGCGGTCGCCGATCTTCACGCCGCGCGACGGCTTGGCGCGCTCGCCGTTCAGGCGCACCTTGCCGCCGTCCACGGCGTCGGTCGCGAGCGAGCGGGTCTTGAAGAAACGCGCGGCCCAGAGCCATTTGTCGATACGGACGGAATCGGAAGCGAAAGCGGACATGGCGCGGAAACGGAATGATCAAGCGGCCATTGTAGCCAGTTTGACCCTGGCGCTGCGCGAACGTGCCGGCGGCGCAGCCCCTGCCATGTCCGGCATCAATGGCGCCTCAGCAACCGCACAGCATCTCGCTGCTGCCTTGGGAACCCCGTTCGCCGGAGGTCGGATAGCCGTCGCGCTTCCACCAGTCGAGACCGCCGATCAATTCCTTGACCTTGAATTCCAGCTTCGCCATGTTGAGCGCGCCCTTGGTCGAGGCGTTGCAGCCGATGCCGTCGCAATAAGTGACGATCAAGGCGTCGCGGTCGATCCGGGCGGCGGTCTCCGGATTCATGGTCCGGTGCGGCACATTGAGCGCGCCCGGAATGTGCTCGACGGCATACGCTTCGGGCGTACGGGCATCGATGACGATCACTTTCGCGTTCCCGACCAGCAGGGCATGCAGGTCGGAGGAATCGATTTCATAGGCGAGCTTGTCGCTGTAATGACGGATCTGGTCGTTCATGGTTCTCTCTCTGGCTGATGAAGATCGCGGCTGAAAAGGATGATATCGTTGAATGGTTTGCGGAAAAGGACCAATTTTCCGGATTAAAGCAGACCATTTCATGAGCCCGTCCTCCAGCCGGCTGTCCGGCGCCCTGCTTACGCTGCTCGAAGAAAGCGAGTCGGCGCCGATCGCCCTGTCGACCCGGGTCTACCGCGCCATCCGCGGCGCGATTCTAGACCGCACCTTGCGGGCCGGCGACCGCCTGCCGTCCACGCGCGTGCTGGCCGCCGATCTCGCGATCTCCCGCGCGACCGCGGAGACCGCCTATGCGCAGCTCGAAGCCGAGGGCTATGTCGCGCGCCGCGTCGGCGACGGCAGCTATGTCAATGCCGTCGTACCGCGCCGCAATGCCGGAAAGCCCACGGCGAACGCCGTGCCGGCGAATTCCTTGTCCGAGCGCGGCCGGCGGATCGCGTCTCTCGGCAGCTGCATCGATCCGCGCCAGGTGCGCGCCTTTTCGGCCGGGCTGCCTGCCCTCGACGCCTTCCCGCTCGACGTCTGGCAACGCCTGCTGGCGCGGCATGCGCGTTCGCCCGAGGCGAGCTGGCCGATGTACACCGATCCGCAGGGCGAACCGGTCCTGCGCGAGGCCATCGCGCAATACCTAGCGCTGTCGCGCGGAGTCGACTGCGACGCCGATCAAGTCATCGTGCTGACCAGTTCGCAGCAGGCGCTGGTCCTGATCGCGATGCTGACGCTCGATGGCGGCGATGCGGCATGGATCGAGGAACCGGGCTATCGCGGTGCGCAGACGGCGTTCGCCGCGCAAGGCGCGCGGCTGGTGCCGGTGCCGGTCGACGCGAACGGCATGCTGGTCGAGCATGGCCTGCGCGCGGCGCCGCAGGCGAAGCTGGCTTACGTCACGCCGTCGCATCAATATCCGCTCGGCATGGCGATGAGCCTGGAACGCCGCATGCAATTGCTCGACTGGGCGCGGCGCACGGATGCCTGGATCGTGGAAGACGACTACGACAGCGAATTCCACTACGACAGCCGCCCGATCGCGGCGATCCACGGGTTGGACCGGCATGGGCGCGTGCTGTATGTGGGCACCTTTTCCAAGGTCATGTATCCGGGCCTGCGGCTGGCCTATCTGGTCGTCCCCAAGCCGCTCGCGCCGGCCTTCGTCGCGGCGCGCAGCCATCTCGACGGCCACTCGCCGGCATTGATGCAGCTGGTGCTGGCCGACTTCATGCAGAACGGTCATTTCATGGCGCATGTGCGGCGCATGCGCGAGCTGTATCGGGCGCGGCGCGACATCTTTCTCGAAGAGGTGGAGCGCCGATTGCCGGGCCGGCTGCAGCCGCTGCCGGCGGCCGGAGGTCTGCAGGCGGCATGCCTGCTCGGCGATGCGCGCGCGTCCGACGGGAAGCTGGCGGCGCGCGCCGGCGAGGCCGGGATCGACTTGCCGATCCTCTCGCGCCTTTACTTCGGCGACCGGAAGCGGAACGGGTTCGTGATGGGATACAGCGCCTTGCCGCCGGCGGCGATTCGCGCGGGCGTGAAGAAGCTCGCCGCGCTGTTGTAGGCCGGATTCAATCCGAGTATTTGCCTATCGTCAGCAGCCACAACACGCTGCGATAGAAGAGATAGGCGCCGTCATACCAGAGCCGTTTGTACCACGGGATATTGGCGAATTCGAGCGGATCGATCACGACTCCTTCGGCCGCCGCGCGCTCGATATGCGCGCGCAAGGCATTCGAGAACGCGGCGTCGCGCACGATGATATTCGCTTCCTGGTTGACGAAGAGCGACAGCCCGTCGTAGTTGCTCGATCCGACCGTCGCCCAATCGTCGTCCACGACCGCGACCTTGCCGTGCAATTGCGTCTTGCGGTACTCGACGATCTTCACGCCGGCCTTGAGCAGCTTGGGGTAGAAGGAGTGCGCCACCGCATCCTGGATGCGGAACTGGCCGACGCCGAGCAGCAGCACCACTTCGACGCCCCGGTCCGCCGCCTGCGCCAGCGCGTCGCGCAGCTTGCGCCCCGGGGCGAAATACGGATTGGCGAGCAGCGCGCTCTTGCGCGCCACGCCGAGCGCCTTGAGGTAATTGCGCTGGATCGTACGGCGGTTGCGCAGGTTGTCGCGCACGACGAGCCCGGCGAGCATCGGTCCCTCGTCGACATAGACCACCGGATTGCGCACCTCCCGGAACAGCTCGAGGCGGGTGAGGATGTTCAGGCGCCCGAGCTTGAGCCATTGCACCTCGACTTCGAGATGAATGTCGTACACCAGCGGTCCGGTGATCCGCACGGCGAAATCCCAGCGCGGCGCCGGCAGCGGCAACTTGCTGTTGTCGTCGGACAGCATGTCGTCGTTGATGTTGATGCCGCCGAGGAAAGCCAGCTTGCGGTCGACCACGCAGATCTTGCGATGAGTCCGCGCGACGCCGTGGTTGAAGCGCGGATTGAAGCTTCGGTGATGGACGCCGGCCGCGGCGAAGTCTTGCTTCAGCCACTTGCTGAATGCATTGCCGGTGCCGAGCCAGTCGGTGATGACGTTGACGACGACGCCGCGCGACGCCGCCCGCTTCAAGGCTTCCCTGACCCGGTCGGCCGTCGGGTCGGTCGCGAAAATATACGTCTCGAGATAGATCTCCGCCTGCGCATTGTCGATCGCATCGAGCAGCGCCGGGAAGAATTCGGCGCCGCAGTGCAACAGCCTGATGTCGTTGTGAGCGGTAAGAATCACCGGGCGCATGGGCGGAGGAAATGCGGAATGGCGGTCACTCGGGAAGTCGATCGGCAGTCCGCATTCTATACCGGATGCGCGGCGCGGCGACTATGCCAAGACGACGTCGGCCACGATCGGCGCATGGTCGGACAGCCGCGCCCACAAGGCGCCGTGCAGCACCTCCGCCGACTCCACCCAGAAGCCGCGCACATAGATGCGGTCCAGCCGCAGCCAGGGCAACGCCGCCGGGAAGGTGCGCGCCGGCTTCATGCGCGGCCCGCGCAGGCCGAACTGGTTCAGGATGGAGCGCAGGCTGAAGGGCGAGGTCCGGTCGTCGAACACTTCCCTCACGTCCAAGCGCGCGCGCAGGCTGTCGCTGAGCTTGTCGCCCCAGTCGTTGAAATCGCCGGCGATGATGATCGGCGAACCGTTCGGGGAGTAGGTTTCGACCGCCTCGATCAAGGCGTCGCTCTGGCGCTTGCGGCTGCCGGCGAACAGGCCGAGATGGACCACGTAGCAATGGATGTCGCATTTCTGCGCTTGCACCACGCAATGCAGGATGCCGCGCTGCTCGAAGGCGTGATCGGAGACATCCTGGTTGCGCGAGGAGAGGATCGGATAACGGCTCAGCAAGGCGTTGCCGTGGTGGCCATGATCGTAGATCGCGTTCATGCCGTAAGCCGTGTGATGCGAATCGCCGGCCAGGAAATGATGCTGCGCCAGGCGCGGCCAGTCCGCCGCGTGGCGCGTGGCATGCAAATCGTGCCTGCCCTGCACTTCCTGCAGGAACAGCACATCGGCATCGATCGCGGCGATCGCCTGCTTCAACGCATGGATGCGCGGACGATTGCCGATGGACGAGACGCCTTTGTGAATGTTGTAAGTGGCGATCCGCAACTTCATGTGGGCATTGTACTGCTACTCGAAAACGGGACGCCTATAAGTCTTGATTCGAGTCAATTAGTTCCCCGGTGGCGCGGCAATTGCAGGATGGCTTCGGCGTTGGAAGGAGAAAAGCAACGGTCGGCCGCCTCGCGATACGGCAGCCACATGTGATTCGTGTGCTCGCGCGGCGCCAATGCGACGGGAATGCCGCGCGGCACCAACAGGCCGAATACATGCTCGGTATTTTGCGTGACGCCGGGCGCGTAGCGATGGCGCCAGACCGGATAGATTTCGTAGACATTGGAGAGATGCCAATCGCGCAAATTGGCAATCGGAACCGCATCGGGATGTTCGTCATCGGCGTGCGCGACGATGCGGATGCCGGTCTCTTCCCCCACTTCGCGCACCGCGGTTTCGATCAACGGCTCGTCGAGCGCGTCTTTCGAGCCGGTCACCGATTGCCAGTAGCCGGGCTTGTCGGCACGTTCGATCAGCAAGACGTCGAGGTCGGCAGTATGAATGACAACCAGGACGGATTCGGGGATCTTATAAGTCGGCTTCACGGTTCACACGAATAAAAAAAGGCGCGGAAACCCGCGCCTTCGATTATGCCCGAACAGGGAAAGCTTATGCCTTCACCGCCGGCTCGGTATTGCGCAGGCGGATATGCAGTTCGCGCAACTGCTTCTCGTCGACCTCGGACGGCGCCTGCGTCAGCAGGCATTGCGCGCGCTGGGTCTTGGGGAAGGCGATCACGTCGCGGATCGATTCGGCGCCGGTCATCATCGTGACGATGCGGTCCAGGCCGAAGGCGAGGCCGCCGTGCGGCGGCGCGCCGTACTGCAGCGCGTCGAGCAGGAAGCCGAACTTGATCTGCGCCTCTTCCGCATCGATCTTGAGCGCGCGGAACACCTTGCTCTGGACGTCGGCGCGGTGGATACGCACCGAGCCGCCGCCAAGCTCCCAGCCGTTGAGCACCATGTCGTAGGCCTTGGCCAGCGCCTTGCCCGGATTGGTCTCGAGCAGGTCTTCGTGGCCGTCCTTGGGCGAGGTGAACGGATGGTGGGCGGCGACGTAGCGCTGGTTCTCTTCGTCATATTCGAACATCGGGAAATCGACGACCCACAGGGGCTTCCAGACGTTCTCGAACAGGCCGCCGCTCTTGCCGAAATCGCTGTGGCCGATCTTGACGCGCAGCGCGCCGATCGCGTCGTTGACGACCTTCGCCTTGTCGGCGCCGAAGAAGATCAGGTCGCCGTCCTGCGCGCCGGTCTTCTCGAGGATCGCGGCCAATGCGGCGTCGTGCAGGTTCTTGACGATCGGCGATTGCAGGCCGTCGCGGCCCTTGGCCTTCTCGTTGACCTTGATGTAAGCCAGGCCCTTGGCGCCGTAGATGCCGACGAACTGGGTGTAGGCGTCGATCTCGGAGCGCGGCATCGCGCCGCCGCCCGGAACGCGCAGACCGACCACGCGGCCGCCTTCCATGTTGGCGGCGCCGGAGAACACCTTGAACTCGACATCCTTCATGTCGGCGGTCAGGTCGGTGAATTGCAGCTTGACGCGCATGTCCGGCTTGTCGGAGCCGTACAGGCCCATCGCGGTCGCGTAATCCATGACCGGGAACGGGTTCGGCAGGTCGATGTCGAGCACGTTCTTGAACACGCCGCGGATCATGCCTTCGAACATGTCGCGGATTTCCTGCTCGTTCATGAACGAGGTTTCGCAGTCGATCTGCGTGAATTCCGGCTGGCGGTCGGCGCGCAGGTCTTCATCGCGGAAGCACTTGGTGATCTGGTAGTAGCGGTCGAAGTTGGCGACCATCAGCAGCTGCTTGAACAGCTGCGGCGACTGCGGCAGCGCGAAGAAGTTGCCCGGGTTGACGCGCGACGGCACCAGGTAGTCGCGCGCGCCTTCCGGCGTCGACTTGGTCAGCATCGGCGTTTCGATGTCGATGAAGCCGTTGGCGTCGAGGAACTTGCGCACTTCCATCGTCACGCGGTAGCGCAGGCGCAGGTTGTTCTGCATCTGCGGGCGGCGCAGATCGAGCACGCGATGCGTCAGGCGCGTGGTTTCCGAGAGGTTCTCGTCGTCGAGCTGGAACGGCGGCGTGACGGACGGATTCAGCACTTCGACCGAGTGCGCCAGCACCTCGATCTTGCCCGACTTGAGATTGGCGTTGGCCGTGCCTTCCGGACGGTTGCGCACGACGCCGGTGATGCGCAGGCAGAACTCGTTGCGAACATGCTCGGCGGTCTTGAACACGTCGGCGCGGTCCGGGTCGCACACGACTTGCACGAGGCCTTCGCGGTCGCGCAGGTCGATGAAGATCACGCCGCCATGGTCGCGGCGGCGGTGCACCCAGCCGCACAGGCTGACGGTTTGGCCAAGTTGCTCCTCGGTGGTGAGGCCGCAGTAGTGAGTTCGCATTGACATAGTGGATTTCCGGTTACAGGTTTCTTGGTGCGCCCTTGCGCGCCGCGCGGGCGCCGGAGGCTCGTTGTTTTTAATGTGGATCAGTCGGCCGCTTCGAGGGCGGCGGCTTCGGCCTTCTTGAGATATTCGGGCGCGACGACGCCCATCGAGACGATGTACTTGAGCGCTTCGTCGACCGTCATGTCGAGCTCGATCGTGTCGGTGCGGCGCATCATGAGGAAAAAGCCCGAGGTCGGATTGGGCGTCGTCGGCACGTACACGCTGACATAGTCGCCGGCCAGGTGATTGCGGACGTCGCCGCCGGGCGTGCCGGTCAGGAAGGCGATCGTCCAGGCGCCCTGGTGCGGATACTGCACCAGCAGCGCCTTGCGGAACGCGTTGCCGCTCGACGAGAACAGCGTGTCCGAGACCTGCTTGACGCTCGAATAGATCGATTTGACGATGGGAATGCGCACCAGCAGCGATTCCCACAGGTGGACGACTTGCTTGCCGATGAAGTTGCGGGTCGCGACGCCGGTCAGCAACACGATGAGCAGGGTCAGGACCGTGCCTATCCCGGGGACATTGAAACCGAACAAGGCTTCGGGGCGCCACTGCGCGGGCAGGAGCAGCAGCGACTGATCCATCGCGCCGATGATGGTCTTGAGGACCCAGGCGGTGATCGCGAGCGGGACCAGGATCAGAAGGCCGGTGACGAAGTATTTGCGCATCGTGTCTTGTCTTTCGGCGCCGGTTCAGGCGCCTTCGTGCTGTACGGTGTTAGGCGGCATCCGCGCCGCAGGTCGCCGGGCTGGCGCAGGCTCCGGACGGACACGCGGCAGGTTCGGCGGCGGCCGCGGCGGCCGGCTTGGAAGCGCCCCCCGAACCGTTGCGGAAATCGGTCACATACCAGCCGGTGCCCTTGAGCTGGAAACCGGCGGCGGTCAATTGTTTCTTGAAGCTCGACTGGCCGCATTCCGGGCAGTCGGACAGCGGAGCGTCGGACACCTTTTGCAGCACGTCCTTGGCAAAACCGCATGATTCGCAGCGATAAGCGTAGATCGGCATTTCACTCTCCTGCAAAAATCGTACAAAACCCTGAATTATAAAGGCTTTTTCGATGAATATCGGGGATTATTGCGAACCCGGCCAGCGGCGCCGGGACCGGAGCCGCCCATACCGTGAAGCGCAAGGCAAATATGCGGCCTTTCTCCGAAAAAACAAGCATTTGGGCATGCCAAGCGGACGCCACGGCGGCCCAAAAAAACAGGGCCCCTCGCTCTCGAAGGGCCCCGCTTTTCCTGTCTCATGGCGCCCTTGGCGCTGTCCGGCCGCAGGTCTAGGCCGCGATGGATTTCGTGGGTTCCTGCCGATCTTGCAAGGCTTGCGGCAGGAGCGATCCCAAGACCATGCCGACGAACGCCGCGATCAGGCCGGCGAGCTGGCCGGGGAATTGTTCGCCCAGGCCCGACACTTGCGGGAAGAACAGGATCCAGGTGCCCACGCCGGCAGCCAGCGAGAAGATCGCGCCCTGCGTAGTCGCGCGCTTCCAGTACAGGCCCATCACCAGCGGCACGAAAGCGCCGACCAGCGTGACCTGGTAGGCGGCCGACACCAGGTCGTAGATCGAGGTGCCTTTCATCGCGATCGCGTAGGCCAGCACCAGCGCCGCGAACACGACGATCGTGGTGCGCATCGCGAACAGCTGCTGGCGGTCGCTCATGCCGGGCCGCAGGTTCTTGAGAATGTTTTCGACGAAGCTGGTGGAGGGCGCCAGGAGCGTCGCCGACGAGGTGCTCTTGATGGCGGACAGCAGCGCGCCGAAGAACAGGATCTGCATCACGAGCGGCATCTTGGTCAGCACGAAGGTCGGCAGCAGGCGCTGGTAATCGTCCTTCGCCATTTCGAGCGCGCTCGATCCCATGACGACGACGGCGGAGGCGACGATGAACATCGGCACGAACGCGAACAGGATGTAGCTGGCGCCGCCGATGATCGCGCCGGTGCGCGCGGTCGGCGCATTCTTGGCCGACATGACGCGCTGGAACACGTCCTGCTGCGGAATGCTGCCGAGCATCATGGTCAGGCCGGCGCCGATGAAGAACATGATGTCGGTGAAGGTCGGCGGCGGCAGGAATTTCCAGAGGTCCGCCTGGGCGGCCATCGCGAACACCTGGTCGGCGCCGCCGGCCAGGTCGGCGGAGAAGAAGGCGATGATGGAAAGTCCGACCACGAGCACGATCATCTGGATGAAATCGGTCCAGGCCACGGCGAGGAAGCCGCCGACCACCACGTAGATCAGCACGGCCAGCGTGCCGACGATCATGCCGGTCGTCTCCGACATGGCGCCGTTGGTCAGCACCGAGAACACCAGGCCGAGGGCGGTGATCTGCGCCGCCACCCAGCCGAGATAGCTCAGGATGATCGCGACGGAACAGAAGACTTCCACGCCCTTGCCGTAGCGCTGGCGATAGAAATCGCCGATCGTCAGCAGATTGAGCTTGTACAGCTTGGCGGCGAAGAACATGCCGACCAGGATCAGGCAGGTGCCGGCGCCGAACGGATCTTCGACGATGGCGTTCAAGCCGCCTTGCACGAACCTGGCCGGAATGCCCATGACGGTCTCGGCGCCGAACCAGGTGGCGAAGGTGGTGGTCACCACCATGATCAGCGGCAGGCTGCGGCCGGCGACGGCGAAGTCGCTCGTGTTCTGGATGCGCGTGCCGGCCCATACGCCCAATGCGAGGGTGCCCAGCAAATAGAGCACGACGAAGGAAATCAACGTGTAGTCCATGAGAGTTTGCTCCGCGTCAAATACCGGCCAATGGAAAAAACCGGCTCATTATAATGAAGATCGGGAGCCCTTCCGCCCACTTTTTTGCCGTCGATGCGCGGCTGCCGCCCGGCCGGGCCGGGGCGCGTCATCGCGCCGGCGGCATGGTTCATTCCTGCCGACGCCAAACCAGCCAGCGCTCCTTGCCGGCGAACACCGGGATCGAATCCGCCACCGGTTGATCGTCGATCAGCTCGAAGCGAGGACTCAGCAGTCGCTCCAATTCGGCGCGGCCGATGCCGAACGGCGGCCCGCCCGGCTTGTCGTCGAAATAGAAGAAACCCGACAGCAGGCCGCCCGGCGCCAGCAATTCCGCCCAGCGCCGCGCGATGCGCGGACGCCAGTCCGGCGGCAGGGCGCACAGGAAGGCTTGCTCATAGATGAAGTCGAGCGGCCGCGGCGGCTCGAATGCGAAGAAGTCCGCTTCCAGCACACGCTCGGCCCAGCATCCGACGGTTTTCCTGGCGGCGGCGACGGCCGCCGGCGAGAAATCGATCGCGATCGCGTCCCAGCCGGCCTCGGAAAGATAGGCCAGCTCGTAGCCGCTGCCGCACCCGGGAATCAGCGCGCTGCGCGGCGCGGGATTCCGGGCCACGAACTCGCGCAAGGCTTGCGGCACGCCGCCCTTGTCCCAGGGCGTGAAACGCTGTTCGAAACGCTCCGACCAGAATTCGGGCGCGGTGGGATCGCGGGTTGCGAAATTGGGAACCACGGAATCGGACATGAGCTCGCCCCTAGTAATTCGCGCGCAAATACCACTGCATGAAAAGCATGCCGACCAGCAGGCCGCCGCCGAAATAGACGAGGAAGGCGAGCATGCGATTGGTGCGGCGCTGTTCCTCGAGCAGCTGCTTGAGCAGATCGGTTTCCTGCGGCCGCGGCTCCGCTTCGTGCGTGAGCGCCTGGTGCACCAGGCGCGGAAGCTGCGGCACGATATGCGAGAAGCGCGGCGCCTCGGCCTTGAAGCGCTCCACCAGGCCGCGCCAGCCGACCTGCTGCTCCATCCAGCTTTCGAGATAAGGCTTGGCGGTCTTCCACAGATCGAGATCGGGATCGAGCTGACGGCCGAGGCCTTCGATGTTGAGCAGCGTCTTCTGCAGCAGCACCAGTTGCGGCTGCACCTCGATGTTGAAGCGGCGCGAGGCCTGGAACAGGCGCAACAGCACCTGGCCGAAGGAGATGTCGCGCAAGGGCCGGTCGAAGATCGGTTCGCAGCAGGCGCGCACCGCCGCTTCCAATTCGTCGACGCGCGTGTTCTTCGGCGCCCAGCCCGATTCGATGTGCGCCTCGGCGACGCGCTTGTAGTCGCGCCGGAAGAAGGCGAGGAAATTCTGCGACAGGTAATCCTTGTCGAAATCGGTCAGCGTGCCGACGATGCCGAAGTCGAGCGCGATGTAGCGGCCGAAGGTTTGCGGATCGACCGACACCAGGATGTTCCCGGGATGCATGTCGGCATGGAAGAAGCCGTCGCGGAACACCTGGGTGAAGAAGATCTCGACGCCGTCGCGCGACAGTTTTTTCAGATCCACGCCTTCGGCCACCAGCCGGTCGACCTGGGAAATCGGAATGCCGTGCATGCGCTCCATCACGATGACGTGGTTGGAGCAATAGTCCCAGAACATTTCCGGCACCAGCAGCAGGTGGGACTCGGCGAAATTGCGGCGCAGCTGGCTGGCGTTGGCCGCTTCGCGCATCAAGTCCAGTTCATCGTGCAGGTACTTGTCGAATTCGGCGACCACTTCGCGCGGCTTCAGGCGGCGCCCGTCCGCCCACAGGCGTTCGACCCAGGCGGCGCCGATGCGCATCAATGCGAGATCCTCCTCGATCACCTTCTTCATGCCGGGCCGCAGCACTTTCACGGCGACTTCGGTGCCATCCTTGAGGGTGGCGAAATGCACCTGCGCGATCGAGGCGGAGGCCACCGGTTCGCGCTCGAAACGGGCGAACAGGCGGTCCGGATGCTCGCCGAGCGACAATTCGATCTGGGCGATTGCGAGATCGGGATCGAACGGCGGCACCCGGTCCTGCAGCCGCGCCAACTCGATCGCGATATCGAGCGGCAGCAGGTCGCGTCGGGTCGACAGCACCTGGCCGAATTTCACGAAGATCGGGCCGAGCTCTTCCAGCGCGCGCCGCAGGCGCACGCCGCGCGGCGCGGAAATGTCGCGCCAGAACAGCAGCTTGCCCACCCAGCGCCGCATGGCCGAGACCTGCGGCACGTCGAGACCGGACATGGCGATCTCGTCGAGCCCGTAGCGCGCCGCGACGCGCACGATCTTCAAGACACGCAAGAGCCGCTTGATCATTTCGCGCCGCCTTCCAGTTTCTCGATGCGCTTGGCGAGCCGCTCGACATCGTCGCGCAAGCGCGCGACCTCGGCGGAAAAATCGGCCACCGCTTGCGGGCGCATCAGCATCGGGTTCTCTTCCAGGAAATATTCGGCGGCGTTCTCGGCCAATTTCCGCTGCGTGGTCCTGGCCGTCTCGAACGCTGCCTTCGCGCCCTGGACGATGCGCACGGCGGCGATGTCCCCGACCAGTTTGGCGAGGTCTTCCTCGGCGTCCCAGCGCAGCGACTGCGACACCTGGGAAATCGCATTGGCGAAGTCGGCGTCGCCCTCGATCTTCACGTACGAGAACGCGCGCTCGCGGTCGCGCAGGATCAGCGGCAGATCGGCCGGCTTGATGCGGATCGTGACGCTGGCGGCCGTCTCTTGCGGCGCGCTCTCCATCAGGCCGTCCGCCGACACGCGCAAGCGCACCGCCGCCGCGCCGAGGTCGAACACGGCGGTCTTGCCGGCATGCCAGGACAGCTTGTCGCGCGCCCACGGCTCCTGGGCAAGCAAGTGGTTGAGGGCGGCGGGGACAACGGGCGGCAGAAGGAATGTCATGTCGAGGGCCAAATAAAAACCGCCCGTGAACTCTCACGGGCGGCCCAGAGTTTACCAGTTCGCGGCGCTTGATTAAGACAATTGCTGGATACCGGCCAGCAGCCAGCCGCCCTGCCCCGCCCGCGGTTTCGCCAGGTTCCAGACCTCGGCGAACGGCGCGGCAGGCGCATTCTCGGCTTCCTTGATCATGCCCGAGAACTTGACGCTCGCCAGATAATCGGCGCCCACGGTGTCGATGCCGAGCAGTTCGGCATCGAGCGAGACGACATCGGTGTGGTTCGGCGACGCGCCTCGCTCCTGCAATTGCATCTTCAGTTCGGCGAACATTTCCGGCGTCGTGAATTCGCGGATATCGTTCACGTCGGCCTTGTCCCAGGCGGCTTGCAGGCGAATGAAATGCGTCTTGGCATGGCGCAGGAAGCCGGCCACGTCGAAGTCCGCCGGCACGCCCCAGGGCGCCGTGTTGCCGCCTGCAGGCCCCGAGGATTGCAGGCCGATCGGCTGCGCGGCCGACTGCGGGGCCGGTTCGTTGCGCGGCTCGACGCGCGAGCCGATCTCCGGCGTATGGGCCCGGCCGGCCGCGCCGGCGCCCGCGTAGGCCGGCTGATTGCCGTTGTTGCGGCGGAACAAGCGCATGAGGAACATGACGGCCACCGCCAGCAACGCGACCATCAACAGCGTGCCGAGGATATTGCCGATGGCGCCGCCCAGGCCGAGATGCGAGAACAGCATGCCCAGGCCGAGGCCGGCCAGCGCGCCGCCGAGGATGCCTTTCCAGGAGCTGGCCGGCTTCGCCGGGGCCGCTTGCGGCGCCGCGCCGGGCGCCGGTTGCGCCTGCTGGGCGGTATTGCCGGCCTGATTCGGGGTATTGGTCGGCGTCTGGCGGCTGACGTTCTGCGACTGCTTGCCGATGGCGCCGCCGCCGCCGAGGCGCTTGGCGTCCGCATCGGGCACGGTGACCGCCAAGGCGGCGAAAGCCATCATCATGGCAACCAAGGTTCGTTTCATGTCTTTTTCCTCCAATTTTCGGTACCGGTCAGAGCTTGATGCCGGTATGCAGCGCCGCCACACCGGCGGTCAGGTTGAAATATTCGACGCGCTCGAGCCCCGCGTCTTGCATCATCTTTTTCAGGGTTTCCTGGTCCGGATGCATGCGGATCGATTCTGCCAGATAACGGTAGCTGTCGGCGTCGTTCGCAATCCGCTTGCCCAGCCAGGGCAGCACCGAGAACGAATAGACGTCGTACGGCTTTTGCAACGGTTCCCAGACCTTGGAAAACTCGAGCACGAGCAGCTTGCCGCCCGGCTTGAGCACCCGCCGCATCTCGGACAGCGCGACATCCTTGTGCGTCATGTTGCGCAAACCGAAAGCGACGGACACGCGATCAAAATAATCGTCCGGGAACGGCAGTCTCTCGGCGTCGCACAGCAGCGTCGGCGTCACCATTCCCTGGTTCAGGAGCCGGTCGCGACCGACGCGCAGCATCGATTCGTTGATGTCGGTCAGCCAGACTTCGCCGGACGGTCCCGCCCGCTTGGCGAATGCCTTGGCCAGGTCGCCGGTGCCGCCGGCGATGTCGAGCACCTTGAAGCCGGGCCGGATGCCGGCCTGGGCAATCGTGAACGTCTTCCAGAGCCGGTGCAGGCCGCCGGACATCAGGTCGTTCATGACGTCGTATTTCGCGGCCACCGAATGGAAGACTTCGGCGACCTTGTGCGCTTTTTCTTCCTCGGGAACGGTCTGGTAACCGAAGTGGGTGGTATTGGTCATGATTCGGAGTTCTTGGCGGAAGCCGCCATTATACAAGTGGGACCCGCGCGCCCGGCGCCGGTTCGCCGGGGCGCCGATGCGGCGCGGATCTCAGTGGGAATGCCCGCACGCTTTGGCGCTACCCGGCATCGGCGCATCGCGGCCCGCCTCCCGACCATGGCCGGCCGCTTCCAGCCGCCGCAGATAATCTTCCCACAGCTTTTCCTTGTCGCGGCCGAGCGAATAGAGATAGTTCCAGGTGTAAATGCCGGTGTTATGGCCATCGGAGAAATGCGGCTGCACCGCATAGTTGCCGACCGGCTCCAAGGCGGTGATGAGCACGTCGCGCTTGCCGGTCTGCAGCACCTCCTGTCCCGGCCCGTGGCCGCGCACTTCGGCGGATGGGGAATGGACGCGCAAAAACTCGAACGGCAGCACGAACGCCGCGCCGTCGTCGAACGCGATCTCAAGCGTGCGCGATTGCTTGTGGACGGTCAGTTCCACGGGAAGCGGGGAGGTTTTCATGGCATCGGACATGATCAATAGGACATGGTCGGTATCGCCGGAGATGTCAAAGGCATTCCAGCTGTTTCAGGACGCGCGCCAGCTTTTCCCGGGTTTCCGCGGAAGCCGCCTGCATCGGCGCCCGCAATTCGTCGCTCATGCCGTCCATCATCGCCAACGCGGCCTTGAGCGGCCCCGGGTTCGGTTCCTCGAATAGCAGCCGTATCAGCGGCAGCAGGCGGTAGAAGATCTCGCGCGCTTCCGTCAGGCGTTCTTCGCCGACCAGCCGCGCCACGCGGGCGAAGAGATCGGGCCGGACATGCGCCGAAGCGAGGATGCCGCCGCTGCCGCCGAGACAGAGCGTGGACAGCAATTGCGCATCCTCGCCGGCCAGCACGTCCAGGGCGCCGTCCGCGATCAGGCTCATCGTGTTCACCTGGTTCCCGCCGCAATCCTTTAGAGCGACAATGCGGTCGTGTTGCGCCAGGGTGCGGAAGGTTTCGAGCGCGATGGCGACGCCGGTGCGGTAGGGAATGTCGTAGAGGATCAGCGGCACCGCGGAGGCGTCGGCCAGGACGCGGAAATAGTCGACCAAGCCGGCCTGCGACGGCCGGATGTAATACGGCGTCGGAGCCAGCAGGCCGGCCACGCGGCGCTGGGCAATCTTGTCCAGCCTGGCGAGCACGCCGGGCAGGTTGTTGCCGGCCAGGCCCATGACCACAGGGCAGGACGGCACCGCATCGAGCACCGCATCGAGCGCCGCCAGTTGCTCTTCCTCGTTCAAGGCCGCCGCCTCGCCGGTCGAACCGCAGACGATCAAGCCGGATACGCCGTTGCCGGCGAGGCGTTGCGCCAGCTTTTGCAGCGCGGCGAAATCGATCTCGCCGTTGCGGAAAGGGGTGACCAGCGGCACCCAGATGCCTGTAAAGCCTGTCATTGCAAAACTCCCTATAAGAACCCGATCGCTTGGTCTCCGCCAAGAGGCCTGCATGATAGCGTTTTACAGAAGAGCATGGTGTCCGTCCGCGTGCCCGCCATCCTGTCAGCCTGCCTGACGGGACGGCTCGCCCCGATCAGACAGGCGTCCGTTTCTTCGATTTAGCGGCGTCGGCGCGACGCAAGATAGCCTCGCGCAGCGCGGACAATTGCGCGCGGCGGGTTTCGAGCGCGGCGGCTTCCGGAACGCGCTTGGCCTCGGCCCAGATCGGCGCAGGAAAGTGCGCATCGTCCGCGAAGCGCGGGATCACGTGCCAATGCAGATGCGGGACCACGTTGCCGAGCGAGGCGAGGTTGATCTTGTGCGGCCGCATGACTTCGCGCACCGCCGCCTCGACTTGCCAGACCGCGTCCATGAACAATTCTCGATCGGCGGCGGACAAGTCGGTCATTTCCCGCGCATGCGCATTCCAGATCACGCGGCAGAAACCAGGATAGTTCGCATCGTCGACCAGGACGATGCGCAGCCGGCCGTCGTCAAGCACGACCGCGCCGCCGGCTTGCTCGCACAATTCGCAGTTGCCGGCGCCCATGCTCATACCAGCACCCGCTCGATGCCGCCGCGATTGGCTTGGGCGACGTATTCCGGCAGCCAGTTCTCGCCGAGCAGATGGCGCGCCATCTCGACCACGATGTAGTCGGCTTGCGTACCGGCGTCGTCGTTGTAGCGCGACAATCCCTGCAGGCAGGACGGGCAAGAGGAAAGAATCTTGATGTCGCCCTTGTAGCCGTCGGCGCGCAGCTTGGCGGCGCCTTTCTTCATTTCCTCTTCCTTGCGGAAGCGCACTTGGGTGGAAATGTCCGGGCGGGTCACGGCCAACGTGCCCGATTCGCCGCAGCAGCGCTCGTTCTTCTCGATCTTCGTGTGGTCGGCGGTGGTGATCAGCGCATTCACGGTCTTCACCGAATCCTGTTGTTTCATCGGATTGTGGCAAGGCTCGTGGTACATGTAGCGCGTGCCGGTCACGCCTTCGAGCTTGACGCCCTTCTCCAGCAGGTAGTCGTGGATGTCGATGATGCGGCAGCCCGGGAAGATCTTGTCGAATTCATAGCCTTCCAGCTGGTCGTAGCAGGTGCCGCACGACACCACGACGGTCTTGATGTCGAGGTAGTTGAGCGTGTTGGCGACGCGATGGAACAGCACGCGGTTGTCCGTCATCATCTTCTCGGCCTTGTCGTATTGGCCGGATCCTCGTTGCGGATAGCCGCAGCACAGGTAACCGGGCGGCAGCACGGTCTGCACGCCGACGTTCCACAGCATCGCCTGCGTGGCGAGGCCGACTTGCGAGAACAGGCGCTCGGAGCCGCAGCCCGGGAAGTAGAACACGGCTTCGCTGTCGGAGGTGGTCTTCTTCGGATCGCGGATGATCGGGATGATCTTGTCGTCCTCGATGTCGAGCAGCGCGCGCGCCGTCTTCTTCGGCAGGTTGCCTGGCATCTTCTTGTTGACGAAGTGGATCACCTGCTCCTTGACCGCCGGCTTGCCCACCGTCGACGGCGGCGCCTTGGTCTGCTTCTTGGCGAATTTCTTCAGCAGCTCGTGGCCGAGGCGCTGCGCCTTGTAGCCCCAGCCGATCATGACTTCGCGTGTGGCGTTGATGGTGGCGGGGTCGGTCGCGTTCAGGAAGAACATCGATGCGGCCGTTCCGGGATTGAATTTCTTCTGGCCCATCTTGCGCAGCAGGTTGCGCATGTTCATCGAGACGTCGCCGAAGTCGATGTCGACCGGGCAGGGATTGACGCACTTGTGGCAGACCGTGCAATGGTCGGCCACGTCGGAGAATTCTTCCCAGTGCTTGATCGACACGCCGCGCCGGGTCTGCTCTTCGTAAAGGAAGGCTTCGACCAGCAGCGAGGTGGCGAGAATCTTGTTGCGCGGCGAGTAGAGCAGGTTGGCGCGCGGCACGTGGGTGGCGCACACCGGCTTGCACTTGCCGCAGCGCAGGCAATCCTTGACGCTGTTGGAGATCGCGCCGATGTCGCTCTGCTGCATGATCAGCGATTCATGGCCCATCAGGCCGAACGACGGCGTATAGGCGTTGCGCAGGTCGGCCGGGAACTCGGGATTGTCGAGCAGCTTGCCCTTGTTGAAGCGCCCTTCCGGATCGATGCGCCGCTTGTAGTCGCGGAACGCGCCGATCTCGTCCTCGGTCAGGAATTCCAGCTTGGTGATGCCGATGCCGTGCTCGCCCGAGATCACGCCGTTGAGGGAGCGCGCGAGCCGCATGATGCGCGCGACGGCCTTGTGCGCATCCTGCAGCATCTCGTAGTGGTCGGAGTTGACCGGGATGTTGGTGTGCACGTTGCCGTCGCCGGCATGCATGTGCAGCGCGACGAACACGCGGCCGCGCAGCACGCTCTTGTGGATCGCGGTGCATTCGTCGAGGATCAGCTTGAAGGCGGCGCCGTTGAAGATCTGGCGCAACGGGGCGCGCAGCTCGGACTTCCACGATACCCGGATCGTGCGGTCCTGCAGGACGTGGAATACCGTCGCCTCGGCCTGGCGCGCCAGGCGCTCGTCGAACGCCGGCGCCAGCCTGTCGAGCCCCAGCGGCAGCATTTCCGCCTTGGCCTCGCGCAGCGGCTTATCGAGATTCCCGAGCAGGTAGGTCCAGCGCGCCTCGACCGCCGCCAGCAACTGGTGCGTCTGGTTGACGCGGTCTTCCAGCAGCACGTCGTCCGGAATGTCCTTGCCTTCCGCATCCTCGCTCTTGCCGAGCGGAAGATGCTCGCGCGCGAAGAAGGATTTCAGCCGGCCGACCAGCTGCAGCTTGTTCTTGATCGACAGTTCGATGTTGATGCGCTCGATGCCGTCGGTGTATTCGCCCATGCGTTCGAGCGGGATCACGACGTCTTCGTTGATCTTGAACGCGTTGGTGTGCTTGGCGATGGCGGCGGTGCGGGCGCGGTCGAGCCAGAACTTCTTGCGCGCTTCCGGGCTGACGGCGACGAAGCCTTCGCCGACGCGCGTATTGGCGATGCGGATCACTTCCGACGCGGCATGCGCGACGGCTTCCTCGTGGTCGCCGACGATATCGCCGAACAAGGCCATCTTCGGCAGCGTGCCGCGCTTGGACTTGGTCGCGTAGCCGACCGCGCGCAGGTAGCGTTCGTCGAGATGCTCGAGGCCGGCCAGCTTGATTGTCGCGAATTCCGGGCCGCCGGTCTTCGGCAACTGGTCGAGATAATCCTTGATTTCGACGATCGAGGGGATCGCGTCGCGCGCCTCGCCGAAGAATTCGAGACAGACGGTGCGCGTATGCTTCGGCATCTTGTGCAGGATCCAGCGCGCCGACGTGATCAAGCCGTCGCAGCCCTCTTTCTGGATGCCGGGCAGGCCGGCCAGGAACTTGTCGGTCACGTCCTTGCCGAGGCCTTCCTTGCGGAACACGCGCCCCGGAATCTCCAGGATCTCGGTCTTGAACGGCGCATTGCTCCGCCCCTTGTCGGCCGGGTGCGTCCACTCGAGCTTGAAGCGCGCCACCTCGACGTCATGGATCTTGCCGAGGTTGTGATCGAGGCGCGTGACTTCGAGCCAGTCGCCGTTCGGATCGACCATGCGCCAGCTGGCGAGATTGTCGAGCGCGGTGCCCCACAGCACGGCTTTCTTGCCGCCGGCGTTCATCGCGATATTGCCGCCGATGCAGGAAGCCTCGGCGGAAGTCGGGTCGACCGCGAACACGAAGCCGGCCTTTTCCGCCGCATCGGACACGCGCTTGGTGACCACGCCCGCGCCGGAATGAATGGTCGCGTATTCGCGCTCCACGCCCGGCAGCCTGAGCATCTCGACGGCGCCGAGCTGTTCCAGCTTTTCGGTGTTGATGACGGCCGACAGCGGCGTCAGCGGCACCGCGCCGCCGGTGTACCCTGTGCCGCCGCCGCGCGGAATGATGGTCAGGCCGAGTTCGATGCAGCCCTTCACCAGGCCGGCCATCTCGTCTTCCGAATCGGGCGTCAGCACCACGAACGGATACTCGACCCGCCAGTCGGTCGCGTCCGTCACGTGGGAAACGCGCGACAAGCCGTCGTACTTGATGTTGTCCTTCGCCGTGTAGCGGCCGAGCACCCGGGTGGCGCGGCGGCGCAAGTCGTACATCTGGCGGAATTCGTCGCCGAAGTCGGCGACCGCCTTGCGCGCCATGCGCAGCAAGGCATCGACGCTGGAGGCCCGGCGCTCGCCGTTGCCATCCTCCGCTTCCGCCTGGTGGCGGCGCTTCTCGATTTCGTTCAGGCGGTGATGCAGCGCATCGATCAAGGCCGCGCGCCGCTTCGGATTATCGAGCATGTCGTCCTGCAGATACGGATTGCGCCGCACGACCCAGATATCGCCGAGCACTTCGTACAGCATGCGCGCCGAACGTCCGGTCTGGCGCGCGCCGCGCAAATCGTCGACCAGGCGCCAGGCTTCCTCGCCCAGCAGGCGCATCACGATTTCGCGGTCGGAGAACGAGGTGTAGTTATAAGGAATCTCGCGCAGGCGCGTGGGCGTGGCGCCGGTCTCGTGGTCGGAAAGCAAAGCCTCGATTTGTGCTGGGGCGTTCATCGGATCTGGATCGGAGTGAGAAGGGCCGCGCAACGGGTCGTCGGTCTGGCGCCGACGTTGACACCGGTTTCGCAGCCGGAAGAATGCTGAAGACAGCGAATTAAAAGTTCATTGTAGCTTATTGCAACGCACAAGAACCATCTCCCTACGCTCCGTAAGGCTTATCCAGGAAAATGCCGTTTTCTCAAGGAAATCGCCCCACGCCGGGGCCGCTCAACCGAACACGCGGGCGAGGTCGTGCCAGAACCCGTCCGGCACGTAAAGCAACAGGCTGGTCATGGTCAGGTAGCGCAAGAACTTGCCCAGCGCCATCCAGGCCACGCTTGGCCAGAACGGCAGTTTGAGCCAGCCGGCCAGGGTGCAGATCGGATCGCCGATGCCGGGCACCCATGCCAGCAGCATCGTCTTCGGGCCGAAGCGCTGCAGCCAGCCGAACCAGCGCGTCTGGCGCTCCTTGGCGAAGGCTTGCTTGGCGCCGTAGCCCATCCAGTAGTCGACGATGCCGCCGAGGGTGTTGCCGACGGTCGCCACGGCGATCACCGGCCAGAACAAGGCGCCGTTGGCCTTAGCGACGGCGAACACCGCGGGTTCCGAGCCCATCGGCAGCAGCGTGGCGGAAAAGAAGCTGATGAGGAACACGGCGCTCAACCCGACGTCGGGTAGGGCGAGAACATCGAGCAGCCAGTCGATTACGGATTGGATCATGAACAGAAATGTAGGCATCGGAAGCCGCGCCGCGGCCGGCGCCGGGCTCGGCATGGGCGTCCATTATAATGACCCGCTGCCCGGCAGGCTGCTCCGGGCTCGTCATCCAGCAGTTTCATCTTCGACCATCCATGACTACCGACTACCTGAAGAAAATTCTGACCGCCCGCGTCTACGACGTCGCCATCGAAACGCCGCTCGAGCTTGCGCCGACCCTGTCGCAGCGCATGGACAATCGAATTTACTTCAAGCGCGAAGACATGCAGAGCGTGTTCAGCTTCAAGCTGCGCGGTGCCTACAACAAGATGGCGAACCTGACGCCGGCGCAGTTGAAGCGCGGCGTGATCTGCGCTTCCGCCGGCAACCACGCACAAGGCGTGGCGGCGTCGGCGGCGCGGCTCGGCTGCCGCGCGGTGATCGTGATGCCGACCACGACGCCGCCGATCAAGGTCGAGGCGGTCAAGGCGCGCGGCGGCGAAGTCGTGCTGCATGGCGATTCCTACACCGACGCCTACCAGCATGCGCTGACGCTCGAGAAGAGAATGAAGCTGACCTTCGTCCATCCGTTCGACGATCCGGACGTGATCGCCGGCCAGGGCACGATCGGCATGGAAATCCTGCGCCAGCATGCGGACGATATCCACGCGATCTTCATCCCGATCGGCGGCGGCGGCCTGATCGCCGGCGTGGCGGCCTATGTGAAGGCGATCCGCCCCGAGATCAAGATCATCGGCGTGCAGACCACCGATTCCGACGCGATGTCGCGCAGCCTGGCGCACGGCCGGCGCGTGACGCTGCCCGATGTCGGCCTGTTCGCCGACGGCACCGCGGTCAAGTTGGCCGGCGAGGAAACCTACCGCCTCGCGAAACAATATGTCGACGAGGTAATCCTGGTCGATACCGACGCGGTCTGCACGGCGATCAAGGATGTGTTCCAGGACACGCGCAGCATCCTCGAGCCGTCCGGCGCACTGTCGGTGGCCGGCGCCAAGGCCTATCTCGAACGCGCGAAGCACGACCGCAAACCCTTGAAGAACGAAACGCTGATCACGATCTGCAGCGGCGCCAACATGAATTTCGACCGCCTGCGCTTCGTCGCCGAGATGGCCGACGTCGGGGTGGCGCGCGAAGCGGTGTTCGCGGTGACGATTCCGGAAGAGCGCGGCAGCTTCAAGCGCTTCTGCGAATTGATCGGCCCGCGCAACGTGACCGAGTTCAACTACCGCATCAGCGATGCCCGGGAGGCGCACGTCTTCGTCGGCCTGCAGACGTCGACGCCGGACGAATCGCAAAAGATCGCGAAGAGCTTCGAGAAGCACGGCTTCCGAACGCTCGACCTGACCCACGATGAATTGGCCAAGGTGCACATCCGCCACCTGGTCGGCGGCAAGAGCCCGCTCGCCCACGACGAGCTGTTGTACCGCTTCGAGTTCCCGGAACGCCCGGGCGCGCTGATGCGCTTCCTCGACAGCATGGCGCCGAACTGGAACATCAGCCTGTTCCATTACCGCGCCCAGGGCGGCGATGTCGGCCGCATCCTGGTCGGCTTGCAAGTGCCGAAGAAGGAAATGAAGGCCTTCCGGGAATTCCTTGCCACGCTCGGCTATCGTAACTGGGACGAGAGCGACAATCCCGTCTACAAATTGTTCCTGTAATCATGAGCACTCCCGATACCTCCCCGCTCGGCAAGCCGACGGCCTACAAGGCCGAGTACGATCCCTCGCTGCTGTTCCCGATCGCGCGCCAGCAAAAGCGCGACGAAATCGGCATCGCGGCGGGCGCCACCCTGCCCTTCTTCGGCGTCGATATCTGGAATGCCTATGAAGTGTCGTGGCTCAACATGCGCGGCAAGCCGCAGATCGCGATCGCGACCTTCACGGTGCCGGCCGATTCGCCGAACCTGGTCGAATCGAAATCGTTCAAGTTGTATTTGAATTCCTTCAACCAGACCAAGGTGGCGGGACCGGAAGCGCTGGCCGACATGCTGCGCGCCGACCTATCCGACGCCGTCGGCGCCTCGGTGCAAGTCAGCCTGGCCATGCCGGACGGGTTCGCCAGCCTGCGCATGGGCGAACTCGAAGGCCTGCCGCTCGACCGCCTCGATATCGAGGTCGATCAGTACGAACCCGATATCTCGCTGCTCAAGGCGGATCAAGCCGAATCGCTGGTCGAGGAAAAATTCGTCTCGCACCTGTTGAAATCGAATTGCCTCGTAACCGGCCAACCGGACTGGGGCAGCGTGCAGATCCATTACGTCGGCGCGCCGATCAACCAGGAAGGCTTGCTGAAGTACCTGATCGGTTTCCGCAATCACAACGAGTTCCACGAGCAATGCGTCGAGCGCATCTTCATGGACATCCTGCGCCAATGCAAACCGCAGAAGCTGGCGGTCTATGCGCGCTACACGCGCCGCGGCGGACTCGACATCAATCCATGGCGCAGCAACTTCACTACCGGCCAAAGGCCCTCGAACTTGCGTAATGCGCGTCAATAACGACAGATCAAGGGAAGCACACTTCCCTTGGTAACAAGTCAGTAACAAGTCAGCGCCACGAAAGAAAAACAGGAATATAATGCGTTGCCGGCGCAACCTTGTGCATTGCAACATGAACCATTTCAGCCAGATTCTCCCGCTTCCCAATGTCGTTCTCGACATCAGTGTTTCCAGTAAGAAACGCGCATTCGAGCAAGCGGGATTGATTTTCGAGAACAATTGCGGCATTGCCCGTTCGACCGTTTCGGACAATCTGTTCGCGCGCGAACGCCTCGGCTCGACCGGTCTCGGCCACGGCGTGGCCGTTCCGCATGGCCGGATCAAGGGTTTGAAGGCGCCGCTGGCTGCGTTCGTGCGCCTGGCCGATCCGATTCCCTTCGAATCTCCGGACGGCGAACCGGTCAAGCTGTTGATCTTTCTGCTCATCCCGGACAACGTGACCCAGCAGCACCTGGAAATCCTCTCCGAGATCGCCGAAATGTTTTCCGATGCCTCGTTTCGCGATGCGCTGGCGACGATGCAAGATCCCGCCGCCGTGCACGTCCGACTGATCACCTGGCAACCGAGCGCCCAAAGTGTTGCATAATGACCGGCGAGTAGACCTCCCGCCGGGCCCACCATGCCGCTTTCCACCCCGCTGACGATCCAACAACTGTACGAAGACAATCGCGAGACGCTCGAACTCGGCTGGTTCGCCGGTTTCTCCGGCGGCGACCGCCTGATCTCGGGCGACGCCTCTTCGGCGGCCGACCAGATCGGCCATCTGAACCTGATCCATCCGGGCCGTATCCAGGTGTTCGGCCAGGCGGAAACCGAGTATTTCAACCGCCTGTCGCCGACCTCGCGCACGCATCATGCCGAGGAACTGGTCGCCAGCCAGCCTCCTGCTTTCATCATCGCCGAAGGGCTGGAAACGCCGCCCTATGTGCTGGCGATGTGCGACGAAAGGAATATCCCGCTGTTCTCGACGCCGCTGTCGGCTGCGCAAGTGATCGATTATCTGCGCGTCTACCTGTCCAAGAAGCTGGCTCAGCGCATCACGATGCACGGCGTATTCATGGACGTGCTCGGCGTGGGCGTGCTGATCACCGGCGAGTCGGGATTGGGCAAGAGCGAACTCGGCCTGGAATTGATCTCTCGCAACCACGGACTGGTGGCCGACGACGCGGTCGAATTCGCCCGCATCGCGCCCGACGTGATCGAGGGCCGCTGCCCGCCGCTGCTGCAGAACCTGCTCGAAGTGCGCGGCCTCGGCCTGCTCGACATCAAGACCATCTTCGGCGAGACCGCCGTGCGCAGGAAGATGCGCCTCAAGCTGATCGTGCACCTGGTCCGCCGCAGCACGCTCGAGGAAAACTATGAGCGCCTTCCCCTGCATTCGCAAACCGAGGATGTGCTCGGCCTGCCGATCCGCAAGGTCGTGATTCCGGTCGAGGCCGGTCGCAATCTCGCCGTGCTGCTCGAGGCCGCGGTGCGCAACACCATTCTCCAATTGCGCGGCATCGATACTCTCAAGGAATTCATGGAACGCCAGCAAAAGGCGATGGAGGGCGACTGATGCGCATCGTTCTCATCACCGGCATTTCCGGCTCCGGCAAATCGGTCGCCTTGAATGCGCTCGAGGATGCCGGCTGGTTCTGCGTCGACAACCTGCCGCCGACGCTGTTGCGCGCGCTGGTCGCGACGCGCTTGGCGGAAGACGGCGACACGCTGGCCATCGCGGTCGATGCGCGCAGCGCCAACTCGCTGGCCGGATTGCCGTCCGACATCAAGCTGCTCAAGGATGAAGGCCACGACGTCAAGGTGGTGTTCCTGACCGCCAAGACCGAATCGCTGATCAACCGTTTCTCCGAGACGCGCCGCAGCCATCCGCTGTCGCACCGCGTCCACCCCGACCAGAATCCGACCGACCGGCCGACGCTGTTCGACTGCATCACGAAGGAGCGCGAGATGCTGTCGGTGGTCGAGGGCCTCGGCCACGTGATCGACACCTCCGGCCTGTCGGCCAACAAGCTGCGCGCCTGGGTCAAGGAAATCGTCGAGACGCTGCCGACGCAATTGACGGTGCTGTTCGAATCCTTTGCCTTCAAATACGGGGTGCCGCTCGATGCCGACCTGGTGTTCGACGTGCGGGTCTTGCCGAATCCCTATTACGATCGCGATCTACGTCCCCTGACCGGCCGCGACGCGCCGGTCGCCGCCTTCCTCGAAGCGCAACCGGCGGTCGGCGAACTCATGGCCGATATCCGCGGCTTCGTCGAGAAATGGCTGCCCTCGTTCAAGAACGACAATCGCAGCTACCTGACGGTCGCCATCGGCTGCACCGGCGGTCAGCACCGCTCGGTCTACATCGCCGAACGGCTGGCGCGGCATTTCGGCCCGACCGAGCGCGTGGTGCTGCGCCATCGGGAACTCGCCTGATGACCGGCTGGCTGCCGTTGTTTCCCTTGAATACGGTGCTGTTCCCGGACGGCATCCTGCCCTTGCGCGTGTTCGAAGCCCGCTACATCGACATGGTGAGCGAATGCATGCGCAACAATGCGCCGTTCGGCGTCGTCCTGATCAAGTCGGGCACCGAAGTCGGCGCGGCGGCCGTGCCCGAGGCGGTCGGCTGCCTGGCCTACATCACACAATGGGACATGGCCGACCTCGGCGTGCTGATGCTCAAGACCAAGGGCGGCGAACGCTTCCGCATACTCGAGACCCGCGAATTGGCCGACCATCGGCTGGAAGCGCGCGTCGAAATGCTCGAAGCCGACTGCACGCCCCCGCCTTCCGACATGCATGTGCGCTGCGCCGAAAGCCTCAGGAACGTGATCGACAACATCGTCGCCAAGGGGCGCGCCGAAAAGGGCCAGGAATTCGACAATCCGTTCGCTTCGCCGGCCCGCCTCGACCAGGCCGGCTGGGTCGCCAACCGCTGGTGCGAAATCCTGCCGATTCCGCTGAAGGCGCGGCAGCGGCTGCTGGAGCTCGGCGATGCGCAAAGCCGGCTGCAGATCGTCTATCAATTCCTGCAGCAGCATCGGCTGCTGTAGGCTGCGCGGCTGGAGATAAGCGCCCAGGCGCTGTCGCAACTCGTCGACCAGTCCTGCAGCATGGAATTCCAGGATTACCTGAACAGCTACCGCGTCAAGGCGCCGCAGGCGCCGATGCACGATCCGCTGCATGCGGATACCGCGATTCCCGAACCCGGAATGGATGCCGGCTTCAACAGCAAGAGCACGATGAACCGGGCATTCGGGAACATACCAGTGTGACGCCGCCCCGGTTCCGCGGCAGCGCAGACCAGGAAATAGCGGATTCCGCGCCGATTTGACGGCGCAACTTATCATTTGACACGCCGGCAAACGACTCCGGATGGCGCCCATCGCATTTGCGGCGCTCCGGACGGCACAGACATCGATACTTTTCCGGTGTCCAGCTTTCAACCGCTTCCATCAAGGTAATTCGCTCGTTCCTGCCGCTGCATTTCTTTCCTCGGCAAAATTACCAGCCTCCAATGCGTTCTGCCGATCATCCTGGCCTTGAGCACCTGCCAGACTGGCGCCCTGCGTCGCGTCATCAGGCGCGATGAAGCCTAGTGGTCCGCCACACCCCGATTTACGTTTTCTGTCGGCCGCTCGAAGGCGATTGCTGCGTTGCGAATGCTCAGCAGGGGGCGGAAGCGGTGTTTCGCAAAGCATGCTTTGCGCCGCTGTAGCCGGTATGGCCTGCAAG